>CAZRHV010000016.1:0-50487 GCA_964599985.1 uncultured Marinosulfonomonas sp. | reverse complement strand
GCGAAAAGGTCAGCGCCGAGGAACGCGAAGCATTGATGCTCGCCGCGCACCGTATCCGTGCCTATCACTCCCGTCAAAAACCGACAGATGAAAGCTGGGTGGACGAAGCTGGCGTCACTCTGGGTTGGCGCTGGACCCCGGTGACGACGGCTGGCCTGTATGTCCCCGGCGGACTTGCGTCTTACCCCAGTTCCGTTCTGATGAACGCCATCCCCGCGCAGGTCGCAGGTGTTGAAAATCTGGTAATCTGTGTGCCCACTCCGGACGGCGTGGTGAATCCACTTGTCCTGCTGGCAGCGCAGCTTTCCGGCGTCGAAACCATTTACCGCATCGGCGGCGCGCAGGCGATTGCTGCAATGGCCTATGGCACACAAACCGTTCTGCCCGTTGATAAAATCACTGGCCCCGGCAACGCCTATGTCGCCGCTGCCAAGCGTCGGGTATTCGGAAAGGTCGGCATCGACATGATCGCTGGACCTTCGGAAATTCTGGTAATTGCTGACCGTCACAATGATCCTGACTGGCTGGCGCTGGACCTGCTTAGTCAGGCCGAACACGATGAAAATGCACAGGCTATTTTGATAACTAATGACGTGATTTTTGGTCAGGCTGTAGCAGAAGCAGTAAACGCCCGGCTGGAAACGCTGGAACGCCGCGACATCGCAAGCGCCAGTTGGCGCGATTTTGGTGCGGTGATCACAGTGCGTGACATGGGCGAAGCGGCCGCGTTAACTGATCGCATCGCACCAGAACATCTGGAACTTTGCGTACAATTCCCCGAACCGCTGGCCGAAAACATCCGCCACGCCGGGGCGATTTTCATGGGTGGCTACACACCCGAAGCCATCGGCGACTACGTGGCCGGTCCCAACCATGTGCTGCCCACTGCGCGTTCTGCCCGGTTTTCCAGCGGGTTGTCGGTGCTTGATTTCATGAAACGCACTACCATCACTAAAATGAGCCCGGAATCCCTGCAATCCATCGGACCTGCCGCAGAAACGCTGGCCAAGTCCGAAAGCCTGCAAGCCCACGGCTTATCGGTACGCGCCCGACTTGATCGCCTGAACGCCGGGAAAAAATAATGTCGCGCCTGATCCACGTCGAAATAGACGACCGTAACCTGCCCGCCCCGACCCCGGAAATAGAACAGGAACGCAAAGTCGCGATTTTTGATTTGTTGGAGGACAACAGTTTTGCCCTGCCAACGCGCGATGACCGCAAGGTGCCCAAAGGCCCCTACAAACTGACCCTCGCTATTCGTGACCGTCGCCTAGTGTTTGATCTTACAACGAAAACCGACAAGAAGGCAGGTGAATTTCACCTTTCCCTTGGCCCATTCCGTCAGGTAGTCAAAGACTACTTCCAGATTTGCGAAAGTTACTTTGACGCTGTCAAAAAGTTGCCGCCCAGCCAGATCGAAGCCATCGATATGGGCCGTCGCGGTATCCATAACGAAGGTGCTCGGGTGTTGCAGGAGCGACTGGAGGGCAAAGCCGAGGTCGACACAGACACCGCCCGGCGCCTGTTCACGCTGATCTGCGTGCTGCATTGGGGGGGCTGAGCATGGACGCAGGCCTTCCCGGATCGGTGCTGTTTTGTTGCGACCATAACGCGGTACGCTCACCGATGGCCGAAGGGCTGATGAAGAAATACTATGGTCAGGACATCTATGTGCAGTCCGCCGGCGTCCGAAACGACCTGGAAGTTGACGGGTTTGCCGTCGCGGTTTGTGACGAGCTGGATATTGAGCTTTCTCGACACCGCTCGCGATCCTTTGAGGAAATGCAACAATGGGGGGATGATATGTCGGGGTTTGATCTGATTGTCGCCCTGTCCCCCGCATCGCAACGCCAGGCGCTGGAATTCACCCGGTTCTACCATCTGGAAGTCGAATACTGGCCAATAATGGACCCAACTGGCATCGGCAATAAACGTGACGCCAAACTGGCAGCTTACCGCCAGACCCGAGACCAGATCAGCCAACAGCTGATCAAACGCTTTGGCCCGCCCAAACCGGAAGAACAAACCAGCGAAAACTGACAAAGGCTGCAATCCATGTCCTCTATTGTCTTCATCGCCGTAATCGTGGCCGCGATCCTGCACGCGGTGTGGAACGCACTGGTTAAGGGTGGTTCGGACAAACATCTGAACATGGCTGCCGTGGTTATCGGTCATGTTCCGCTGGCCATGCTGATCCTGCCATTTGTACCGCTCCCGGCACCCGCCAGCTGGCCCTACCTGTTCACCGGCATCGCTATTCATTTCGCCTATCAGCTGTTCCTGCTGAATTCTTACCGTATCGGCGACCTGACACAGGTCTACCCTATAGCACGCGGCACCTCGCCGCTGTTGGTGGCGGGTATTTCAGTGGTCTTTCTCGAGGTGCATTTACAACCGTTGGAAATGCTCGCAATTCTGACCATCGGTGTGGGAATATTAAGCATGAGTCTGGTGCGCCAGGGCGACGGTCTGCGTAATACCCAGGCAGCCAAAATGGCGTTCCTCACCGGCTGTCTGATCGCAGCCTATTCGCTGGTTGACGGTCTGGGCGCGCGGCTGTCAGGCACGGCACTGGGGTTTTACGGCTGGTTGGCTGTTGGCAACGGCATTTTGTTCGCAATCTTCACCGCTATAAAATCCCCCGGTCTACTCAGACAAATTCCCGTACGGGCCAAACGGGCTTTTGTGATCGGCGGCAGCGCGTCTTTCACCGCCTACGCGCTGGTCATGTGGTCGTTTACTCAGGCACCGATAGCGCTGGTCACCGCTCTGCGTGAAACCAGCATCGTATTTGCCCTGCTGATCGGCGTCTTCTTTCTTAAGGAACGAATGGATTTGGCAAAGGTGTTTTCCACCATGGTTACTTTGATGGGCGCGGCCCTGCTGCGATATTCCAAACAAGTTTAGGGCGTAAATCTGGACTAAGCGAGGCGTTTTACCGCTCAGGTCAGATAACCGCCAAGATAACTAAAAACGACGCGCTTAAGACTATTAGGACGAATAACCCTTGAAAAACAACTGGATTGGGGTCATCTAACCCTCGCCCGCGACTTTGGCGGGTGAAAACTAAAACGGAGACCACATGGCCAAGGAAGAAATGCTCGAATTCCCCGGTGTCGTTAAGGAACTCCTGCCAAACGCGACGTTTCGGGTCGAGCTGGAAAACGGCCATGAGATCATCGCACATACGGCAGGAAAGATGCGTAAAAACCGCATCCGGGTTCTGGCAGGCGACAAGGTACAAGTCGAAATGACCCCCTATGATCTGTCCAAGGGACGGATCAATTATCGTTTCAAATAAGGCGCTTAGCTTGCGTCTTATATTAGGTTCCGGCAGCCCGCGCCGTGCAGAATTGCTGGCGGGGCTTGGCGTGATCCCGGATGAAGTCCGCTTACCCGACATTGACGAAACGCCCCTGAAAGGCGAGCTGCCTCGGCCCTATTGCACCCGCATAGCGCTGGAAAAGGTTAGCGCGGTTCCGGCTAAAAAGGGTGAAATCATCCTGTGCGCCGACACCACCGTTGCGCTTGGCCGACGCATCCTCGGGAAGCCGGTTGATGCAGGCCAAGCCGCTGAATTTCTAATGAAATTATCAGGGCGACGGCACAACGTGATCACCGCGATAGCCGTTAAATCTGGTGACCAGATCTGGCAGCGGGACGTTGTAACGGTGGTCAAAATGAAACGCCTTTCCAACGCCGAACTGAATGCCTATCTGGCCAGCAATGACTGGCAGGGCAAAGCCGGGGCCTATGGTATCCAGGGGCTGGCTGGCGCTTTTATCCCATGGATTCAAGGATCTTACACTTCGGTTATGGGTTTGCCGGTGGCAGAGGCCGCGGCTATGCTTACAACCGCGGGCTACCCTGTTTACGGAGAAAAACAGTGAAAGGCCGCGTCGTTGCGCTGGACCAGCTGAATGGCCGCGCCGCTGCGGCCCTGATCGTTGACGGCAGGTTGGATGATTTCCTTATCGACGGACCAGAGGTCTGCCCACCACCCCCCGGATCAATTTTCCGCGCCATCTGTGACCGCCCCCTAAAAGGCCAAGGTGGCATGATGCTGCGCCTGCCGGATGGATCAGGTTTCTTACGCCATGCCAAGAACTTACGCCCGGGCCAACCTCTTCTGGTTCAGGTAACCGGATACAGTGAACCGGGCAAAGCCGTCCCGGTCACGACCCGCGTACTGTTCAAAAGCCGCTATGCGATCGTAACCCCCGACGCGCCTGGAATTAACGTATCCCGAGCGATAAAGATCGAAGAAGAGCGTGTTCGTTTACGTGAAATCGCAAACGAGTTGATGGCGGATATAACAGGCGTCGGACTGATCCTCCGCTCATGTTCCGATCAAGCCGACGACGACGAAATAGCCAATGACATCAAAGCGATGCTTGATCTTTGCACGGCCGTTACGACAGATCATGACGGCGACAAACCCGAGCTGCTTTTTGATGGCCCCGATGCCCATACGCTGGCATGGCGCGAATGGGGAGTACCGGATCAGCTGGCAGATGGTCCCGGTTCATTCGAAGATCATGGTGTACTTGATATGATTGATGGCCTGACCACGCCCAAAATAGCACTGCCCGCCGGAGCATATGCCTTTATCGAACCAACCCGCGCATTGGTGGCCGTTGACGTCAACACCGGGCCCGACACATCCCCTGCAGCCGGGTTGAAAGCAAACATCGCACTGGCCCGCGACCTGCCAGCCATGCTGCGCTGTCGGGGGTTGGGGGGGCAGATCACTATCGACTTTGCCCCTTTGTCAAAAAAGGACCGCCACCAAGTCGAACAAGTCCTGAAATCCGCCTTTCGCAAAGACCCGGTCGAAACAGCTCTTGCCGGCTGGTCACCCCTTGGGCATTTTGAACTACAACGCAAACGTGAACGCCTGCCTATTGCCAAGAGCCTGAAATGACCTGCCCAATCTGCGAAAAAGAGACTATAAAACAATATCGCCCTTTCTGTTCCAGACGTTGTGCAGACGTTGATTTGGGAAAATGGCTGACGGGCGCCTACGCAGTTCCAACGCAAGATGAAGATGACGATGATGAACTGGCTAAAGCATTGTTGCAAAAGGTTGATAAACCGCACTGAAATCCATGTTTTCCACTGGACAGGGGCGAAACCCAAGTCTAGAACGACCGCCACCCGAACGACCAATTCCGTTCATCCGTGCCCGGGTAGCTCAGGGGTAGAGCAGTGGACTGAAAATCCTCGTGTCGGTGGTTCAAATCCGCCCCCGGGCACCATTTAAATCAATTTTTCCAATATCTTACCTTTGATCAATTGAAAGTAGTCCGCTAATTCAGCCTCAATATCTAATTAGTATGGGTTGAAAAAATGGCAATCAGCCAGACACCAGAATATTGTTCTATGTAGTAGACAGGATTTCCTGTCAGAACAGCCAAGCGGTAGTCAGGCAGAGATTGGGCCGTTGGGTTTTCGAGTTTCTTGCCACTGGTGATCTTCTTTGTGTGTTTCGCTGAAATTGTATATCGCAAAAACCACGCCTAGCGCGCCAAGCGTTCCGAACACTGAATAACACAGCACCGCCAATAAAATGGAGCCACCGAGCCATAGTGCAAAACCCGCTGCAGCTGCGCCAAATAGAACCCCTACCACGACAAATAATATCACCATGCTCTTTTCCCTTCGTTGCACAACTAACCCACCAGTTGTTTGTGGCAGCAGTTAGGAAAATTCCCGCTTACCCAAAGAAAAACGTCAGATTACCGTAATAAATATGAATAAGTTAGCATAATTTCATTTCGAAAAGACCGGAATTTTTTACAATCCAAGGGTGAATAATGTACTGCGAAAAAACGTCAGGTTTCGCGTAGTGTCTATTCAGCCCATTCCCATGGCCGGGTGAATTCGCCCAGAACATGGCCGAGCTGTTCTTCATCCACATCGCCAGATTTGCCAAGCCGTGCAACCAGTCCACGCTTCTTATCCTCGACAACTTCTGTAACTTTCACCTCAAGTCCAGCCTCTTTTAATGCTGCGTCGTAAATCCGGGTAATTGCCAGCTTGCGTAGTTCATTCTTCAGTATTTTGCCGACGGCTGTTTTTGGCAACTCTGGTACAATCTCCAGATACTTCGGATGGGCGGCACGCTCATGGATATTTTTGACAGCGAAGGCTGTTAATTCTTCGGTGCTCACTTCGGCGCCTGCAACAAGCTCTACATAGGCGCACGGCAACTCACCTGCGAAACTGTCGGGTTGGCCGATTGCTCCTACAAGGGCAACAGCCTCATGTCCCGACAAAGCCTCTTCTATTTCCGCCGGGTCGATATTGTGACCACCGCGAATTATCAGGTCTTTTGCCCGTCCCGTGATCCACAGGAACCCATCCGGATCAATACGGCCTAAATCGCCGGTACGCAGGAAATCTGTATCAGCGAACAGCCCTTCATTCTTTGAGGCTTCCGTATAGGTTTTTCCTGAAAAGACACCGGGGTTCGAAACACAAATTTCGCCAACCGAATCTGGGGCGCATTCGTCTATTACTTTTCCATCGGCGGCACAGTTCAGAATTCGCACATTGCAATAGGGGAAAGGTATGCCAACAGAGCCAATTTTCTGCTCACCTTCAATGGGGTTTATCGACACAAGGCAAGTCGCCTCGGTTAGTCCGTAACCTTCGATGATCGTCACACCACAGGATTTTTCAAAGCGCTTGAACAGCTCAACTGGCAGCGGGGATGAGCCAGAAAACGCCAGTTTAAGGCTGGATATGTCAGCATCGACCGGGCGCTGCATCAACGCGGAAATAGCCGTAGGCACGGTGATCATGAACGACACATTCCAGCGCTCAATCAACTTCCAGAAATTATCAAACACCCCTTCGCCGCGGTACCCGGCCGGGGTTGGGAACACCACATGCGCCCCAGAGGCGATCATCGCCATCAGGATTACATGGCTCGCAAATACGTGGAACAGAGGCAGTGGGCAGATGATGTTGTCGGTTTCATTGAACAGGATCTTATGCCCGAGCCAGCCGTTGTAAATCAGGCCGGAATATTTGTGCTGTGCGACCTTAGGCATCCCGGTAGTCCCGCCGGTATGGAAATAGGCGGCCACGCGATCACCCGCGCTGTCGGGGAAATCCAGCGTCTTGGATTGTTTGTTCAATTCGGCATTGAACCCGAGAACTTTCGCATTATGCGTGAAAGGGTTTTTGGGGCGTACAAGTGGCACTATCCAGGATTTAGGCGGCGTTAGATAGCGCAGCAAGTCGACTTCCAGAACAGTCTGGACATCGGGAGCCATAGCCACAGCTTGCGCAACTTTCTGTGCGACGTCAGTCTTGGGGAATGGCTTCAACGTAACGACGACCTTGGCCCCTGTTTCACGCAGGATAGAGCCAATTTGCTCCGCCTCCAGCAGCGGGTTAACCGGGTTGACAATCCCGGCAACGGCACCACCGATCAAAGTAATTGCGGTTTCATTACAATTCGGAAGGACAAACGCAACGGTGTCGGTTTCGCCAATTCCAAGGCTGCGAAACAAATTAGCGGCTTGCGTTACTTTTTCGTGAAATCCTCGCCATGTCAGCGTTTCCGCCTTGGCGCCAGGGTCTGACAAAAGTTGGAATGTTATACCGTTTCTGTCGCCATGTTTGTCGGCGGTGTCGGAAAGAAACTGATAGAGCGTCGTGGCAAGATTGCGATCTTCCCAAGGCATTTCATTTTCGATCGCATCCCGGTCCGCTACATTTCCCCATTTTGACATCACGTAATCCTCCCCTGAACCCGTTTTCGGATTTTTCTATCATTCCGGAGGCAGAATGCGGGCTAATGAGTGCTTTCGCAAGCCCCACGAATTCCCGACATAAACGTTTCGGTCAAATAACCGCCAGGTGTTCATCAATGTTATAGGCTGGCGCGGCATGGTCCGGCACGAAGAACTCTGCCGGATCATACCATATCTTATAGCTAAGCAGACGCATCCTGAGGAATACGCAGTGTCTGGCCGGGATAGATTTTGTCCGGATCACTTAGCATTGGCCGATTGGCTTCAAATATCTCATTGTAACGGTTGCCGTCACCCAAAGTCGCCTTGGCAATTTTCCAAAGGCTTTCACCCTTTTCAACTGTATGGAATACGGGATCAGCTCCTCCGGCATTGTCATCTACGGCTGCGACACCCTCAACATTGCCCACTGCCATGATGATTTTTTCCTTCATCTCTTGACTAACAGCGTTGCCTGCAACTTTTACTGTGTCTCCCTCAACGGAAATATCCAACCCAGTGGTATCAAGCCCATGACCTTCGATCTCTTCTATTAGCGCTTCGGGCGCCGGTGCGGCCTCGGCACTACCTACCAGTTTTTTGCCGGCATTTTTTACAAAATTCCAAAGTCCCATTGTTTTCTCCTCGATGCTTCATTGATGGAAGGTTTCTTTTCGCGTTGCAGCAGTTTGGGCAAGGGGATTTAAGTGACAATATTCCCCGCTGTGAACTGCAAATTAGCCAGACGTGCGTAAAGACCTCCTTGCTTCACCAGGGTTTCGTGGTCGCCCTCGGCGATAATGCGGCCTTCATCGAACACCACAATACGATCCGCCTTTTTCACAGTGGCCAGGCGATGTGCAACGATCAGAGTAGTGCGATCAGCAGACATGGCCTCGACTGCCTTTTGTACGGCCAGTTCGTTTTCAGCGTCCAGCGCAGATGTGGCTTCGTCTAGCAACAGAATTGGAGCGTCTCGCAACACCGCACGGGCAATGGCGATGCGTTGCTTTTGCCCGCCTGACAGCATCACACCACGCTCTCCTACATAGGTGTCATAGCCGTCGGGCAAAGCAGAGAGGAATTCGTGTGCAGCAGCGGTTTGAGCGGCCTCTTCGATTTCAGTATCTGTTGCATCCGGGCGGCCAAAGCGGATGTTGTCGCGGGCCGAAGCCGCGAATATTACCGGATCCTGTGGCACCAGCGCAATTTCACGCCTGAAGTCGGTTCGATCCATATCTGGCAGGGCTATGCCATCGATACTGATCTGGCCGGATTCGGGGTCATAGAACCGAAGTAATAACTGAATGATCGTTGATTTTCCCGCGCCAGACGGCCCAACCAGCGCCACGGTTTCCCCTGGTTTCACGGTCAGGCTGACATTTTCTAAGGCGGCCACGTTGGGGCGTGCCGGATAGTGGAAAGTGACGTTATCAAATATGATCTCACCCGGTGCGGGGCGCTGAACGGATTGGGCATTCACCGGATCGTCAACGCTGTCTTTTGAATTCAGCAGCTCAACCAACCGCTCGGTCGCGCCTGCGGCGCGTTGCAGTTCACCCCAGATTTCCGACAGGGCCGCAACTGAACCAGCCACCATGATCGCATAAATCAGGAACTGCACCAGTTCGCCGACGCTCATCGCGCCTTCGCGCACGTCGCGCGCGCCTATCCAAAGCACACCAATAACGCCGCTGAATATCAGCGCGATCACAATCACTGTCATCAACGCGCGGGTGCCGATGCGTTTACGGGCGGCATCAAAGCTGCGCTCGGTGACGTCGGAAAAATCTTTGCTGGTGGCAGATTCATGGGAAAATGCCTGCACGGTCTGGACTGATAACAAAGCCTCGGACGCGCTGCCGCTAGAGGCGGCAATCCAATCCTGATTTTCACGGCTAAGCACCCGCAGGCGACGCCCCAGCACGATGATCGGCACGATAACAGCCGGAACGATCAGCAGAACCAGCATGGAAAGTTTCGCCGAGGTGAACAGCATCAACACCATACCGCCGAGGAAAACCAGAAAGTTACGCAGCGCAATGGATACCGAAGAACTGATGACAGACAGGATCAACGTGGTGTCGGTGGTGATCCGGCTAAGGACTTCGCCGGTCATTATACGCTCATAAAATGCCGGGCTCATGCCAATCATCCGTTCGAACACCGCCTTGCGGATGTCCGCAACCACACGTTCGCCCAACCGGGTCACCAGATAATACCGCAACCCCGTACCAACCGCCAAAAGCCCGGCAATCGCCAAAGCAGCGCCAAAATAACTGTCAAGAATGGCCCCGTTTGAGGCGTTGAAACCGTCGACCACCCGACGCACGGCTATAGGCAGGATCAGTGAAATAGCAGCCGTCAGGACCAGTGCGGCCAGCGCAAGTGCCATGATGCCTTTATAAGGTAACACGAACGGCCAAAGGCCAATCACAGCGCCAATTTTTTTAGATTTCTCGCGTTCTTCCACGCGCTGAATATCGGTGGCAGCCATCAATTATCCCTTTGCTTCGCATTCTCATAGCTCTGCTGTGCGCGGGCTTCAAGAAGACGTTGTGTCCCGGGAGAAAATCAGGCTGGAGCGGGTAGCGGGAATCGAACCCGCACCTTAAGTTTGGAAAACTCGTATGATACCATTTCACCATACCCGCCGCAGCGTCGCCTGACTAACGGGCGGTGGTTTCGAGGTCAAGCCGGGGATTTGGGAATACAGGCGAACGACTGCATCACGCCACTTTCTGCGCACTGAAATGCGCTGTAGCTGCATTACACTGGTAGTTGCATACCAAATTACTCGCCTCACCCGCCAGTTGGTCCACACTTTCAATTATCCGCTCAACAGTTGCGTCATCCATCAAATAACTGAAGTTCAACCGCACCCAGCCGGGTTTATCTACTTCCTGTCCGGCCAACACCGAGTCGCGGATTTTCTCGGATAACTCTCGCTCTACATTTAGTAAGCGGTGGCCATAGGGACCAGCACAGACGCAGCCTCCGCGGGCCTGAACGCCGGTCGTATCGGACAGCATTCTGGTGAATAATTGGTGGTGGATATGGCCGCCCTGCCCGTCACGAATGGCGAAAGAGAAGATCGGCAAACGGTTGGGTTTATCGGTGCCAAGCAATTGCAGGTTTGGATTTTTACGCCATACCGCAAGCGCGCGTTCGCCGACTTCATGTTCGCGTTTGGTGATGAATTCCTGCCCGATGGCAGCTTTGACGATAAACACCAGCGCCGCGCGGATATCGCCGATCAGGTTCGGGGTGCCGGCCTCTTCGCGCTCGGTCACACTATCCAGATAACTATGGCCCCAAGGCGAGACATAGGAAACCGAGCCGCCACCGGGCCAAGTCGGGAGCGTGGAACGGATCGCGGATTTGCGCACGATCAACAGGCCAGACGCGCCGGGGCCGCCAGGGAACTTATGTGGCGACAGGAATATCGCGTCTTTTTCCAAGCCCGCGCCGGGGTTCATGTCGATCGGGGTATAGGGTGCGCCGCCCGCGTAATCCCAGAACGCCAACGCGCCATATTTTTTCAGCAACGCAGTGACTGCATCTGCATCAGTAAGAATGCCTGAAACATTGGACGCAGCCGAAAACGACCCGATCAACAGCGGGCTGTCGGCGCGGGCCTTTAGTTCGGCTTCCAGCATTATCAGATCCGGGCCACCTTCTGGTGCTTCATCAATTTCGACAACTTCCGCACCGCTTTCACGCCACGGCAGGATGTTTGAATGGTGCTCGTATGGACCAATAAACACAGTTGGTCGCCCGGTTTTCGCAATCTCGGCGATACCACTAAGCGCCACCAACCGGTTAACCGCAGATGTCGCGCCAGAGCCTGAAAATATCACCGCACAATCCGGTCCGGTATTTAGTTCCGTAGCAATAACAGCGCGCGCATTTTCGCGAAGCCGTGAAGTGTAGGCCCCAACGAATGAGGATTCAGTGTGGCTGTTTGCGTAGAACGGCAGGACATTGTTGGTGACAAAATCTTCCACCTGCTTCAGCGCCCGCCCGGATGCTGTGTAATCGGCGTAGGTCAAAGTCTGGGGGCCGAAGGCAGTTTCGAACCGCACGCCTTCGCCAATCAAACCTGCCCGCAGGTCAGCAACAACATCTTCACTTTCTAGGGATTTGCGAAAAGCATTCAACGGCATGGGATTGCTCCTTTGACAGATGGATTCCTTGGGTTGTCGATATTATACATTGACATATGGGAATTTTTCCCCAAATTTCACATCTATATTGTAGTTTTCCGGGGTATATTTTCGACTAATGGTAGGTATCATCGATCAGTTCAATCGTCGAATTTTGCAAATTCTCCAGCGCGACGGCGCGATTTCGCAGCGCGAGCTGGCAGAACAGATAAATCTTTCACCAAACGCCTGCTGGAACCGGCTGCAAGGGTTAAAACGTGACGGTATCATTCTTGGGCAAACCGTTCGGCTGGACCGGGAAAAGCTGGGGCTTGGTCTGGTGGTGTTCGTGATGGTGAAAACCCGCAACCATTCAGGTGAGTGGCTTGAAATGTTTCGCAGTCATGTATGTGGCATCCCCGAGGTCATTGATTTCTTTCGGATCGGTGGGGATTACGATTATCTTTTGAAGGTGGTGACACAGGATATGAAAAGCTATGACGCTGTGTATCGCCGACTTATTGAGGGGGTAGAACTGGATTCTGTAACCTCAAATTTCGCTATGGAAACCATCGCCGAGCAGCGCCCGCTACCAGTCGAAACGGATTAGGGAACACCCGATGTCACACGTTTTTCCAAGACACACCAAAGTCCAGCCCCCTACCGCGATGCGCGGTGAAGGTGTTTACCTGTATGATACAAACGGTAAGCAGTATTTCGACGGCTCCGGCGGGGCCGCGGTATCCTGTCTTGGACATGGTGATCAGGATATAATTGCGGCCACCAAGGCGCAGCTGGATGTGCTGGCCTTCGCCCATACCGGATTTTTTACTTCCGAACCGGCCGAGGCTTTGGCCGACCTGCTGATCAAACACGCGCCGGGTGACATTGACCGGGTCTATCTGGTGTCCGGCGGCTCCGAGGCGATGGAGTCAGCGCTGAAACTGGCGCGGCAGTATTTCCTGGAAATTGGCCAGCCTACCCGCCACCGGGTGATTGCGCGTCGCCAAAGTTACCACGGCAATACCCTTGGTGCACTGGCGACCGGCGGCAATATGTGGCGGCGTGAACCGTTTTCGCCGTTGATGGTCAAAACATCGCATATCGCACCAAGTTATGAATACCGCGACCGGTTACCGGATGAAGACGCGCGCGCTTACGGGTTGCGGGTTGCGAATGAACTGGAAACCGAAATCCTGCGCCTTGGACCGGACAACGTCATGGCGTTTGTGGCTGAACCGGTGGTCGGGGCAACTCTGGGGGCAGTGCCCCCAGCGCCGGGCTATTTTCAACGCATAGGCGAGATTTGCGACCAATACGGCGTGTTGCTGATACTGGATGAGGTCATGTGTGGCATGGGCCGTACCGGCACACTTTTCGCCTGCGAGCAGGACGGCATTACCCCGGACATAACCGCCATCGCCAAGGGGCTGGGCGCCGGGTATCAGCCAATTGGTGCGATGCTGTGTTCGGCGGAAATTTATGGTGCGATTGAAAATGGTTCCGGTTTTTTTCAGCACGGGCATACCTATCTGGGACATCCAGTGGCCTGCGCCGCAGCACTTGCGGTGGTCACGAAACTAACCGACCCGGAGATGATGCCAAGGGTGCGTGAGATGGGGAAAAAGCTGCAAATCGCGCTGGAATCTGCCTTTAGCCAGCACCCCCATATCGGCGACATCCGAGGACGCGGGTTGTTTCGCGGCATTGAATTCGTCGAGGACCGCGAGACTAAGGCCCCTTTTGCCCCCGATCGCGCCATCCACAAAGCCCTGAAACGGGCCACGTTCAAGGCCGGCCTGGTTTGCTACCCCATGGGTGGAACCATTGATGGGCAACGCGGCGACCACATCCTGTTGGCACCGCCGTTTATTCTGAATGACGCGCATATAGATGAGATTGTCAGCAAGCTGGATGAGGCATTCAAAACGGTGTTTTAGTCTTCGTCGAACGGCTCAATCAGTTCAGGACCGCTGGCCCGGTTTGAGTTCACCGCCCGGTCCACGCGATGGAACTTTAATTCGCCTTCGTCCGCCGCTTTCATCAGCACCGCCGCGCCCTTTCCGCTCTCGCCCAGCCACAGCGCAAAATCGTCCGCAGCCACCAAAACCGGCATCCGGTGATGGATCGCTGACATCGCATTATTCGCCCCGGTGGTCACAACAGCACAGGACAATATACGCGCGCCTTCATGCATCCATTCCTGCCAGATACCAGCCAGTACAATCGGCCCACCATCCGCGCGGGTGATATACCACGGATAGCGCTTACCTTCTTCATCCTTGGTCCACTCATAAAAACCACTGGCAGGGATCAGACATCGCCGCGCCCGACAGGCATCGCGAAACGCCGGTTTTTCAGCGATTGTTTCGGCGCGCGCGTGGATCAGCAGCGGCCCGTCGTTCAGTTCCTTGTACCAGCGCGGTATTAAACCCCAGCGCATCGCCACCAACGCGCGGGTGTCATCACCGGCGCGCACAACATGTAGCTGATCTGTCGGACAGACATTGAAATTTGGCACATGCGGCAGATTGTTGGCCGGTGACGCCTCAAATAACTGCGCCATAGCATCGCTCGGCACTGTAACTGCCAGTCTTCCACACATGCGTACAACCCTAGCCAATCATAGTGGTACCTAAAACCCGACAGGCCGCCCCGAAAGGGGCGGCCTTGGGTAATATTTTGACGGCCCGTCCCAGTCAGATTATTCGCCGACCTTCTTGATACGACCTTCAACAGCAGCCGAAACACCGCCCGACTTGATAATGTAATCAATCACATCATTGGCCATCAGGTTGCCGTCACCAGCATTAACCAGCACGTTACCACCACCAAGCGAGCTGTAACCATCACCGCCACCAAGGATGTAATTGTTGGTTGCCAGCTTATAAACCGCGTTTTGATCAATTTCAGCGCCGCCAACCATCAGGCTCGCAACCCGCGAACCGGCTGGGGCACTGGGATCATAAACGTAAGACATACCCGACACCTGTGGGAAACGACCCGCGCCTTCTTCCACAGCACTAACACCGTTTTCGATGGCCAGTAAAATCTGCGCACCGGTCAGCTCTGTCACCACGGTTGAGTTACCAAACGGCAGCTCCGTCATGATGTCCTTGCGTGTCAGCATGGTACCAGCGTCATATGTCCTGTCAGCCCGGATACCACCGCCATTGGCAATCGCCAGATCGGCGCCGGTTGCATCGCGCAATGCGTCGGCAATCAGGTTGCCCATGGCACTTTCTTCACCGCGCACAACATTACGTCGCGAATCCAGCACACCGGTTGTTACACCGATTTCAACACCAAGACTTTCATCCAACTGAGCCTGAAACGCGTCAACCAAGGCCTGGCTTTCAGGGTCCGGCGTTACGTTCAACGTATCAATAAAGCGGAAATTCGGGGTCCAACGAACACGGCGCCGTCCATCATCACGCACAGTAATGGTGATGTCGATGTCAACCGGTGACAGGAAACGCCCGTCAATCGAGGTTTCAACATAAGCCGTGCGCCCGTCATAGGACGTGGCATAGGAATGGTCATCGCCCGACATGATCACATCAAACGCGCCACTGGAAATCAGCAGAGCATCATTAGCCTGATTGGTCTGTACCACGGCTATCACAAATTCAGCACCATCATCGCGAGCAGCACCCGCAGCGGCAATCGCTGAGTCCACAGTGCCAGCAAATATCAGATCTTCCGAGCTGGTGACAGTAGGCGTCGTATCTTGCGCCACTGGAATAAGCGCCACTTTCAGGCTGCCATATTCCTTGAACATCACGCCACCAAGACCATCGACAGGTGAACCATCGCCATTGGTGATGTTGATCGCAGCCCAAGGGTAATTGGATGCAGCCATTTTTTCGAGGAAGTTATCAACCCCAAAGTCAAATTCATGGTTGCCCGGAACCGCGATGTCGAACGGCACCAGATTGGTCAGATCGATGGTGTTTTGGCCCTTGTCAAAGCCCGACAGTACGGAGGGCGAAAGCATGTCACCATCAAAAACGTAAAGCATATTCGGGTTGTTGGCACGTTCTGCGCGCGCTACGGCGTTCAGGCGGGCAAATCCACCCCTGCCCCGGTCGTCAGAAAAATTGTAAACATCGCCGATACCCAGAATAGTCAGTTTAATATTCTCGGGATCCTGCGCATTGGCGGGTGCGGCAAGCAAGCCGGTGCCTATAAGCACTGCTGCAAATTTCATTGTTATGCGGTTCATAGAATAGTCCCCTCTGGCTGTTGATCGCCCATGTTTGCGGGTTTTTTGAATGAGAGTCAAAGCCCTGTACCGGTTTACGGGCTGCTAATTGCAGACACTTGCCATTGACCACACCTGCGCGCGCAGGCATCACCAAGTTCATGTTGATATATAAGATTTTCCGAGGCCCCGAATGGGCGGAACTTAACGCCGCTGGTAAAACCCGCGGCGCACCAATTGATCTGTCGGATGGCTATATCCACTTTTCTACAGGGGATCAGGTCGTGGAAACCTGTGAGAAACATTTCGCCGGGGTAGAAGGATTGAAACTGCTGGTGCTGGATTCCGAGGATTTCGGCAAATACCTGAAATGGGAACCCTCACGCGGTGGTGCGCTGTTTCCACATCTCTACCGCGCGCTCCGAATGGAAGACGTGATGTGGCAAGCTGATTTGCCGCTAGGCCCCAAAGGTCATGTGTTTCCCGAAGGCGTTACATGAGCTTTGTTGAAAAATCAGGTCTTGCTCTTTTACGCCGGTTCAACCCGGAAACCGCACATTCGCTGGCACTTCGCGCCCTGCGCTCTGGCCTCGCCCCGCTCCCCGGCCCGGTCACAACACCTCGCCTGACAACCGAAATTGCCGGGCTTACGCTATCCAACCCGATTGGCCTGGCAGCAGGCTTCGACAAAAACGCCACGGCCATTACCCCCCTGTCACGCGCTGGTTTTGGCTTTATCGAGGTCGGCGCAGCCACCCCTCGCCCCCAATCCGGCAATGATAAACCCCGCCTGTTTCGCCTGACCGAAGACCGCGCCGCGATTAACCGCTTTGGCTTTAACAATGACGGCATGGACCAAATTGCCGACAGGCTGATGCACCATCCTGACATCGTCCCAATCGGTCTGAATCTCGGGGCGAACAAGGACAGTGACGACCGCGAAGCAGATTTCGCAGAAGTTTTGGACACTTGCGGCCCGTACATTGATTTTGCGACAGTCAATGTCTCATCCCCCAACACCGCCAGTCTGCGCGATTTGCAGGGCAAAGACGCACTAGGCGCGTTGCTGGGGGGCGTGATCGAAATACGCAATGATCTGCCCAGGGCAATCCCTATTTTCCTGAAAATCGCCCCCGATCTGAACAACCGCGAACTGGCCGACATCGCCGAAGTAGCTGTGAACGCCGGGATCGACGCCATTGTTGCCACCAACACCACCTTGTCCCGGACCAGTCTGAAGAGCCCGCATAAATCTCAGATCGGCGGGTTGTCCGGTGCTCCTTTGTTTGATCCTTCAACCCGCATCCTCGCGCAGCTTTCAAAGCTGACCGGTGGTAAATTGCCCCTGATCGGGGTCGGCGGGATCGGATCGGCCCAGAACGCTTTTGACAAGATCAAAGCCGGTGCCAGCGCGGTGCAGTTATACACGGCTATGGTCTATCAGGGCATTTCACTGGCTGCCCAGATTGCCGAAGGGCTGGATAAGCTGCTAGAAATAGATGGCTATGCCAATGTTAGCGATGCCGTCGGCGTTGAAACGGATAATTGGCTTTGAACGGTAAGGATTTTCAATAAATTCTTCGCTAAAATTTTTGAGAAAAGTTTTCTTCCACAGAAACCTCGAGCGCCGGATAACCCAAGCCCAGTGTTACCGCGCGCGTCACATTCAACACCATCAACGCCAGCCACAGCCCGTGGTTCTCATACGCTGGCACCAGGAAATACAGCGCCGCCAGATAAACCAGCCCCGATACAATCATCGCATTGCGCATCTCACGCGACCGCGTGGCCCCAATATAAATCCCGTCCAGCATCCACGAGCCAATACCAATCAGCGGTGCCGCCACCACCCAGGGCAGATACTCCCGCGCCTCGGCCCGCACAACTTCTGAGGTGCTCATCACGTCAATAAGCCAAGGACCCGCCAGCCAAAAAAACAGCGCCATGGGTATGGCCATACCTATACCCCATTGCGAGGAAATAACCGCCGCTCGGCGCAGCGCCCCACGGTTGCCCGCCCCCACCGCACGCCCCACCAGCACCTCGGCTGCAAAGGCGAAACCATCCAGCCCAAAGGCCGTGATCTCCAGGAATTGCAGGATCACCTGATTGGCCGCAAGTGTTACGTCACCGAATTGGGCGCCCAGGAACAGGAACGCAGTGAAACTCAGGTGCAATATGATTGAACGTACCATGATGTCGCTGTTCACCGACATCATCCGCCGGATCTTGACCCGGTCAAATATCCGCGCCCAATCGTGCCAGCGATCCCCGGCAAAAGCTGTTCGGCACAGCCACAGGCCCAACGCCAGCCCGCTCCATTCGGCAATCAACGTGGCAACCGCCACCCCTTCCACACCCCAGCCAAGCCCGAGCACAAACCAGATGTCCAAGCCAATATTCAGCCCGTTCATCCACAATTGCAACAGCAATATACCACGGGTGCGCTCGGTAGCGATCAGCCAGCCGGTGACGGCATAAAGCGATATGGTGGCCGGCGCGCCCCAGATACGGATTGCCAGATAGTCCTGCGCCAGCCCTTCCACCTCGGGTGAGGCCGGGGCCATCAGAAACGCCAGTTGAAACAAGCCTGCCTGAGCCACCACAAACACAGCACCCATGGCGGCGCCCAGCAACAAGGCACGCATCAGCAAAGCACCGGTTTCGGCCTCATCCCCCGCACCACGCGCCTGCGCTACCAGACCGGTGGTACCCATTCGCAGAAAACTCAGAACTCCGTAGATCACCGCCAGAATTACCGCGCCAATGCCAACCGCGCCAATCGGGGCCGCCAGCCCCAACTGGCCGACAACGCCAGTATCTACCGCCCCCAGTATCGGCACCGTCACATTGGACAGCACGATTGGCCCCGCGATTTTCAGTACCCGGCTGTGGGTAATCGGGGCGGTATCAGCCATCACGCGCAGGCATCAGGAAATGCCCGGTGGCCTGGGCAAACGGGCGGGCTTGGTTATCCTGCCAGCCCTCTACATGTACGGAAGCATAGCGCCGACCCGAGCGGTTTACCCGAGCCCTTGCATAGGCGTCGCGCGGCAACCCGGTTCGCAGGTAGTCGACTGTAAAATCAATTGTTTTCGGCAAGCGCGGCAAGTGGGTTCGATCCACCGCCAGCGGATCAATCCGCCCGGCTTCGATATCGTCCCATAACATGGTCCAGCTCAGCTCAATAATTGCTGTAACTTCCAGAAACGCCGCCGTCGCTCCGCCGTGCAAGGCAGGCAACATCGGGTTGCCAATCAGCTTTTCGGCGAACGGCATCGTCGCCGTCAGCTCATCCCCGCGCCGGGCAAATTCGATACCCAGGAACTGAATATAGGGAACTCCTTCCACCAGCGCATTCAGCGCACCGTCACGGCGTTGTTTGACAACCTGTACCGGTTCGGGGCGTTTTCGGCTCATTTCTTACGCTCCACAGTAAACGCACCAGTCGCCGCCGCCACAGGACGGTCGCGGTCATCATCCATCGCGCTGGCCCGCACAAAGGCCACTGACTTGGTCACATGGTAACATTCCGCGCGCGCTACAATCGCCTGCCCCGGAGTGGCCGGACGCATGTAATCTATCCGCAGATCAAGCGTCGCCGTGGTCAAAGATCCGGAGGGATGCCCCATAACAGCTGCCCCCGCACATGTATCCATCAGGGCCGACACAGCACCACCATGGATCACACCAGATTCAGGATCGCCGATCAGATTTTCATCGTAGGGCAACCTGATCTCAGCCACGCCATCACCGTATTCAACCAGTTCCAACCCCAATGCGCGGGCGTGGGGCAGCGCCTCAATAAACATGCGGCCAATTTTTAGTTGACGGTCATCCAAGGCGTTTCCGATCCAGCTGTTGCGCCCGCAAGTTATTGGCGCTCCCCCAACCCGCCGCAAGTGTAATCTGGCAATCCGCAGATAATTCGGCTCCACTCCTGCGGCCAATCCGACAGCAATCTTGGAAAGGCCCGGTAATTCCGCTATCGTCCGCGCAAGGCAGGACCAAAGGGGCACCCCAGTGCAGAATAAACGGATGTACATTGTCGGCATCGCTGCCGTCATTTTTCTACTTATTGGTTTGGTTCTGACCCGCGTTGCCCCAAGTACTGAAATCGCCTGGGTGCTATCACTTCTGCTGCTGACTGTATTTTTGTTTTCCTTTGAAATCATCCCAATTGATGTCGCCGCGCTGACGATCATGGTGATGCTTGGCCTCTCGTCGATCCTTGCCCCCTTTATGGGGCTAACCGAAGGGTTGGTTGACATAAACGGGCTTTTTGACGGGTTTTCATCCAATGCGGTAATATCCATTATCGCCGTGATGATCATCGGAGCAGGTCTGGATAAAACCGGAATTATGAACATCGTCGCACGCAAGATGCTGAAAATCGGCGGCACCACGGAAAAGCGGATCGTACCGATGATATCCGGCACCGTGGGCGTAATCTCTGGTTTCATGCAAAATGTTGGCGCGGCGGCACTGTTCCTGCCAGTGGTGGCGCGAATATCGGCCAGATCAAAGGTGCCAATGTCTCGGCTGCTGATGCCAATGGGGTTTTGCGCGATCCTTGGCGGCACTTTAACAATGGTCGGCTCGAGCCCACTGATTCTGCTGAATGACCTGATTATCAATGCCAATGCCGCCCTGCCAGCTGATCAGCAATTGGAGACGTTTGGGTTGTTTGCCGTTACCCCGATTGGAATCGCCCTGATCCTTTCGGGCATCCTGTACTTCGTCCTGCTCGGCCCGTTTCTGCTACCAAAAAGCAAAGATATGGCGTCAGACGGGGCAACCACCAAAGATTACATCAAACATACTTATGGCATAGATTATGTGATGTCCGAGGCCTATGTTCCTTCCACCTCGCGTTTGATCGGCCATGAGCTGGACGATTTTGAAACCGATTACGGTGTGCGTATTGTGGCAGTAACCTCTGGGCGCAAATTACGCATGGGCTCCGGCGGACTCGCCCCCGATCTGGAAGTCCGCGCCGGAGATGTTCTGGCAATGATCGGTGAACGCGACGCGGTGGTCAGCTTTTCCTTTCACTTCGGGTTGGACCTGAAGGATGAACTGGAAGCATTTTCTGAGCTGCTGGACCCAACATATTCCGGTTTGGCTGAAATCGTGATCTCGCCGACCTCATCCCTGGTTGGCGAATCCGCTCGGACCCAACGGTTGCGTGCGGCGCACGGTATTTCAACGCTGGCAATTATCCGAAGCGGTAAAGTCTATCGCGAAGGCCATGATGTACGCAGTGTGAAATTTGCCCCCGGAGATACGGTTCTGACATTCGCGGACTGGAACAGCCTTGAACGCTTTCAGGGAACCTATAAAATCGTTGTCACCAGCGAGCATCCCCATGATGAAATCCGTACCAACAAGGTTATCCACGCGCTGGTATTCTTTGCTATCGCCATGGGCCTGGTACTACTGACTGAATTGCGACTATCGGTTGCACTTCTGGTCGGTGCACTTGGTATAATCATCAGCGGTGTGCTGGAGCCGGATGAAGCCTACGCCGCTGTCAGTTGGAAAACCGTGTTTCTTTTGGCCAGCCTGATTCCCCTTGGGCGCGCCGTGGAAACCAGTGGCGCAGCGGCATGGATCGCTGATCAGATTCTGACCGCACTTGGCGACATTGCGATATGGCAATTGCAACTGGTCATCGCGGTACTTGCCACTGCCTTTACACTGGTGATGTCAAATGTCGGGGCCACGGTGCTGTTGGTGCCGCTGGCGATTTCGATAGCCCTGCAAGCGGGGGCAAACCCGGCTGTTTTCGCGCTGACCGTTGCGCTGGCAACTTCGAATTCATTCCTGCTGCCCACCCACCAGGTAAACGCACTGATTATGGGCCCCGGTCACTATAAGGTGGCCGATTTTTTCCGCGCCGGTGGCATCATGACCATCATCTTCTTGGCGGTGCTGATGGTGATGATGCAGTTTTTCTACTAAAATCAGATGCATATTTCCAGGTTGTGAATTGATACCTGGGGTTGTTCTGGCTAACCTTAGGTCAGGAGACAATTCACAATGGCAGATGCCCGCCTGAATTTCAAAGAAATGTGCGCAGAGTTCGAGGTTACACCGCGCACGTTGCGCTATTACGAATATATAGAACTTCTCAAACCCGAAAAAGATGGCCGCAGCCGGTTTTACACGGCCCGTGAGCTGGCCCGGATGAAATTGATCATGCGCGGACGCCGGTTCGGTTTTTCGCTGGAAGAAATACGCCAGTGGCTGGAAATGTATGAGCCGGGTCATGCCGAAAACCAGATGGAAGTCTGGCTGGAAAACGCTGAGCGACAGCTGGTTGAGCTAAAAAAGCAGCGCGAAGAGCTGGACGAAACCATAGCGGAACTCGAAAATTTGAAAAATGTATCCGCTAAGAACATCGCCTGAATTCGTTATTTTCATCGGTAGCGTCGCTTTCTGGCGGGTTTTCCCCCAAATATAATTGCGCGTTCGCTAGCGGAACTTTGCGCAAAATTTCCCAAAAAGCACTGTGACGCCACGTTACGCTTACGTTAACGTAAAGCAGACTTGTAGACTGCCCCCAGCAACCCTCATCTGCGTTTCAACAAGCGCCGAAAGGAGGGCAAATTATGACTGATGGACTTATGACTATACGAGTGATGTGCGACACATTTGATGTAACACCCAGAACGCTTCGGTTTTATGAAGCTAAAGAGCTGCTGCACCCAATCCGTGAGGGCCAGAAACGACTGTTCACCAAACGTGACCGTGCGCGTCTTACGCTAATCCTGCGCGGCAAACGCTTTGGGTTCTCGTTAGAGGATATCCGCCAGCTTTTGGACCTCTACGATATGGCTGGCCAGCGACATACGCAGATACAGCGTACATATGATCTGGGACTAAAACGTCTCGACGAGATGAAACAACAATTTAATGAACTAGCTGAGACAATAGCAGAACTGAAAGAACAGCTTGCACTGGGTGAACAGTTGCTCGCCAATCAAGGGCAAAGAACCGCCGCCGCCTAACCAATTACCAAGGACAATATTATGCCAGTATATTCAGCGCCGACCAAAGACATGCAGTTCGTATTACACGAAGTTTTGGACATCACTGGCTCTGGCATACCGGGTTACGAAGAACTGGAACCCGATTTCACAGCGGCGGTGTTTGAAGAGGCCGGGAAACTAGCCTCGGATGTGCTGGCCCCCCTGAATGCCGTTGGAGATCGAGAAGGTTGTAAGCTGGAAAATGGGCTGGTGACGACACCAACCGGTTTCAAGGACGCCTATAAACAAATGCAGGCCGGTGGTTGGATGGGACTTGATCTTGATCCTGAATATGGCGGTCAGGGCATGCCCTACCTGCTTGGCACCGGTGTGGGTGAGATATTCGTCTCGGCCAACATGGCGTTCAACATGTATCAGGGCCTGACCCACGGTGTCTATTCTGCAATCCACGCCCACGGCTCGGATCAGCAGAAAGCAACCTATCTGTCGAAACTGGTCAGTGGTGTCTGGACCGGCACCATGAACCTGACCGAGCCCCATTGTGGCACCGATCTGGGTCTGATGCGGACCAAGGCCGAACCACAGGGCGATGGTTCTTTCAAGGTATCTGGGCAGAAAATATTCATTTCGTCAGGCGATCACGATTTGTCGGACAATGTGATCCATATGGTGCTGGCCAAAATCCCCGGTGGCCCTGAGGGTATCAAAGGTGTCTCGCTGTTTATTGTGCCAAAGTTTCTGATCAACGATGATGGCAGCCTAGGTGCACGCAACGGGGTGTCCGTAGGGGCGCTGGAAGAAAAGATGGGCATCCACGGCAATTCCACCTGCGTGATGAACTATGACGAGGCGACCGGCTATCTGATTGGTGAAGAACACAAAGGCATGCGCGCCATGTTCACCATGATGAACGAAGCCCGCATCGGCGTCGGCCTGCAAGGATATTCCCAGGCCTCTGTCGCCTACCAAAACGCGGTGATCTACGCCAAAGACCGTCTGCAAGGGCGTGATGTTACCGGTGTCAAAAACCCGGATGGCCCTGCCGACCCGCTGATTGTACACGCCGATATCCGGCGCAACCTGATGGACCAGAAATCCTTTATCGAAGGGGCGCGTGCGTTTACCTATTGGGGTGCGATGCTGATTGATCAGGCCAATAAACAGAGCGACAAAGACGCCGAAGGCCTGATTTCCCTGATGACCCCGGTGATCAAAGGCTTCCAGTCGGACAAAGGGTTTGAAATGGCCGTACAGGCGCAGCAGATCTTTGGAGGCCACGGTTATATCGAAGAACACGGCATGTCGCAATTCGCCCGTGATGCGCGGATCACCCAGATTTATGAAGGCGCAAACGGTGTGCAGTCGCTTGATCTGGTCGGCCGCAAGCTGGCGCAGGATGGCGGCAAACATGTGATCGCGTTCTTTGACATGGTGAAAAGCTATATCAAGGACAACGAAGAGAATGAAACGTTGAAGACAGATTTCTTAGAGCCGCTAAAAGCCGCCAGTAAGGATTTGCAGGCCGCAGCAATGTATTTCATGCAAAACGGCGTGAAAAACCCTAATAATGCACTGGCTGGTTCCTATGACTTCATGCATCTGTTCGGCCATGTCTGCCTGGGGCTGATGTGGGCGCGGATGGGCAGCTCAGCGATGAAAGCACTGAAAGATGGTGCCTCGGACACGGAATTTTATGAAACCAAACTGGCGACCGGGCGTTACTATATGGCCCGCCAGTTACCGGCGACGGGTATGCACCTCGCACGGATCACATCTGGCGGCGATCCTGTTATGGCCTTGGCACCGGACGCGTTTTAGTGGAAGTTCCTGCCAACATCGAGTGAAAGGACCACCATGGCAAAACGCTTTCGTCTGACCCGACGCTTTCCCTGCGCAATGACCGAGGATGGTTATCGTAAATTAAAGCGCTTTGCATCAGACGCCGGGCTAGACGAAGGCGAAGCCCTGTCGTTTCTGTTCGAAAACTTCAACAGCGTAATAGATGAGGAAAATCTGACCGCCAGATTGCGGTTGTTTAATTCGGAACTAGACGCGCGAAAAAGGTAGGCACTGTATGACCGGCGACCTCAGAATGCCTCCGGCGGAGGTATTTATGAAAAGAAGAAGCAATCAGGCAACCCCGCGCCAACCGGCGCAATTTGCGGGTTGTCGCGGGGTCTTCTCCTTTTGCGGTCATCGGCTCCTCAGCCTGTACCGCAAATCGAATTTGCGCCCACCAAACTTAATATTTCCTTACTTGCACCCCTTCTTCTTTTCACAAATACCTTGGGGGTGTGAGGGTGAACCCCCCGCTGCCTCGTTCCAACGGAGCACAACATGACCATTAAACTATACTGCATGGGCGAAAGCGGCAATTCTTACAAAGCGGCGCTGACGCTGGAACTATCGGACCTTGAGTGGGAACCGGTATTTGTTGATTTCTTCAACGGCGAAACCCGCACCCCTGAATTTCGTGAAATCAACCCAATGGGCGAAGTTCCGGTGATGATTGACGGCGATATAACCCTGTCGCAATCAGGTGTGATTCAGGATTATGTGTCATCCAAATCCGGCAAACTGGGCGGGCGCTCTGCAGCCGAGCGGCGCGAGATTTTGCGCTGGCAGTTCTGGGATAACCACAAGATGTCATCCCCGGCTGGCATGACCCGGTTCCTGATGAACTTCCTGCCCGAAGAGAAACGCCCAGCAGAGGTGATTTCTTTTACTCAAGCCCGCCTGAATTCAGCCTATAAGGTGCTGGATGATGCCCTTGCCGGACGCAGTTGGTTGGTGGGCGACGGCATCACCACTGCCGACATTTCCTGCTGTGGCTATCTGTTCTACCCGGAACCGTTCGGGTTTGAACGCGCCGATTGGCCCAATATCGACGCCTGGCTGACCCGGATATCCGAGGTCCCCGGCTGGAAAGCCCCCTATGACTTAATGCCCGGCTCGCCCAAAGATCGCGCCTGAAGGAGACAAATATGACCGAAGCCTATATCTACGACGCCGTTCGCTCACCCCGTGGCAAAGGCCGCAAAGATGGCAGCCTGCATGAGGTTACTTCGGTGAACCTGTCGGCGCAAATCCTGAACGCGATCAAATCCCGAAACAATCTGTCGGGGCACGCCGTCGAAGATGTGATCTGGGGCAATGTCACCCAGGTGGGCGAACAGGGCGGCTGTCTGGCGCGTTCGGCCGTTTTGGCATCTGATCTGGATGAAAGCATCCCCGGCCTGTCGATCAACCGCTTTTGCGCCTCGGGCATGGAAGCTGTGAACATCGCCGCCAACCAAATCCGCGGCGGCGCCGGTGAGGCTTATATAGCCGGTGGCGTGGAAATGATGGGCCGGGTCGCCATGGGCTCGGATGGCGCAGCGATTGCCGTTGACCCTTCACTGGCGATGAAAACTTATTTCGTTCCCCAGGGCATTTCTGCCGATATCATCGCCACCGAATATGGTTTCACCCGCGACGACGCCGATGCGCTAGCCGTGCAGTCACAAAACCGCGCCGAAGCCGCCTGGAAAGATAAACGCTTTGCCAGATCGATCATTGAGATCAAAGACCAGAACGGCCTTAGCATTCTGGACGTTGACGAATACATGCGCCCCGGCACCGACATGCAGGCCCTTGGCGCGCTGAACCCGGCATTTCAGGCCATGGGCGAAGTCATGCCCGGTTTCGACAAGGTCGCGTTCATGAAGTACCCACATCTGGAAAAGATCAATCACATCCACCACGCCGGAAATTCTTCCGGTATCGTTGACGGGGCGGCAGCGATTTTGATCGGTAGTCGTGAATTCGGGCAGGCAAATGACCTGAAACCCCGCGCCCGCATCCGTGCCACAGCCAAGATCGGCACTGATCCCACCATCATGCTGACCGGCCCGGTACCGGTGACCCAGAAAATCATGACCGATAATGGCATGAATATCAGCGACATAGACCTGTTCGAAGTGAATGAAGCCTTTGCATCTGTCGTGCTGCGTTTCATGCAGGCGTTTGATGTTGATCAGAACGTGGTCAACGTCAATGGCGGCTCAATTGCCATGGGCCACCCTCTGGGCGCAACCGGCGCGATGATCATTGGTACGTTGCTGGATGAACTGGAACGCTCGGACAAAGAACTGGGTCTGGCCACACTTTGCATCGCATCCGGCATGGGTGCCGCAACTATCATTGAGCGCGTATAATGCCGGTTATCAATATTAGCGACTTGCCGGTGAACAAGGGTTCGGACGGCATCAGCTACCCGGCGCCATTCGACAAGGATTGCGATCTGTTTGAGGCGGTATCACTTGGTGATGGCGTTGGCCTGACCCAATTCGGTGTAAACATCGAAAAGCTGCTTCCCGGCGGCATGACCTCACAACAGCACTGGCATGAGAATGAAGATGAGTTTCTCTATGTTCTGACCGGCGTGGTGGTGCTGGTGGAAAATGGTGTTGAGACGGTTTTGAAAGAAGGGGTCGCGGTTGGCTGGAAAGCCGGTGAAGCAACCGCCCACCACATAATCAATCGCGGCGATGCGCCGGCGTTTCTGCTGATTGTCGGCACCCGCGCCGACAGTGAAACGGTGCATTACCCGGAAATAGACCTGCATTACACCCGCAACAAAGATGGCCGCGTATTCAGCCACAAAGACGGCACCCCCTACCCCGAGGAGCAAGCGGATGCCGAAGATTGATCTGTCGGCTGTTCCGGTCAAAACCGGTTCGGCTTACCCCGGCGCGCTTTCCGCGAAAATGGACGGGCGTGCGCAGCAGCGGGTTGGTGACGCAGGGGGTATTACCCAGTTTGGCGCAAATCTGGTGACACTGGCACCTGGTGCGCTTTCATCGCTTCGTCACTGGCACGAAAATCAGGATGAACTTCTTGTCGTCACCGCAGGTGAACTGACTTTGGTCGACGATCACGGCGACACGCCCTTGCGCGTTGGCGATTGTGCAGCCTTTCCAGCAGGCGACACCAACGGCCACCACATCATTAACAAATCCAGCCAGGACGGACAGTTTCTTGTTGTTGGCACCCACACTGAAACGGAAACCGGCTGGTATTCTGACGAAGACATGAAAGTCACGATTGATGCGGATGGGTTCAGCTTTACCCGCAAAGACGGAACACCCCTGAAGGGAGAAGAAAATTGACCGAATTTACCATGACCAAAGACGCCGATGGCGTCGCTGTAATCACCTGGGATGTTCCAAATAAATCCATGAATGTGCTGTCGCTGGAAGGGCTGGAACAGCTCGATGCGCTGATTGATGACGCCCACGCAGATGATGCGGTTAAGGGTATCGTCATTACCTCAGGTAAGGCGGATTTTGCCGGTGGTATGGATCTGAATGTTATCGCTGAAATGAAGAATTCGGCTGGCGATGATCCGGCCCGTGGGCTGTTTGACGGGATCATGAAATTCCACGCCTTTGAACGCAAGATTGAGCTGGCAGGCATGGATTTCAAAACCAAAAAAGGCGGCAAACCGACGGCCGCCGCCCTGCCCGGCACCGGGCTTGGCATCGGATTGGAAATCCCGCTGTCATGCCATCGCCGCTTTGTGGCTGACAACCCCAAGGCCAAGATTGGCCTGCCTGAAATCAAAGTCGGTATTTTTCCCGGCGCAGGCGGCACCACCCGGCTGGTGCGGATGATGGGCGCGATGGCCGCTTCTCCGTTGTTATTGCAGGGTAAAATGCTTGATCCAAAGGCTGCCAAGGCGGCCGGTATCATTGACGAAATCGTTCCGGCGGATGAATTGCTGGACAGGGCCCGCGAATGGGTTCTGAACGCCACGGACGCCGACATTATCAAGCCTTGGGACGCCAAGGGTTACAAAATGCCCGGCGGTGCACCGTATCATCCGGCGGGCTTTATGACATTCGTTGGTGCCAGCGCGATGGTTCACAGCCAGACCATGGGCGTCTACCCTGCCGCCAAGGCCATGCTGTCGGCGATATACGAAGGTGCGCTGGTGCCATTTGACACTGCACTGAAGATTGAGGCCCGCTGGTTCACGAATGTTCTGATGAACCCATCTTCGGCTGCGATGATCCGTTCGCTGTTTATCAACAAAGGTGCTTTGGAAAAGGGAGCCGTGCGGCCCAAATCTATTCCGGATCAGTCAGTGAAAAAGGTCGGTATCATGGGCGCTGGTATGATGGGGGCTGGTATCGCTTATGTGTCCGCCAATGCCGGAATTGATGTGGTTTTGATCGACCAGAAACAGGATGCCGCCGACAAGGGTAAGGCTTACGCTGAAAGCATTCTGGACAAAGGCATTTCGCGCAAGAAAGTTACGCCCGAAAAGAAAGAACAAGTGCTGGCGCGGATCAATGCCACAACGGATTACGATGCCCTCAAGGGTTGCGATCTGATCGTGGAAGCGGTGTTTGAAGATGTCGGCATCAAGGCCGAAGTGACGGCCAAGGTTCAGGCTGTTGTCGGTAAGGATTGCATCTTTGCCACCAACACTTCGACCCTGCCAATAACCGAACTGGCCAAGGCATCAAATGATGCGGAACAATTCATCGGCATCCATTTCTTTTCGCCGGTGGATAAGATGCTGCTGGTGGAAATTATCAAGGGAAAACAAACCGGTGACCGGGCCGTGGCCAAGTCTCTGGATTTTGTACGCCAGATCCGCAAGACCCCGATCGTGGTTAACGATGCACGGTTCTTTTTCGCCAACCGCTGCATCATTCCCTATATCAACGAAGGCATCCGCATGGTTGCCGAAGGGGTGGAACCGGTACTGGTTGAAAACGCCGCCCGCTTGGTGGGAATGCCACTTGGGCCGCTGCAACTGGTTGATGAAACCTCGATTGATTTAGGCGTGAAAATTGCCAAAGCCACCAAGGCTGCCATGGGTGACGATTACCCTGATGGCGCGGTGGATGAGGTGCTGTTCTGGATGGCGGACAAAGGCCGGTTGGGGCGCAAAACGTCCAGTGGGTTCTACGCCTATGACGACAAGGGAAAACGTACCGGCATGTGGGACGGGCTGGCCGAAAAATATCCAAATTCAGACGCTCAGCCAAACCTGACCGACGTGCAGCACCGCCTGTTATTTGCACAGGTTCTGGAAGCGGTACGCGCATTGGAAGACGGTGTGTTGATGGACATCCGTGAAGGCGACGTTGGCGCGATACTGGGCTGGGGTTTTGCCCCTTGGTCCGGGGGTCCATTCAGCTGGCTCGATATGATGGGTGCCGGGCAAGCGGTGGAAATCTGTGATGCGCTAACCAAGACCCACGGGGCGCGGTTCACAACACCGGCTTTGCTGCGTGAAATGGCGGATAAAGGTGAAACTTTTTATGGTCGCTTTGGCGAAAGCGCCGAAAAGGCCGCCTAATAGCTATAGTTAAATCTAGCGATATCGTCGTGGCACATGCGCGCGACGATATCGGCGTCAGCGTCACTATAGTAGCCACGATAATCGGGGTTTCGGGGTGAAGAATTAACCCGTTCAATCTGATCCAGGGAAAATCCCAAATGGGCCTCAAACGGGACCAGATCATCCTGTAAATTCTCGATCCTTGCAAATAATTTACACCGCTCAACCCCGGCACTGTCTTTCACATAGCTTGGGTATGGCGCACCACCGATAGAGCTTTGAATTTGCTCATGACGCAGGAATTCGCCGAATTTCAACGCCTTGGCCAAGCCAACCGCAGGGTGATCAAAGCCTTGTAATTGCAGCCATCGATAATAGCTCACCATACGGTCCCAGGGGTTGCGCACCAGCGTCAGCACAAAGTAATCCGCCATCTCTGTGTCCGTAACCACCCCATGAATATCTGCCAGCCCAGAGTGTTTCCACAGCTTGCCCGAGCCTTGCAGAGCCTTCACACGCCCGCGCCGCCGCACCGCTTTTGGGGTATCGCCAATCAGGATGTCATCCTTCATCGCGCGCGCTTCCAGCGCCAATGCCAATGACGTGCCGCCAGTCTTGGGGATATGTACGAAAATATAGCGGCGTCCGCGCGAAATGATCATGGCCCGGACGCTAACCGAAATGCAAAAGGATAGCCACAAACCCCCTATGCAAATGCCTGCCGATCCCGCAATATTCGCCCCAGCAATTGGGAAGGATTACCATGGGCTGGCTGGCAGACGAAACCGGGTTAGACAAATGCGCTGCAAATTTTGTGCCGCTGACGCCGCTCTCACATCTGCGCCGCGCGGCCTATGTCTATCCAGGCCATGAAGCAGTGGTTTATGGCGACATTCGCCGGAACTATCAGCAATACCATGCCCGCGTGTCAAAGCTGGCTTCGGCGCTGACAATGCGGGGGATAAACTCCGGCGACGTTGTGGCAACCATCCTGCCAAATATCCCGGCGCAGGCCGAGGCGCATTTTGGCATCCCGGCTATGGGCGGCGTTTTGAATACCATCAACACCCGGCTGGACAGTGATACCGTCGCTTATATTTTTGACCATGGTGGTGCCAGAATGGTGCTGGTCGACAGCCAGTTCCTGCCCCTTGCTGAAGAAGCCATAACCAAGATGGCGGGCGCGGCGCCAACCATTGTCGAAGTAGCAGACATTGCCGCCGGATACCCTGCCTCTGGCAATCACATCGAATACGAGACCTTACTAATCGAAGGCGACGCACTATTCGAATGGTTGATGCCCGATGATGAATGGGAAAGTCTGGCGTTAAATTACACCTCTGGCACCACGGGGCGGCCCAAGGGTGTGGTATACCACCACCGCGGCGCCTACCTGCAAACCATGGGTATGGTGGTGAGCTGGCAGATGGTGCTGCACCCGCGTTATCTGGCAATTGTACCGCTGTTCCATTGTAATGGCTGGTGCCACACTTGGATGATGCCGCTGGTCGGAGGCACGCTCATTTGCTGTCGTGACATCAACGCCAAGGCGATCTTTGACGCCGTAAGCATTGAGAAAGCCACCCATTTTGGCGGCGCGCCTATTGTACTGAACATGATCGTCAACGCCCCCAGTACCAACCGCCAGCCGTTTGATCACCGTGTCAACGTGCTGACCGCTGGCGCACCCCCCGCCCCCGCCACGCTGACCCAAATTGAAGCCGCAGGATTTCATGTCATGCACGTTTATGGGCTGACCGAAACCTATGGCCACGTCACCGAATGTTATTGGAACGAAGCAGTTTGGGGCAATTTGCCTGAAGACGAAAAGATGGCCATCAAGGCTCGTCAAGGCGTCGGTTCACCGATGATGGATGCCGTGACGGTGATGGATAAAAACATGCGCCAGATCCCCATGGATGGCGCAACGCAGGGCGAAATAATGCTGCGTGGCAACGCGGTGATGAAGGGTTACCTGAAGAACCCAGACGCCACTGCTGATGCGTTTAAGGGTGGCTATTTCCATTCCGGTGACATCGCCGTGCAACATCCCGATCACTATTTCCAAATCTCTGACCGGGCAAAGGACATCATCATTTCAGGCGGTGAAAACGTCAGCTCGGTTGAAGTAGAGAGTGCGCTAATGGGCCATCCAGCAGTGTCGCTTTGCGCAGTTGTGGCCAAGCCGGACGACAAGTGGGGCGAAGTCCCGTGCGCATTTGTTGAACTGAAAGACGGCGCCAACGCCACTCAGGATGACCTGATCAGTTTTGTGCGTGAACGTCTGGCCGGATTCAAAACCCCCAAGGTGATTGTATTTCAAGAATTGCCGAAAACATCGACTGGGAAAATCCAGAAATTTGAGTTGCGCGAAACGGCTAAATCTCTCTGATATTGTCGCGCCGGTCGCTAGCGGTTAGTCTGACTACAATAAGAACAAAATGAACAGGGCCAGAGCAGGCCAATGACAGCATTAAACGACTTTGAACGGCTCGAAAGCCCCGGCATCTGGCGTGCATCGCCAGACGCGCAACGCATCGACGTAATTGTCTCAGTCGGCGAGGCAACCTTGACCCTGTCCGACCAGCAAGGCACCGCGATTGTTCATTGGTCACTGCCCGCTATTGAGCGGATAAACCCTGGCGAGCGCCCGGCCCTGTTTCGCCCCGGCCCGGATGCCACAGATATTCTGGAATTGACCGACGACACGATGATCAAGGCCAACGCGACCGTGCAATCCGCGATTGAGCGTCGGCGCCCGCATCCCGGCCGCTTGCGCTCGGTTATTACGGGCGGGATCGTGTTACTGATCGCCGCGTTAACAATTTTCTGGTTACCCGGAGCAATGGTTGAATACACAGCCACAGTGGTGCCGGTTTCGAAACGCGCGGCAATTGGTGAAAGCCTGCTGGCCAATATCCGCCGGGTTTCGGGTAAACCTTGCGATTCCATGTTGGGGCAGCAATCTTTGCAAAAGCTACACCGCAGGCTTTTTAATCAAGAACCCGGCAAAATCGTGGTTCTTTCAGGTGGCGTCCAGCTCGCGGAACATCTGCCCGGAAATATTGTTTTGCTTAACCGTGGATTGGTAGAAGATTTTGAGGACGCGGACGTCGCCGCAGGGTTTGTACTTGCTGAAAACTTGCGCGCCAGTGAAAATGATCCTCTTGTACGCTTGCTGCGACGGGTTGGGTTTATGGCTTCGTTTCGCTTACTAACAACTGGAGACGTACCCAAGGCGGCCTTGGCTGAATACGCAGAGACTTTGCTAACCACCACGCCAGAAACCCTTGATGAGACAGCGTTATTAGAGCGTTTCAAAGCGGCGCAGGTTAGCTCAACTCCATACGCCTATGCCATTGATATATCAGGAGAAACGACGCTATTTTTGATCGAAGGTGATCCAGTGGAACAGCAGGCGGCCAAGGCCATATTGGTCGACAGCGATTGGGTTAGCCTACAGGGAATTTGCGGTGACTAGCCACGTCAGCGACGCACAAATGCATCCGAATACCCTGCGCCATGAGCAAATTTTAACATCCGCTGTAATTCAACCTGCCCCAGAAATGGCCCGGCCATTACAGTCTGCACAGACTTACCACCGATTTGAGTATTGGACACTTGAGACGGCAATCCATTGCCCTGCAGCCAGGACACCACATCCTTAGCATTCGACGGAACACCATAGGTTCCAAGCTGAACAAAGGTTCGCGCGTTGGCGGCCGCATCCGGGGTTTTACTGGAAACCGTTACCGTTGCGGCGGTTGCCGCCATCAGTGCAGCTGGGTTTTCAACAGACTTTCGCGGCAGCGTTTCTGACCAGATTGCCGCCATCATAACATCACCGGCCTCAGTTTTTGGGCCACGATCCCGGTTTAACCGACCGTCTAGCCACGCCGCCTTGAATCCGGTTGGCAGTGTGGCCGGACCGGGGGTTAAGGCAGTTTGAGCAAGCGTTGCGACGGGCGATACAGGTGCTGCGAAAACTGGCCGTGCGGGTTGCAAAGGTTGCACAGCAACCGCTGTTTGCACAACTTCAGGGGCCGTCCGAACAGGCGCCGCATTGGCAAATGTCGGCGCAAATCCACATAATAACACCCGGCTACGCGACACACGCGGCACCCAAACAACACTGCCGCTATACCCGGCGCGAATGAATACGCAGCCCTGGCTATCAACATATTGCTTGCCACTAAAACTGGCAGGTGGAATCTCTGCCGGCCCATCTACGTTACGCAAATTCTGCGCGTTAACGCCGCTCGCGCTAGCCAGCGTCAGAATCGTGGCTGCAGCGATTGCTTTCAAATACATCTCAAATTCCCCAGGCAAACTAATCCACAGAATGCAAGATTGTGCAAAAGCTGTAAAGTGATTCCCCGCGCTACTTGGTTCCATACATACGATCACCCGCATCCCCAAGACCTGGCACAATGTATCCAATATCATTCAGCATTTCGTCCACCGCAGCAGTAACAATCGGCACATCAGGGTGGGCCGCCTTCATTTTTGCGATGCCTTCGGGGGCGGCCAACAGACACATAAAGCGGATGTTGTTTGCGCCGGATTTCTTCAACAAATCAATCGCGGCAATGGCGCTGTTGCCGGTGGCCAGCATCGGATCAACCGCAATGACAAGGCGCGATTCCAAGTGGTCTGGCACCTTGTAATAATACTGAACCGGTTCGAGCGTTTCTTCGTCCCTGTACAACCCAACAAAGCCAACCCGCGCCGCCGGGATCAGTTCCAGCACGCCATCCAGCAGACCGTTCCCGGCGCGCAATATTGAAATCAACGCCAGCTTACGCCCAGCAATTGTTGGCGCTTTCATCGGTCCCATTGGGGTTTCAATCTGGCAGGTGGTCATGTCCAACTCTCGGGTGATCTCATAGGCTAGCAACTGACTGATTTCGCGCAACAAACGGCGGAAGGAATTGGTTGAGGTTTCCTTTTTGCGCATGATTGTCAGCTTATGTTGCACCAGCGGATGTTCAACGAGGTTCAGGTGGTCTTTCATGGTATTATCTTTCGCTTAATTAGAAACATGCCGCACTGCGCGGCGCTATAGGAAACTCTTGCCCTGTCCTTGAGAGGCGACACCTAGATGGGCTGCAACAGAGGCCGCAACATCGACAAATCCGATCTGCCCGATCTCACCAGTGCCAAGCCCGTATATCAGCACCGGCACCCGTTCCCGGGTATGATCTGTCCCGGTCCATGTCGGATCATTGCCATGGTCAGCGGTGAATAGGATCATGTCGCCAGACCGCGCACGTTCAAATACGCGCCCAAGCTGCGCGTCAAACCACTCCAGCGCACGGGCATAGCCCGATACATCGCGGGGATGGCCAAAAAGGCTGTCGAATTCCACGAAATTGGCAAATGTCAGGCTGCCGTCTTCTGCCTCATCTATCAAATCGACCAAATGCTCCATCAGTTCAACGTCGGTGCCTTTGCGCACCTCATCAATTCCCTGCATCGAAAAAATATCGCCAATCTTTCCAATGGCATACACCCGTCGCCCGGCGTCATGCACCCAATCATTCAATGTTGGTCCCGGCGGGGCCATCGCATAGTCATGGCGGTTCTTGGTGCGGCGAAAATCGCCCGCACTCCCGATAAACGGGCGCGCAATCACCCGACCGACATTCATCGCGTGTAGCGTCGGGGCAAGATCCTGGCAGAGCTTTAGCAACCGTTCCAGTCCAAAACTTTCCTCATGCGCTGCAATCTGAAAAACACTGTCGGCAGAGGTATAACAAATCGGCCAACCCGTACGCATATGTTCCGCGCAATGTTCCTCAATGATCGGCACACCCGAGGCGTGGCAGTTGCCCAAAATTCCATCAGTCCCGGCCAGACGGCAAACCTCGGCCACCAGTTCATCTGAAAATGCCGGGATCGTATCCGGGAAATAAGTCCAGTCCCATGGCACTGGCACACCGGACAATTCCCAGTGACCTGATGGAGTATCTTTACCCTTCGAGATCTCGCTGGCCGCGCCCCATAATCCTGTGGGTTCAACCCCCAATCCCGGCGCGAATACGCCCGATGCCAACGCCAGCGCCGCGCCAAATCCAATGCTATCAAGATTGGGCAGTTTCAGCGGCCCGCTTCGACCCTCATTCGCATTGCCATCGGCACAGGCCTGCGCAATATGCGCCAGCGTATTTGCACCGGTATCCGGTACATCACCGTTAAAAAACTGATCCGCATCCAACGCGCCGCCGATGCCAACGGAATCCATGACTATTAAAAAACAACGGGCCATTAGCGGATGCTCCTGTAAACCAACTCGGGTGCGTCGGGGATTTGTTCGCTGATTACATAGGCGTTTTGAACAGCAGCAGCGGCGGCATCCGCCGCATCATCGTTGGCCGCGTGTATTGTTGCCAAAGGTGTATCCACCGTTACTGCATCACCAATCATTGCAACGTTTGACAACCCAACCGAAGGATCAATCCTATCGCCACCCCGCAAGCGACCGCCGCCCAGATGAACCACTGCAAGGCCAATCGCCTGACCATCCATACCGGACACATACCCGGCCTGTCCGGCAGCTACTTCCCGCACCACCGGAGAAGCGGGCAAACGATCTCGCCAACGCTCAACAAAATCCGTCGGGCCGCCCAACTCGCTGATCATTTTGCCGAACCGCTCGGCCGCTGAACCGTCTTCTAACGTAGCAATCACCTGACGCGCGCCTTCAACCGGGTCGGAAACCATACCCGCAAGCCTTAACACTTCGCCGCCCAATGCGCCCGTCAATTCAACCAGTATAGTGTCCATTGCCCCCCCGGTCAGTGCCCCCATGACATCCATGATTTCCAGCGCATTTCCCACAGATGCGGTGCAGGGCTGGTTCATATCCGTAATCAGCGCCGAGGTTTTGCACCCGGCATTATTCGCCGTTGAAACCAGCGAATTCGCCAGCTCAATCGCGTCTTCCATCGACTTCATGAAAGCACCGCTGCCAACCTTCACATCCAGCACCAGTGATTCCAACCCGGCGGCCAGTTTCTTGGACAGGATCGACGCGGTTATCAGATCAATGCTCTCCACTGTACCGGTCACATCTCGGATTGCGTATAGCCGCTTGTCGGCGGGTGCGATGTTTCCGGTGGCCGATACGATCGCCGTACCGACGTTGGATACAATCTGGCGAAAGCGTTCTTCACTGACTTCGGTTTTCAGTCCGGGAATAGCCTCTAGTTTGTCCAGCGTGCCCCCGGTATGGCCCAGTCCCCGCCCGGAAACCATCGGCACATAAGCCCCCAGTGCCGCCAAGGCGGGTGCCAGCAACAGCGACACACAATCGCCAATCCCACCCGTTGAATGCTTGTCAATCACAGCACCTGGCAAATCCCACGCCATCACATCACCGCTGTCGCGCATCGCCAGCGTCAGGGCAACACGTTCTTCGACGGACAGCCCGTTCAACAGGGCCGCCATGGCAAATGCTCCGCCCTGTGCATCGGTCACGTTTCCGTCCGCTAATCCGTTGGCAAAGCAAGATATTTCCTCATCTGAAAGTTGCCTTTTATCGCGCAGCTTTGCAATGATCACCCGTGCATCCATTGCTAAGACTCTTCCATATGACTGCGCTCAAATGCGCCCGGCAACAGGTCGCTCATTGTCATGGTCAGGGATACCCCTTCCATCGTTGCCATCGTTATCTTCACATCACCCACACTGAATTCCGCCAGTTTCTGACGACACCCCCCGCACGGGCTAACCGGAGTTGGGCTGGCGGCAATCACAAATGCTTCGGCAATTTCGGTTTCGCCAGCGGCCACCATTGCAGCAATGGCACCGGCTTCAGCGCAAGTACCTTCAGGGTAGGCCACGTTTTCAACATTGCAGCCGGTATAAACCGCGCCGGACGCGGTGCGAATGGCAGCGCCAACTTTGAAATTGGAATAGGGCGCATAGGCCTTTTCACGGCACGATTTAGCAGCTTCCAAAAGCGTCATTCGCTTTCCCCCAATAAACGGCATGTAACAGATTGCGGCGACAACCGCTGGTATGCAAGGGCTCAGGCGATATGGGTGGAAAATGTCCCCGGTAATGATACTTCCAGCAACTCAAAGTCATCTGTTGGCTCACCAAGGCGGGTCTTCATCCCCGGCGGTATTACAAACGCATCGCCCGGTTCCAACGCGGACGGTTCCTGCCCCTCACCTTGCAGCGTCACACCGCCTGCCATTACGAAACCAAACAGGATGTCTGTGTCATGGCTGGTCCAAGGCACATCCCCCTGCCCGCGCTGCACAACCTGAACTGACGCCACACCTTTGGTGTTTTCGTTGATCGTCGTGTCACGCGCAGTGAACCCCGGGATGCGAAACGGCAAGCATTGCGCGTCAGCCCCGACATTATGAACAAATCTCTGCCCGTTCCACTCTCGATCCGGGTTCTGTTTCTGGGTCGGCAAGGTCAGATCATGGTCAATCTCGGTAATATGTTCCGCCGGTACGCCGATTTCAATCACCTCAATCTCGGCCGAGGCTTCCATCACCCGGTGGCGAATTTCAGGCGGCTGAACAAAGCAATCGCCTGCGTTCAGGCGAATACGCTCGCCCTGATCTTCATACAGAACTTCAACCCAGCCCTTGTAACAAAAGATCAGCTGAAACCCGACTTTGTGGAAATGCACCATATCAGGCACCGGGCCACCATCAGGAATGCGGATATGGCTGGCGATGATTGACCCACCTAGCCGCGAGGGCACCAGATCACGGTAGTGCATGCCTGCCCGACCAATTACCCAAGGCGCGTTATCGGCAAGACGACGCACCGAATAGCTGTGCTCCGTCACGGGTTGAACCAATGGCGGATCAATATCACGGATTTCGATGCGGGTTCCGTTAGGGGCGACCATATCCACCTCACCATCTGCGAATCCAGCGGGATCATCGGTTAGTATTCGTATCGTCGCTGGTCCCTCCGGCGCAAACTTTTCCACTCGCACCCGCAACCCATGTCCGGAAAACACAGCCGTATTAGGGTTGTCTGCCGGAAATATAGAATCCAAGCGCATTTTTAAGGTTTTTGTGAAAAACGGAATGTCGTCACGCAATTCTTGCGTGGAAATACGGACTTCTGCTTTGACTTCGCTCATCTTCGCCTCACTATTAGTCGAACGCACACTGATGGCACTTGTATTGTTTTTCAAGTAGGGCTTCATAGTCCTTATACAGTTAGCGAATTGATTGTGGAAAATATATAGTTTAGTATTAAACTATTCTTGGGATCGAGGTTATTTTAATGGCTACCAAACGTGACGATGCGAATAAACGGGCGGCTCTTCGCTATCATGAATTCCCAAAACCCGGCAAATTGGAAATAAAAGCAACCAAGCCATTAGCAAACGGGCGGGATTTATCGCTGGCTTACAGCCCTGGCGTTGCCGAAGCCTGCCTCGAGATCAAAAAAGATCCTGCAAATGCTGCTCGATTCACAACGCGCGGCAATCTTGTAGGCGTTGTAACAAACGGCACCGCAGTGCTTGGATTAGGCAACATTGGCGGGCTGGCCTCAAAACCCGTGATGGAAGGTAAAGCGGTTCTTTTCAAGAAGTTCGCCAACATTGATTGCTTTGATATTGAGCTGGACGAAGCCGACCCTGAAAAGATGGCTGACATCGTCTGTGCGATGGAACCAACCTTTGGCGCGATCAATCTCGAAGACATCAAAGCACCAGATTGTTTTATCGTTGAACAATTGTGCCGTGAACGGATGAACATCCCGGTATTCCATGACGATCAGCACGGAACGGCCATCGTTGTCGGAGCTGCCGCGACCAATGCCTTGCATGTAGCGGGCAAATCCTTTGGCGACATCAAGGTCGTGTCCACCGGTGGCGGTGCGGCGGGTATTGCTTGCCTGAATATGTTGCTGAAGTTGGGTGTGAAACGTGAAAACGTTTGGCTCTGCGATATTAATGGGCTGGTCTATGAAGGTCGCACAGAAGAAATGACCCCGCAAAAAGACGCATACGCCCAACCCGGCGGCGCGAAGGCGCTGATGGATGTAATTCCTGACGCCGATCTGTTCCTTGGTCTGTCTGGCCCCGGTGTGCTTTCCCCTGCTATGGTGAAAAAAATGGCGAAACGCCCGATTGTCTTCGCTCTCGCCAACCCAACCCCGGAAATCATGCCTGAAGAGGTGAAAAAAGTAGCGCCGGACGCAATAATTGCCACAGGGCGCTCGGATTACCCCAATCAGGTCAACAACGTACTGTGCTTTCCGTTCATCTTTCGCGGTGCGCTGGATGTCTGTGCCACTGAAATCAACAGCCGCATGGAACTGGCCTGTATTGACGGGATCGCCGAATTGGCCCGCGCCACCACCAGCGCCGAGGCAGCCGCTGCATATCAGGGCGAGCAAATGACTTTTGGGGCAGACTATTTAATCCCTAAACCATTTGATCCACGGCTAATGGGTGTTGTTGCCTCTGCGGTAGCCGGGGCGGCCATGGAAACAGGTGTTGCGCAAAGCCCGCTGGAAGATCTGGACGCCTATAAAGAGAGCCTAGACGGTTCCGTATTCAAATCCGCGCTAATCATGCGCCCGGTATTTGAAGCCGCCGCAACCGCAACCCGTCGTATTGTATTTGCCGAGGGCGAAGACGAACGTGTTTTACGTGCAGCAAACGCCATGCTGGAAGAAACCGTCGATAAACCCATCCTGATTGGTCGCCCCGAAGTAATCGAAGCCCGTTGCGAACGTCTGGGCCTGTCGATCCGACCGTCGCGCGACTTTGAATTGGTAAACCCGGAAAACGACCCGCGTTACCGTGACTATTGGACCACCTATCACAGCGTAATGGAACGCAAAGGCGTTACCCCGGACCTTGCCAAAGCGATCATGCGCACCAACACCACAGCAATCGGCGCGGTTATGGTGCATCGCAGCGATGCAGACAGCTTGATCTGTGGCACGTTTGGCCAGTACCTCTGGCATCTAAACTACGTAAATCAGGTACTTGGCACCAAAAACTTATGCCCGGTCGGCGCACTTAGCCTGATGATACTGGAAGACGGGCCGGTCTTTGTTGCCGACACGCAGGTAAATCCCGAACCCACAGCCGCACAAATCACAGAGACCGTTATAGGCGCAGCCCGCCATGTACGCCGTTTCGGGGTCGAGCCAAATATCGCCCTTTGCTGCCATTCACAGTTTGGAAATCTGGACATCGCTGTCGGGCGTAAAATGCGCGAAGCCCTTGAAATTCTTGATTCAAAACCTCGCGATTTTTGTTATGAGGGTGAAATGCAGGTAGACGTCGCGCTGGACGTAGAGTTGCGCAACCGGATTTTCCCGAATTCCCGGATGAAAGGCATCGCAAATGTACTGGTATTCGCCAGTACCGATGCGGCGAGCGGTGTACGCAACATCCTAAAACACAAAGCCTCGGGCTTGGAGGTCGGCCCGATCCTGGTCGGCATGGGCAACCGCGCCCACATCGTGACGCCGTCAATCACTGCGCGTGGATTGCTAAACATGTCAGCGCTGGCAGGGACGCCGGTGGCGAACTACAGTTAGGGTCAAAGGGCAGGTAAAAACCCGCTAAAATTGGTCGTTTTTTGCATTGAAATCCAAACGAATCGCGTGTTTGTTTCGTTGGAATTGGGATAATTTTAGTCCTGCCTGCTTGGGAAACTCGCCATGTCCAAACGCCGCAAAATCCTGTTTTTAATTACCGATCAGTTCCGCGCCGACTGCGTGTCCGGCGCGCTGGTCAAGCATATCAACTTGCCCAACATCCGCGCACTTCAGGCGGAAGCGGTGACATTTACCCATCATTTTTCCGTCACCAACCCCTGCGGCCCAGCGCGGGCAAGCATTCTGACCGGGCTCTATGCGATGAACCATCGTTCAGTTCGCAACGGCGCGCCACTGGACAAGAACCTGACCAACCTGGCGCTGGAAGTCCGGAAATCCGGCTATGAACCGCTACTTTATGGGTATACCGACACCAGCCACGACCCGCGCGCCTATCACCCGAATGATCCCTATATTTACAACGAAGAAATGGTCATGCCGGGGTTCCATGAGGTGGTTGAGATGCGCGCACAGTCCAGTTTCCCCTGGCGGGCACATTTGAAGGCGAAAGGCTACGATCTGCCATCCTATGAGAATTTTTACCATCCTGTCTCAACAACGCCCGGACAGCCTGCAAAGCTCGATGATCCAACCTTTTTCGATGCAGATGACAGTGACACCGCATTTTTAACCGATGAATTACTAAAGGATCTGTCGGTCAGAACCAATCAGGACTGGTTCGCCCATGTCACCTACATTCGCCCGCACCCACCCTTGGTTGCCTCGGCGCCCTATAACAAGATGTACAACCCCGGAGACCTACCACTGCCTCCAAGGATGGATACGCGGGAAGCTGAAGCCGCGGTTCATCCCTTTCTAAACGCTGCAATTGATCATCCTTCAATGGAAAGCATAACCCGTGGATTTGAAGGTCAGCTTAATCCAAAAGACGACGCTCAGGTGCAAACCCTGCGAGCGATCTATCTGGGGCTGGCCACCGAGGTCGACGCCCATGTGGGGCGGATCATTTCGTTCCTAAAGGAAAGCGGACAGTACGATGACACGATAATTGTTCTGATGTCAGATCACGGTGAGATGCTGGGCGATCACCACATGTGGGGCAAACAGCATGTCTATGATCCGGCTTACCGGGTGCCGCTGATTATCCGCGATCCCGATAACCCGGCGCAGCATGGTCGTTCGGTTGATGCGTTTACCGAATCTGTTGATATTACCCCGACAATACTTGACCTGCTTGGGCAGGAAGTCCCCAGTTCAATGGATGGCCATTCACTGCGCCCATTCTTGGCTGGGAACTCCCCGGATAACTGGCGAGATTGCGTGCTGATGGAGCTTGATTACGCAGAACCCGACAGGGAAACTCATTGGCAGAAAGCAACAGGTGTTCCTTTCCGTGAGGCCAATCTGGCAATCCTGCGCGAAGCGCGGTTCAAGCTGGTTCACTTCAATGGCGGGCTACCACCACTGTTGTTCGACCTGGAAAATGACCCAACTGAAATGCAAAATCTGGCCGGTAATCCGGCCCATGCAGGTACCCTGTTGCGACTAACCCAAAAACTCCTGAGCCTGCGGATGAAACATGCAGTTCATACGCTGACGGAGTACAAAATCACCCGTCAGGGCGCTTACAAACGCACGTCAAACTAGGCGACTAGCCCGGAACCAATTCCTTTGCCAGCTCTTCCCACCGGTGACACGCAACCGCATGTTCTTTGCCAGACTGTTGTAGCTTTGGTTCATCCTTGCGGCAAATATCAATCGCATTCGGGCAGCGAGTCTGAAACTTACACCCCGGCGGCGGATTGGTTGGCGACGGAATTTCACCTTCCAGCTTTTGCGCCTTGCCACGATCATCCGGGTCAAGCGACGGGATCGCCGACAACAATGCCTTGGTATACGGGTGACGCGGTGCTGCGAACAACTCTCGCGTCGGCGCAGATTCAACCAAGCGGCCCAGATACATCACCGCCACATGGTCGCAGACATGCGCAACAACGCTTAAGTCATGGCTGATGAACAGGAATGTCAGACCCATTTCCTGTTGAATGTCTTTCAACAGGTTCAAAACATCCGCCTGAATGGACACATCAAGAGCGGCCACACTTTCATCAGCCACCACGAATTGAGGCCGCGATACCAAAGCACGGGCAATGGAAATACGCTGACGCTGTCCACCAGAAAACGCATGCGGAAAACGTCGCAGGTGTTCGAGGTTAAGGCGGCATTTTTCAGCAATTTCACGGACCCGCTCATCGGTTTCTTCGCGCGACGATGTCAGGCCCATAACCTCCAGCGGTTCGGCAATAATGTCCCGCACCGTCATCCGTGGACTCAGCGCTGCGTACGGATCCTGAAAAATCAGCTGGGCGCGTTTGCGATATTCCTTCAGCTCTTTTTCATTCAGACTTGGCAGGTCATAACTGACTTCGCCATCATCATAAGTAATATCGCCGCGGGTAATTGGTGCAGCGCGCAACAAAGCCCGTCCAAGCGTGGTCTTGCCCGAGCCGGATTCACCAACAAGGCCAAAGAAATTCCCTTTGTCGATTTCAATATTGATACCATCGACGGCTCGTACAACTGGTTTAGGGCCAAACAGACCACCACCCCGTAAAGGGTAATGAACCGAAAGATCTCGGGTGGAAATCAGGGGCTTATTCATTTCGCTTCTCCTGACTGTGTGGCCAGAAAACAGGCCACCCGATGTACGTCGCTAACTTGCGTAAACTCAGGCCTGTCAACGTTGCAGCGCCCCTCCATGAACTCATTGCAACGGGTGTGAAACACACAGCCCGGCGGCCGCTCAAGCGGTGACGGAATGTCCCCCGGAATTGGCTTCAGCGGCGTATCCAGATCATCAAGATCAGGCAAAGCATCCAGCAGGCCACGGGTGTATGGGTGTGTTGGGTTGCGAAGCACTTCCCGCACCGGCCCCTGCTCTACCAACCGGCCCAAATACATCACCGCCATCTTGTCGGCAGTTTGCGCGATCACGCCCAGATCGTGGGTGATAAAGATGATACCCATACCAAATTCGGTCACTAGATCCTTCATCAGATCAATTACCTGCGCCTGAATAGTCACATCCAGCGCGGTTGTGGGTTCGTCCGCGATCAACAGCTTTGGCTTGGTGGACAGCGCCATCGCAATCATCGCACGCTGACGCATACCACCCGACAGCTCAAACGCGAATTGGCCAAACCGGGTGGAGGCGTCAGATATGCCAACACGATCCAGCATTTCAATGGAAACTTCCTTGGCACGCTTGGCATTCATATCGGTATGAATCATTAACTGCTCAACCATCTGCGCACCGATGGAAATCGCCGGCGCAAAACTGGCCATCGGTTCCTGAAAAATCATCGAAATTGCGCCGCCACGTATCACCTTCAACTCGGTGGATGTGTTCAGCGACATTATATCAACCGGTCCATCTTCCAGATGAAGTGTCACCTTAGTTTCATCGGTGTATATTGCGTTGGACGGGTTTAGCTTCATCAGCGACTTGGCCGTCACTGATTTACCTGAACCACTTTCCCCAACCAACCCCATGACTTCGCCGGCTTCCAGCGAAAATGACACATCATCAACTGCGGTGATCCGACCCTCGTCCGTATCGAACTGTAGGGTCAGATTTTCTACATCTATAAGTCGCGTCATTTCTTGGAATCCGAATAGGGGTCTGCGGCGTCGCGTAATCCGTCACCGACGAACACGAAGGCCAACACCAGAATTATAAAGAAGATCACCGGAATGAAATACCACTGATAATTAAGCAAAACATCGGCCGAGGTCACGTTCTGCAACATCACACCAAGTGAGTTCACAGGGTCTTTCAGCCCAAGCCCGATAAAGCTAAGTGCAGTTTCAGACAGCACCATGTAGGGGAACGAAATCACCAGATCGACGATGATATAGCTGGTAAAACTGGGTAGCAGGTGGCGGCGAATTACGTGCTTGGCAGATGCACCACAAAGCTGTGCCGCCAGCACGTATTCCTGATTACGTTCGGTCAACAGATGCGTTCGTATTCGGCGCGCCAGTGTCGGCCAGCCAATTAAACCCAGCACCATAGAGATAAAGAAAAATCTCGCCTCCGCGCTCCAGGTGTCGGGAATAAACGCTGCTAATGCCATGAATAGCGGGATGCTCGGGATCGTTCGAACCGTGTCGGTTATCATCTGCAAAACGGAATCTATCCAGCCGCCGTAATACCCGGCAATACCCCCGATCGCTAAAGCCATCACAAAGGCGATGAACACCCCGATCGTGCCAACCGCCATCGATGTGTTAATCGCCGTCAGGGTTCTCGAATAAATATCCTTACCAGTCGAATCCGTCCCAAAGATATGTATCTGACCCTTATCAACACCAAACAATCGGGTGTTAAACGTAAAACCCGGAATTTTAAAATCCAGTGCCTTACCTGGCAGGTTGATGTTGAATGATAGATAAGTGTACTTGGCGCCTTCAACGAAGAAATGTACAAATCGGCGTCCCTCAACGCTGGTATCGGTTTCAGTCACCCAGCGGAAATTGGTTTTGATCGAACGGGTCCGTTCCGTCGTATAAATGAACGGCCGCCATGAGCAGCCGTTTTCATCACAAAATTGCGGGATTTGCGGGGCACCATTCAGATATTCCTTGTCACGTCCGGCGATAGTGGCGTCATAGGGCGTCAGGAAGGGCGCGAAGATTCCTGACAAGATCAGCAGAATAAGAACCCATGCTCCGATAAGGGCAGATTTGTTTTTCTTGAAACGCTGCCAGATTAGCTGCCGCTGTGAGGCGGTAAAATAGGCTTCTTTCAGCTTCTGATCTTCCGCCGAGAGTGTGCTGGTTTGGTCTGTCATATCTGTCACCCTACAATCGAGCGGCGGACCCGTGGGTCAGTCAGCGCTAATATAATGTCCGTCACGAAATTGATGGTGACGATACTGCCAGTCAGAAGGAAAATGATCGCCCCGGCAAGTTGCTGATCGTTAGATCGCGCCAGTGCTTCAATTAGCAGTGAACCTGCTTCAGTCAGGGTCAGGATCAATGCGACCACCGGTAGCTCGTTGAAGATGCGATTAAGGTCGAACCCAAGCGAGTTGATGATCGGGCTTAGCGCATGTCGCGCCGGGTAGCGCATTAACAAGCGCCTGCCAGACACCCCGCGCGCGGCGGCGGCTGTAACGTATAGCTTGCCAACCTCATCCGACATCAATGCGCGGACAGTCTGAATTGCAAACGCTGTCGCCGACCAGCCTAAAATGAATATCGGCAGCCAAGCGTGACCTAAGAAATCTTTCACCCTGGCCCAAGACCAGGCCGCATCTCGAAACTCTTTCGAAAATAGCCCCGTAAGGCTGTCGCCAAACACCACGGTGGAAAACAGCATGATCATCAGCGCCAGCAAGAAGTTTGGCAGTGCCAGACCCAGGTAAGAAACCAGACGCAGCGAGTTGTTCAGAACGGGGTTGTTTGATGTGGCGGCGATAATTCCAACCGGAATGGCGATGGCATATGCCAGAATCAGCGCAGAAAGACAAAGGCCCAGGCTGATCCAGAATTTCTGGCCCAGAAGTTGTGAAATGTTCAGGCGCTGAATGCAGCTATCACCAAACTCACCCTGAAAGGCATTGATAATCCAGGTGCCCCATCTTTGAATATAAGGCTTATTTAGACCAAGGCGGACACGCTCCGCGTCGACATCGGCTGCCGTAATTACGGAACCTTGTGAGTTTTTGAAGGAAAGGTAGCGCTCGGCGCAATCGCCGGGAACCAGTTCCATCAAGGAGAAAACGATGAATGAAACTAAGATGAGCGTTAACACTGCTAAGGACGCGCGCAACGCTGCGAATCTAAGAAATTGAAACATTGGGTTCAGTCGCTCCCCGCGAAAGATGGTCGGTCTTTTTGACCGTTATTTTTTGGGTGCAGCGGGCAACCTGGGCTGCCCGCTGCGAATATTCAAATCGCTAGGCGATTACTCTTCCAGTGACCACTGTGGCCCACGATAAGGATAGGACCAGTAGTAGGAATAAGACGCTGTCTGGAACTCTGGGAAGTTGATCAAGGCGTTTGAGTGGTAAACCGGCGCAGCCGCTTTAACCGTCCCGATGAACAGCAGGTTATCAACCATAGACTGAACCAGTTTGGCACCAAGTGCATCTGCTTCAGACGAACCCGAAGTTGCCGACTGGAACGCCAGAATGTCGGCGCCCATTTCGGTTACCCAGGCTGGTGGTTCTACACCGGACGAACCGTTGCTGTCGATATATTCCGACCACAGCATCGCGGTACGCATACCAAAGTAGTTCTCGAACGGTGGTGTGAACAGTTCCGAGTTACCAAGGATAACCGCCAGCGGCATACCTTTGGCATACATGGTCACGTCCAGCTGGTTTGCAGATTGCGCCGAACGATATTCATCGGTCGTAACCTCTTTCACCGTGGCGTTTACTCCAACTTCTTTCCAAGCCTGACCAACCAGTTCGACCAGTTTCGCGGAAATACCCTGTGTAGCGAATTGCAGGTTCAAAACCAGCGGTTCACCGTTGGACATTTCGCGCATGCCGTCACCGTCTGTGTCCACCATGCCGATTTCATCGAGCAGGGAGTTCGCCAGATCCGGATCATATTGCGCATAGTGCTGCAACATGTCGTCCGTGATGAACGAAGGCTGAGGTGAGAACGGAACATACTGGTTTGGTGTACCCAGACCAAAGAACGCTACCTCGTTGATTTCGTCCCGGTTGATGGCAACTGACATCGCCTGACGGAACTTGAGATTGCCAAACAAATCGCGTTTTGCCAGATCATCAGAAGTCACGTTAAACGAAAATGTCCCGGTACGGATCTGTGGCCGGATGTCGACGCTAAAGTTGCTTTTTTCCTGGTTTTCAAGAAGCAAAGGAACGTCGTCAAGATTCAGCGCCTGGGTCTTATAGTCAACTTCGGCGTTTACCATTTTCAGCAGTCGCACTTCCGTTTCGGACACGAACAGTTCGTCTTGCTCGCTGATATATGGAAGCTGATTACCGGCTGTATCCACCATGAAGAAATACGGGTTGGCAACAAAGTGGCGACCTTCCGTAGTTTCCGAGATCACGATGTGGCTTTCCAGTGTAGGAGCAGCCGCAAATGGCATACCCTCAACCTTGTCTGGATGCGCCAGCATTGGTGTGGGCGTGTCCATCCAGTCAGAGCCGCCAAAATAAGCCTGGACAACTTCATAACCGTTTTCAAATCCGATTGCTTGTGCATTTGCGTCGGCTTGTTCGGCTCCTACAACATCAGGGTGATATTGACCCAGAACGTGCATAGGCTGGAAGCCCTGTGCATAGTGGTTAGCAAAGTGCGACAACAAGCCTGGCTTTGGCGAAGGCAGGTTGAACTGAACGGTTTGTTCATCAACGACTACAACATCCATTAATTCACCGCCAACCAGAACGTAATCCTTTGGCTTTTCACGGATATTGGTGTCGGTCGCCAGATTGTCGTACCAGAACTTCACGTCACGGGCACCAAATGGCTCGCCGTCTGACCACTTGTGGCCTTCACGCAGGAAGAACGTCAGCTGAGTGAAATCTTCATTCCATTCCCAACCCTTGGCGACGTTTGGCACGATGGTTTGCAGATCGTCCGAATACCGCACGAGGTTTACGTGACGGATCGACATCATGTCAGATGTACCTGCCTCGGTAGCGTTTGACATAATATCAAGCGTACCACCGTAGGAACCGATCTTATCATATGGTGCCACAACCAGTGGTTCACTTGGCAGGCGGTTGGCAAGATCAGGCAAATCAGGGTTACCCTGAATGCGGCCATTCATAGCAGCAGCGTCTGGGTTAGCAGTGTACTCCAGCGTACAGTCTGCAATCGACTGGAATTCAGCCAGTTCATATTGCTGCGGGAATTCGCCTGCAGCGACCCCTAGGGGGTCTGCAACTGTAACTGCTGGGCAGGCGCCGGCAAATGCCGTCCCGCTTAGCACAATCAGTGCAACCCCGGATAAAAGAACTCTCTTCATTATTGATCCTCTCTGTTGATCATTTTGTTATTCATACGGAAACCATATTTGTTTGGTTTTCTAGTTTTGTGAATATCGTGAAAACCATTAAGACGCCGAGCCTGAAAAACCTTACTGTCCTATCAGTGGCGTCTTGTTTCCATCCTCCCCCAGGAACTATCCAATGCGAATGCCGATTCTGTCAAATCAATCAATGGCTCCGCTCGCAATGAACAGGATTGTACAGCGCGGACCGGTCTGTCAAGAATTTTCCAAATTTGGTGGCCATTGACCGATACTGACTAACTACAGCCAGAATGTATAATGCCAGATTGGACGTATTAATAAGTCCATAAAAAACTGGCCGCGAAACACCTTCGCGACCAGCAATTATTTAAGTTCAATATCTTACCGTTTGGTTTTACGGTTTTTCTCCGCGCGCCAGACGGGCGTTGATGTCTTCGATCACCGCGGGCAGCTCAACCAGGCTGTCGATGA
>CAZRHV010000015.1:0-52942 GCA_964599985.1 uncultured Marinosulfonomonas sp. | reverse complement strand
AGGTGACCCGCACCAAGGCCGAATGGAAAGCGCTGTTGTCGCCGATCCAATACAAGGTCATGCGCAAGCAAGGCACTGAAAAACCCGGCTCCAGCCCGCTGGACAAAAACTGGAATGCAGGCAACTACCATTGTCAGGGCTGTGATTTGCCGGTTTATTCGTCGGAAGCGAAATTTGACAGCGGCACCGGCTGGCCCTCATTCTGGCAATCGCTGCCAAATGCCGTGCGCACCATGGATGATCGCATCCTGCTGCGCGTGCGCACCGAAGTCCATTGCCGCCGCTGCGGCAGCCATTTCGGCCATATCTTTGACGACGGGCCAGCGCCAACAGGTAAGCGCCATTGCCTGAACGGGGTAAGCCTCAAGTTCGTTGACGCTTAAAAGCACCCGTCACCAAACACGTACAATCCGCGCCCAACCCGACGCGGATTGTTGGTTTTCAGGACGGTTTCCCTAAGAGTTGGCGACCGCCACAGCCATTTCATCGTCGGCGGGGCGGATCCACAACAGCAACCCGATGAACAGCGCCGCATCAAACATCGCGATGCCTGAGATTTCCAGCGTAACTGTACCAGTGGCCGTGTAAAACAGGCCGGCTAACAGATCAATTGCCTGAATGGCGATCATACCGTCCAGCCAGACCCGGTATTTAACCGGTTCCCGGGCGATCAGCACCATGCCAACACCGTATACCAGAAAACGACCGGCCAGCATCCCCAACGGATACCCGATGTCGGCGCTGATTGGCGTCAATCCCTGAATGGCGATGAAAAACTGCGGCGCAAACAGGTACAATGCACCCAGAATGAACTGCGACGCTGCAATGATGTAACAAACGATTTTAGTTTTGGTCATGAATTTGTTCCTTTTTGATGGCGCCATAAGCGCTTGACGAACAGTTACGCATAGCACTATATAAAAGGAAGTAGGTACTTTTAGGAAAGTATGAAATAAATGCAAGCGATGAATAAATCAGAGACCCGGGCCTACACTGCGCAGGTCTCCACCGGCTGCCCGGTTCGGGTTGCGGCCAATATTCTGGACGGCAAATGGACCACCCGCATCGGTCTGGAACTGCTCGGCGGTAAAAAACGCTTTTCCGAATTGCAGCGCGCCTTAACCGGCATCAGCCCGAAAATCCTGACCACCCGGCTGAACATGCTGATCGAAAACGGGCTGGTCGAAAAAACCATCTACCCCGTGATGCCGCCAAAAACCGAATACGAACTGACCGATCTGGGCCAGAACCTGCGTGATATTATCTATGCGATGGCAGAGTTTGGTAAATTGGTGAGTGAAGGGGCAGGGGAGCGGGTGATGGAGGTCTGACTTTTCACTATCCTCAACGAGCGATACCGCCATAGCAATGTTGTTTCAGGTTCGTGATAGCCCCGAATTCTTGACTGACAATTCCACCAAACACCAATGGACCGGGCGCAGCCCGGGCCGCGCCTGACCTTCCCCCCGGGAAGGCGCTTTCGCGCCCTCCCAAGGTCAGGCGCGACCCTGTTGTTGGAATTCTGACTATGGCAGCTTTGAGCCCGTCTCAGACTGAAAATCTGTGCTATATCTAGTGTTTTCCTGCAAGTTGTGCTGGTATGTGATCGGCGTCGAACTTCGCACGTCTTGAAAAAGGATACGCAATAATGAAGAGAATTATCCGCCTATTTGGCTTCGCCTCAATTGTTGCAGGTATCCTTTTTTGGCTGGCAGAGACTGTGTTCTACGGGGATATCGGTGCGAATGGTGTCCTGCAAGAAAGCCTATTTCTGCCACTGGCTTTTCTCTTTGCGATTGTGGGCATCATGTTGATTGCCGCTTCTTTTTTCATCAGGCCACGCGAATAGCCAAATGGCAGCTTCGTCCGCATAGTGGACATTGGCCACCAACGCAGCGCGCACCCCCCCACAACCCCTACTTCTTAAAATACCGGCTGCTCTTGATCTGATCCCAGGCCCAGACAACTTCCTGCAACTGTTCTTCCTGTGAACGGTCCCCACCATTCATATCCGGGTGCAGAACTTTGATCAGGGCTTTATATTGTTTGCGCAGCTCGGTCTTGGTCCAGTGGTCCTTGGCCTCCAGAATATTCACCGCCTTGCGCTCAATCGCGGGCAGGGTGCGGGTGCCGGTGATGGATTTGCCGGGGTTTTGCGTCGCGTTGCCACCCAGCACCTGATGCGGGTCATCAATGCCCAAACGTGACCAGGCGCGGTCTTCCTCGCCGCGCTTAAACGGCTTGGTTTCACGTTCCCACACCCGGTCCTTGTCGATCTGGTCTTTCATCTCTTCTTCGGTGGCGCCGTTAAAGAAATTCCATTTCAGATTGTATTCGCGTACGTGGTCTTTGCAGAACCAGTAATAATCATCCAGAATATCAGGTGACTTGGGCGCGCGGTACTGGCCATGCTCGGTACATTCAGGATGTTCGCAGTTGCGGGTCGAGGTTTCAAAGGCACCCGACATACCGCGTTTGCCACGGGTACGTTTCTTTTTATCCGTGGATACGGACATATCAAAACCAAACGGGTCGGACTTTACCATAGCAAACTACCTTTTCGACTCGGACTAGGCAGTCTAGACCATTTGTCAGAGGATTGAAGGGGGATAACGGCGAAAAATGTCAGTTACAGAAGAAATACAGGCGAAATTACAGGCAGCGTTCCATCCAGACGTGCTGATTGTAGAAGACGAAAGCGAAAGCCACCGCGGCCATGCCGGTTTTCAGGAGGGTGGCGAAAGCCATTTTAAACTGACAATTTCAGCCGCCGCATTCGACGACTTATCGCGCATCCAGCGCCATCGTGCCATCCACACAGCCCTCGGCCCGGATATCATCAACCGCATACACGCGCTGGCGATGAAGATCGAAGGCGCAACTAAATAGCGGCGTCTTAATCTAACACAGGGGCGTCTTTGGTTACCCCGCCAAGGGGGCGAATTTCGCTAACATTCGCGGGGGTGGGTTCTTCCGATGCAAGGGTTAGGTGCTGCTTAATTTCAGCTTCTTCAATATCATCGTCTATCACCTCGCCATTTGCGGCCCCATTTAGATCCTCATCAACAACCGCCGCCACGACATTTGGCAATTCAACGACCGCCTCTTCAATAACCCGGCGAAATACCAGCATATTCTGAAACCCGGTGGTTTTCCCGGTCAGCCCCAGTCGCTCTTCACAGGGCAGGGTATCCGTGCGCTGGTACTCCCACCCCTGAGCGCCATGCGCATTCATCACCTCTTGCAAGGTATTGGCAAAGCGCAATTCGGTCCCCCGGACCCCCTTGGCGCGCAGCCCTTTTTTCGGGGCCGGAATGACTTTGTACTCGTAACGCGGCATGTCGCCTCCTATCGGAAAGTTCCGGCTGTTTTAGGGCCGGTCAATCCACTTATCAAGCGCAACGATTATTTGGTATGATCTGACGCCCAGCAGAGTTTTCATCAAATTCGCCCGATTGGCGAATCGCCGCCGATGCCAACATTGCGGTATTGGCGAATCGCCGCCGATGCCCGCGATCGTTTCAAAAATGACTTGTAGAAGTGTGATAAATAAAAAACTGTTTCGAATATTCGCCTAATTATGGCCCGAATATTCTAATAATAAGGCGAAATTGCGGTTTGCTCTTTTGCCCGCCCTCTCAAAGCATGTATATTCGTGAATGTTATACGCGTGTTAGTTCGAGTTTGTTCCAGAGGGGGACGTTATGAAATATACTACTAAGAAGGTGCTTGGGGCGATTGTCGGTTTTGCGATCGGCGCAACGGTTGCAACCTCAGCATTTGCGGCCAGCTTTTCAATCCTTGATTCGTCAATGAATGCTGTAGGTCCAAACGCGGTCCTGCCAGCAAGCACCGGCGGCACATCCGGATTTGACCTAAGCTCAATCTACGGCAGCGCAGCGCCAAATGTCGGCGACGCAATCACCTCGTTTTCGGGAAGCCCACTTAACGGTGGCCTGTATATGGATGCGGCAAGCACGCTGACATTCACATTCCTGGGCAAAGAAGCCGGCGCCAAGAACGCCTCTTTCGGCGCAATGGGTTCAACCCTGACCAACTCAATGGTGATTGGTTCCACCACTACCGCCTTGGAAACAGGCGCAGGTTTCATTGATTTCATGTTCCAGACGGCTGAAGCCTCCTGGGAAGACATCAATGGCAACGGCGTGTTTGGTGAAACCTTCGGGATATCAAACAACAGCTTTTCCGCTTTCAGCGGCCTGAAGCTCGCCTACGGTGTGGTCTTCAACAACGGCCGCTCGGTTCTTGCGTTCTTTGGTGACGGACGTGGTGACAGCGACTTTGACGATATGGTTGTTCGCATCGACGCTGTTCCGGTACCGGCCGCTGGGCTGATGCTGCTTGGCGCAATCGGTGGCCTTGGTGCCCTGCGCAGCCGCAGGAAAAAAGCAACGGCCTAAACGCTAAGCAAAAAGATTTGATAAGGGCCGGGGTTTTCCCCGGCCTTTTTCGTTGCGGCATGGCGCGCAAACGTGAACTTCCAAAGCTGGCAAACTCCAAATAATTCAGATACCCAAGCCCCATAATTATTACGGGGTGATATTGTGGGGCGTCTTGTTCGGGCGGCATTGGTTCTGGTCCTATTTTCAAGTGTCGCCCTTATGGTCAGTTGGGCCTTCAACATGCCCGACAAAAACCTGCGCGGCACCTGGCAAACCAACGGCTATGGATTGGTCTTTGACATTGGCCGCACCGTAATCGACGTTTATCAGGTCACGGAAATAAGCTGCTACCGCGATATGCGCATCCCCGCGCATCTGGGCCTGGTCAAAACCCTTGAAGGCGCGCAATTCGCCATGAATGACGGCCAGCTTCAGCTTGCAGTGGCCGGTGCGCTCAACCCGATTTACGCTGATCGCATCGACAGTCTGCCGAAAAACTGCGCGACCCCGCTGCCAGACACCCCGCAAAACAACTTTGATGTGCTTTGGAATGCAATGAACGAACACTATTCGTTCTTTGAGCTGCATGGCGTGGACTGGGCCGCCCGCCAATCCTTACGCCCCGACCCAGAGACCAACCTCGATGATGACGCACTTTTTGCCTTACTATCCGAAACCTTGACCGGGTTGGATGATGGCCACACCTACCTCTACTATGAAGATGAAGACGGATCCGAAAATATTTTTTCCCCGTCAACGGAACCGGATTGGCATGATGATCGGCAAATGGTGCGTGATACGACGCTGGCCCAGTTCCCGGACGGGCTGAAGGAAATTGAAAATGCCGACCTGAAATACGGCTGGGCCGCGCCCGGCATCGGCTATATATATTTCAGCCACATGGATCCTGAAGCCGGGTTATTCGAAACCTCAACCCAAATTGCCCACCAGGCAATCAGCGAAATCATCGCGGAATTTGGCGACGCCACCGGTCTGATACTCGATGTGCGCTATAACCCCGGCGGCTCGGACGACGTATCATTGGCTTATGCCAGCCACTTTGCGCAGGCGGCGACGGTCGCTTTTTCAAAAACCACCCGAACCAGCACTGGCTACAGTGACCCGTATCAAGCAACCCTTGAGCCCAATTTACCCAGCCTTAGCCAACCCATAATCCTGTTGACCAGCCCGTTTACCGGCTCGGCCGCAGAGATTTTTACCATGACCATGCGCGAGCTGCCTCAGGTCACAACGCTAGGTGAAGCAACCGCAGGCGGCCTTTCGGACGTGATCAATTACATATTGCCAAACGGCTGGGAATTGGGTTTCTCGCACCAACGCTATCTCACCGTATCGGATGAGCAGTATGAGGCAGTCGGCATTCCCCCCGATGTTCTGTTCCAGGTAGACGTCGAAGCCGCACGCTCGGGCAAGGATACCACATTGCGCGCCGCAATTCGTTTGCTACAGGGCGGTTGAAGCGTTGGGCGAAAACCCGAATTACACTCTGACATTTGCCCGCCTGCCAGACATTCCCGCCGAAGAAATCATCGCCCATATGACCGATCCGCGCGTCGCCGAGCACATGCCCCTGCTTACCCGCAAATGGGACGATCAGTTTTTGGCTGAATTCATCGCAACCAAAGAAGCCTGCTGGCACCGCGACGGCCTCGGCCACTGGGCGATCCTGTGTAATGACAAATATGTCGGCTGGGGCGGATTTCAGAAAGAGGGCACTGAGTGGGATTTTGGTCTGGTCCTGAAACCAGAACACTTCGGCCTCGGCACCCGTATCACCCGTAAAGCAATTCGGTTTGCGATTGCTGATCAGCGAATTCCCTACGTGACATTCCTGCTGCCCCCCTCGCGCAAAAATCTTGGCGCGCTGAAAAGGATCGGCGCCCGGTTTATCCAGGAAATTGAACACGAAGGTACGCAGTTTCTAAAGTACCGGTTGGATACAAAATAGCAGCGCCCTTGGCATGTCGCACTAACCGGACCTATTCCGGCCCCAATCACTGGTTAAACCTGCGGCGACATAAATAGTATCCGGAGCCGCAAATGGACGCCATTTTGGAAATATTTCTTGCTGTTGTTGAATTTAGCAAGACAGGTAAAGGGATATTCACACTTCTCGCGCTGGCGCTGCTCATCAAAATTGGGCCCGGGCTTTGGTTGCTTATTGTGAGCGGAATGCTCGAAGGCGCGAGCATGGTTGATAAGGATATTGTAACGAACAATTTCTTGCTTTCGACATCTAGAGTGCCGTCGGATAAACCCGGCCCAGCCGAAGATCGCTATCGTGGACTCGTCAGCGGCCAGGATTGGGACACGATCCACAGCCGGTTGCTGGCTGATGATGCAGCCCGTGCAGCGGATGCAACCGGGCGACGTTACACGCGCATTGGTATAAACGCCGCCATGGGCGAAATCGACGCCGCCATTGGTCCGGGCGGCCCGGATTCTGAAACCCGCGCACTTGAGGCGATCCAGGAATTTGAGGCCCGGTTGGGACAGGCACCAAATAATCTGGCCGCTGCGGTTTTGACAGCCCAAGCGCATATGGAAATCGGCTGGATATACCGTGGCAATGGCACCATGGATACCGTTTCGGCCAAAGGGTTGGATGCGATGCAGTACCACTTTGATCAGGCCATGGAAATCCTGCGCCCATTTAAAGTGGCGCAGCGCGGTTCGCCGATGCTTGCGGCTGCAAATTTCCGATTAGCGGTTGGGCAATGTGGCGAAGAAATGTTGTTTCATTCGGCCCGTTCCATCTGGCTTTCCGTTGATCCAAGTGATCCCGAAATGATGGCCCAGGTGGCGTTCCATTTGTTGCCACGCTGGTACGGAAGCCACGGCGAACTGGTAAAGGCTGCCGCGAATATTGCCACTGTGACCCAGGTTGAATTGGGCGAACAGGCCTATGCCATGATGTTGCTTTCCGTAGCCATCGAAGAACCGGATATTGCGCGAAAGGTTGATGTCCAAAGACTGATGCGCGGTGTGACAGAAATGATAGAGGCCAGCGACAACAACCAACAGGTAATCAATCACGCCGCCGCCGGGTTGTTCTACATGATGCTTAATTGTGTCGGATCAAACCGGAAAATTCTGCGCGCCGGGCTTCGCGGATTGCTGGAAACCAAGATGAAGGCTGTGATGACCGATTTGTGGCCCGATCCAATAGGCGAAATTCGGGCCAGTCTTGCCAGTCTCTTTTGCCAGGAACTTGAAGCCGGTGCGACGATCACAATCAATGAAGAAGGGTTTACGCTGTTGATGCCAGAAGCGGCTGGATCTGGCCCGTAAGAAACGTACAACACCGGTACACCGCACCCGTACGTTTCGTACAAAACCAGTCACCCGTTTCTTACAAACCCAGCTTTTTGCTCACCAGATCATTCACCGCCTTCGGGTTGGCTTTGCCGCCGGTGGCCTTCATCACTTGCCCCACAAACCAGCCCGCCAGTTTCGGGTTGGCTTTCGCTTTTTCAACCTGTTCCGGGTTGCCTGTAATCACCGCATCCACCGCCGCCTCAATTGCCCCGGTATCCGTGACTTGTTTCATGCCTTCTGTGGCTACAATTTCACCCGGCTCACGCCCGGTTGTGTAAGCGATTTCAAAGACTTCCTTGGCGATCTTACCGTTGATGTCTCCGCTGGAAATCAGATCAATTATCGCCCCCAGATGCACCGTGGAAACAGGGCTATCCGTGATGGAATGATCCTCTTTCTTCAGCCGTCCAAACAGCTCATTGATCACCCAGTTCGCCGCCAGTTTCCCGTCGCGCCCGTTAGCTACCGCTTCAAAATAATTCGCGTTCTCAACGTCCGAAGTCAGCACACCTGCGTCATACTCTTTCAGCCCGAAGTCTTTGATAAAACGCGATTTTTTCTCGTCAGGCAGCTCTGGCAGACCAGCCGCAATGTCATCCACCCATGCCTGTTCTATCTCTAACGGTAGCAGATCAGGACAAGGAAAATACCGGTAATCATGCGCCTCTTCTTTGCTCCGCATAGAGCGGGTTTCGTTCTTATCCGGGTCATATAAACGGGTCTCTTGCGAAATCTCACCACCGTCTTCCAGAATGGCAATCTGGCGGCGTGCCTCAATGTCAATTGCCGCCTGAATAAAGCGCATTGAGTTCATGTTCTTGATTTCACACCGCGTCCCTAAGTGGCTGAAATCATTGCTTTCCCGGTAGCGTTCATAGTCACCGGGGCGGCAAACCGACACGTTCACATCGGCCCGTAAATTACCGTTTTGCATGTTGCCATCACAGGTCCCCAGATACCGCAAAATTTGGCGAATTTTCACAACATAAGCTGCCGCCTCTTCTGGCCCACGAATGTCAGGGCGGCTGACAATTTCCATCAGCGCCACGCCGGTGCGGTTGAAGTCCACGAACGACATGTTCGGGTCCATGTCATGGATTGATTTCCCAGCGTCCTGTTCGATGTGGATACGCTCCACCCGAACCAGCCGCGCAATGCCTTCGCCCATCTCAACCAGCACTTCGCCTTCACCGACAATCGGTTGATATAATTGACTAATCTGGTACCCCTGCGGCAGATCAGGGTAGAAATAATTTTTACGGTCGAACGCTGATTTCAGGTTGATCTCTGCCTTCAGACCCAACCCCGTACGCACCGCCTGTTCGACACAAAACTCATTGATCACCGGCAACATACCGGGCATTGCCGCGTCCACAAAAGCGACGTTTGAATTGGGTTCAGCCCCAAACTTGGTCGAAGACCCGGAAAATAATTTCGCCTTGGAAGCAACCTGCGCATGGACTTCAAGCCCGATCACCAGCTCCCAGTCATGTTTCGCACCCACAATTACTTTGGGTTTTGGCGATTTGTAAGTAATATCAAGCATGTGTCTGGTCCAGCGATTGGTGTTCAACCCGGTTTCTAGGGCAGGGCGGCATGCGGGGCAAGTGTGGGTTCCGGGCAAAACACCGCTGACCAGAAAATGCGAGGATGGACAAGGGCTTAGCGGATCGTGCAACCTGCAAATAGCGGAAACAGTAGTTGAGGATAGCGAATGCGTACCAGCGGAATTTCCAAACTAATACTGATAGCTGTCGCCGGCGTTTTGCTGTCGGGCTGTGGATTGTTAAAAAACAAAAGCGCCGTTTCCCGGGCTACGCTGCCTGCCATGGCTTGGGATCACCGGCCCGAAGCGGCCGTGTGGACCCGTTCCACATTGGCAGCGGTTCAGTCCCATGGCGCTGTATTACTTGACATAATCCCAAGTGACATTGATGAATATTGCCCGGCATATCCCCGTGCAGATCGCGCAGACCGGGCCGCGTTCTGGTCTGGTATTCTGTCTGCCCTCGCTAAACATGAAAGCACTTGGCGGCCCGAAGCATCGGGGGGCGGCGGTCTTTGGATCGGATTAACCCAGATTGACCCAAGAACTGCGCGGGCCTTTGGCTGTCAGGCGCAAACCGTGGCTGCGTTGAAAGACGGATCAGCCAACCTGTCCTGCGCTGTGCGAATTGCAGCGGCGCAAGTGGGGCGGGACGAGGCTTTGGTTTCCAAGGCTGGCAACTGGCGCGGTTTGGGGCGCGACTGGGCACCGTTTCGCAACGCCGGGAAACGTAAGGACATGGCCGATTGGACCAGTTCGCAGGCTTATTGTCGGCTCAGGTAGCCCGGAAAATCCGTTTCAAGTCTGCCAGTGCTTCCTGCTGACGCGGGCTGGTATTACCGTTTGAGCCGTCAACCAGTTGTCCGATAGCAATCATCGCCGGTTCCAACCCGTCCGAGCCGGATAACTTAAACAATCGCTTTGCCAGACGGTTCAACGCCGGTTGCGGCCCTTTGCATTCCTGCACAAACCAGTGACCTACAACGGCCATTTCTTCGGCTTCATTTAAAGTGATCCCAAGGGCGGATTGCAGCCCTACCAGCAGGCTTTGTTGCTGCTCATTTGTGGGTGTTCCGCCCAGTTCCATGAACGCAACACTTAACCCTCCAACAGCCAGATTGGGTTCTTCGATGCAATCAACCGGGTGTTTGTTTGCCTGCCTGCGAAAGCCAAACCGGCGTGCGGCACCCATGGCATCCTGGGCCGCGCCGGCAAGTTCACCGACCATATTGGCGGCGTTTTGCGCGCGATTCATCCAAAAGTATGCACCGGCAATGACGCCGAGAAGGGCAATAAGTACAGGCATTTAGAACGTGTCCTGGTTGTTTAAATGGTTGTGTCCGCCCATATCTGCCTGAAAAATCTGGCAATTCTTTGACCGCCTCTGGGCAAGCAACAATTGGTCGCAATTTCTGTTAAGCGCGGGCCGCCCTAAGGGGCGCATTTTTGAAACCCGTACCGGGCGATTTGCCGGCGGTGCGAGTATTTAGGCAGAGAAAAAGGGATGAGCCGGGACTATTTCAGAATTCGGCTGACCATTTCCATTGTATCACGCGACAGGTTTGGTGTTTCTTTAATCCGCGTCAGTTCGGCCCGGATCAGACTTTGCCGGTCGGCGTCATAGCGTTGCCAGGTTGAATATACATTTGCCAGCCGGGCGGCGACCATGGCGTTGATTTTGTCTACTTTGATCAGCCAGTCGGTGACAAACTTGTATGTGGCCCCGTCGGGTTGATGAAACGCTGCCGGGTTGCCTGACGCCAGCGGAAACAGTAAAGAACGCAGCCGGTTTGGGTTTTTCCAGTTGAAGTCAGGGTGTTTGGTAAGATTTTCGGCTACGGCCAGCGTGTTTTCCGGTTTACTTTTAAGGATTTGCGCCGAGAACCACATGTTGACCACCAAGCGTTCTTCTTTCCACTGCTCAAAGAAACTGTCTATCGCGGCTGGCCCATGTGTGGTTGGAACCAACCGCATTAGCGCACCGTATTGTTCGGTCATGTTGTCGGCATTTCTGAACTGATCCAGCGCCAACTTGCCGCCGTCCAGCTTACTGGTTAGGGAAAGAACCGCACCGCGCAGCGCGCGTTTTGCAGCTGCATTTGCGTCCGGTGAATAGGGGCCGGTGATCTCTAAGCGTTTGTATATAATTGGCAAATCAGCGGCCAGTCGGTTGGCCAATACAGTTGTCAGCGTTTCACGCGCATAGTGGATCATAGTCGGGTCCGGCACATGACCCGCGTCAGACAATGTCTGCGCCATATCGTCTTCGCCGGGCAGTTGCAGGACGCGGGCGCGGAACGCCGGATCGAGACTGTCATCCACCGCCACTTGCGCCAGCGCATCCAGATAGGCGGGGTCAGGATCCTCAAAATCTGTCAGCATTGCTGTCAGCACGGATTTGCCAAGGGCGCGGCCTGCTTCCCATTTGTTGAACGGATCAGTGTCATGGGCCAGCAAAAATGCGCGTTCAGCATTGCTGGTATCGCGGGTGATGATCACCGGGGCAGAAAACCCGCGCAGGATGGATGGGATCGGCTTGCTGGCGAGACCCTTAAAGGTAAAACTTTGCTCGATTTCCGTCATTTCCAGCACTGTTGTTTCCACCACTTCATCACCGTTCGGGTTCAACAGGCCAATTGCCACCGGAATGACCTGTGGATGCTTTCTGTCCTGACCGGGCGTGGGGGGTGTTTCCTGTTTTAAATGAAGCGTATAGGTGCCATCCTTAAACTTATCCTCCACTGAAACCCGCGGCGTTCCGGCCTGCGAGTACCAGCGTTTAAACTGGCTCAGATCGCGTCCGGTTGCGTCTTCAAAAACCTGTAACCAGTCTTCAATCGTTGCCGCGTCGCCGTCATGGCGATCAAAATACAGTGTCAGCGCCTTTTCATATGCCGCGTCGCCCACAAGACGTTTCAGCATTCCAATGACTTCCGCGCCTTTTTCGTAAACCGTAGCGGTGTAGAAATTGTTGATCTCGACAAAGCTTTCCGGGCGCACGGCGTGGGAAAGCGGGCCGTTATCTTCCCGAAACTGCGCCGCCCGCAGTCCAACCACGTCGTCGATCCGTTTCACCGGTTCACTACGCATGTCCCCGGTGAACTGCTGGTCGCGGTAAACTGTCAGACCCTCTTTCAGGCAAAGCTGAAACCAGTCGCGACAGGTTATCCGATTGCCGGTCCAGTTGTGAAAATACTCATGCGCAATGACGCTTTCGATCCGCTCATATGTCCCGTCAGTTGCCGTTTCCGGGCTGGCCAGTACCAGCGCGGAATTGAAAATGTTCAGCCCCTTGTTTTCCATTGCGCCTGCGTTGAAATCGTCCACCGCGACGATATTGAAAACGTCCAGATCATATTCGCGGCCATATACTTCTTCGTCCCATTTCATCGAACGGATCAAAGCATCCATCGCGTAGGCGCACTTATCTTCATCGCCCGGGCGCACCCAGATGTTCAGCGCCACCTCGCGCCCGGACATCGTGGTGAATTCAGCGCTATGGGCAACCAGATCACCGGCGACCAAGGCAAACAGATAGGCAGGTTTTGGCCATGGATCATGCCATTCGGCCCAGCCATCGCCAATTTTGGTTGGATTGCCGTTTGACAACAGCACAGGTGCTTTGCTTTCAATGCGAACGTCGAAACGTGCCATCACATCCGGGCGGTCCGGGTAGTAAGTGATTTTGCGAAATCCCTCAGCCTCGCACTGGGTGCTGAACATGCCGTTTGACATATACAGACCCTCTAGGGCGGTGTTGCCTTTGGGGTCAATCTCTACCTCGGCCTGCCAAATGAACGGGGCATCGGGGACATCAGCCGTTAGCCCATCCCTGGTGAGTTCAGGCGCGCAGGGTGCCCCGTCAATGCTCGCTGAAATCAGTTTAAGGTTCTGACCGTGCAGGAAAAACTCTTTTGAACTGATATTCGGGTTAGGTCGGAACTCAATCCTTGAAATCACTCGCGTCGCATTCGCCGACAGCCTGAACGTCAGATGGACATTATCGACCAAATAATTAGGCGGCGTGTAGTCGGCCAGATAGATGGTTTGCGGGCTCGCGTCATTCATTGGGGGCTCTCCGGTCAGGTATATTTTCAGCGAAGATTAGAAGCACCGCAGGGTGGGGGCAATCCTTGCATATGTAAAAGCCAAGCTTTTCCTTTTTTCTTACACATTTTCAGGATATAACCACGCCAAATTCCAATGAGGTATTCGAATGACGCGCCCAGTAGTTGGCATAATTGGCAATCAGTCTTTGCTGAACGATGACTATCCGGTTCACGCAAGTGGCACGATGAATATCATCGCAATATCAGAGGTTTCCAACTGTATGCCGCTGTTGATCCCGGCCGATCCGCGCTTTGTTTCGGTGGACGATTTACTGGAGCGGTGTGACGGTTTCCTGCTGACCGGTGGCCGCCCGAATGTTCACCCCGAAGAATATGGTGAGGCCGAAACCGAAGCCCACGGCGCGTTTGACCGGGCGCGCGATGCAATCACCCTGCCGCTGGTGCGGGCCTGTGTTAAACGGGGTCAGCCGTTTTTTGGCGTTTGTCGCGGCTTTCAGGAAGTTGCAGTGGCCATGGGGGGCACTCTGCACCCGGAAATCCGCGACCTGCCGGGGCGAGAAAACCACCGGATGCCAACCGAAGGTACAATCGCTGAAAAGTTTGAGCTGCGCCACGATGTGAATTTGATCGAAAACAGCGTGTTTCATCAGCTTTTTGGGGCAAATACGGTTAAAACCAACACCCTGCACGGGCAGGGTATCTGTCAGCCGGGACCGCGCATTGTAATTGACGGGCGCGCTGACGATGGCACGCCAGAGGCTGTTCATGTAAAAGATGCCCCCGGTTTCACCCTGTCGGTACAGTGGCATCCTGAATGGAATTCAAAAAAAGACCCGGTTTCAAAGGCGTTGTTTGGCGCATTTGGCGACGCGGTTCACGCTTGGGCAGATGGTCGCAAGACCCCTATTCTTAAAAGCGCTTGACCTCGCTTGACCTTCCCCCTGCTGGAAGGCCTAGCACTTCAATTGAATAACAAACTTCAGGGGCGCAAAATGCGAAAATTATTATATGTCGGCGTGGCGATTGTAGCCGCTTTAGCCATCGCCAAAGGTTTTGAGTATTTTCAGCCCACCAGTAGTGAAACCGTGGCCACGGCTGCGCCAGGCACTGTAATGGCAAATGTGACTGAGCCGGAACTTGTCGGTGACGAAATAATTGGAAAACGGGTATTCGAAGCGAAATGCGCTGTCTGCCATGGTGAAAATGCCGCCGGGCAGGATGGTGTCGCACCGCCGCTGGTTCATAAAACTTACGAGCCGTCGCACCATGGCGACGGCGCGTTTTTGATTGCGGCAAAGAATGGCGTGCGCGCGCACCATTGGCGATTTGGTAATATGCCCCCGGTAGAAGGCATAACCGACGCGGAAATTAAACTGGTGATCGCCTATGTGCGCGCGTTGCAACGGGCTAATGGGATCAACTAAAGCTCGGTCCGCAGGTGCCAAAGTTCGGGGAACAGTTCCACTTCCAGCATTCGGCGCAGATAACTGACACCCCCGGTGCCGCCAGTGCCGCGTTTTAGCCCGATAATCCGTTCAACAGTGGTGACGTGGTTAAAGCGCCAGCGGCGGAAGTAATCTTCAAAATCCATCAGTTTTTCTGCCAGTTCATACAGTTGCCAGTGCTCATCCGGGTTCTGATACACAGTCAGCCAAGCCGCCCGAACCCCGTCATTCGCCGCGTAATTTTGGGTGAATTCGCGGTTCAATACCTCGTCCGGTACTTTAATCCCTGAACGATCCAGCACCGCCAGCGCAGTGTCGTAAATACTTGGTCGCGCCTGCTCATCCTTCAGCTTCTGAAAAATATCGCTTCGGTGTTCGTGCGGACGCAACATCGCCGGGTTGCGATTACCTAGGGTGAATTCGATCAACCGGTATTGCCAACTCTGAAAACCTGAACTCTGGCCCAGTTCCTCACGAAACCGGGTGTAATCACTGGGCGTCATTGTGCGCAATACATCCCATGCGGAATTGAGCTGTTCAAAAATACGCGCCACCCGGGCCAGCATTTTGAAGGCCGGGCCAAATTGACCGGCGTTCAGCGCCTCTCGGGTCGCACTAAGTTCGTGCAGCGCCAGCCGCATCCACAGTTCTGACGTCTGGTGCTGGACGATAAACAGCATTTCGTCATGGGCGTCACTGATCGGGTTTTGTGCGCTCAGGATACTATCAAGCGAAAGGTAGTCGCCGTAAGACATGCGCCCGTCAAACGACATTTGTGCGCCCTCGGCGGCGGGGTCATAGGGAGTAGTCATGTTTTTTCCTGTCTTTGGTTGTTAAGGGAGGGTTAAGAAACCGCACCCCAACAATTCAAACAGGATGACATGGAAATCCGACGCCAGTAAGCCACCCAGCCAGAGGGACCACAAAGTGGGATCGCACCAGTGGCAGTGGTGTTTTTCATGTAACCGCCTGCCGGATTTTAAATTCCGGGCGGTCCCATGAATTGGTTTTCAAAATATCTGACAATATATCAACGGCTGCGTGTACATCATCGGGGCTGATGTAAAGCGGCGTGAACCCAAAGCGCAAAGTGTCTGGCGCCCGAAAATCCCCGACCACGCCCCGTGCAATCAGATTTTGCATGATCGCGTAACCTTCGGGATGGCGGAATGAAACCTGAGAACCGCGCTGGTCAGGATTGCGCGGGGAAGCCAATGTCAGTTCAGGGCAGCTTGCTTCAACCAGATCAATAAACAGGCTGGTCAGTTCCACCGATCTCGCGCGCACCTCGTGCATATCGCACATGTCCCAGATATCCAGCGAAGCTTCCAGCGCTGCCAGTTGCAACACCGGTGGCGTGCCAACCCGCATCCGCTCAATGCCAACACCGGCCCGGTAATCCAGATCAAAAGCAAACGGGGCCTCATGCCCCAGCCAGCCAGACAGGGCAGGGCGCACCTTATCAATATGCTTGGGGTTTACATAAATAAACGCCGGGCCACCGGGGCCGGAGTTAAGGTATTTGTAGGTACAACCTGTTGCGAAATCCGCATTGCATTCGGTCAGATCCACCGGCAATGCACCAGCGGAATGGGCCAGATCCCAGATGGTGATAATCCCTGCTGCATGTGCCTTGGCTGTCAGCTTGCTCATGTCATGGATACGCCCGGTGCGGTAATCGACCTGCGTGAGCATCAGCACCGCCACACCGCTATTGATGTTCGCGGCTACATCCTCTGGTGCGACTGTTTTCAACACATGACCCTTATCCAAAGTACCGATCAGCCCGTTCGCCATATACAGATCAGACGGGAAATTTCCGGTGTCCGACAGGACCACGCGGCGCTTAGGGTTTAGTTCCAATGCCGAGGCCAACGCTTGATACACCTTTACCGAAAGCGTATCCCCCAGAACCATCGTACCCGCCGGGGCGCCAATAAGCCGCCCGATCCGATCAGCGAGTTTCGTGGTTTGCTCCATCCACCCGGCTTTGTTCCAGCCGGTGATCAACATCTCTCCCCATTCGTCGGTGATGGTTCTGGCCACGCGCGCCACCGCTGCCTTTGGGGCAGGGCCAAGCGAATTACCATCAAGGTAGATCATCCCTTCAGGCAGGTGGAACATAGCTTTAGTATTGTCAAAATTCACGTCTGTACTCTCTTATTTTCGCTGGTCATCTACACGCTTCCGCCTGAAATCTCTATTGCCTGACCGTTCACGCTCTCGGACCCGACAGAACATAACCACAGCGCAGCCGCCGCAATTTCCGAGGGTTCAATCAGCCGTTTATGCGGGTTGGCATTCACCATCACGTCCATCGCCTGCTGCTCATCCATGCCGGTGCGGGCTTGGATCGATGTGACATTCTGATCAACCATTGCAGTGTTTACATAACCCGGACAAATGGCGTTAAAAGTTTTCCCGCTTTCGACATAGTCGATAGCAAGTGAGCGGATCAGCCCTATCATTCCGTGCTTGGACGCAGCGTAAACCGAGGCCCCTTTGTGCCCCGACACGCCGGCAATTGATGAAATCGCGATCACCCGGCCCCATGGCAAAGCGTGCATTGTTTTCATCGCTTCGCGGATCGTTAAAAACGCCCCGTCCAGATTGGTGGTCATGATTTTTCGCCAAAACTCCAGATCAGTTTTGTGCAGTGCCGAGCCTTCTGCAATTCCGGCGTTTGGGATGCAAATGTCAATCGGTCCACGGGCGTCAACCGCCTCGCTAAATCCATTCACTACGCTAGTTTCATCACAGACATCCATCACCAGCGGGTACAGGCCCGCCGTTTCCGCTGCCGCATTTTTTAGCACCTCCACACGACGGCCAGTAATTGTGACCTTCGCCCCGGCTTCAGCCAAAGCAATTGCAATAGCCAGCCCGATCCCGGTGCCACCGCCGGTAACCAGCGCATGTTTCCCTGCAATGGTGTTTTCCATGCCGCCACCCTATCGCAGCCGACCCGCGCCGCAAGCGCAGTTTTGCTGGACAACGACATTCAACGCGGTGAATGTGTACGCAGGAGGCGAGAACATGAAAATTCCCGGCATTATTTCCCTTGCTCTGACGATCTTTGCAGGCCCCTTGCTGGCCAGCGAAGAAATCCCCGACCAGTATCCGGCCAGCGCGCTTTACTCGAAACCGGTTGAGGTAATCCCGAACGTCTGGTCCGCCATCGGCGCCACCGGGCCACCCACCTATGAAAACACCGGCCACAACAACAACCTGTCCTTCATCATCACCACCGAAGGCGTCGTGGTGGTTAACGGCGGCGCGGCTGCGGTGCTGGCAAAGGCCCTGCACGACGAAATCAAGATCATCACCAATCAACCCGTGGTCATGGTGATCAATGAAAACGGGCAGGGCCACGCAATGCTGGGCAACAGCTATTGGGCTGGGCTGGGTGTACCGATCTTGTCCCAAACCGAGGCGGCAGAAGAAGTTGCTGAAAACGGTGATTTCATCCTGCAAGCTATGCAGCGATACAACCGCGACAAGGCCGAAGGTACCAGCGTTGTCGGCGCCAGCATCACTTTCGAGGATGAATACATAATAGAGCTCGGCGATATGCGGATCGAAGTCCTGCGCCTCGGTCCGGCCCACAGCCCCGGCGACATTCAGGTCTGGCTGCCGCAGCAAAAGCTGGTGATTTCGGGCGACATCGCATTCCACGAACGCCTGCTGCCGATCTTTGACGATACCTGCACCAGCTGCTGGCTGGAAACATGGGAATTGTTCGAGGCCCTGAATGCCACCTACGTCATCCCCGGCCATGGTCATCCGACCAACATGGATCAGGTACGCCGCTATACCCGTGACTACCTTACATATCTGCGCGAGAAAATCGGTGAGCATATCGACAATGGCGGTGAACTGGGCGAAGCCTATTATGTGGATCAGGCAAAATATGCGCATCTGGACACGTTCGAACAACTTGCAACCCGAAACGCCGGGCGCGTATTTGCAGAGATGGAGTGGGAATGAAAGCCTTAGATTATCCGCCGGTCTGGCTGATCGGTGCCATAGCGATCACCTGGGCACTGGTCTATTTTTTCCCACAGACGCAGGTTAGCCTGCCCGCACAAAAACTGATCGCTCAGGTGTTGATGGTGGCTGGGCTGGTTATAACAGCTTTGGCTGTGTTCGAGATGTTGCGCGCGAAAACCACGATCATCCCGCGCCACGACCCAAACGCGTTGGTCACTTCGGGTATATTCCGAATTACCCGCAACCCAATTTATCTGGGCGACCTGCTTTTCCTGGCAGCCGCAATATTTTGGTGGGGCTCAGTTTCCGCGCTGCCACTGCTCTGGATATTCAAGTCAGTCATCGAAAACCGGTTCATCAATGGCGAAGAAGCCAAGATGACCGAATATTTCGGCGCTGATTTCGAAAAATGGTCCAAAAAAACCCGGCGTTGGATTTAGGGCGTCATTACCGACTGCAAACGGGGTGCTATCTCGGCCTGTGTTCCCGCATAGGTCGGCAAGTTACGTGATATCCAGCCTTGACCATTACGACCACCTGCCATGCCTTCGCTGACATCCACCAGACCGGGGAAACCCTGTTCTACCAGCGCATTCACCACATAGCCTGAGCGATTGCCAGTGCGGCAAATCAAGGCAATCGGAGTATCAGGGTAGCTTTGACGCAGTGACGCCAGCGAGGCGACAAAGCTCTCTTCGCGCATATCCAGCGCCACAGCTCCTTCACCAATACCTGTATCCGCCCACTCATCGGGGCGGCGAATATCTACCAGAATAATGTCACCAGTTTTTGCTGCTTCAAAAGCCACGTCGGCGGCCATTACTTCATACCCCTGCGGCCCGGCCTTTTGCGCAAATCCGGGGCGTACAACGGTTACATATCCGGCAATCCCAAGGGCGGCGATTGCGCCAAGTAAAATACGCCGGTTCGGGTGGCTAAAGAGGCTGGTGACTTGTGGTCGCATCTGGTCTACTCCGCTTTGATCGTTGAACGGACATATATGAACGCCTGAATATGTTTTGCAATGCCTGAAATATCAGGTAATGGCAGTTTGAACGTCACAATTGCGCGAGCCTTCCACGCGAAGGTTCGAAAAATAGGAGATGCTGGTTTGAAAATTGGGGCACCAAGAGAGATTTTTGAGAGCGAAAACCGCGTCGCGATGACACCGGAAAGTGCGCTGCAATTGCAAAAACTTGGCTATGATTGCCTGATCGAAGCCGGGGCTGGTAAGGCCGCCGGATTTTCGGACGCAGCCTATAAGGACGCGGGTGTCACGGTTATTAAGGGCGCTGTGGCGCTTTGGAAAGCGGCTGACATCGTCGCCAAGGTGCGCCCGCCCGAAGCCATTGAAACCAAACGTCTGCGCAAGGGTCAGACGCTTATTTCGTTTTTCTACCCCGGTCAAAACGAAGTGCTAATGAATAAAGTCAACGCGCGTGGTGCGAATGTCATCGCCATGGACATGGTGCCTCGTATCAGCCGTGCGCAGAAAATGGACGCGCTTAGTTCCATGGCCAATATCGCCGGTTATCGCGCGGTGATTGAAGCCGGAAACAATTTTGGCCGTTTCTTCACCGGGCAGGTAACGGCCGCCGGTAAAGTTCCGCCCGCCCGTGTACTGGTAATCGGGGCAGGGGTTGCGGGTCTGGCCGCTGTCGGAACCGCCACCTCGCTTGGCGCTATCACCCTGGCTTTTGACGTGCGCCCGGAAACCGCCGAGCAGATCGAAAGCATGGGTGCGGAATTTGTCTTTCTCGAATTTGACGAAGATCAGGCCGACGGTGCTGCCACCGGCGGTTACGCCGCTGTTTCAAGCCCCGAATTCCGCAAAGCGCAACTGGCCAAGTTCCGCGAACTGGCCCCTGATATTGATATCGTCATCACAACCGCCCTGATACCGGGGCGTGATGCGCCCAAGCTGTGGCTGAAAGACATGGTGGCAATGATGAAGCCCGGTTCGGTCATTATTGATCTCGCGGCCGAGCGTGGTGGTAACTGCGACCTGACGGTGATGGATGAAAAGATCGTCACCAAAAACGGCGTTACCATCATTGGTTACACTGATTTTCCATCGCGCATGGCAGCACAATCTTCGACGCTTTATGCCAACAACGTGCGCCATATGATGGATGACCTGACACCCGGCAAAAATGGCAAGATCAAGCACGATATGGAAGATGACGTGATCCGTGGTGCGACAGCGACCTTTAAAGGCAAAGTCACCTTCCCGCCGCCGCCACCAAAAATTCAGGCAATTGCGACACGAAAACCAACCGAGGCCGCGCCCGAACTGACCCCAGCCGAAAAGCTGGCTGCAGAAAAGGCAGAATTTGCCAGGGCCACGCGGTCACAAGTTGTGTTATTGGCCATTGGCGGGTTTCTGATGTTGCTGGTCGGGCAATACGCACCGCCTGATTTCATGCAGCATTTTATCGTCTTTGTGCTGTCGGTGTTCATCGGCTTCCAGGTGATCTGGAACGTCAGCCACGCGCTGCACACGCCGTTGATGGCGATCACCAATGCCATATCCGGCATTATTATATTGGGCGCGCTGCTGCAAATCGGATCATCCAGTTGGATCATTACGATACTCGCGGCGATTTCTGTCTTGATTGCCACTATCAACATTGTCGGGGGCTTTATGGTCACCCGGCGTATGTTGCAAATGTTCCAGAAATCCTAAAGGGCGAGGGGTAAAGCCATGTCTATCGGTATTCAAACCGCCGCCTACATTGCGGCATCTGTTCTTTTCATCCTTGCCCTAGGTGGGTTGTCCAATCAGGAAAGCGCCAAACGCGCGGTCTGGTATGGCATTGTTGGTATGGGCATCGCCGTTGTTGCCACCATCTTTGGCCCTCAAGTTGATCTTGGAATTCTGCTGGTCCTGATGTTAATCGCGGGTGCCGTTATCGGCACAATCGTCGCCAAACGGGTCGAAATGACCGGCATGCCGCAATTGGTAGCGATATTGCATTCCTTCGTTGGTCTGGCGGCTGTTTTCATCGGGCTGAATTCGGCCCTGAACCCCGGCGAACTGGTGGGCGCAGAAAAAGTCATCCATGAAGTCGAAGTCTTTTTGGGCGTCTTCATTGGCGCGATCACCTTCACCGGTTCGGTTATCGCTTACGGCAAACTGGCGGGAAAACTGGACGGCAAAGCGCTGATCCTGCCGGGGCGGCATCTGTGGAATATCCTGATGTTGGTAGCGTCGATCATCCTGCTGTTCATGTATATGAATCATGCGGGTATCTGGACGCTTTACCTGATGACGCTGATTGCCTTCGTGATCGGCGCGCATCTGGTGATGGCCATTGGTGGCGCGGATATGCCAGTGGTTGTGAGCATGCTGAACAGCTATTCCGGCTGGGCCGCAGCTGCCACAGGCTTCCTGCTGGGCAACAACCTGTTGATCGTCACCGGCGCGCTGGTGGGATCCTCCGGCGCTATCCTGAGCTATATCATGTGTAAGGCGATGAACCGCAAATTTCTGGCCGTAATCCTGGGGGGCTTTGGCGGCCCGGCTGGCCCTGCGATGGAGGTTGAGGGCGAACAGGTGGCGATTGAGGCCGAAGGCGTTGCCGCCGCCCTGAACGACGCCGACAGCATTATCATCATCCCCGGCTACGGCATGGCCGTGGCACAGGCACAGCAATCGGTTGCCGAGCTGACGCGCAAACTGCGCGACGCCGGGAAAACCGTGCGTTTTGGTATTCACCCGGTAGCAGGGCGTTTGCCGGGGCACATGAATGTGTTGCTGGCCGAGGCGCGGGTTCCCTACGACATTGTGCTGGAGATGGATGAGATCAACGATGATTTCCCGGAAACGGACATCGCAATCGTCATAGGTTCCAACGACATCGTCAATCCGGCGGCGCAGGAAGACCCGAACAGCCCGATCGCCGGGATGCCGGTTCTCGAATGCTGGAAAGCCAAGCAGGTGTTTGTAAGCAAGCGCGGGCAGGGGACCGGGTATTCGGGTATCGAAAACCCGCTGTTCTTCAAGGAAAACACAAGGATGTTCTTTGGGGATGCCAAGGTCTCGGTGGACAGCCTGCTGCCGCTGTTGAACTAAAATGAAAGCCCCCGGGTTCCGGGGGCTTATTTCTTTGAGCCCGTTGCGGGCAGTATGGCTCCGGCGGAAGTATTTACGAAAAGAAGAAGGGTTTAGCGGCCTCTGATCCGCGGGTCGAGCGCGTCGCGCAGGCCGTCGCCGATGTAGTTTACCGACAGCACTGTAAGTGAGATAGCGAGGCCAGGCCACATCACCCGTTCGGGGTATTGTTGCAGGTAGTCGGTGCTATCAAACAGTAATCGGCCCCAGGTTGGAAAGTCTGAAGGGAAGCCAAGCCCAAGGAAGCTGAGCGCGCTTTCGGTGATGATTGCATTGGCGATACCCAAGGTGGCCGACACCATAATCGGCGACATTACATTGGGCAGGATATGGCGGGTGATCATCCGGCGGTTCGGGGTGCCGATGCTGCGCGCCGCCAGCACGAATTCCCGTTCTTTCAGCGCCAGCACATCTCCGCGCACGATACGGGCGGTCTGCATCCAGCTGGTGATGCCGATCACGAAGACGATCAGAATGAAAATACCGCTTTCCGGGCCGAAAGCGGCGCGCAGCGGATCGCGGAACAACAGAATGATAACCAGCAGCAACGGCAGCAGCGGCAGCGCCAGAAACAGGTCGGTAAGACGCATTAACGGCCCATCCAGCCGTTTGAAATAACCCGCCAGCACGCCAACCGCTGTGCCCAGAAATAGCGCCAGCCCCATGGCTGTCAGTCCGACTGCCACCGATGTCTGCCCGCCTTTGATCATCCGCGCAAACGTGTCGCGGCCCAGCTGATCGGTGCCAAACGGATGCGCGAGGCTTGGCCCCTGATTGCGTGCCCGGATGTCGATATAGGTTGCGTCAATGTCCCAGAAATTTCCGCCAAGAAATACTGCGAGCACGATGAATATGAAAAACGCAGCCCCAACCAACGCGCCCTTGTGGGTTTTGAACTGGTCCCAGACATCCCACCACTGGTTGCGTGGTGCGCGGTGTCCGCTGTCGTCGTCGCTAGGTTTGGCTATGTTTGTTTGATCAGTCATAGCGTATCCTCGGGTCCAGAATGCCGTAAAGCACATCAGCAATCAGATTAAACAGCACGATCAGTATCGCGAAGATGAATGTCAGCGTCTGCACCATCGGCAGGTCGTTGGCCTGAATGGCGGTGATCAGCAGCTGACCCAGCCCGTTCACCTTGAACACCTGTTCTGTGATGATGGCGCCGCCAAACACCTGCGGCACCCCAAGGGCAATCACAGTCACCACCGGGATCATCGAGTTGCGCAGTACGTGCAGCAAGACCACAACTTTTTCGGTCATCCCCTTGGCGCGCGCGGTGCGTACATAATCCTGATTGAGATTGTCCAGCATTGAAGCGCGCATGTAGCGGCTGATCTGGGCGGCATTGAACAGCGCCAGCACAAAAACCGGCATGATCATTTGTTTGACCTGAAACAGGAAGCTCGACCAGTCCGTCACCTTGTGGGTGGTGTCATATATAGAAGGGAACCAGCCAAGGTTTACCGAAAATATCACGATCAAAAGCACACCGGTAAAAAACGTCGGCACTGAAAAGCCGATCATCGATATGAATGTGCCGATCTGGTCAAACCACGAATATTGTTTGTACGCGGAATAGATGCCAATCGGCACCGCGATCAGCACACCGATCACGTAGGACATGCCAACAACCCACAATGTCTGCGGTATGCGTTGCGCCACGATGTCCATCACCGGGCTGCGGGTTTGCCAGGAAATAACCCGTTGCTTGCCCTCAGCGAAGGTGGTGCCAAAGATGCCGTCAAACATGTTCATCGGCTCGATGACGAAAAACTGAACCATCCATTTGAAGAACCGGATATGCACAGGTTCGCCCAGGCCCAGAGCCTCGCGCATACGTTCTTTCACTTCTGGTGGAACGGTCAGAGGCACCTGTGCCATCGGATCGCCCGGGGCGAGTTCGAGCAAAAGAAAAATAATCAGACCGATGAACAGAAGCGTCGGGATCGCAGTCAGCAATCGACGGATCGTGTAGGTGAGCATGAATGGCGCCTCGGTTCAGTGGTCGTGGAATAAATTGCGCAGCCCCGGTATTTAATCCGGGGCTGCGCGGTGTTTCATGTCAGCTTAGTTACGACGCCAGTCGGCAATGTTCCAAAGCTCTGAATCCCAGGTGTTCAGCTTTACACCACCAAGCGAGTTGGAATGGGCTGAAACCCGACCACGATATACCAGTGGAATCATGATATAGTTTTGCATCAGCATATCATTCATCGCCATGGCAAGTGCTGCACGCTCATCAATGTCCGCGGTGATGGCCATTTTAGCGACCATTGCGTCATATTCAGCGTTCACAAAGCGAGGCATGTTGTTGCCCTGCCATTGTGTTTCCGGGCTTGGGATCTGGTTAGAATGCCAGTTCGCCATGTATGCTTCCGGGTCCGAACCAGAGAAGTTGTTCGCATACATTTCAACATCTGCCCAGAACTTCTGGAAGGTGTCCGGAGAACCTGGATCAGAGCCAAAGAACACCGACGCATCAATGTTGCGCAGCTCGGTTTCAACGCCGATATCAGCCCACCACTGTTTGATCAGCGCCTGGAAATCCTGACGCACTGCGTTAGTCGAGGTCTGGTACAACATGCTTAGACGTACACCGTCTTTTTCACGCACACCGTCGCCGCCAACAACCCAGCCAGCACCATCAAGCAGCGCCTTGGCGCCTTCAACATCCTGCGTCATGCAGGCGTCATTTGCGGTGGACGCATAGATTGCCGGAGCAGGCAGAACGTTGCAGGTCACTTTACCAGCAACTCCGTATCCGATTTCCACCAGCAATTCACGGTCAATGGCCAAAGACAGGGCTTTACGCACGTTAATGTCGGTCAGGAACGGATGCGGATTGGCAACTGTACCACGGCCGTCGCCCAGATCAGGGGAAACGTCGGTTTGGTTGACCATGATGCGTTCAACCAATGTACCGAAACCGGAAACGGTTACGCCTTTACCGGCGGCCGCCATGTTGGCCAGCACGTCTGGTGCCAGTTGCAGGTTCCAGGCGTAATCAAACTCGCCTGTTTCCAGAACCGAACGACCTGCAGCTGTTGCGTCGCCGCCCCCTTTGAACGTCACCGTGGCAAAGGCCGGCTTGTTTTCGTCACGGTAGTTTTCGTTCGCAGCCAACGTGATCACGTCATTTGGACGGAACTCGGTAACCGTAAACGGACCTGTGCCGATCGGGGCAAAGTTTTCTGTCGTGCATTCGGGTGCCTTGGCCCCCATGCAATCGGCAAACTGGGCCGCCTGAATGATCGGGTTCTCATAGGCCACAAATGCGGCGTAAGGGAACGGCTTTGCCACGCCAAAGCGCACGATGGCGGTCAGCGCGTCCGGTGTTTCAACGTCAAGAATGTCGTTGAATTTATCGGACTGGGCGCAACCACCACCTTCGGCGGTGCAATATTCCCAGGTGAACTTGACGTCAGCGGATGTGAAAGGTGTGCCATCTGACCATAGCAGGCCCGGCTTTAACTTCCATGTGATCGATTTCAGATCTTCCGCCACGCCGCCATTGCCGACAGTTGGAATTTCTTCCGCCAACCAGGCAATCAGTGAGCCATTTTCGTCGTAGCGCGCCAGTGGTTCAATCACCATCGAAGCAGCTTCCAGCTCTTTGGTGCCGCCCGACAGGTATGGGTTCATGATGGAAGGGGCCTGCCAATAAATCAGCTTAACCTCACCATCTTTACCGCGCTCTGAATGGGATCCCGCAAAAGCCATTGGTGCTACCACCAAAGCCGCCGCAGCGCCCATCAATGCTGTTTTCATCTTCATCTTACTTCTCTCCTTGTTGATTTAGCTCGGTTTCCTCAAATGCCGCCATTGCATTGGCGAACTCGTCGTTGGTCTCTGTGAAACGGTGGCAGGCCACAAAATGCCCTGTCGCCACTTCAAGAAATTCGGGGTCTTTTTGTTTGCAAATATCCATCACCACCGGACAGCGGGTGCAAAAATTGCACCCGGTCGGCGGGTTGGACGGGGAAGGCACATCGCCCTCTAGAATAACGCGTTCGATCTGCGCCTGCGCACTTGGGTCCGGCTCGGGCACCGCAGATAACAGGGCTTGCGTATAGGGATGCAACGGCGCGTGATACAACGCTTCGCGTGGGGCAAGTTCTACGATCTTCCCGAGATACATCACCGCCACCCGGTCGGCGATATGGCGCACCATTGACAGGTCGTGGCTGATGAACAGATAGGTCAGGCCCAGCCTTTGTTGCAGTTCTTCCAACAGGTTCACCACCTGCGCCTGAATGGATACATCCAGCGCCGCAATGGGTTCATCACAGACGATAAATTTCGGGTTAAGCGCCAAAGCCCTGGCAATACCGATCCGCTGGCGCTGACCACCGGAAAACTCATGCGGATAGCGGTTGGCGAAATCACGGTTCAGGCCAACCGCGTCCATCAGCTGAAAAATTTTCTCCTCGCGTTCAGGCTTTGACAGATTTGCGTGTTCAACCAAAGGTTCGCCAATGATTGCCGCCACCGTCATGCGCGGGTTCAGACTGGCTTGCGGGTCCTGAAACACCATCTGCATGGTGGGGCGCATCTGGCGCAGCTCTTCCGGGCTGGCTTCGGCGATATTACATCCGTCAATCGTAACGGTGCCGCTGGTCAGTTCATAAAGCCGCAAAATAGCACGGCCGCAAGTGGACTTGCCGCAGCCACTTTCACCAACAAGACCCAGGGTTTCGCCGTCATAAATATCAAAAGACACGCCATCGACGGCCTTCACTTCACCAATCCGGCGACGGAACACACCGGCCATGATCGGAAAGTGCATCTTGAGGTCGTGAACTTCGACCAGCTTCTTGCGGGTGTTGGGATCGTCAAACATTGCGCTCGCCCCCGTTTGCCGGGTTCCAGAAACAGGCAACATCATGGCCAGCGCCAACTTCGAGACGCATTGGGTTTTCGCGCGCGCAACGCTCAAAGGCATGGGTGCAACGCTCGCGAAACGGGCAGGATGTGGGTGCTGCCCCCAGCATCGGTGGCTGACCTTCTATCACCGCCAGTTTTTCAGCGCGTTTGCCGCGTACACTTGGTACGGTTTGCAACAGTGCCCGCGTATAGGGGTGCTGCGGATTGCCAAATAGTTCCTTTACCGGTGCCTGTTCAACAACTTGCCCGGCATACATTACCATCACCCGATCCGCGATCCCGGCAATGACGCCCAGATCATGGGTGATCCAGACAATCGCCATGCCCAGCTTTTGCCGCAGTTCTTTCACCAGCTCAATGATTTGCGCCTGAATGGTCACATCCAGCGCCGTTGTGGGTTCGTCCGCGATCAGAACCTTGGGGTCGCAGGCCAGCGCAATTGCGATCATCACCCGCTGGCGCATACCACCGGAAAACTGATGCGGAAAATCTTTCAGCCGGGCGCTCGCATCGGGAATACCTACCAGCTCCAGCAATTCAGCCGCGCGCTTGCGGGCGGCCGATTTGCTCATCCCCATATGTTTGCGCAGCGGTTCCATGATCTGATAGCCAACGGTGAATACCGGGTTCAGCGACGTCATCGGGTCTTGAAATATAAACCCAATCCGTGCCCCGCGAATATCGCGCAGCGCATCTTCATCCGCTTGCAACAAATCCTGCCCGTCAAACAGAACCTGACCATCCCGCACCTCGGCAGGTGGCATCGGCAGCAAACCGATCAGCGACATCATCGTCACCGATTTTCCTGATCCAGACTCACCAACCACACCCAGCAACTCGCCGGGCTTAAGGTCAAAACTGACGGAATTGACGGCGTGGACCTCACCGGAACGCGTTTTGAAAACGGTCCGCAGGCCTTTGACATCAAGGACGGGCGCAGCCCCATCGGGCATATATGACTCCCAAGCGGTTCTTTTTATTTCAGTTTTTGCAATCCGGAACGTTGTCCGGCAGCAGGCATTAAGGAAGCCTATCACCTAATTTCACGGCGGCAACTAATATCTGCCTTTCCCAAGCGGCATTTCAAATTTTCTGAGCATTTGCTCAATATTTCGCGCTTTGGTCTTGACGATTGCGGGATGTGGGAACAGGTTTGCACGCGTTTCATCATGATAGGATCAACAATGGGTCAGGTACTGACAGCACGCGAAATAATGGAAAAATTGGTATCATTTCCGACCGTAAGTCAGGTCAGCAATCTGGATTTAATCGATTGGGTGCAAGATTATCTGTCCGGGTTTGGCGTAGAATCGCACCGGGTCTATGACGCCACCGGGCAAAAGGCTTCGCTCTATGCGAATATCGGCCCCGAAGTCGAAGGCGGCATCATTCTGTCCGGTCACACTGATGTCGTACCAGTGGAAGGGCAGGTGTGGGATACTGACCCATTCACCGTGACCGAAAAAGACGGCCTGCTTTATGGCCGCGGCACCTGTGACATGAAGGGCTTTGACGCCATTGCACTTGCCGCTGTCCCGCTGGCGCTGGAAAAAGGCGTAAAACGCCCGCTGCAAATCGCGCTGAGTTATGACGAAGAGGTCGGCTGCCTGGGTGCCCCCGACATGATCGATAAAATGGCCGAATTCCTGCCCAAAGCCGAAGCCGCGATCATCGGCGAACCTTCAATGATGAAAACCGTCACCGCCCACAAAGGCGGCACAGGTTTTCACACCCATGTCAAAGGATTTGAGGTGCATTCTTCCCTGATGCACACCGGCGTCAACGCCATCATGTTCGGAGCCAAACTGATCGAGTGGGCCAATGAAATGAATGTGATCAACATGGCCAAGGAACCGGGGCCACTGGCGGCAATGTTTGTCCCGCCGTTTACCACCGTGCATGTTGGTGAAATTTCTGGCGGGACCGCTCATAATATTACTGCGAAAGACTGTGAATTTGGCGTCGATTTTCGCGCCGTGCCTGAGGAAAGCCTTGAAGACTGGAAAGCCGCCTACATGGCCAAAGTCGCCGAAGTTCAGGCCGAAATGCAGGCCATCCACCCAAAAACCAGTATCGAGCTGGATCAGTATTTTGGCATACCCGGCTTACAACCCGAAACCGACGGGCGCGCCGAAGCCATTGTGCGTTCAATAACAGGCGACAACGGCCAGCACGTCGTCAGCTACGGCACCGAGTCAGGGCAATTTCAGGAACGTGGCTACTCAGCCGTGGTTTGTGGCCCCGGCAATATCGAACAGGCGCATCAGCCCAATGAATTTATCTCAATTGAGCAATTCGAAGCGGGCCAGAAATTCATAAATAAAGTGGTGCAGATACTGGCCGAGTGATGGGCTTCCCCATTTCGCTTGCTGATCCGATATTCCACCACGACCCATTGCCATCCAGCGTAGATGTGGTGGTGGTAGGCGGCGGTATTGTTGGAGTGATGAGCGCATGGTTTCTGGCACGTTCTGGCCTGTCCGTCACCTTGCTGGAAAAGGGCCGTATCGCTGCTGAACAATCGTCCCGCAACTGGGGTTGGATTCGCCAGCAGGGCCGTGACCCGCGCGAATTGCCGATCATGATCGAGGCCCTGAGCATCTGGAAGTCGCTGGAACGCGAGACCGGACAGGGTCTCGGATTTTGCCAGACCGGCGTGACCTATATGGCGTGTAAACCCCGCGAAATGGCAGGCTATGAAAACTGGCTGACCATTGCGCGCGAACATCGGCTGGACACCACGTTGCTGACGTCAAAGCAGGTTGCTGAAATGCTGCCCGATGCTGCCACCACTTGGGCAGGCGCGATGCACACCCCGTCCGATTGTCGCGCCGAACCTGACCGCGCAGTGCCGCTTATTGCGCGCTCTATGGCAGGGGCAGGGGTAAGCATTCTGGAAAACTGTGCGGTGCGAACTCTGGACATATCTGCGGGGAAGATTACCGGGGTTATCACCGAAAAAGGCAAGGTATCTGCCCCGGAAGTGGTGCTGGCTGGTGGCGCTTGGTCCCTGCTGCTGGCCCGCGCCCATGGTATCGAATTTCCACAGCTATCCGTCCGCGCCTCGGTCGCCGCAACCCAGCCACTTGCCGAAATCAGCCAAGGCGCATTTGCAGACAACCGCCTCGCATTCCGCCGCCGCGCTGATGGCGGTTACACGCTGGCCCCCGGCGAATTCCATGAACTGTTCTTAGGCCCCGATGCATTCCGAAATGTACGCCCGTTTCTGCCGCAACTGAAAGAAGACCCGTTTGGAACCCGTTTCTACCCGGCTGCCCCCAAACATTACCCCGACGCGTGGGGCACTGCGCGCAATTGGTCAGGTGATCGGCCATCACCCTTTGAAAAAATGCGCGTCCTGAACCCTAAACCCAACCACAGGCGCATTAAACGCTTGGTTCGTGATTTTGAAAGAACTTTCCCGAGCCTTGAACCTGTCCGCCTTAAACATTCTTGGGCCGGTATGATCGACACCATGCCCGACATGGTGCCCATTATTGACCGCGCCGAAAAACTACCCGGCCTGACTATTGCCACCGGCATGTGCGGCCACGGTTTTGGCATCGGCCCCGCCATCGGGCGCATCGTTGCTGATCTGGTAAACCGCCGCGCTCCCGGCCACGACATTTCGCCCTTTCGTCTTTTGCGCTTCAGCGATGGCTCTGTCATTGATCTGCGCCCGTAACCCCAACAGGGCTTGTGAAGCGAATTCAGATACGACAAGCTTTGCCAACGTCACCCGGAGAAAACCTATGCCCGTTAAAAATCGCTTTGCTGAACTTCTGCCCGAAATCACCGAATGGCGCCGCGACATCCACGCCCATCCGGAGCTGCTGTTTGATGTGCATCGAACCGCCGGTCTGGTCGCCGATAAACTGCGTGAATTCGGCTGCGATGAGGTCGTTACAGGAATTGGGCGAACCGGCGTCGTCGGCGTGATCAAAGGTAAAACCGACACCTCCGGTAAAGCCATCGGGATGCGTGCCGACATGGACGCGCTGCCGATAATGGAGGCCACAGGTCTCGAATATGCCTCTAAAACCCCCGGTAAAATGCACGCCTGCGGCCATGATGGCCACACCGCGATGCTGCTTGGGGCGGCAAAATATCTGGCTGAAACCCGCAATTTTGACGGCACGGCGGTGGTGATCTTTCAACCGGCCGAAGAAGGCGGCGGTGGCGGTAAGGAAATGGTCGATGAAGGCATGATGGAGCGTTTCAATATTCAGGAAGTTTACGGCATGCACACCCAGGCCGGCCTGCCGGTTGGCCAATTTGCCACCCGACCCGGGCCAATTCTGGCGGCGGCTGACGAATTTTCCATCGAAGTTGAAGGCAAAGGTGGCCACGCCGCCAAACCACATCTGAATGTCGATACCACGGTTGTTGCCTGCCAGATTGTGCTGGCGCTGCAAACCATCCTCAGCCGCAATGTTGACCCGACACATCAGGCAGTCGTATCGGTCTGCACCTTTTCGACAGACAGCAATGCCCATAATGTGGTGCCGCAAAAGGCCCAGCTCGGCGGCACAGCACGCACGATGGATGAAGATATCCGCAATCTGGTGGAAAGACGCATAACGGAAATTGCCGAAGCAACAGCGAAGGCCTACGGCGCTGTTGCGCGGGTAAATTATGAACGCGGATACCCGGTCACGGTCAGCAGCGAAAAAGAAAGTGACTTTGCTGCAAAAATAGCTACCAAAGTGTCCGGTGACTGCCATGAGGCACCGCTTAACATGGGCGGCGAAGATTTTTCCTACATGCTGAACGCGCGCCCCGGCAATTTCATATTCATCGGTAATGGCGACACCGCCTATGTCCACCACCCGGAATATAATTTTGACGATGATGCAATTCCCGCAGGCTGCTCTTATTGGGCCGAAATTATCGAAACCGGTATGCCCGCAGCCTGATCCATGAAGCCATTCCTGATCCTGCAACTGCGCCCCGAAACCGAGGCAGCAGACGATGAATTCGCCGCTATCCTACGCAAGGGCGGGCTGGAATTGGGAGAGGTACATCGCATCCGGCTGGATCAGGCTGACATCCCGGCCGAACTTTCACTCGATGACTATTCCGGCGTCATTGTCGGCGGCGGGCCGGGATGTGTTTCAGACGCACCAAACGATAAAACTCCGACCGAGGCCCGGATTGAAGCCGCTGTTATGGGGCTAATGCCTGACATCACTGCGCGTGATTTCCCGTTTTTGGGCTGTTGCTATGGCATCGGTGTTCTGGGCGCGCATCTTAGCGCTGACGTCAGCAAAGCGCGCTATAGCGAAAAGGTCGGTACAACCAGCTGCAAAATGACCGAAGCGGGGGCAGCTGATCCTTTGTTAAGCGGCCTGCCTGAAAGGTTTGACGCCTTCGTCGGCCATAAGGAATCGCTACAGGAGTTGCCAAAGGGTTGCAGCCATCTGCTGTCCTCGGATACTTGCCCCTACCAGATGATCCGCTATGGCGAAAATGTCTACGCGACCCAGTTCCACCCCGAAGCGGACGGTGACGGATTTGAAGTCCGAATTGGAATTTATCGTCACAGGGGTTATTTTGATCCGGAAGACGCGGATCGGCTGGTTGAGATGTGCCGCGCAGCAGATGTGCATGTGCCGGAACAGATACTAAATAACTTCGTAAAAAAATATCGGCAGTGATCGCCGCGCAAACCATAGGAAAATGATATGTGGGAAGAACGATATAAAAACACCGAAGGTTACCTGTTCGGCAAAGCCCCGGCGCAATTCCTGCTCGACAATCCCGGCTGGATCAAGCCAGCGCAAAAAGTCCTGGTTGTTGCTGATGGTGAAGGTCGCAACTCTGTCCATCTGGCGGGCAGGGGCGCAAACGTAACCGCCTTTGATCTCTCACCCACAGCCATAACGCGGGCCGAAACTCTGGCAGCAGAAAGCGGTGTTTCGGTCAATTTCAACCAAACTGAGTGGGATAACTGGAATTGGGATACCCAGACCTATGATTTGGTCGTCGCCATCTTCATCCAATTTGTCGGTCCGTCCGAACGTGGTAAACAATTCGCAAATATTTCTGCAGTTGTTAAACCCGGCGGCACCCTGTTGCTGCACGGCTACCGTCCGGAACAGATCGAGCTTGGCACCGGTGGCCCGCCATTCGTTGAAAACATGTACACCGAGGAAATCCTGCAAAAATATTTTGGCAACTGGCAGATTGAGCGCCTAGCCAGTTATGAGCGCGACGTACAAGAAGGCCGCGGCCATTCCGGAAAATCCGCACTGATTGACCTGATCGCGCGAAAACCCATTTGAGTCCAGAGCAGCCACACAGGCCGAAACTACCCGCCGGTATGGCTCATGTGGCGTGACATCTGCCCATCATTCTGCCGTGTATAATCGAAATCATGGCCCTTGGGTTTGCGCGCAATCGCCGCCCGGATCGCCGCCACCAGCGGCGCGTCGTCCTGCGGATGATCCCGCAACGCATCCCGTAAATCTGCCTGATCTTCCTGCCCAAGACACATGAACAATTCGCCGGTGCAAGTCAGGCGCACCCGGTTACAGCTTTCGCAAAAATTATGGGTCAAAGGCGTGATAAACCCAACCTTTTGCCCGGTTTCTTCCAACCGAACATAGCTCGCCGGTCCACCGGTTTTTTCCGCCAGCGGCGTTAGTGTATAGTTCTTAGCCAGTTGCGCGCGCACGTCATCCAAAGACCAATACTGCCCGATCCGCTCCAATCCATCCATATCGCCCATGGGCATCACTTCGATCCAGGTCAGGTCCATGTCACGGCTGGCGCACCATTCAGTCAGCGCCTGCAATTCATCCTCATTGAACCCCTTTAGCGCCACGGCGTTAATCTTGACCCGCAAGCCAGCGTCCTGCGCGGCATCTATGCCATTGATAACCTGATGTAATCGCCCCCACCTGGTAACCCGCGCAAACTTTCCCCCGTCCAGCGTATCCAGCGACACATTTACCCGCCGCACCCCGGCGCTATACAGATCACCCGCGAAACGATCCAGTTGTGAGCCATTAGTTGTCAGCGTCAGTTCTTCCAGTGCACCACTTTCCAGATGCCGTCCCATGGCCTCAAAAAACGTCATGATACCGCGACGTACCAGCGGCTCACCACCAGTGACCCGCAGCTTTTTAACACCGAGCCCGATGAATGCCGAACACATCCGGTCCAACTCTTCCAGACTGAGCAGTTCTTTCTTCGGCAGAAAGTTCATATTCTCGGTCATGCAATAAACACAGCGAAAATCGCAGCGATCCGTCACCGAAACGCGAAGATAATTTACCGCCCTTTGGAAGGGATCGACGAGGGAGTTTTCCATGCTATTAACTTAGGACTGCGTGAAACCCGCCGCAAGCCCCGACAGTGATTGAAGACCCGCAAATTTGACCGTAAGCTAACCACATGAAACGAAATGTCATTTACTTTACCATACCGGTGTTCCTGCTTGCGGGTTGCGCAGAAATATTCGGCCCCGGTTTCGGCCTGCCCACCCAGAAACCGGGCGCGGATACCGTGCGCCCATTGGCAAGGCCAGACGGGCAGAGTGTGGCGCCTTCGCAAAACGCCCGCACGGTTGAGGATTTTGACACTACAACAGATGCCGCAAGAACCGCAGCACTCAGCACAACACCCGCAGGCGAACGTGAACTCGGGCGCACCATTGCTTCACTTGGCAATGTGGCAAACTCTGGTTTCTGGTTGGAAACGCCGCTGGTAAGCGAGCCCACGAAGGGGCGCATCGTTTACCCGGCAACGGGCAAAAGTGTTGCGGTGGATCTGATCCCAATTGACGGTCCTGCCACCGGCGGCAGCCGTATTTCATTACCTGCGATCCGCTTGCTTGGTGCACCTTTGACCAGCCTGCCAGAACTGATCGTTTATGCAGGCTAACCAGCCCCGCCGCCTGATCCCCAAAATCGGCAACTGGCAGGAGATGCGTGCGGCGTTTCAGTGGAATGTCCCGGAAATTTTCAATATATCAGAGCGTTGCTGCGATAGTTGGGCTTTGCAGGAACCCGGTAAAACCGCCCTGATCCATGTGCCCGAAACCGGCGATGTCCAGAATTGGAGCTATGGCCAGCTAAAAGAAGCCTCTGACAGATTTGCTAATGTATTGGCGGCGCGAGGCATCGGGCAGAGCGACCGGGTGGCCGTTTTGCTTGCCCAATGCCCCGAGGTTATGATCACCCATTTTGCGGTGATGAAACTGGGGGCGGTTGTGTTGCCACTGTTTACCCTGTTTGGCGTGGATGCCCTACGTTACCGCCTTAAGGATAGCGGCGCGAAAGCGGTGATCAGCGATGCGGAAAATGTTGAAAAACTAATCGAAATTTGGCCCGACCTGCCAAAACTCGCCTCGCTCTTTTCCATCGCCCCGGCAACCCAGCCGGTGCGCAATTTCTGGCAGGACATTAAGACGGCCAATTCCAACCTGACCCCGTTGCAGACCCGCGCCGACGATCCGGCCGTATTGATCTACACTTCCGGCACAACCGGCCCACCCAAAGGAGTGTTGCACGCGCACCGGTTCCTGCTTGGCCATTTGCCAGCAATCGAATGCCACCACGAAGGTTTCCCGCAACCCCAAGACATCGGCTGGACCCCGGCCGACTGGGCCTGGATTGGCGGGCTGATGGATATGGCGATGCCCTGCCTTTACTACGGCGTGCCACTGGTCAGCTGCAGGATGCGCCGATTTGACCCGGATGCGGCATTTGCGCTGATCAAGCGCCACCGGGCCCGCAATTTGTTCCTGCCCCCGACGGCGCTGAAACTGATGCGGCAAGCGGTTGTCCCGAAGGGGCTAAATATCCGCTCGGTCAGTTCAGGCGGGGAAAGCCTTGGCGCTGATCTGCTGGACTGGGGCCGCGAAGATCTGGGCGCGCCGATCAACGAGATTTACGGCCAGACCGAATGCAATCTGGTGCTGTCATCTTGCGCGGGGTCCATGCAATTGCGTTCCGGTTCCATGGGGCAGGCGGTACCGGGGTTCGAAGTGGACATCATCGACGACTTAGGCCAGCCGCTGCCAACCGGGGAACTGGGAGAGATCGCCATAAAAGCCCCAAACCCGGCGATGTTTCTGCATTATTTAAACAAACCAAAAGAAACGGCTGCCAAATATATCAACGGCTGGTTGCGCACCGGTGATTTGGGTACGCGCGACCGGGACGGATATTTTACCTTTGCTTCACGCAACGACGACATCATCAGCTCTGCCGGCTACCGAATTGGGCCGAGCGAGATCGAAAACTGCCTGAATTCTCACCCGGATGTAGTGATGTCCGCCGCAATCGGGGTCCCTGACACAATACGTGGTGAGATTGTTAAAGCATACGTCGTGCTGCGTCAGGGTGCTGATTCTAACGATTTGGCGCAAAATCTGATCGCGCAGGTTAAGAAACAAATTTCACCCCACGTCGCGCCGAAAACGATTGAGATGGTGAAGGAACTGCCGATGACAGCCACCGGTAAGATCATGCGGCGGAAACTGCGGGAATAGCTAAGAAAGATGCCGCGCTGCATCCTTACGGGCAAACGGCTTCATCCGCTCACCATATTGCTCCAGAAACCACACAACCCGCGCCGGATCATGTTTCGACAGGTCTCGCAGCCACCAGGAAACTGATTTCTGAATAAACCACTCCGGGTCGTCTACATAACCGGCTGCCCAGCCCAATATCCGGTCCCGCGCAGCCAGTTCACCCGGCTTTGGATGGTTTTGTTTAGTCCACGGTAGGGTGAAAACCAATGCCGCCCGCCGGGTCCACAGATGCTCGGATTTGGTCCATTCTTCAACTTCATCCAGACGCTCTGGCACCGCTGACAGCCGCCGCTGCCCCGCCATTGCCGCATGATCCGCAATCGCCCAGCTATCAAATTCCGGCACCCATGATTTGATTAGCGCCCAGGCCGCGTCATCAGGGCGAATACGTGCCTGCGTCAGTAATTTTGCCGCCGCCAGCCGGGCCTCATATATATCCGTTGCCCACAGTTCTGCCGATAATGACACACGTTCCTCGATGCTTAGCGCCTGCCGCCAGGATTTCACCAGATCGTTAGTGTCAGGGTTGGCAACACCCAGATAGGCGCGATCCAGCTTGTGATAGGCCGCCATTTCCACGTCACGCCCTGGTTGCACCTTGGCCTTTAGGGCGTTCAGCGCCTCATCAAGTGTCACTCAACCGTCACTGATTTAGCCAGATTACGCGGCTGATCTACATCGGTGCCTTTAGCGACAGCCGTGTGATAGGCCAGTAACTGCGCCGGGACCGCATACAGGATCGGCGCGATGAAATCGGGAACTTCTGGCATCTGGATAATCTCCCAGGTGCCTTCACCGGCCTCTTTTGCGCCCTTGGCATCAGTGATCAGCAACACCTTTCCGGCGCGCGCCATGACTTCCTGCATGTTTGAAACGGTCTTATCAAACAGCGCGTCACGCGGGGCCATCACGATCACTGGTACATTGTCATCCACCAGCGCGATGGGGCCGTGTTTCAGCTCACCCGAGGCGTAGCCTTCAGCATGTATATAGCTGATTTCTTTCAGTTTTAACGCGCCTTCCATAGCCAGTGGGTACAGTTTTCCACGACCCAAAAACAGCACATCTTCCGCCTGCGCCACACCATGGGCGATCTTGGCAATTGCTTGCGATTGATCCAGCGCCAGATTGAACAACCCCGGTAATGTCTGCAAATCTGACAGATGTTTTGCCAGCGATTTATCGTCGATTTCGCCCCGGTCATGGGCGGCTTTCAACGCGAGCAGCGCCAGCACAACCAGTTGACAACTAAACGCTTTTGTTGATGCCACGCCAATTTCAGCCCCTGCCAGGATTGGCAGCGCCAGATCACTTTCCCGCGCGATGGAACTTTCTGGAACATTCACCACCGCCGTCACATGGGCGGCCTTTCCGGTCATATATCGCAGCGCCGCCAGAGTATCGGCGGTTTCGCCCGACTGGCTGACGAATATTGCCAGAGTGCGCGCCGGGATCGGTGGCTCGCGGTAGCGGAATTCTGAGGCCACATCGACCTCAACAGGCAAGCGGGCCACGCTTTCAAACCAGTATTTTGCAGTCAGGCAGGCATAATAGGCGGTGCCACAGGCGACCATGGTGATCCGGTCAAACTGCGTAAAATCAAGGCCTTCACCGGGTAGTACGACCGATTTACGGTCCGTTGACAGGTAATGCCCAATCGCTTCCCCCAGCACCGTTGGCTGCTCGGCAATTTCTTTGGCCATAAAGTGTTTATGCCCACCCTTGTCGATCTGAGTGGCATCAATCTGGATCGTGCGCACTGCCCGGTTGGCCCGGTTCCCGGCCGCATCAAATATCTCAATGCTGTTGCGGCTCAGAACGGCCCAGTCACCTTCTTCAAGATAGGTTATCTGATCAGTCATTGGCGACAGCGCTATGGCGTCCGAGCCTACAAAAACCTCTCCGTCCCCGTGGCCAATTGCCAGAGGTGAGCCTTTACGTGCGGCGATCAGCAAATCATCCTGCCCGTGAAACAGGAAACACAGCGCAAATGCGCCTTCCAAGCGGGCGATGGTTTGTTCAGCGGCGTCGCGCGGTGCAAGCCCCTGATCCATATAGTGCTGCGCCAACAGGGCCACGGTTTCAGTGTCGGTATCCGTTTGAAATTTATAACCTTTATCGGACAAATCATCGCGCAGCTCGCGGAAATTTTCGATAATCCCGTTGTGAACAACCGCCACCGGCCCGGCCCGGTGCGGGTGTGCGTTGGTGATTGTAGGCGCACCATGTGTCGCCCATCTGGTATGGCCAATCCCGGCCTTGCCCGGCAACGGATCGTGCACCAGCAAGTCTGACAGGTTCACCAGCTTGCCAACGGCGCGGCGGCGCTCCAGCACTTTGTCCACATCCACGGTCGCAATCCCGGCACTGTCATAGCCGCGATATTCCAGCCTTTTCAAGGCCTCGACAATGATCGGGGCGGCCTCGTGATCTGATAAAATACCTACAATACCACACATACTAACTATCCTTTGTCGCGTTTTAACTTAGCAGACTTTAACTTTTCAAACAATTTGCGGGCCAATCCCGGTTTGACCACCTGACGGCTTCGCCCAATTGCCATGGCTCCGTCTTCAACATCACCAGTGATCACCGAACCGCTTGCGGTCATGGCCTCATCACCGACTTTTACCGGTGCAATCAGCATGGTGGAAGAGCCAATAAACGTTCTGTCCCCGATCACGGTTCTATGCTTCATCACCCCATCATAATTGCAGGTAACTGTTCCCGCCCCAATGTTGGTTTCAGTGCCAATATCTGTGTCGCCGATATAACTAAGATGCCCGATCTTGGCCCCTTCGCCGATTTGCGAATTCTTGATTTCGACGAAATTTCCAACATGGGCATTATTCGCCAACTCGGCCCCCGGGCGCAGGCGGGCGAACGGGCCAACACTGGCGCGCGCGCTAACGTGACACCCCTCCAAATGGCTGAATGCCCGGATAACAGCGCCACTTTCCACAGTTACGTCAGGGCCAATAATTACGTTAGGCTCAATGATAACATCACGCCCCACAACGGTATCGAGCGCAAAGAACACTGTGTCTGGCGCAACCAGCGTTACGCCGTTTTCCAATGCTTCAACCCGTGCGCGGGCTTGAAATGCGGCCTCGGCCCCGGCTAACTCCATACGGGTGTTAATGCCAAGAGTTTCAGCCTCATCACATGTAACAGCTGTTGCACTTAGCCCACGCCTATTGGCCACTTCAACTATATCCGTAAGGTAATATTCGCCACTGGCATTGTCGTTTCCAACATTTTCAAGCAGCTCAAACATAACCTTAGCCGCGGCCATTTTAATGCCGCTGTTACAAAGCGTTATCTGCCTTTCGGCGGGGCTGGTATCCTTGAATTCGACAATCCGTTCCAGACTATCGCCTTGCATCAACAACCGCCCGTAACGGCCCGGGTCCGCCGCGTCGAACCCCAAAACAACCACGTCATGGGTTTCGCGCGCCTTTGCCATTGCGCCAAGCGTTTCCGGACGTACAAATGGCGTATCACCATAAAGCACAACAACATCGCCTTCAAAATCGGCCAATGCGTCACGGGCCTGCTTGACCGCATGGCCGGTTCCAAGCTGTTCTTCTTGCTCGACAACTATGATTTCCGGATCATAACTATTAGCAGCATTTGCCACAGCTTCACCACCATGACCCACAACCAAAATAGTTTTGTCAGCCTCCAGTGCGCGCGCCGCGGCCAAAGCATGTGTAAACAGCGGCACACCCGCCAGCGTATGCAGCACTTTCGGCAAATCCGAATTCATCCGGGTCCCCTGACCCGCGGCAAGTACAATTAGGGCTGTTGGCATGTTCTGCTCATTTTTCCTTAGTTTGAGGTGTTTTAACCCTTGCCAGCATTCCCGCAAGGCTTCTGGTCATCAAAAGTCATTTCGTTTCGTTTCAACAATCAGCGCTAAGCCGCTCAGATTACAAAGAATAAAGGAGAAATCTTCAATTTATGGGCCGTCAGGCGGCCAAATGATGGCTTGGGTAAATTTGCCGTTGAGTTAACAAAGAACAAGAATTCGCACTATTTTCCTTATCTACCAGCAAAATAGGTGGCTTTCAGCGACGCCAGAGGTGGGCTAGAACTGTGAAAGGTTACAAACTGCTGGAATTTGTCGAAAGCTGGCACCGGTAGAAAACGCGGTATTGCTGGTCTGAGGAAAAATGACTGAAATTTTCAAAGGTAGCTTTACCCAACAAGAACCAATCCCTGAAGCGGCAATCAGTGCTGCATTGAATGTCCTGCGCCATGGTCGGCTGCACCGATATAACGTCGAAGCAGGCGAAGTCAGTGAAACAGCGCTGCTTGAGGAAGAATTTGCAGCATCCCTAGGGGTAAAATATTGTCTTGCGGTTGCGTCCGGTGGCTACGCGATGGCAACAGCAATGCGCGCGGCTGGTGTGAAACCCGGCGACAAAGTGCTGTCCAACGCCTTCACGCTTGCCCCGGTCCCGGGTGCTATATCCAGCCTAGGCGCGGTGCCGGTTCTGGTTGAGGTAACGACTTCTCTGACCATCGATCTATCGGATCTTGAACAAAAAATAACTGAATCTGGCGCAAGGTGCCTGTTGTTGTCCCATATGCGTGGTCACATCTGCGATATGGATCAGTTGATGGAAATCTGTAACCGAGCCGGGGTCAGCGTGATAGAAGACTGCGCCCATACCATGGGGGCAAGCTGGCGGGGGATCGCGTCAGGGCGACATGGGATTGTCGGGTGCTATTCAACGCAGACCTACAAACACCTGAATTCCGGTGAAGGCGGTTTCTTGGTTTCAGATGATGCAGAAATCATGGCGCGTGCGACGATCCTTTCGGGTTCCTACATGCTGTACGATCGTCACCGCGCAGCACCCCCTGCGGAAGTGTTTGAACGGATAAAATACGAAACGCCAAATACGTCCGGCCGTATGGACAACCTGCGCGCTGCAATATTGCGCCCGCAATTGCAAAACCTTCAAAACCAGTGTGTTGCCTGGAATGCGCGCTATGTTGCCTGTGAAGAAGGCCTGAAAAACACACCCGGTTTGACACTCATCGAACGCCCGGCCGCTGAAAAATATGTGGGCTCTTCAATCCAGTTTTTACTGACCGGCTGGTCATCTGAAAAAATCACTAAAGTCATCCAAAGATGTGCTGCGCGCGGGGTTGAACTAAAATGGTTCGGCTCTGTTGAACCTACTGGTTTTACATCAAAATATGATAGTTGGCGCTACTTTAAATCCGCCCCAATGCCGCAAACCGAAACTGTAATGGCAGGGCTGCTTGATATGCGTATTCCGCTGACATTTTCACTGGAAGATTGCGAACAAATTGGCCGCATTATCCGCGCTGAAGTAGGGGCTGTTTTTCAGAACAGTTGACCGGGTGCCGCGTTTTGGGTTAACTAATTGAACAAGCGTTCAATAAAATGCCCGGAGGCACCATGTTCACCGCAACGATGCAATTCGATCTTGGCGAAGACGTAAATGCGCTGCGCGATATGGTGCATCGTTTCGCTCAGGAACGAATAAAGCCGATGGCGGGTGCGATTGACGCCTCAAATACCTTTCCGCCAGAACTTTGGCGCGAAATGGGTGAATTGGGCCTGCTGGGCGTCACTGTAGATGAACAATATGGTGGCGCAAACATGGGCTATCTGGCCCATGCGATTGTCGTGGAAGAAATTGCCCGTGCCAGTGCGTCGGTGTCGCTGTCTTACGGCGCCCATTCCAATCTTTGCGTTAATCAGATCAGCCTGAACGGCACCGACGAGCAGAAACAAAAATACTTGCCGGGATTGGTGTCGGGCGAACATGTCGGCGCATTGGCTATGTCCGAAGCCGGGGCCGGCTCAGACGTTGTTTCAATGAAGCTGCGCGCCGAAAAACGTAATGATCGTTATGTGTTGAACGGAACCAAATACTGGATCACCAACGGCCCTGACGCCGATACGCTGGTGGTTTACGCCAAGACCGACCCGGATGCGGGTAGTCGTGGCATGACAGCTTTCATTGTTGAAAAGTCGATGAACGGGTTTTCCACATCGCCGCATTTCGACAAGCTCGGGATGCGCGGCTCAAACACCGCTGAACTGATCTTTGAAGATGTCGAAGTGCCATTCAATAACGTGCTGGGCGAAGAGGGGCGCGGCGTGGCCGTTCTGATGTCGGGGCTGGACTATGAACGTGTGGTTTTGTCGGCCATCGGCTCCGGCATCATGGCCGCCTGTCTGGACGAAGTGATGCCCTACATGGTCGAGCGTAAACAATTTGGCCAACCCGTTGGAAACTTTCAGCTAATGCAGGGTAAAATGGCGGATATGTACACGTCGATGAATTCAGCCCGCGCCTATATTTATGAGGTCGCGCGCTCCTGTGATCGCGGAACCGTCACCCGTCAGGACGCGGCGGCTTGCGTGCTTTATGCCTCGGAAGAAGCAATGAAAGTTGCACATCAGGCCGTGCAGGCAATGGGCGGAGCTGGCTTTATGAATGATAGCGCGGTCAGTCGTATGTTTCGCGATGCCAAGCTGATGGAAATTGGTGCCGGGACATCCGAAATACGGCGGATGCTGATAGGGCGTGAAATGATGGGGGCGATGAAATGAAATATTTTATCTGCCTATTGTTCCTGGCATCGCCAGCTTTTACCCAAGATGAACTTGTTGAAATTTACAGCCCATTGCTGGCGCAGTGCTACAAAGAAGCTGACGGCGCGGAAGCAAAACAACAGTGCATTGGTGCGCTGTCTGGCGCATGTATGAGCGAAGAAGACGGCGGTGAAACCACCCTTGGTATGTCGATGTGTAACAATGCTGAAGCTGAGTATTGGGATAAACTGCTCAACGAAGAATACGGTAAGACGATGGCATGGGCGAAGGCATCTGATCAGGATGATCAGGATTACTTTCCCGAATTCGCCAACCGTGCCAATGCGTTACGGGATGCTCAACGTGCCTGGATAAATTTTCGCGACGCCGAATGCGCACTAGACTACGCCGTCTGGGGGTCTGGTTCGATGCGCCATATTGCAGGCACCGGTTGCATTATGGCCCTGACCGCCGAGCGCACAATTCAATTACGGCAAAAACGCGGGTTTTTCGAATGAGCCGGATTATCTCGCAGCTTATCGCAGGCAGCGAAACCGCGCAGAACAATCGCTCGGCACATCTTGAAATGCTTGCTACCGCTGCCGAGGCGGCGGCCAGTGTTGCCTCCGGGGGCAGTGAAAAATCCCGCACCCGTCACCTTTCACGCGGTAAAATGTTGCCCCGTGACCGGGTGGCAAACCTGCTTGATCCCGGCAGTCCGTTTCTGGAAATTGGCGCGACGGCGGCACATGGCATGTATGATGGCGCTGCCCCCGGTGCCGGGGTGATCGCAGGTGTCGGTCAGGTGCAAGGCCAGGATGTGATGGTGGTTTGCAACGATGCCACCGTCAAGGGCGGCACCTATTTCCCGATGAGCGTTAAAAAACACCTGCGCGCTCAGGAAATCGCCGGGGAATGTCATCTGCCGTGCATCTATCTGGTGGATAGCGGCGGAGCCAACCTGCCAAATCAGGATGAAGTCTTCCCGGACCGCGACCATTTTGGCCGGATTTTTTACAATCAGGCCCGGATGTCGGCCAAGGGGATTGCACAGATCGCCGTTGTCATGGGGTCTTGTACTGCCGGTGGTGCCTATGTCCCGGCGATGTCGGATGTAACAATTATTGTTAAAGATCAAGGCACTATATTCCTTGCTGGCCCGCCATTGGTCAAGGCCGCCACTGGTGAAATTGTTACTGCCGAAGACCTCGGCGGTGGCGATGTTCACACCCGCCTATCAGGCGTCGCAGATTATCTGGCAGAGGATGACGCCCACGCTTTGGCGCTCGCGCGTCGCGCAGTTGGCTCACTAAACCGACGAAAACCGGACACTGTTCAGTTCCAACCGATTGAAGACCCGGCCTATGACCCGGATGAAATTCTGTCGGTGGTGCCCGGCGATCTGCGCACCCCCTATGATATCCGCGAAATTATTGCCCGGGTGGTTGACGGCTCACGATTGGATGAATTCAAGCCCCGGTTTGGCGAAACGCTGGTCACCGGATTTGCCCATATTCTGGGTTGCCCGGTTGGTATTATCGCCAACAATGGTGTGTTGTTTTCTGAAAGTGCGCAAAAGGGCGCGCATTTTGTTGAACTATGCAGCCAACGTCGTATCCCATTGATATTCCTTCAAAATATAACCGGATTTATGGTGGGTCGCAAATACGAAAACGAAGGCATCGCTCGCCACGGGGCCAAACTGGTGACGGCGGTTGCAACCACATCTGTCCCCAAGATCACTATGATCGTTGGGGGCTCCTTTGGTGCAGGCAACTACGGCATGGCCGGGCGCGCCTATCAACCACGGTTCCTCTGGAGTTGGCCAAATTCGCGGATTTCCGTGATGGGTGGCCCGCAGGCGGCCGGGGTTTTGGCCACCGTGAAACGTGACGCGATTGAGCGAGGCGGTGGCACTTGGTCGCCCGAAGAAGAAGCCGAATTCAAACGCCCGACAATTGAATTGTTTGAAGAACAATCCCACCCGCTATACGCTTCAGCCCGGCTTTGGGACGATGGCATTGTAGATCCGCGCAAAACAAGGGAAGTCCTGGGCCTGAGCCTGAGTACAGCCCTGAATGCCCCGATCGAAGAAACGCGCTTTGGCGTATTCAGGATGTAAGCGATGTTCACTAAAATCCTGATCGCCAATCGTGGTGAAATCGCTTGCCGGGTTATCGATACCGCGCGCTCTTTGGGTGTTGCGACGGTTGCAGTGTATTCGGATGCCGATGAAAATGCCCGCCATGTGGAAATGGCGGATCAGGCGGTGCATATCGGTGGTTCCGCCCCCGCTGACAGTTATTTGCGGGGCGGTGCTATCATAGCTGCAGCCCTGAAAACCGGCGCACAGGCGATCCATCCCGGCTATGGATTTTTGTCTGAAAATCCAGATTTCGTTGATGAAATAGATAAAGCCGGGTTGGTATTCATCGGCCCCTCGGCACAAGCCATCCGCGCTATGGGTCTAAAGGATGCGGCTAAAAAACTGATGGAAAAAGCCGGGGTTCCGGTGGTGCCGGGGTATCATGGCGCGGATCAGGACGCTGTAAAATTGCAGGCGGAAGCCGGTAAAATTGGCTACCCCGTGATGATCAAAGCTGTCGCCGGGGGGGGTGGTAAAGGTATGCGGATGGTGGAAAGTTCGGGTGATTTCCTGGCCGAGCTACGCTCCGCCCGCTCGGAGGCTAAGAATGCCTTTGGAAATGACGCTGTCCTGATCGAAAAATTCGTAGAAAAACCTCGCCACATCGAAATTCAGGTGTTTGGTGACGGCAACAATGTGGTGCATCTGTTTGAGCGGGACTGCTCATTACAACGCCGCCATCAAAAGGTGATCGAAGAGGCCCCGGCACCGGGTATGACGGATGAAATGCGCTCGGCAATGGGGGATGCAGCGGTGCGTGCGGCCAAGGCAATCGGCTACAAAGGGGCAGGGACGGTGGAATTCATCGTTGATGGCTCGGAAGGTCTGCACCCGGACAAGTTCTGGTTCATGGAAATGAACACCCGTTTGCAGGTTGAACACCCGGTGACCGAGGCGGTAACCGGCATCGATCTGGTGGAGTGGCAGCTTCGTGTTGCTTCGGGTGAAAGCCTTCCGAAAACTCAGGATCAACTGGAATTAAACGGTCATTCATTTGAAGCGCGACTATACGCAGAAGATGTCCCCAAAGGGTTTCTTCCGGCTACTGGAACGCTTCGTCACCTGAAGTTTCCAGACAACGCCCGCGCCGATACAGGTGTGCGGGCAGGGGATCAGATATCACCGTTCTATGACCCGATGATCGCCAAGATTACGGTACATGGCCCAACCAGAGAGATAGCACTTTCTAAACTTTCTGCGGCCCTTTCAGCTACAGAAGTGGCCGGAACGGTTACAAATCTGACATTTCTGGGAAATTTGGCGCGTCACGCGGAATTTCAGAGTGGCGACGTTGATACCGGCTTGATCGGGCGAAATTTAGCGTTGTTAACAGCCGAGAGACCAGCCTCAGATTTTGTGGTAGCACTGGCTGCAATTATCGCTGCGGACATCGGAGCGACAGAAAGTTGGGCGACTGGTTTTGCGCTTTGGGCACCGGGACAAAGGACAATTCGACTGGCGGCAAACGGTGAAGATATTGATGTGGTTCTGCAGGTTTTCGGCCCGGACCGGGTTGATGTGGCTGTGGGCAAAACAGATTTCCAGTTTCAGCGACGCGGCGAAATCTGGGGCGACGTCAACAGCCCTGCGAATTTTTGCGTTGAAAAAATCGGCGATACTGTCAGCGTGTTCGCGGATCAGGCTTGGCATTTCACAATTCCCGAAGCACTGGAAGAGGGCACAGATGCTGGATCCACAAGCAACGTGATAGAAGCACCAATGCCAGGCCTGATCAAAGCAGTTTTCAAAAAGACCGGCGAAAAGGTGAAAGCGGGTGAGCCCTTGGTCATCCTCGAGGCCATGAAAATGGAACACAGCCTGAACGCACCGCGCGATTGCAAGCTGAATGAAGTTCTGGTGAAATTAAACGATCAGGTAGAAGCGGGTTCGGTACTGATTTCACTGGTCGGGGAAAAGCAATGATCAGATTGCACCACTGCCATCAAACTCGTTCGATGCGCGTGTTGTGGTTGCTGAACGAATTGGGCGTAGAGTTCGAAACGGTTGTGCACCCCTTCAACAAATCGTTGCGTTCAAACGAATACCTGGCGCTAAACCCCGCCGGGCGTGTGCCTGCTCTGGAATTTCGCGGTGAAACGCTGTGGGAATCGGGGGCGATCATGCAGGTCCTGTGTGAAAAGTGCCCCAACTCAGGTCTGGGCCGCGACCCGGGCGACCCGGAGCGATCCGGTTGGCTGATCTGGTTACATTTCGCGGAAACCATCAGCCAGCATTCTGCCGCTCTGACCCAGCAGCATATTGCACTTTATGACGACGCCATGCGCAGCCCGATTGTTATGCAGGTCGAGGCAAAGCGCCTTGGGAAATGTTATACGGCACTGGAACAGCGCCTGAGTGGACGTGATAACCTGCTGGATAGCGGGTTTTCGGCGGCGGATATTGCCGTCGGGCAGGCGGTCTATATGGCGCGCCATTTTACACGGATTGAGGGATTTGAAAATCTGACGGATTGGTATCAACGCCTGACTAAACGCCCGGCCTTCAAAGCCTCGTTGCCACCAAAAGGCGCGACACTACTTTGGCCCCAGGAATTTTTTGAGCCCTGGGATGGCTGAACCTGTCGAAATTTTCGAGGTTGGACCCCGCGACGGGCTGCAAAATGAATCGCATGAAATAGCGACCAGGGATAAAATTGCGCTGGTTGATTTGCTTTCCCAAGCCGGGTTTCGCCGCATAGAAGTTGCAAGTTTTGTCAGCCCAAAATGGGTGCCGCAAATGGCCGATAGTGCGGATGTTCTGGCCGGGATCAGGCGCACGCCCGGTATTTCCTACGCTGCACTGACGCCAAATATACAGGGATTTGAGCGTGCGGTAGCAGCAAATGCTGACGAAATTTCGGTGTTTGGATCGGCGTCGGAAGGATTTAGTCAGGCAAATGTTAATTGTTCGGTTTCTGAAAGTTTTGAACGGTTCGAACCAGTTCTCACCGCTGCATTGGCAAAAAATGTGCAAGTGCGCGGTTACGTTTCCTGCGTAACTGACTGCCCATATGATGGCCCAACTGCGCCAGAAAAAGTTGCTGATGTTGCGCACGCTCTGCTTGAAATGGGTTGTTATGAAATCTCCCTCGGCGACACAATCGGTCACGCCACACCTCAGACCACCCGCGCAATGCTGGACGTTGTTTGTCAGCACATCCCTGCCAATCAACTAGCCGGTCATTTCCATGATACAAAATCCCGCGCACTTGATAATATTGAAGCCTCGCTTGAATATGGGTTGCGGGTCTTTGATGCGGCTGTTGGCGGCTTGGGGGGGTGCCCCTTCGCGCCGGGCGCGGCGGGAAATGTAGCGACAGAGACCGTTCATCAGCGGCTTATATCGTGCGGATATGAAACGGGATTGAACGCCGAAATCCTGGAACGGGCCGCAGAGTTTGCCAGATCATTGCGGGGGAAATAATGCCAGATACCATCCAGATTGAAACAGACGAACGCGGAGTTGCGACCCTGACCCTGAACCGTCCCGAGAAACACAACGCAATGTCAGGCGAAATGATTGCCGAACTGGCTGACGCCGCGCGGCAACTTGGCGTTGACCGGGACGTTCGGGTTATTGTCCTGACAGGTGCTGGCAAAAGCTTCTGCGCCGGTGGTGATCTGAACTGGATGAAGGCGCAGATGGTAGCTGATAATGCCACCCGCGCGGCCGAGGCCCGCAAGCTGGCGATGATGCTTTTCGCGTTGAACACCATGCCAAAACCGCTGATCGGGCGCATTCAGGGCAACGCCTTTGGCGGCGGCATTGGCCTTGCATCGGTTTGCGATGTGGCAGTCAGTGTGGATCATGCACGTTTTGGCCTGACCGAAACCCGCCTTGGTCTGATCCCGGCAACCATCGGCCCCTATGTCGTGGCTCGAATGGGCGAAGCCAACGCAAGACGGGTTTTCATGTCTTCACGTCTGTTTGGGGCCGATGAAGCTCTCTCGCTTGGTGTAATTGCACGGGTAACCACACCGGATAATCTCGATGCCACAGTGGAAGAGGAAATCAATCCTTACCTGTCCTGCGCCCCCGGCGCGATTGCTGAAGCCAAGGCCCTGGCCCGCCGACTTGGACCGGTAATAGATGAGGACACGATTGAGGCATCAATTAACGCACTGATTACACGCTGGAAAAGCGAAGAGGCCAAGCAGGGGATAGACGCATTTTTTGCCAATAATCCCGCCCCCTGGACGTAAAACAATTGTCGCCCGTGACTTTGCACAGCGCAGTTTGATCGCAGACGCCAAATTTCCTGACAAAATACGGCTATTTCAACCCGCCCTTTGGTTGACCCTGTCTTACCCCGGCGCTACACCGAGCCAAGCCAACACCATGGGGTAATCCCCATGAAAGGAGCCATAGTGGAAGAGCTGCTTCGAAACTACCTGCCCATTGTCATTTTTCTGGCAGTCGCCGTTGCATTGGGCGTTGTCCTTATCCTCGCCGCAGTCGTGATTGCAGTTCGCAATCCAGACCCGGAAAAGATCAGCGCCTATGAATGCGGATTTAACGCCTTTGATGACGCGCGGATGAAGTTTGATGTGCGGTTCTATCTGGTGGCTATATTGTTCATCATTTTTGATCTGGAAATCGCTTTCCTTTTCCCATGGGCGGTGGCGTTCAAGGATGTAGGGATATTGGGTTTCTGGTCGATGATTGTATTCCTGGGGGTGCTGACCATTGGTTTCGCCTATGAATGGAAAAAGGGGGCGCTGGAATGGGACTAAGCATCGCTGCCAACACCGCAGAAGGTGATAAGGAAGTCGCCACAAGCGTCCTGAACCGCGAATTGCAGGATAAGGGCTTTATTCTGACATCCACCGAAGATGTGATCAACTGGGCGCGCACCGGCAGCCTGCACTGGATGACGTTCGGGCTGGCCTGTTGCGCCGTTGAAATGATGCATTGCGCCATGCCGCGTTATGATATGGAGCGTTTCGGGACCGCCCCGCGCGCGTCCCCGCGCCAGTCTGACCTGATGATCATCGCCGGAACGCTGACCAATAAAATGGCTCCGGCCCTGCGCAAAGTATACGACCAGATGCCCGAACCACGTTATGTTCTGTCCATGGGTTCCTGTGCGAACGGTGGCGGCTATTACCACTATTCCTATTCAGTAGTGCGTGGCTGTGATCGGATTGTTCCGGTGGATGTATATGTCCCCGGTTGCCCACCAACGGCCGAGGCGCTGTTATATGGCTTGCTTCAGCTCCAGCGCAAAATACGGCGCACCGGCACGATCCAAAGGTAGACCCGATGTCAGAAGCGATGAACGAACTGGGCACCCACATAGAGCTAAAACGCCCCGATTGCGTGCTTAGCTGGGATGTAACCTTGGGCGAGCTGACGGTAAATGTTCCGCTGGCCTCGCTTCACGCCTTTGTCGATTTTCTGAAAACCGACCGCACCTGCCGGTTTTCGACGCTGGTGGATATCACTGCCATTGACTATCCGGGCCGCGAGGCGCGGTTTGACAGCGTTTATCATTTCCTGTCGATGTATCAGAACCACCGCATCCGGGTAAAAGTCGCAACGCGTGAAGACGATATGGTGCCCTCGATCAGTGACATCCATCAATCAGCTAACTGGTTTGAACGCGAAGTGTTTGACATGTTCGGCATCCTTTATTCTGGCCACCCGGACCTGCGTCGCCTGTTGACAGATTACGGTTTTCGAGGCCACCCGCTGCGCAAGGATTTCCCCACCACCGGCTACACCGAAGTCCGCTATGACGAAGCCCAGAAACGTGTTGTTTATGAGCCGGTCAAGCTGGTGCAGGAATACCGCCAGTTTGATTTCATGAGCCCCTGGGAAGGTGCTAAATATATCCTTCCCGGTGACGAAAAGGGCGACGATAAAGAAGGGGCAACAGGTTAGTGACTTCTGACCCGACACTGTTGTTTTGCGTTGGCGCGGCCAAATCCGGCACCAGTTGGCTGCATAAATTTCTGGGTAGCCATCCAGAGGCCCATGTCAGATCGGTAAAAGAGCTGCACTATTTTGATGCGCTGGATTGTCAGAACCAGAATTGGCAAATCGCTGACATTCGCAAACGTATTGAAATATTAACCAGTCGTATGAACAGCGCAAGCGACCAAAAATATACAAAATTCCAGCTTCGGATTGACGATTGCAATGAGCTGATAGCTCTTCTGGAAACCGGTCAGGAATCGGTTTCGGATTACCTTGGGTTCCTTAATGCCGGGCGTCAAAACGAAACAGTCATCGCCGATATTACGCCAGCTTACGGGTTGCTAGCGGAACAGCGGCTTGGCAAAATGGCGCAACTAGCGACGAACGTGCGATTTGTCTATATTCTGCGCGATCCGGTTTCGCGGCTTTGGTCCCATATAAGGATGATTGCGGGGCGAAACTCTGACGGGAAAGTAAACGTGCAAACCCGCGCTGACGAAATATTTACCGGTCTGACGAATGGAAAGCACGGCAATATATTGGAGCGGAGCGATTACCGTGCGACACTGGAGCGCCTGAACAATGCGCTCGAACCTTCCCAGCTTTTGGTTGTATTTTTTGAAGAGCTGTTTTCCTACAAAACAATTGAACGCATCTGTAATTTTCTGGGTATCGGGTTGGCAAAAGCCAGGCTTGACCTCCAGGTTCATGTCGGACCAAAAGCGTCGATGAGCGATAAACAACACGAGCAGGCACAGCTTATGCTGGCGCGGCAATATGATTACGTGAACGCGCGTTTCGAGCATTTGCCAGACGCGTGGCAGGCCAATATGTCGGGGGTCAAGATATGATGGACGGAAACTATAGCGATACCCTGACCGGTGAGCAGAAAATTCGTAATTTTAACATCAACTTTGGCCCGCAACACCCTGCGGCGCACGGTGTTTTGCGGATGGTGC
>CAZRHV010000014.1:0-53545 GCA_964599985.1 uncultured Marinosulfonomonas sp. | reverse complement strand
GGCACCAAATCACCCCAACATAGCTGCTCATAACGCCTCAAAAGCCTTGATTTTACAACGGTTTTTCTTGTTCGTGTAATGGGTTTCCCGATGATCCACGCCCTTATTCTTAGACCCTCAAATGGGCTGTTGCACGACCTTTTGTCCACCTCCCTGCCTTCATATTAAAACTGAGCAGTCTTTCGAAAATTTTCTGGTAACTTCTTCTTGTTGAAACTCTGATTAAAAAAGTAGGAAAATACATCGCTAAGAATATTGAATTGCTGAGCACATCACCTCTTTTTATGTCTGATGTTTCGACAGAAAACATATAACGTTGTGTGTATTTGGTTGCCGGCCAAACTAACTATTTTTCTAGAAGATCTACCTCAAGAGAAGCATCGCTGACAGCACCGTCTGATGCAATTAGCACTACGTTGTTGGCCTCCAACACAGCGCACATTTCGGCGTCAGGTTTTTCGGAAGTTACCAAGTAATCAATTTGATGAAAGTCGGCCACATGCGCAATTCCGCGCCGGTTAAATTTGCTTGGATCAGCGATAACTATATTTTTTGTGCTGCGGGTAAGCATCGCTTTGGCCGTCATTGCCTCGCCAATATCTTGCAAGGAAAACCCAGAATCTTTGTCTATTCCTCCGATACTAATAACGGTAAAATCCGAGTAATACTGATTGATACCTTCGATCACCATCGGACCAGAATTTGACTTGAATTTATCGTCGTATTTGCCTCCAAACACGTAGGCCTCACAGGTGGGGTTTTCGGTAAATGCGGCGGCAATCAGGTGCGAATTTGTAAACACTGTCAGGTTTGAAAGTTGGTTGATATGTTCAACAAAAATATTGGTTGTAGTTCCAAAATCAATGAACAAGGTGCTTCCTGACGGGATCAATTTTGCGGCGTATCGAGACAGTTTGTGCTTCTCAGGAATGCCTTGACTAAGGCGTGAAACAAGGGATTCCTCAAACTTATTTTGAGAGCTAATGGCACCACCGTGGATTTTGCGGACAGCGCCATTTTCTTCCAGCTTCGCGAGATCTCTGCGAATAGTTTCCTGCGCTACATTAAACTGTTCGGCCAACTCCATCACGGAAACGCGACCGCGCACTTCCAGCAAAGCGTTAATCGACTGCATTCGCTCTTTGGAGTTCATGTGGCTAACTTTGATTCTACAAACTCGACACCATTTTTTGTTGGCAGCATTCGTGTGACGGTGATTATTTCGCTTTCCGTTCCAAAGTTTTCGTAAGTGCAGAACATGTTTTTTTCTTTGGAAATGTTAACGGACGAAAGGGAACCACACATGAATTGACGATATTTTTTTCCACGCACCAAATCTGTAACTTCAGTAATGTCCAGCTCATGGGTGTGGCCACAAAAAGTAGCCTCAATATCCATTTCAAGCAGGAAATCAGACAGGCGTTTCGAATTGGATAGCGGGTCTTCATCTGTGGTTAAGATTGAATGATGCGTTAGCATGAGGGCGCGGTCGAATTTTAGTTCTGAGATATTGTCTTTCAGGGTCTCAAGTATCTGAATCTCCACCACACCTGAATCCTTCTGAAACAGATTTGTATCGATGCAGACAATCAATATTATTTCGAGGTCGACGTTGAAATGACGTGTGTAGTTTATCTCAGTGAAATAGTCGCTTAGCACAGCGGATGACGGGTTAATGAACACCTTGTTTTTTTTAACCAGCTTGGGGTCTTTGGGCTGAACAAAACTTCCGTTGTAAATATGCTCTCGGAATAGTTCATGCGAACGCTTGGAATATTTGTCGTGGTTTCCAGGGATCGAAACCACATTGGGACAGGTTAGTTTAGCCAGAAATTCGGCGCCTTCCTGAAACTCTGCCGGAAAAGAATCTGATGTTATATCACCAGTGTTGAACACAATATCTGCCGGAAAGGCATTTAAGCGATCTATCACCAGATCGTCGTCAACCGCCCAATGATAAGGCCCAAAGTGGATGTCCGAGATGTGAAGCAAATTCATTGCAATTTCAAAGCATAAATGTGCAGCGAAGACAACACAGGCCGCCAGCAATTGAAATTCCATCTACGCGGGGGTTTTTCAATGAGACCCGGCCGCGGATATCCAAAAGCGATTGGATTGATCAGAGGCGCTCTTTCGTTTTCATCTGACTAACTGTCTCTCCTCGGCAGAATATTGGTGCGATGCTTGTCGCTCATTCCGCCACCAACTACCGATTCGACAAACTCCAGCCCCTGCTCAGTCGGGACCAACCTTACGACTGTAATTACCTCTTCTGGCGTCCCGAAGTTTTCGTATGTGCAATACATGTTCGTGTCGCGCGGAATATTAACCGACGACAATGAGCCACACATAAATTGCCGGAACTGCCCGCCGGAAATGACATCAATCACCTGTAAAATGTCCAGCTCATGGGTATGGCCGCAAAATGTTGCTTCGATATTCTGTGCCAGGATAAAATCTGACAAGCGTTTGGAATTGATCAGCGGGTCTTCGTCGGTTGATAGAACCGAATGATGTGCCAGCAACAATGCCCGATCATGAGGTGTGTTCGCAATTTCTTCTTCCAGTGCTGCTAAAATTTGCCAGTCGACATAACCTGAATCGCTTTGAAACAGGTTGGTATCCACACAAATAATCAGGATTTTCTCATCGCCTACATCAAACGAACGCAGAAAATTTACATCGGTAAAGTAGTCATTAAGCCGGGCCGATACAGGGCTAATAAATACCTTCCTTTTTTTGACGATCGCAGCATCTTTGGGCTGAATAAAATTGCCATCATAGATGTATTTTCGAAACATTTCATGCGAGCGTTTGGAATATTTGTCGTGGTTTCCAAGGATTGAAACGATGTTATTACAGGTCAGTTTTTTCAGAAAATCCTGTGCTTCTTGAAATTCGACCTGCAATGAATCTGATGTCAGATCACCGGTGTTCAAGACGATGTCAGCATTGAATGCGTTCAGACGATTAAGAACAATATTGTCATCCACGTCCCAGTGGTATGGGCCAAAATGGATGTCAGATATATGCAGTAAATTCATAGCGTTATCTTTTTCAAAGGTCGCCGTAACCGGTAAGCGTCAACTTGTCCGCATAGTGGCAGGCGACCCTGCGGTCTGGCCCGGAATCCACCAGCGGGGGTTTAAGTTTGGCGCATTTGTCACCGTCTGAATATCGGCAGCGCGGGCTGAACAAACAGCCCTGCCGGGTAGCGCTGACGGCTCCGGTTGCCTCACCAGCCAGCATATTATCGCCCAGCTCATGGTCCGGATCATCCGATGGTATCGCCGACATCAGCGCTTCGGTGTAGGGGTGCAGTGGACCTTTGAACAGATCTTTGGTTGGGGCAATTTCGATGACATTGCCAAGATACATCACTGCAATCCGATCGCAAATATAGGCCACAACAACCAGATCGTGGCTGATGAATAGCAGCGTCAGATCCAGCTTTTCCTGCTGATCGATCAGCAGGTTCAGAACCTGCGCTTGTATAGATACGTCAAGTGCCGACACAGGTTCGTCGCACACAATGAATTCCGGCCCCATCACCAATGCACGGGCAATTGAGATCCGCTGCCGCTGACCACCGCTAAACGCATGGGGGTAGCGGGAAAGCTGATCGGTGGTCAGGCCACAACTTTCGGCGACTTCCACGACGCGCGGACGCGCTTCTTTCATGTTCTTGGCCAAACCATTCACCAAAAGAGATTCAGCGATGGTATCCAGTACGGTCATGCGCGAATTCAGTGATGAGTTCGGGTCCTGGAACACCATTTGCATCTGTTGCCAGCTTTTACGCAGAGTCTTGGCGTCCAGATCAGTGATGACCTTGGTGCCGCCGGCTGCATTCATTCGTACAGAACCGCATGTTGGTTCCTGAAGCCGAAGCACTGCGCGCCCGAATGTGGTTTTGCCCGATCCGCTTTCGCCAACCAAACCCAAAGCCTCGCCTTTGCGGATATCCAGCGACACATCGTCCACCGCGAAAACTGAGGCACCGCGTTTGCCAAACATGCCCTTTTTCGGGCCTTTGAATTCGACGGTCAGGTCTTTGACTTCGATCAGGTTGCTCATGCTGATACCGCCATATTGTGTGACACGGCGTGACAGGCGACTGTATGGGTGTCATGGATGTCCGTGACATCTGGAAAGGTCTTGTTACAGACCCCGTCAATGAGTTCATTGCACCTTGCGGCAAACGGACATCCGGGCGGGCGCTCAAACAGATTTGGTACAGTACCGGCAATTGGTTCCAGGCGGCGCGAGCGGCCAATATCCGCCAGATGCGGGATCGCGCGCAGCAGGCCTTTGGTATACGGATGTTGTGGGTTTCGCAAAATATCACGCACCGGACCCTGTTCAACAATTTTGCCCATATACATGATCCCCACATCGTTGGCGATTTGGGCAATGACGCCAATATTATGCGAAATGAACAGGTTAGCCATGTTCAAATCGGTTTGTAGCGTCTTCATCAGGTTCAGGATTTGCGCCTGAATGGTAACATCCAGCGCGGTAGTTGGTTCATCCGCGATCAGCAAGGATGGGTTGCACGCCAAAGCACGAGCGATCATAGCGCGTTGCCGCATGCCACCGGAAAACTCGAACGGGTATTGGTTCACGGCGCGTTCAGGATCAGTAATACCCACCTTGCCCAGCATCTCCACGGCCCTTGCGCGGGTCTGTTTTTTGTCAAGATCCATGTGCAGACGGATGACCTCTTCCACCTGATTGCCGATAGTATGAACCGGGGAAAATGAGCTCATCGGTTCCTGAAAAATCATCCCTATCTCGGCGGCGCGCAGGGCCTGTATATCTTTACCCTTGGGGTCAAGTGCAGCAATATCTACCGGTTCGCCGCCATGTTTGTGGAACTTGATTTTGCCCTCGGTTATTTTCACGCCCTTACCGAGAAGACGTAGGATCGACAACGATACAATCGTTTTACCCGACCCGCTTTCCCCAACCAGCGCGAACACTTTACCCGGTTGAATGGTGAAATTGATGTCCTGAACAATCGGCAACGGCACCGATCCTACATCAAGCGCGATGGTCAGATTTTCGACTTTGAGCAGATATTCCGACATTCCCGCCCCCTATTTTGAAAACGGATCAGCGGCATCGCGCAATCCGTCGCCGAAAAAGTTGAAGGCTATCACGATCAGCAAAATGAACGCACCGGGGATCAGCAGCCATGGTGTGTGTGCAAGCGCAGTGACGTTTTGCGCCGAAAACAGCAGCACCCCCCAGCTGACCATCGGCTCGCGCATGCCCAGCCCCAGAAAACTAAGCGTGGTTTCCGCCAGCAGAATAACCGGGAAAGCAACCGTCAGATCGACGATCAGATAGCTCATGAAAGCCGGCAGCATATGCTTGGATACAAGTCGATAGTTGGAACACCCGGCAAGCCGTGCCGCCTGAATGAAATCCTCATTTCGCAGGGTCAGCAATTTACTGCGCACCCGTCGCGCCAGCGTGGTCCAGCCGATCGCCGCCAATATCAGCGTCACCACCACATAAACCTGCACCGCCGACCATTCCCGCGGCAAAGCCGCCGCCAGACCCATCCACAGCGGCAGACTGGGGATCGAGCGGATAAATTCAATCAACCGCATGATCACCGCGTCGGTCATACCGCCCTTCAGCCCCGCCAGACCGCCGATGGCCATGCCAATGAAAAATGCCGCCAGAACACCGATTACACCGATTGAGATTGATACCCGCGTGGCATACATCGTGCGGCTATAAATATCGCGGCCCAGCTTGTCAGTACCAAAGATATGGATGTTGGTTCCTTCAGTCAAAAACAGGTGTCGGCTGCCCTTGAACAGCCCGAAATAGGTGTATTCCTCACCCTTGGCAAAGAACTTGAGCGGTATGCGCACCTCTTTGTTCAGCACTGTCAGCTTGCGCAAGGTCACCGGATCACGCTCAATCGAGCGCCCGTATATGAACGGCAAATGAGGAACCCAGTTTTCATCAAATATATGAATTCCCGTGGGTGCACCCGACGTATAGGCGGGGTCACGCGTCTGCGGTTTGGTTGAGGACAGAAATTCCGGGATCAGGGAAATTACCATGAATACCATGATGATCGCCGAGCCAACCATCGCCAGCCGGTGACGGCGGAACTTAAACCACATCAGCTGACGCGAACTGGCAAGGTCTAGTCGTTTTATCGCCTTTTGCTTCTTAGCGGGGGTGTTTGACGTTGTGGTGCTCATCTACTCAGCCCCCATTTTCACGCGCGGATCGACCAGCATCAGCAAGACATCCGAAATAAATGAGCCAATCATCACCAGCACGCAGTAGATCAGCAACATCGCCCCCGCGAGGAACATATCCTGCGTCCGCAAAGCGTTGATAAACATCGGTCCGGTATCCGGGAGCGAGAGCACCAGACCGATGATCGGGGCCCCGGAAATAACCGTGGTTAGTTCCCAGCCCAGTGTTGAAACTATCGGGTTCAGCGCCAGACGTACCGGGTATTTAAGGATCAACCGGAATTCCGACAGGCCGGTGGCGCGGGCAGCCGTTACATACATTTTATTCAGCTCTTCCAGCAGTGTCGCGCGCATGATGCGCAGTTGAAATGCGGTACCCGCAGTGCCAAGCACCAGTATCGGCACCCATAAATGCGCCAGAAAATCCTTCATCCGCGCCCAGGACCAAGGCGCATCCTGATATTCCAGCGAAAACAGCCCACCTACGCTGACGCCGAACCACGAATTAGCGAAGTACAACAGCACCAGTGCCAACAGAAAATTCGGCGTCGCCAGTCCGACATAGCCAATGATGGTAAAGGTGTAATCGGCCACAGAATATTGCCGTATGGCGGAATATATCCCCAGTGGAATGGCCATTAAATATGTGAAAAACAATGTACCCATAGCGATGACGATGGTCATTGGCAGGCGCTCGCTGATCACTTCGACGACGGGGCGGCTATAGCTCCAGGAATGGCCGAAATCGCCACGCAGCATGCCGCTGAGCCAGTCGAAATATTGCACGATTGCCGGGTCATTAAGGCCGTAACGGTCGCGAATGGCCTCCAGCTCTGCAGCAGTGACGATTTCACCGCTGGAGATTTTGGCAGCTGCAAAGGCATCGGCAAAGTCGCCAGGTGGTAGGTTCACAATAATGAACGCGACAACTGATACCGCGAGCAGCATCAGAACAGAAACGCCCAGTCGTGTCAGGATTTGTTGAAATAACTGCACGCGCCTCTCCCTAATTTTGGCAAACTGGTATTTTCAGATTTGCCAGCTCAACAATAATTGTCAAAGGATATTGGTAGTTGGATACCGCGAGGCAGTGTGGCCCACTGGGGTTCCCGCGGCATCCGGTCTTGCGGTTGGAGGCTAACCTATTTGAAAGCCCACTGCTCAACCTGTTGCGAATGGGCAAAGCCCGCACGATACGCATTCAGGTTCCAGCGCGGCACATTGACCAGCTTGTTTGACACCACGTTGATCTGTGGCACAGCACCGGCCGTTCCGATGATCACCATGTTTTCAAGATTCAGCTGGATCAGCTTGGCGCCAAGTGCGTTGCTTTCGTCCGAACCTTGAACAGCAGCCGCAAAGTCAAGCGCCGTCTGGTTTAGCTCACTAACCCATGCAGGAGGCTCAATACCTTCGGCACCACCTGTTTTCATGTAGTTTGCCCACGGCCCGCCAGTGATTGGCGAAGAAACACCCCAAGGAGCGGAATAAACTGTCGGCTCAGCCAACAGGTTCCAAACGAAGGGAAGGTCCCATTCCATGGCAATCTCCAGCTCGTTCAGGTCGCCTTTCTGACGCAGGAGCTCAGTCGGGATCTCTTTCAACAACACGTTAATGCCAGCAGCACGCCAGTAATCCGCAATCAGCAGCGGGAATTCAGGCGAGCGGGTGAACTGCAGCGAATATTCCCAGAAGATCTTGAAAGGTTCGCCATCCGGGGTCATCCGAAAACCTTCGCCATCACGGGCAGTCATGCCCATATCATCCAGCAGGCTGTTTGCCATATCCAGATCAAAATCTGTCATGAATGCACGATCCGCATCAGTGGCAAATGTTGTCCCGGCAGGCATCGCCTGATCAGTGTTGGCCAGACCTAGGAACAACTGGTCGATCAGCTCGGGACGGTTGATGGCAACTGACATCGCTTTACGGAAACGCTTGTCCGAATAGGCAAACAGTTTGCCTTCATCCGCAATAGTATAATTGAATACCAGAACCGGACCGATTTGGCCGTCATTCAGGTTCAGCGTATAGTCACCACGGGCTTCGTTTTCCTTGATAAGCGGGAAATCGGCCAGATCGACGTTTTGCGATTTCTGGTCAACATTTCCGCTGATCATTTCCAGCGTCCAGATTTGCTTTTCCAGAAAACGCTCATTGTGGCGATCAATATAGGGCAGTTGATTACCAGCGCTGTCCACCTTGAAGTAGAACGGGTTGGCAATGAAATCGCGCCGCGTACCATCAGTTGCCTGGGCCATGATATGGCTTTCCAGCGTTGGTACCGTCAGGCCTTTTTCAGTGGCCGTCACCGCGTCTTTCCATTTGTTGTAGTAGGTTTTGAAATTCAACGTCCAGTCGTCATAACCAGCAGCCACCGCGTTTGCATTAGCATCAGGGTTATAGGCGGCATGGTACTGCTTCAGCACATGGCTTGCAGCCCATGGGGTAAAGTATGACCCGCTGGTTGCAAGGTAATGCAGGAAAACAGGGTTAGGCTCGGCGAAGATAAAGGTAAATTGTGTATCGCTGATCTTGTTAATCTTAACAGTCTCACCGCCATGGGCCCAGTTGCCCCAGACAGCTGGGGTCAGCTCTTCATTGCGCATGATGTCGTTGACCCAGAACACAACGTCATCCGAGGTGAAGTCGTCGCCATCTGACCACTTGTGGCCTTCGCGCAGGGTGAATGTTACCTCGGTTTTGTCGGCGTTCCATTCCCAGGACTTTGCCACATCCGGCACGATTGTATTGTCGGTGGGATCAAGGCGAACAAGGTTAACCTGACGCCAGGACAATATTTCGGACGTACCCGATTCCAACGCACCAGCCACACCTTTCAGTGTACCGCCATAGTTGCCGATGGTTTCAATCGGCAGGACAACCAGCGCATCCATTGGTACACGATCCGCCACAGCAGGCAGATCACCAGATGACACGCGGTCAGCGAATAGTGGATTTCCGGTGAACGACAATGCCGACCCGGTCTGCGCTTCAAATTCCTTCAGTTCAATCTGATTTGCGAATTCCAGATTGATCCCCTGTGGATCCATAACAGTCGGCCCTTCGCCAGCTGCAATAGCGCCCGTTACAATTACCGACATCATACCGGCAAATGCAAAAAGAGCAGTTTTCATTCCCATATTTTCCTCCTGAAGCAGACGGGGTGCGACATGGGTGCAGCATATCCCGTGTTGAAAATAGATTCGTTAGCGATCGCTTAAGTCACACTGATACTTATTATTACCCACATTATTCCGGCGGAATTTTAAAAGCAAAGTAATTATTACGGTTCTTGTGGGTTTTACTCACATTTTTTGTTGTAAACATTAGTGGAGGGCGTTAAATTTTCCTAAATACATGTGAGTTGGCTGTGGAAGGATACGAATTTATAGGCAACAATTGAGTTTCGAAAATCGAAGCGCCTGGGCTTTAAGCCTCTGAATTTATTGTTGGACAATTAAGTGGTCAAACAGAACCAAAATATAAAAACAAACTCAACTTTGCCAGATAAGCCTTGGGATGTAATCGTGATTGGCGGCGGAGTTATTGGTTGTGCAATCACCCGACGATTTGCACTGTCGGGCGCTAAGACACTGCTTTTGGAAAGCGGAAGTGACATTCTGTCCGGGGCCAGCAAAGCCAACAGCGCTATTTTGCACACCGGATTCGATGCACCCCCCAACAGTCTCGAACTTAACTGCATGCAAGCCGGGTATCGTGAGTATCTGAAAATCAACCAGCGGCTAAACCTGCCAGTTCTGAAAACCGGTGCGTTGGTTGTTGCCTGGAATGACGAACAGCTGGCTGAACTAGATATCATCATCGCAAAAGCCCACCGGAACAACGTCAGAGATGTCAGGGTGATCGACAGGGAAACATTGCGCACCCGCGAACCCAATCTGTCACAAGCAGCGTTAGGCGCTGTAGAAGTCCCGCGCGAGTTTGTAATTGATCCCTGGAGCGCGCCACTCGCTTATCTGAAACAAGCGGTTGGCTCTGGCGCCGAATATCGGTTCAATACCAAAATTACATCAGGAGAATTTGATGGGGCGAACTGGCAACTACAAACTAAGAACAAAGGCTTCAGTGCTCGCTTTGTAATAAACTGTACCGGTACCAATGGTGACAACCTTGAACAGATTTGCCGCAAGCCGGGGTTCAAAATCCAACCGCGCAAGGGCCAGTTTCTGGTCTATGATAAAAGCGCCACCTCCCTAATAAATTCCATCATTCTGCCGGTACCCACACCGACAACCAAAGGCGTGGTGCTGACCCGAACCGCGTTTGGAAATCTATTGCTTGGCCCCACCGCGGAAGAGCAGGAAGATCGCCAGAACGCCCCTGTGGATCACGACGTGTTGCAGGGGCTGATCGATACTGGTGTATCGATGCTGCCAGACTTACCGAAACATGAAGTCACTGCCACCTATGCCGGTCTGCGCCCAGCGACCCAATTCAAAGATTATCAAATCAGCGCAGAGTCCGGGAAGAACTGGGTTGGCGTAAACGGAATACGCTCAACCGGGCTGACCTCTGCATTGGGTGTGGCGGCATATGTTGAAAATCTTCTATTGGAAGCATTCCCGGATATTACAAATTTTGGACCGGAGAACGCACCGATATGGCCTCAAATGCCTATGCTCGCAGAAACCGAAACCCGCGCCTACCAACAAGGTGATGGCAGTGAAATTATCTGCCATTGCGAACGGGTTACACGAGGAGAGATTGAACGAGCGCTGGAAGGTGATGTTCCGGCCAGGTGCATTGGCGGTCTCAGGCGGCGCACACGCGTGATGATGGGGCGATGCAATGGATTTTATTGCAGTGCCCGCGTTGCCGAACTGACTAAAGTAAAAATATCGCCGATCCCGACTGGGGAGCAAAGCAAATGAGCAGTTTTGATATTGATGTTGCCATCATTGGCTCTGGGCCTTCCGGAATCGCGGCGGCAACTGCCCTGTCAAATGCCGGCGTCAATAATATCACCGTCTACGAGCGAGAAGCTGACATCGGTGGCATACCACGACACACTCACCACCCCAGTTTTGGCCTGCTGGTATTTAAACGACCGATGTCCGGCCCGAGGTTTATTGCTGCAATACGCAAGCGCTGCCCACAAATACGCTTTGAAACCAATACTACAATCACTGCTTTTCGCGAAGGTGGCGAACTGGACTTTGCAACTCCGTCCGGTATCAAAACTATCCGCGCCCGCCATATTATCCTGGCCACAGGTGCGCGGGAATTGCCGCGCCATCCGCGGCTGATCTCTGGCCTGCGGCCAGTTGGAGCGACAACGACCGGGGCGCTACAGCAATTTATCTACTTGTCCAAAACCAAGCCCTTCAAGCGCCCGGTGATTGTCGGAACTGAGTTGGTCAGCTTCTCGGCCCTTTGGACCCTGCGCCGCGCCGGAATCAAAGCCGTGGCGATGATTGAGCAAAATTCACGCATTACAGCCTACCGCCCGTCACAGTTGTTTGCGCGACTTCTGGGGGTGCCGATTTACTACAACATGGCGGTTTCTGATATTGGTGGATTGGCGCAGCTAAACCAGATCACCATAAAAAGCCCAAAATCCGGCCGTCAGGTAATTGCATGTGACGGGGTGATATTCAGCGGTAAGTTTGTGGGTGAAAATACCATCGCCAAGGCCTCTCATTTGGAACTTTCCCCAGATACGCAACTGCCGCTGGTGGACCAGAACTGGCTCAGCTCCGACCCGGCCATATCCGTCATCGGCAATGCCACACACCCGGCTGACATGGGGGACCAGTGCTACCGCGAAGGATTAAAGTCCGGGAGTTATGTAGCTGGACTGCTAAATGGAAAAGCTAAACCAACTGCTGACTACATTGCGATCAGGCATGACAAAGACATCAAGATGACGACACCAAACATTGTACGGCCTTCAGCCGACGGTTTTAACATTTCGTTGCATGTTAGCGAGCATTTTACTGGCTCTGTCCGTGTCACCTGTGGAGACCAGACCGTGTACCAGAAATCCCATCGTTGTATGCCTGCGCGCCGCATCACATTGAAAATTGCTCGTCCGTGCTTCACTGGCACAGGCGGGGACCAAGATATCAGTATTTTACTGAGGCGTCCGTAGCTGAAATCAATTTTTGAATTGGCTCAGCCGGGCTCTCGGATGGGAAACATTCGGTACTATCACACGGAATTCAGAGCTAGTGAACCCAAGTTTTTACCAAAAAACCGAACTAGAACTGAAAATGGGACAAAACCAAATGATGCCCCAGGTTAATACAATACCAAGGCCGGTTGCGACTATCGGCCAACTAAACACTTGGTAAGAAAATCGTGTTTGCAAGCTGTTGGGATATAATCATACTAACCCTAGAACCGAACAAGTCGTTCGATTCTGACACGACAAAATACGGGGTATGGTCCTCGTTCGGTACTCGAGCCCATATTCATGATGGGGGTGGAAAACGTTGGAGATATCTGGATTTAGCGCTTTTATTGAATGCGATACTTAATTCGATTGGAAACAGACAAAAGCGTATCTTCTCCTGGCGCCATTTATCCTAAAAATTAACAACACGTTTTTGCTAAGGCAGCAATCTATGGGTATCTCTGAACCGACCGAACTGGAAACGCGCTTCCCATTAGGCGCCGCTGTAACACATATTGAGTTAGAAGAAGATCCGTACCCGGTTTATGCGCGTTTGCGAGAAGCAGAACCCGTTTCCTGGCTTCCTATTCACCAGATGTATTACGTTACCCGATACGATTTGTGTCGCGACATCTTATGTAACGATAAATCTTTCACAGTTGGGTTTGAGCACTCAACAGTTCTGGACATTTTCGGGGCCCATATGATGTCGATTGATGGCCCCGAGTCACGTCGCTACAAAAATGCGCATCGCAGGACATTTATGCCTGGCAATATTGCCGAAACTCTGGAGCCACTGATAGAGAAACACGCCGATAGGTTGATTGACGGGTTTGCAACATTGGGTAAAATTGAGCTGCGCAAACATTTTGCCAGCAGACTGCCTATTCTTACGATGTTGGACCTGTTCGGACTGCCGGCCACAACCGAAAAGAAGTTCCGGGGCTGGTATGATGCGTTTGAAGGCGCGTTGGCTAACACCCTTAAAGATGCGGACGTTCGGGCGCGTGGTAAACAGGCCGTCGAGGAGTTCCATATTTTTTTGCAAAATGAAATAGATAGGGCCAAATATTCCGCCCCCAATTCATCACTACTAAGCAAGTTGGTACATACACCAAAAGACCAACGACTTAACGATGCTGAGATACGGCACAATGCCCTGATTGTTATGTTTGGTGGAATATCCACAGTCGAAGCGTTGATATTAAACGCAATCTACGCACTTTCTGCCTACCCGAAAACTTTCTCGATACTACGTGCCGATATGACCCTTATACAAATGGTCCTCGAAGAAACCGTGCGCTGGCTCGGGCCTGTGCAATCCGCACATCGCTTCGTTGTTCAGGACACGGTTGTAGCTGGCGTTGATTTGCCCAAGGGCTCAATCGTAAGCTGCGCGCTGGCAGCAGCCAATCACGACCCAGAGGTTTTTGAATGCCCTGAACGCTTTGATATTAACCGTGATCAAGGGAAACATATCGGGTTTGCCATTGGCCCACACCTTTGCCTGGGGATGCACCTTGCTCGGGCCGAAGGCAGGATTGCGCTGGAACGCCTAATTACGCGGTTAGATGGTTTTGCAATTGACCCGCAACAACCAGCGAAACCTATCGGGGCCGAGTTCCGCCAACCCCCCTCACTGCACATCGTATGGCAGCCAAACCACTCATAAGCGGCGGTCATAGTTGCACCAGAACCTCAAAGGTATTATTGCCCCAATGGAAATGCAGGCTCCCTGAAAGGATGCAGACAAAGTGGCGAACCATCTATATCAGAACGATCTGCCAGACGGACTGTCCCTGGGACCAGTTGTAGCTATCGATTGTGAAACCATGGGATTGAATCCACACCGTGATCGGCTTTGCGTTGTGCAACTGTCGGACGGTGACGGAAACGCACATCTGGTGCAGGTGGCCAAAGGCCAGACCGAGGCCCCAAACCTGGGTCGAATGCTTGCCGACCCCAATACTCTAAAGCTGTTTCATTTTGGCCGGTTTGACATTGCAGCCCTTTTAAACGCCTTTGGCGTGCTTACTGCGCCAGTGTATTGCACCAAGATCGCTTCCAAACTGGTGCGCACCTACACAGACCGCCATGGGCTGAAAAATCTGCTGGATGAACTGGCGAAAGTCGACATTTCCAAACAACAACAAATGAGCGACTGGGGTGCCGAAAAACTAAGCGACGCACAGGTCAGTTATGCTGCGTCAGACGTGCTTTATCTGCACACCCTGATGGAAAAACTAAACGGGCGGCTGGCCCGAGAGGATCGAACAGAAATCGCTCAGGCGTGTTTTGATTTTTTGCCAACCCGTGCGCAGCTTGATCTGGCCGGCTGGCCCGAAACTGACATCTTCGCCCATTAAGGCGGGAAAAATAACCATGAATAAAGACACTGTTCTTTCTACCGGTCGGCGCGTCATTTCACGCGAGGCCGACGCTTTATCGCAATTGGCGGACGGTCTGGGTGACGGGTTTTCCAAGGCTGTGGAACTGATGCAAAACGCTAAAGGCCGGGTGATCGTTTCCGGCATGGGCAAGTCCGGTCACATCGCCAGAAAAATTGCTGCAACTCTTGCCAGCACCGGTACACCTGCCTTTTTTATCCACCCCGCCGAAGCCAGCCACGGTGATCTTGGAATGATGACACAGGATGACGTCGCATTAGTCCTGTCGAATTCAGGCGAAACCCCTGAACTGGCTGATATTATCGCCTATACCCGCCGTTTCAGTATCCCTATGATTGGTGTTGCCCGCCGTGCCAACAGTACGCTGTTGCAACAGGCCGACATTGTAATTCTTTTGCCCGATGCGCCGGAAGTCTGTTCAATCGGCATGGCACCAACCACGTCAACGACGATGACATTGGCACTTGGCGACGCACTTGCTGTGGCCCTGATGGAACATCAGGAAATTACGCCCGAGCAATATCGTGACTTCCATCCGGGCGGCAATCTGGGCGCGCGGCTATCCAAGGTCAGTGACCTGATGCACAGTGATCTTCCACTTGCTACCTCGGCCACATCAATGGGTGATGCCCTGCTGACCATCAGCAAAAAGGGGTTTGGCGTTGTTGGTGCCTGTGACGATAGTGGCGATCTGATTGGTATCATTACTGACGGCGACCTGCGTCGCCATATGGACGGTCTGTTGGACCTAACTGTTAAAGACGTAATGACACCTGACCCCAGTACAATCGGCCCCGATGCCCTGGCCGAAGAAGCAGTTGCCGCAATGAATGAACGTAAAATAACTTGCCTGTTTGTTGTCGACAAAGACACCAGCAAACGCGCTATTGGCATCCTGCATATCCACGATTGTCTGCGCGTCGGATTGGCCTAGAAAATGGCAGCATTCGACAATTCATATTCAAGAATGGTCGCATGGTTGAAAATCATATTGCCGCTCTTTGCATTGGTGATTTTATCGACGTTGTTTCTTGTGTCGCGTTCAGACAATCCGGCACTATCAATTCCTTACGCAGACGGAACTATTGATGAAATCGCCCGCGAACAGAAAATCGGAAACCTTTCCTATTCCGGCGTTGCATCAAATGGTTCAGCAATTACATTGATCGCCAAAAGCGCCCAACCGATGTTGGACGGTCGTCAGGGGGTCACCGCCGAGTTTTTGCAAGCAAGTATTGAAACGCCAACTGGCCAAAAGATTGAATCAACCGCCCCATCCGGTTCATTCAATTCAACTACCCAATCCGCCGAGCTAACCGGGGGCGTATTACTGACAACCTCAACCGGATATGTGATTGAAACACAAACCATTCAGGCCGACATCCGAAAGGCACGCATTTCCACAACCGGATCAATTATCGCCAGCGGGCCTCTGGGCCAGATATCAGCCGGGCAAATGGTCTTGCAGCAACATTCCGGCACTGGATCACCTGCAAGTTATGAACTTGTCTTCAAGAATGGTGTTAAGCTGATATATAAACCCCAGCAGTAACAGGATTTTACCGCAATGAAATTTCCGCGAATTGCAGTTGTAGCATCACTAACAATTCTTTTAGCACCCTTCGTTTTTGCACAAGGGGCACAAGTAGCCTTTGGCGACCTTCAGCACGATACATCCCTGCCTGTTGAGGTTTCCGCTGATCAGTTAAAAATCGATCAGGCTGATGGCACCGCAACATTCCGCGGTAGCGTTATTATTGGCCAAGGAGAAATGCGCCTTACCGCGGGCATAGTGCGGGTAGAATATAGTTCAGTAGATGGCCAGGCCACTGGCGATATTTCCCGCCTTTTTGCAGCGGGCGGCGTGACACTTGTTAATGGCGCCGCCGCGGCCGAAGCGCAAGAAGCTGAGTATTCAATCGATACCGGGACAATCATAATGACCGGCAATGTGATCCTGGCGCAGGGGGAAAATGCCCTTTCTTCTGAACGCATGGTTATTGACCTCAGTACTGGCTCGGCGTCTATGGAAGGCCGGGTCAGGACAATTCTTCAGACCGGTGGCAATTGATGGCTGATCTGACACTAAAAGCCGGCAACGCTGGCCTGAAAATAATCAAACTGCGGAAAAGCTATCGAAAGCGAGTGGTAATACGTGACGTCAGCATGGAATTGGCGCGTGGTGAAGTCGTAGCATTGCTGGGGCCAAATGGTTCAGGCAAAACCACATGCTTTTATGCAATTGCTGGCCTTGTTACACCGGAAGGTGGCCAGGTAATTGTTGATGGTCGTGATGTAACCACGCTGCCAATGTACCGCCGCGCCAAACTGGGGGTTGGCTATCTACCACAGGAAATGTCGATTTTTCGAGGGTTGTCCGTAGAAGATAACATTCTGGCGATCCTCGAAATTTCAATAACTGATAAACTAGTACGGCGCGAGCGGCTGGAAGACCTGTTATCTGAATTCTCAATAACCCATTTGCGCCGTGCTCCGGCCCTGTCCTTGTCAGGGGGCGAACGCCGGCGCGTTGAAATTGCCCGCTGCCTTGCCTCAAATCCCAAATATGTCTTGCTCGACGAACCTTTTGCCGGTGTTGACCCAATCGCAGTCGGCGAAATCCGCACCCTAGTGGCCGATCTGAAGAATCGTGGTATTGGCGTGTTGATCACCGATCATAACGTCCGCGAAACGCTTGAAATCCTTGATCGCGCCTACATCTTACATGATGGAAAGGTATTGATGAGCGGGACGGCAGATGAGGTTATTCAGGACGAAAATGTACGCCGGGTCTATCTTGGAAACACTTTTCGGACCAACTGAAACAATATTTTTGCTGGTTAGAGTTGACACTAGGCCCCGAGTCATCGCCAAATAGGCGCAATGTATGTTTACAAATACACCGTTCAAAATTGCAGTCACTCAGACCTGCTCGGTTCAACACATACACCAATAACTTTAATAGTTCCAATTACTTCCAACACGGATCATCTGTTTATTCCGTCGTTTAGTAGTTAACAATTTCGGAGGCCTAATGCGGTACCAAATCAGTGGAAAGCAAATAGACATTGGCGAAGCTCTGCAAACCCATGTCAGAACTGAACTTAGTGAAGTTATCGAAAAATATTCACAGCGCCCAACCGACGCGGTCGTGGTTTTTTCCAAAAGCGCCAACGAATTTGTTTGCGAAACGATTGTGCATTTATCCACTGGTTTAACGACCCAGGCCAAGGCCCATTCCCACGAAATCTACGCGGCATTTGACGCCTGTGCCGAGAAAATGGACAAACAACTCCGCCGGTATAAGCGCCGTCTAAAAGATCATCACAAAACACGCCAAGAACCGGTTGAACTATCTGTCGCATCCTCCTATATCCTCGCCGCATCTGAGACTGAAACTGAGTCGGAGCCCAAATCGCTCCAGCCTATAATTATCGCTGAAATGGAATCCACCATTCCTTCTATTTCTGTCGGTGAAGCAGTAATGCAGATGGAACTGGCTGGTGCTCCTGCATTGGTTTTTCGAAATGAGGGAAATGACGGAATAAATGTGGTTTACCGGCGTGACGATGGAAACATCGGCTGGATAGACCCAAATAACGTTAAATAGCCCCGATCAACTAAGATCGTAGAAAAAAGCACTGAACAATGGATCTTTCGAGTATTCTAAAGCCTTCGGCCGTAAAGGTTGCTGGCACAATCACCAGTAAGAAACGGTTGTTTCTTGATCTTGGTGATATTGCCGCCTCCTCTATTGGATTGGACCTGGAAGAATCCGTTGGTGCATTGCTTGAACGTGAAAGCCTTGGTCCGACGGGTGTTGGCAATGGGGTTGCGTTACCACACGCAAGAATGGCCGGGTTAGACAGTGTATCAGGTGCATTTCTAAGATTGGAAAAGCCGCTGGAGTTTGATTCAGCCGATCGTCAGCCTGTTGATTTAGTCTTTGCACTCTTTGCGCCTAAGAATGCCGGCGTTGAACATTTGAAAGCGCTTGCTTTGGTTTCCCGTACAATGCGTGACAGCTCGATTTGTTCCAAGTTGCGCGCAAATTCGGATCCGGCAGCACTTCATGCCATCCTTACCGAGTCGCAAAGTTCGAAAGCGGCCTAAGCCCGCCAGGGTCCAAATCCGAACATCATGTAGTCCCGTTGATATGCTGCGCGCACTGCCACCTCGACATTTGCATCGTATATATCGATAAGCTGTATCGGTGCAGTGACAACATCCGCCTTCAATTCAGGGGAATTCATTCCAATCTTCTGCGCCAGATATTCCAGATCTTCTTTTAAAGCTACTTCCGAAAATATGTGACCCGGATAGATAAACTGCCCCATACCTTTGATTATTTCAGATTGCGACGCCCAGGCTCGATCTACGTTTAGGCCTGTCTGACCGCTCAAATTCTTCTTTATAAAATCTGCGAATGCAATAAAAGCAGTCCGGTGTGTAGATACTTCGTAACCATCCGCAGGATCGCATTCCGGGATTGGTAGATTGTAAACTTTGCGTAAAGTATTGCGCGTTGCCACATCTTCCTCATTGTCAGCAAATAAAATAGAATTTGCAAATACCTCATGCAGCCTCACCACAGGATGTCGAACCACTGTAAAGCTCTGGTGGCCTTTTGATTGCCGCTTCCACTTACGCAGACTTTTCTGGGTGAACATCCTGCTAAGATCAGTATCCGATACTCCGTCCAAATCTGCCAACCATCGCGATACAATCGCCGTTGGCCCTGATGTGACTGGCATATAGAGCAAAGGTGTTTCCGGTGGCGCAATATAGCTAGGGATTGCCGGGCCACGCTCTGGTTCAAAACTCGGCATGCTATCCAGCCGAAAATAGTCAGCAGACGCAAGTGCTGCTTCCATTTCAGAAAAATTCTCAACCTTTTCTTCAAGTGACTGTGGGTTTTGTTTTTTGGTATCTTTGGAAACTTTCTTTTTGGTCCCTTCCACTCCCAAAAACCGTGCCAATCCATTCAGAACATCCACATCCGAAATATCTTCATAACCAATGTAAAACGCTGTCTGGCCACTTGTTTGCAAAGCCTTTCGCAACTTTTGTTGAAATTCCGCATGCTTGGCTAAATGAGCCTCAAACGCTTCCAGCTCAAAAACTGCTTTAGCCGACTTTGCATGTTTCGCGTCTCTTAGGCGCCATTGGTTTGTCTGCCGGGCAATTTCGCGTGAAACGTAGGTTTCTACGGGGTTTCGGTTTAGAATAATTTTTGCGCATCGTGAATCTGCAAGACAACTTTCCAACACGCGCGGGTCGTGATCAAAAAAGAAGCGAAATCCTGGCATGCCGGGCGACTTTTCCTTCATAAGTCTAATCATTTTTAAAGGGTCAGCTTCCCTATCCAGCATCGACATCCCAAATATTTCTTGCTTTTTTGCTTGCCCAATAAAATTTGGGTTAAACGCTTCACCAATACTATTTAGCCCCGGATATTCATTGATATTTGCCTCAAGAAAATTGGAACCCGTTCGCATCCCTGCGAAAATTACGAAGTAATCAAAATCCGCAGCCATTTCCCTATTTCACCAAATAAGGTCGGCGGGGTGTAGGTGCTTTGTCGCCAGTTTCGGTAGCAACTGCGAAATCCCCCATCAGATGAGGCTGCATTCCCTGGTTTTTCAAGTTTTGCAAGAACTGCCCAAACCCATCAAGATTTGCCATTTTGGGGGCTTCGGTCAGTCGGCGTGCGTGCCGTGGGCCAATCTCATCTATAATTGTTTGCAATGGCTCCATTGGCGCATCGACAAACTCTGCCATATTCCAAACCCTCACCCGGGCTTTGGTATAGATTGATCCAAGAATTTTCAGATGCTCGCTTTCAATACGTTGCAACCGCGCTGTTTCTTCACGAATTTCTGAAAAATTCAGGTTTGAGTTAAATAGCCGGATCGCCCACGCCCCAGAGATAATGGAAATCTGAGCATTTGGATCAGTTGCCAAAAGCCAAGATATTTCCTGGTTGTCCTGTGGACCAAACTGAAAACACTGACGCTCTCCTCTGGTATTCCACACAAGGTTTGTTAAAAACCCGCGTGGGTTATAATCCCGTAGCTCTGCGCTATTACTTAGAGCGCCTGAAAATATCGATTGTCCGCCGCCAAATTCTGCCTTTTCAGGACCAAACAGATGCCCATGAACTCGGCCACCGACATTGTGGCCTAGCCAGTTTTCAAACCCTTCAAATACATCGCTAAAACCCTCGAAAACTGAATAGGGTGCAGACGTCTTACCTTTTTCAAATCCTTCGCGGGGAAACCGGCTGTGCATATATAACCCGGGACGCCCATTCACTCGTCGATCGACAGCTTTAGCAAAAATTTTATCAATCTTCCCCGGGTTAGGTTCTGCCACTCCCATCCGTGCCAGATTTGGTGAAAGAAAATTGTTGTAGAGCTTATCCGCGAACGGCCAAATTTTTCTGGCCACAAAGCAATCCGACCGTCGCAACAGTTGCAAATGGTCATCGTAGAAATTGTGCGGTTTACCCTTAAAGTCGAACTTGGAAAGCGTCAGCGAGCGGCCTTCAATATCCCTTGAATAGAGCCTTGCCAGTGTTTGGAAATAGCTTTCGTCGGGGATCCATACCTTTGAAAAATAACGGTCATATATTACACGCTCGGGGTCTTCTAATATGGCAGACAACGTTTGCCGGGTCAGGCACCACCACTGCGAACCAAGGTGTGGAACAATGGCGTCAGGAATTTTTCGACGAAACTTAATGCGACGTTGCAGAAGCACATAAAAATCAAATGCTCTGCGATTGCGCTTCCAGGAAAACGGAAATCGTAGATTAAACCGCTCCGATGCAAGCCCATCAATTGCCCAAGGCACGTCGCGAGTTGTCACAGATTCTATAAAATCCGTCTTGGGGCGGTTTACCAAATATTCGACCAGCTCACTGACTGGACGCAATGGAAGACATGAACCGGAGGCTAGGTATACATGGCGAACTTCCGGAAAACTGGTGAGCATCAGCTCAGATCCGGTTTGAGACGCCGCAACCAGTGACCACGTACCCCATTCGCACCTGTGTCGTCCGCAAAACAAAACATTTGGTAAGTCCGAAAGGCTTTCAACAAATTCATTGTAAACTTTGCGTTTAACACGACTATCCACATGTATGACAACCGGGCAGCCATGGGTTGCCCAATGCCGGGCAACTTGTTCTGCACGATGCAGAACCTCATGTACCATCATGACGATACCGACCGTCATGCCCAGTTCCCTTTTGACATAAGACCGAGAATTTCAAGCTGTCGCCAGTTGATGTATTTTTCGGACCATTTACACCAAAGTTCGGGCGACTCTTCCATTCGATCCATATAGGCAAGATATTCCCTGCTCGCGGCGTAGTGTTCGCCCCGCTCAACCTCTTCGGCGGTTTTGTCAATGAAGGTGTTTAAGAACTTGGCGTGTAACAATGCGCCACTTGGTTTTTCGCCCCCTACCTCGTCAAAGGTTCTGTTTAACCCACGCGGTAACAACATGTGCGTGGAATTCGCATAAACATAACTGCGATCCCATTTTACCAACGGTATCTTGTTTAAAGCCGGCGCATTTTCTGGATCGTCTGCAAAAAAGACTCTGGCCCGAGGCCCACCCTGTATCCAAAGGTTCTGATAGTCTTCGTTCTTGGCTATCATGTAATTTCCGCTGTCAAACCAGTGAACTATTTCCAGTGGGTCTTGCCCATCCTGATAGGTCTGCTCGGCAATCGCTCCTTTTGGATACATATCAATTAGCATCGCTGAAAACGCCCGCACCTCGGACGCATCCAGCCAATCCGTCAACGCCCGTATCGGACGGGAATCGCAAAACGGGAATACCAGGAATTCATCCACATCGACGACAAGCGACCAGTGGCCGTGGGCATACCGGCGCTGTAGCCAATTTAACCAATCCGTTCCAAACCGGGCCCGCTTATAACTTGCAGTCGTATGAAACAACGACACGTCACCTTGCTTTTCCAAATATTCACGAGAGCCATCGTCCGATCCATTATCAACCATAAAAAAATGGTTAACCCCAAGGTTGCGATAATACTTCAGAAAATAGGGCAGGCGAATACGTTCGTTACGCAGAGTCGCGAAAAGAAGAATGTCATGCTTGCGGACACTTTGATTCCGGTTTTTCAGACAAGTCAGCTCGCGCCGTTTTCGCAACGCGCGCACGCGCCACCATTTGCGACGCACCCGCAGGCGATATGATTTTAGAACACCCAACTTAGTCTCTGTTCCGCCTGCAATTGGTCATCCAGACCTTCCAAATACCCGCTACAACAGTTTTATAAGACCTGTGCAGCCAATGTACGCCCCAATGTTCATAAGTGCATAGCTCATGAATCCTTAACATCCATGAATACCCGTCTAAGCGGTATGCGTAAATGGCTATATTTTCACATATCGCGTCACTCCTCCCCAATAGGGCCGCTTCGCTTATGTGCCGCTAACCTTTTTGATCAAATCCATCTCATACAGTTGTTCCCAACCAGTGTATTTAATCGAATCCTCGCACCACAAATTCGGGTTTGCGATTACTCCATCGTAATAGCTGTCATAGGCACTACTATTTGCGAAATGCTCTTTGCGCTGTTTCTCTTCACACGACTTTTCTACAATTCCGGGCAAAAATTTACTGTGCAATAATGCACCAGCTGGCAAAGGGGTCTCAGAATTCCCGAACACACCGTTCAACACGCGCGGCAACAGGCTGTGAGTTGAGCTGACATATATGTACCGCCGGTTCCATTTCACCAGCGGAATTTTGTTCATCGTTGGTGCTCTTTCAGGGGCATCCGAAAAGAAGAACCGCGCACGCGCACCGCCCTGTATCCACCAGTTTTGCAACTTTGATTGCAGTTTCCGTGTAAATTTATCACCGTCGAACCAATTCAAGGTCTCAAACGGATCCTGTCCTGGTGAATAAGCCACGGAATCCAGTGGGCCTTTTGGATACATGTCCAAAAGCAACGCGCCATACGAACGAATGCCACGGGAGTCCAGTTGTTGGGTCAAGGCGCCTAAATCCAGCCTGTCGCATTCCGGGTAAACAAGGATTTCATCCGCATCCACCGTCAAACACCAGTGCCCGTGAGCATGCTTCATCTGCAACCACGTTAGCCAATCGATGCCAAAACGCGCAGATCGATAGCTTTGGGTCGTATTCCACAACGAAACATCTGGCTGATCTCGCAGATACTCTCCGGTGCCATCAACGCTGCCATTGTCAACAATTAGAAACTGCCGCACACCTAGGTTTCGATAGTATGCCAGAAAATGCGGCAGTCGGGCGAACTCATTGCGCATACATGAGAACGCCAATACATCGCCAGCTTCAATCTGGCTTGTACGGTTTATGATAGATGTAAGCTGTCGGCGTTTCTGAAAAGCGCGCGCTAGATACTTACGACGCATCCAACGCAGCCGATACGCCAACCACAATTCGCCAACCCGCCCCATCAGATCAACGACCCCCAAGATTATTTTTCGTAATGGCCATTTTGATGCCATTGCCAGGCATCTGCAATCATCTCTGGTAAATTTGAACGTTCCGGTATCCAGCCCAGATCAACCTTGGCCCGATCGCTTCCGGAAACCAACACGGCACTATCTCCTGCCCTGCGGGGGCCAATTTTACAATCTAATGGACGGTTTGTAACAGCGGCGCTTTGGTCAATAACCTGACGCACAGAAAATCCATGGCCTGTGCCTAGATTAAAAATCCTGTTTTCCTTGCCGTCTTCAAGCCACTTAAGACCCAAAACATGGGCATCTACCAAATCCATAACATGCACATAATCGCGAATGCAGGTGCCATCAGGCGTATCATAATCTGTACCATAAATTGTCAGCGCCGGGCGTTTGCCATCAATCACATCCAGCATCACCGGTATTAGATGCGTTTCTGGCTGATGAAATTCGCCTACCTCACCTTCGGGGTCAGCCCCGGCAACATTGAAATAGCGGAATATGACATGGCGTAGCCCATGACTTCGCTCAAAATCCCGTAAAATTTCTTCAATCGCTCTTTTTGACGAACCATACGAATTCGTAGGGTTTTGTGCGCTGTTTTCATCTAGAACGACATTATCCTGATCGCCGTAAGTCGCGCAGGTTGAAGACAATACGAAGTTCATACAACCGGCTGCTACGGCCGCTTCTACCAAAGTCAGTGACCCGACGATATTATTTCGCCAATACAGGCCTGGATTTTCGTAGCTTTCACCAACCTGACTAAGGGCAGCAAAATGTACTACTGCAACAGGTGAAAATTCTGCAAAAACTTTATCGAGCTTTCCTCGATCACTCAGCTCACCCCGAACGAAAGGTCCAAACTTAACTGCATCCTGCCAACCGGTCGACAGATTATCGTAGGTAATTGGGATGTAGCCAGAGGCCTTAAGAACCTTGCAGGCATGGGAGCCGATATAACCAGCGCCGCCGGTGACTAGAACATGTTTCAAACAATATAGCCCAGTTTTATTGTGCTGCGTTTGGTATGCTTACCATTTCTCTTAAATAATCGGAAAATTCGCCGCCCAATTCTTCATTTGCCAGCCCGAATGCCACGGTTGCCTGAAGGTAACCAGCCTTAGAGCCGCAATCAAAACGCTGACCACGAAAGCGATACCCAAATACATCACGCCCATTTGTCAATTCTGCGGCTATGGCATCGGTTAGCTGGACTTCACCGCCAGCACCAGATTTCAATTTATTTAAGTTTTGTAGAACTGTTGGCGCAAGAATATAGCGGCCAATAACTGCCAGATTTGAAGGGGCTTCATCCTCATTTGGTTTTTCAACCAACCCCTTAACAGAAACCATTGAACCCATATCTTCCTTAACATCCAAAACACCATAAGAAGAAGCCGCCTTTGGCGGCACTTCCATTGCAGCCACCATGCAGCCACCCGTCTCTGAATATGCTTCAATCATCTGTTGAAGGCAGGGCTTTTCAGCTGCAATAACATCATCAGGTAAAATCACTGCAAAAGGCTCGTTTGCTATCAAACGCCGTGCACACCAGACAGCGTGCCCAAGCCCTAATGCGCGATGCTGCCTTATATAGGCAATTGCACCGCTTTCCATATTAGTGTTCTTCAACACCTCAAGAAGGTCTTTTTTTCCTTTTTTCCGAAGAGATGATTCCAAAATTGGTGCGTGGTCAAAGTAGTCTTCCAACGCTCCTTTGCCCCGAGACGTGACAAAAATAAATTCCTTTATTCCCGCCGCCCGCGCTTCATCAATCGCGTACTGAATCAGCGGCCGATCCACCAATGTCATGATTTCTTTAGGAATAGACTTGGTCGCTGGTAAGAAACGGGTTCCAAGCCCCGCTACTGGAAAAATTGCTTTTGTAACTTTGCGCATCATATCTTCGCCTCAACTTTGTTACTTACCAGTACAACTACACAGCAATTGAATACAGAATATCAACACAATGTGACCTAAAAAAGAAACAATGTCGGAAAAAATTATCAACCATCCCAGATACAGTATTACCAAAGAATACTAATTTATTGCAACCGCAATGATTAGTCTCACTACTCGATACTCTACATCTCAGGAAAGTTAGGTATTGGTTAAGCCATACCCATCTCAGACATCATTTCTTGTAGCCGGGGTACATCCTCTGGATTGTTAAGTTCCCAAAATTGCCGATCACGCGCATCCACCTCAACACATAAAACTTGGTGACCATTTTCCATGAATCGAAGCTGCTCAAGGCCTTCAAGTGCTTCTAACGGCCCAACTGACCAGCTCGGATAATCAGCCAATGCTGTTGGTCGGTAAGCATATACTCCTACATGGTGGAACACCGGAGTTTCGTCAGCCTCATTATAGTGGCGACCAAGGTAAGGAATTACTTCCTTAGAAAAATATAGCGCTCGTTTCTTCAAGTCGAACACAGACGTTGTTGCGCCAACACGACCTTGTCGGCGATCCTCTAGAAAACCATTCAGTGAATTTGCGTCGCAGCGTAATACTGGCGTTGCAATATCTGCACCTTCATCGTTGCTAAGCGCTGTGACCAAATCTTCGACAAACCAGGCAGGTGTAAGAGGAGCATCCCCTTGAAGATTGACCACAATATCAAAGCCGCCGCCAAGTATTTTATGAGCTTCCGCACAACGCTCAGTTCCATTCTTGCATTCGGAAGAGGTCATGACCACATCAGCGCCAAATCCATCGCATGCTTCACGTATACGATCATCGTCTGTGGCAACGATAACCTTATCTATACCGGCAACCGTACAGGCTGCATCCCAAGATCTTTGGATCAGACTTCTTGCTTCACCGGTAGCCCCGGTTAAAGAAACAAGTGGCTTCCCCGGAAATCGGGTCGAGGCGTACCGGGCTGGAATAACGATCAGCGTTTTCATCATGGGTCCTTCAGATCAACACCAGGCGCCAAGGCAATGAAAAATGGGTTCTCATACCCCGCCTTTCCATAACTTAACGGGCTATGATCATCAAAACGCACCACTTGCCCACCAGCACCAGCCAACACAGCATGTCCAGCCGCAGTATCCCATTCCATTGTGCGCCCAAGGCGAGGGTAAAGATCGGCCTCGCCACTAGCCACGAGGCAGAATTTCAATGATGAGCCCGCGCCTGTCATATTCGAAGTTTCATATTTTGATATATAGTCGTCCGTCGCCTGATCCCTGTGCGATTTTGAAGCCACCACGATAAGCGCCTGATTGTCGGGTTTAGAGACAATCAAAGGAACCAGCGGCCCAACTTCAGTTTTATCGTGTTTCCCGGCCTCTTCCACCGACGATCCATCAACATCGGTATAGAATAAACGACCCTTTGCAGGCGCATAAACTATGCCCCGCACAGGAACACCATTTTCCACGTAGGCAATATTCACAGTAAAATCGCCACGCCGTTTGATGAACTCTTTGGTGCCGTCCAGCGGGTCAACGATAAGAAAATTAGCAGCGAGCTGTGAATGAGAGGCCGATTGCTCTTCTGTTACAAGCGCAACATTCGGAAACGCTGCCCGTAACCCTGCGGAAATAAGGGCATCTGCCGCTTCGTCTGCGGCAGTGACCGGGCTTTCATCAGATTTCGTTCGAATTTCGAAGTCGTCAGAATTATATATCTCCATGATCTTGTCACCTGCTTCCAGGGCCAGTTGACGCATAACTGTAGTTAACCGCTTAAAATCCACGTTCATCCTCACATTTCAATTTAGCCCTTATGATTGAATAGGGGCAATTTTCTCTTTATGGTATGCCGCTAAAAGAACAGCAAGATTTCCCTGTCACAATTTCAGGGAGCGACTAAATAGGCAGAATCGGGCGACCAGATGTTTAAACCTCAGGTAAGTACAAATCATGTTGGTTCGGCCGCTAACCTGGCAGAGCTGATTTACCACGCAACAGTACGCCAGCTTCGCAAAACACATGGTAACGCTTTAATCGGGTTACTGATGAACATGTTGCAAGCAATGATTTTTGTCGCGGTGTTTTACGTGATGTTTTCGATATTAGGCCTGCGCGCAAGCGCTGTTCGGGGTGATTTCCTGCTTTATATCATGTCGGGTGTATTCCTGTTCATGACTCACACAAAATCGATGTCTGCAATCGTGGGTGCAGAAGGTCCCACATCACCTATGATGCAACACGCGCCCATGAATACTGTGGTCGCTATTACATCTGCTGCGCTGGCTTCACTGTATATCCAAGTTCTGTCAATGTTTGTGATCCTGACGCTTTATTACACTCTCGCAACGCCATTTATTATTGATCAGCCAATAGGCGCAATGGCGATGCTGCTATTGGCATGGATTTCAGGTGTTGCTGTCGGCTTGGTCTTCTTAGCTCTCAAGCCATGGTTCCCTGGCTTTGTTGGGGTTGTGTCAACAATTTATATGCGGGCCAACATGATTGCGTCTGGAAAAATGGTACTCGCAAATACACTACCCCCCAAAATGCTGGCCATGTTTTCCTGGAATCCACTGTTTCACAGTATTGATCAGGCCCGCGGGTTTGTTTTCATCAATTACAACCCGCATAATTCATCCCTAGAATACCCAATTTATCTCAGTTTAGCGCTGATAATGATTGGCCTGATGGGCGAGTTCTATACCCGAACACACGCCTCCGCGAGCTGGAGCGCCGGTCGATAGCGGTAAAAACCCGAAAAGACTCAGTTTTTTAGCTTTTCTGAAGCCCCGCACCGCTTGCAGGACGGGTACCCTCTTACTATATACCCCGAGAAGCAGGATCGGGACTTTCCCGGTTCAGAAAATGGGATCGGAAACGGGTGCCTGATGGGGCCTAATTCCAGTATATCGCCAAGAAGAGGATATGAGCATGGCCAAAGTTATTGGCATTGACCTAGGGACTACAAACTCGTGCGTGGCCATCATGGATGGATCGCAGCCCCGGGTAATCGAAAACGCCGAAGGTGCGCGAACAACGCCGTCAGTTGTTGCCTTTACAGACAATGAGCGTCTGGTCGGTCAGCCGGCAAAACGCCAGGCTGTTACAAACCCTGAAAATACGATTTTTGCTGTAAAGCGTTTGATCGGTCGTCAGATCGGCAGCAAAGAAGTGAAAAAAGATCAAAAGCTCGTTCCATACGCTATCGTAGACAGCGGCAATGGCGACGCATGGGTCGAAGCATCTGGTGAAAAATATTCGCCCAGCCAAATTTCGGCTTTCATCCTGCAAAAGATGAAAGAAACCGCCGAAAGCTACCTTGGCGAAGATGTCACCCAAGCCGTGATCACGGTACCCGCCTACTTTAATGACGCTCAGCGTCAGGCAACCAAAGACGCCGGCAAAATTGCCGGTCTGGAAGTGCTGCGGATCATCAACGAACCAACAGCCGCTGCGCTGGCCTATGGCCTAGACAAGAAAGAAACTCAAACCATCGCCGTGTTTGACCTTGGCGGCGGTACTTTCGACATCACGATCCTTGAGATCGACGACGGCTTGTTCGAAGTTAAATCCACCAATGGCGACACCTTCCTTGGTGGTGAAGACTTTGACATGCGTATCGTCAAGTATCTTGCTGATGAATTCAAAAAGGAAACTGGCGTCGATCTGACCAAAGACAAGATGGCACTCCAACGGCTGAAAGAAGCCGCTGAAAAAGCCAAGATCGAACTGTCTTCCAGCCAGCAAACAGAAATTAACCAGCCGTTTATCTCGATGGATCCAAACGGTGGCCAGCCACTGCACATGGTTCTGAAACTAACCCGTGCCAAGCTGGAAAGCCTGGTAAGTGATCTGATCAAAGCAACGATCAAGCCCTGTCAGTCCGCGTTGAAAGACGCCGGTCTTTCCATCGGTGACATCGACGAAGTCGTGATGGTCGGTGGTATGACCCGGATGCCAAAGGTAACTGAAGAAGTCAGCAAATTTTTTGGTAAAGAAGCCAACAAAGGCGTTAACCCTGATGAAGTTGTAGCCATGGGCGCGGCTATTCAGGCCGGTGTTCTGCAAGGTGATGTCAAAGACGTTGTCCTGCTCGATGTGACCCCGCTGTCTCTGGGCATCGAAACGCTTGGTGGCGTCTTTACCCGGCTGATCGATCGCAACACAACCATCCCAACCAAGAAAAGCCAGATCTTTTCAACCGCCGAAGACAACCAAAACGCCGTGACATTGCGGGTGTTTCAGGGCGAGCGCGAAATGGCCGCTGACAACAAGATGTTGGGCCAGTTCAACCTGGAAGACATTCCTCCAGCACCCCGTGGGTTGCCACAAATCGAAGTGACGTTTGACATTGATGCCAACGGTATCGTTGAAGTCGGCGCTAAAGACAAAGGCACCGGCAAAGAGCAAAACATAACGATCCAGGCCTCAGGTGGTCTTAACGACGATGAGATCGAAGCAATGGTCAAAGAAGCCGAGGAAAACGCCGAGGCCGATAAGGACCGCAAAGATCTGGTCGAAGCCCGAAATCAGGCTGAAAGCCTTATCCATTCCACTGAGAAATCAATGGAAGAGCACAAAGATAAGGTTGATCCTACAACTATCGAAGTCATCGAAATGGCCCTTGCCAACTTGACTGAGCAGCTTGAGACAGACGACGCCGACAAGATCAAAGCGGGCGTTCAAAACCTGACTGAATCGGCGATGAAGCTGGGCGAAGCCATCTACAAGTCGCAGCAGGAAGCGACTGGCGACGGCGACATGGGCGGTGAAGATGAGCCCCGTGGCGTTGACGACGATATAGTAGATGCCGACTTTGAGGATCTGGACGAAAACAAGCGCGACTAATCCAGCGCATGGGAAATGATAGCCAGCCCTGGAAAACCGGGGCTGGCTATCGCTTTCCCGGAAGGATCGATTGAATGGCAAAGCGTGATTACTATGATGTTCTGGGTGCTGAAAAAAGCGCATCCGCCGATGAGCTGAAGAAAGCCTATCGCAAAAAGGCCAAAGAACTTCACCCTGATCGAAATTCTGACAACCCCAAAGCCGAAGACCAGTTCAAAGAAGTAAACGAAGCATACGAAGCGCTGAAAGACCCTGAAAAAAAAGCTGCCTATGACCGCTTTGGTCACGCGGCTTTTGAAGGTGGCATGGGTGGCGGCCAACGTGGTGGTTTTGGCGGGCAGGGTGACTTTTCCAGCGCGTTTTCCGACGTGTTTGATGACCTGTTCGGTGACTTTATGGGTAACGGGCAACGCGGTGGCGGTCGCCAGCGCGCGTCCCGTGGATCAGACTTGCGTTACAATCTCCGGGTAAATCTGGAAGAAGCCTATACTGGCACCCAAAAGACCATCAAGGTTCCAACCGCCATTGCCTGTGAAAAATGCAACGGCACCGGCGCTGAAAGCGGCGCTGAGCCACAAACCTGCCCGACATGTTCAGGCATGGGAAAAGTTCGCGCGCAGCAAGGTTTCTTTACAGTTGAGCGCACTTGTCCAACATGTTCAGGCATGGGGCAAATTATTAAGAACCCTTGCAAATTTTGCAACGGCGCCGGCCGCATCGAAAAAGATCGCTCCCTATCGGTTAACATCCCGGCGGGCGTTGAAACTGGCACAAAAATCCGACTGGCAGGCGAAGGTGAGGCCGGAATGCGTGGCGGACCGACGGGCGACTTGTACATCTTCGTAGAAGTTCAAGAGCACCAGCTATTTCAGCGCCAAGGACCGCATCTATTTTGTCAGGTTCCGGTTAGCATGTCTTCAGCAGCTTTGGGCGGGGACATCGAAGTCCCAACCATTGATGGCGGCCGTAGCCGGGTGAAAATCCCCGCTGGCAGTCAGTCAGGCCGTCAGATGCGCCTGCGCTCCAAAGGTATGCCAGCCCTTCGCGGTGGCGGGCAGGGCGACATGTTGATCGAACTGGCGGTAGAAACGCCGGTTAATCTGACCTCTAAACAAAAAGAACTGCTGAAAGAATTTGAAAAGCTGAGCAAAGATAACAATCCGCAAAGCTCTACATTCTTTTCTGCAGTAAAAAGTTTTTGGGACGGGATGAAAGGTTAATTTTAACGCTTCCAGTTTAACCAAATCTTTAACCTTTGGCGGGAACCTGATTGTATGAACCGCTCTCGCCAAAGCCACTTTTCGGATTTCTCCCAACCGTTGATTGACAGGGATGAATTTGTAACCGCAAAAATCGACAAACATCCGTCATACATCCGCGACCATCGCAAACGACTGCGCGAACGCTTCCTGCAAGGCGGCGCGCAGGCAATGCCGGACTACGAACTTCTTGAACTCGTCCTGTTTCGCGCCATTCCTCGCCGCGATGTAAAACCACTTGCGCGGCTACTGCTGGATACATTCGGCGACTTCAATCGCGTGCTTTCGGCATCCAAAGAACGGCTGGCAGCCGTGAGTGGTGTAGGTGACGCTGTGGTTCAGGAACTGAAGATAGTTGAGGCTGCTTCACATAGGTTAGCACGCGCGCGCGTCATGCAGAAAAATGTAATATCCAGCTGGGACGCAATTCTGGATTATTGCCACACCACGATGGCGCACCGCGAAACTGAACAATTTCGCATCCTGTTTCTTGACCGTAAAAACATCCTGATTGCTGACGAAGAGCAAGCGCGCGGCACCGTTGACCATGTGCCAGTTTACCCCCGCGAGGTGGTGAAGCGGGCACTGGAACTCAACGCATCAGCTTTAATCCTTGTCCACAATCACCCTTCTGGCGACCCAACCCCATCAGATGCTGACATTACAATGACTGCGCAAATCAATGACGCCGCCAAAGCACTGGGGTTGGTCCTGCATGACCATCTTATCATCGGAAAATCGCAGGAACTCAGTTTTCGTGCGGCCGGGTATCTATAACCCTTAACGCACCCATACCTCGACACGCCGGTTGATCTGGCGTCCCCATTCGGTGTCATCACAAGCCATCGGCATGGCCTCGCCAAACCCTTCAACCCGTAAAGAAACCCGCTGGTGATCAGCCGTCGCCGCCTCTTGTACCACCGCATCCCGAACGGACGCCGCGCGTTGACGGGATAACCGTTTGTTCGCATCCGCGCCACCATCGCCATCGCTAAAGCCAACAAATGTCAGCTCTCGCGCGCCAATCATTCCTGTTTCCAACGCGCGGGCCAACAGTGCAATGTTTGAACGCGACTGCGCATTCAATCGCGAAGAGCCTCCATCAAATCGAAACGTCACTGACAACCGTCGCGCACCATCCATCGCGGTAACCAACCGCTGCAGCTCATCAAGCAACACTTCATCCCCAGCATTGCGAATTGCATTTGCCAGTCGATCACCCTGTCGGCTAATCGGCGTTCTGGATATCGCCTGATCAATAAATCCAGCCCTCAGAATAGCGACCTGCGCTGCAGGTGATCGGCTAAACCGCATAAATTCCCGACCAATCGCAGGCAATCGCTTTGACTTAAGATACAAAAACATCGGTGCAGTCAGCGGATAGTCGTCAGATTTCAAAGCCTCGGGAACAGCGCTTGCCCGAAAACCGCAACCCCCCGCCAATACAAGCGGGCGGGTTCTGCCGGGTTCGGACAGCGTTGTAAGTCCAATCGCAAAAGGATCGGACGCAACCGCTTCTACAAGTTCAGAATTTGAGGAATGATGGACGATATCATCCGTAAGTGCACGGTTTGAAGGATACATGATCCGCTCCAAAAAAACATGCAGCACACCTGAACCTTCATTTCGAAGATGCAAAATAATAGGAGCATCAACGCCACCAAATTCCTGCCAGTTACTGATTTCGCCTGAAAAAACGCGCGCAAGGTCTTCCGGGGAAATTTGTTGAACCTGATTTCTCGGTGACACAACCGGAACCAACGCATCCAGTGCTACAACGCGGTTTTGCCCGGGCGCGGATAGTCTGCCCAGCCCCGCCTCCACCCCTAGTAATACTTCCTCTGGCAACACTTCACGCAGCGACATCGCAATATCTGCTTCTTCGGCCAGAAGATCCGCAAACCCTTCTCTGCTACTTGAATTCCGAACGACAATACTTGCCGCTGTTCGGCCAGTACCAATCTCTGATAATGTATAAGTAACGACTTCTTCAGCCACCCCAGTCTTGGTAACGACGTATTCTTGCTGAACTGCAAAAGCTTCAATCAATGCGGGCATAAGCTTGGTTCCAACCGACGTTGCGCCAGATATTGAAATCCTCGCGACAAACGATTCCAAATCCGGACATCCTGGCCCCGAACACAAAACGCCCGACCCATCTAGTGTTAGCTCTCCATAAATGGAATCAACCCGGTAAAATTCACCGTCGTATCCCAATAATGTCCCTACAATCTCGACTGACCCATCACGAGAGGTCAGAGTGACGTCTTGCGCAACAGCAGAAACAATCGAAAGGACGTGTAAAAGGACGACCCCCAATGCCATCCGCAGGAAAACCATTTATTCACCCTGAAGCCGTGTCTAATTTTGCGCGATATTCAGGTCTAAAAGCAGGTTTTTCAACACCAGAAATCCATTTTCTCTGTCGCAGCCGGGGATTTCCAACGAAACATCAGTTGATGACACAACTCCTTCACCAGACAATTGCATTGATTTTGCCGTAATTTCTGTTCCGCAGGACTGGTCAGTTACAGCTACTTCGACAATCAATTGTACAGCCCCTTCACCCGGCACACGATCAAATGGAAACGAGTAAACCTCAGCGAGTCTGGGTTGAAAAACATCAGGATTTCCAAGTTGGATCAAGAATCCACCTTCAGCCCACACTCCAACACCAGGATCCCGCGCGGCATCTGCCCAAACATGGCCGAGGTCTCCAAACTCTGCGCCAATCTCCCGTGCATGGACATGCAGGTTTGGTGCACCGTTCCACATGATTACGGCTCGCTCATATCCATCGAGGGTAAGCATCAGTGTGGTTGCTGCAACACTTCTTCCATCTGAAAACAACACTATATAAGGAGTGTTTTCGTGAAGCGCCGGAATCTCAACACTGTAGCCACCATCTGAATTTGTAGCATCTGCAAATTCCAGGCCACTGTGGATCACTGTAATACGCTGGTTTTGATAGCAAGGCGCAAATTCGCCGCTGAATCAATATTGTAAGCAGTGAAACTAGTAGGTTAGACGAGGCGTCCGTGGCAGTGTTTGAACTTTTTACCAGACCCGCATGGGCAAGCCTCATTTCGCCCGGGATTGCCCCAAGTAGATTGATCGTTTTCAACAAACCCTTTTGCCGCCGAAGACGAAACCCCGGAAGACGCAGATTGGCCTGATGCCAGCAGGCGCGTTGCTTCCTGTTGCGCCAGTACCTGTTTCATCATTTCTTCTTGTTCTTCTTTGGTCATCGGGCGAACCTGAGATAGTTTTTGGGTTACATCCTCTCGCAATGAATCCAATAGTCCTTCGAACAGTTGAAACGATTCAGTTTTGTATTCGTTTAACGGGTCACGCTGCGCATACCCCCGAAAGCCTACAACTGAACGCAAGTGTTCGAGCGTCAAAAGATGGTCGCGCCACTTACCGTCAATGGTTTGCAGCAATAACTGCTTTTCGATATTACGCATGGTTTCAGGGCCAAATGACTCTGCTTTTTCCGCCATCATAACATCTGACGCCGCATACAGTTTTTCCCGAATTTCTGCGTCGTCGACACCTTCCTCATCCGCCCATTCCACTACCGGAACATCGATCCCAACCTTTTCCAGAATCGCGGCATACAATCCTTCCGTATTCCATTGATCAGCGTAAGACTTAGCTGGAATATGAAAATCAACCAGATCATCAATCACCTGGTGACGCATGTCTTCTACAATTTCTGAAAGATCCTTGGCTTCCATAATTTCACGGCGTTGGCCGAAAATTACCTTCCGCTGATCATTCATCACATCGTCGAATTTCAACAACTGTTTACGAATATCAAAGTTGCGTCCTTCGACCTTGGCCTGGGCCTTTTCCAGAGATTTGTTCACCCAGGGATGCACAATCGCCTCACCGTCTTTCATACCAAGAGAAGACAAAACTTTATCCAGCCGTTCAGAGCCGAATATCCTCATCAGGTCGTCTTCGAGTGACAGGAAAAACACCGAACGTCCCGGATCACCCTGACGGCCAGACCGTCCGCGCAATTGGTTATCAATTCGTCGGCTTTCGTGGCGTTCGGTTCCCAGAACAAACAACCCGCCTGCGGCAATCACCTTGGCTTTTTCATCTGCGTGTTCGGATTCAATCTTTAATCGCACAGCTTCCGGGTCTGCCTCTGGATCAGCGGCCAGTGCTTCTAGAACCGACATTTCCGCGTTGCCACCCAACTGGATATCCGTCCCGCGACCAGCCATATTAGTGGCGATGGTTACCGCCGCAAATTTGCCGGCGTCGGCAATAATCTGCGCTTCTTTTTCGTGCTGCCGAGCGTTCAGGACATTATGGGTAACACCGGCTTCTTTCAGCATTTCCGACAGGGCTTCCGATTTTTCAATCGAGGTCGTGCCCACCAATATTGGCTGGCCTTTATCGTTGGCTTTTTTGATTTCTTCAGCAACCGCTGCAAATTTTTCTACAGTGGTGCGGTATACATGATCATCCTGATCGTCGCGCATAATCTCTTGATTTGTCGGTATTTCGATAACCCCCAAACCATAAATCTCTGCGAATTCTTCCGCCTCTGTTAGGGCAGTACCAGTCATCCCAGACAGGTTATCATAAAGCCGGAAATAGTTCTGGAACGTAACAGACGCAAGCGTCACATTTTCCGGCTGAATCTCGACTTCTTCCTTGGCTTCAATCGCCTGATGCAGCCCATCAGATAATCGCCGCCCCGACATCATCCGGCCGGTAAATTCATCAATCAGAACGACTTCATTGTCACGGACCATATAGTCTTTGTCGCGTTGGAACAGCTTATGCGCTCGCAAGCCCTGATTTACATGATGAACGATACTAGTCGATTCCGGATCATAAAGCGTCTGACCCTCGGGCAGGATGCCTTCACTATGCAATATTTCTTCCAGAAAATCGTTACCCTCCTCTGTGTAGGTCACGCTGCGGGTTTTTTCGTCCAGCGTGAAATGCTCTTCTGTCAGGCTCGGGATCAGCTTGTCTATTGTGATGTACAGCTCTGAGCGATCTTCGGCTGGCCCGGAAATGATCAACGGCGTCCGCGCCTCATCGATCAGAATGCTGTCGACTTCATCCACAATTGCAAAGTTATGGAAGCGTTGACTGATCTGGCTTAATTCTGTTTTTCCATTGTCACGAAGGTAGTCGAACGCAAGCTCATTATTAGTCGCATAAGTAACATCGGCGGCGTAAGCTGCGTGCTTTTCTTCGTCTGGTTGCTGGGGATAAATCACGCCGTACTTAAGCCCCAAGGCCGTATAAACTTTACCCATCCATTCAGCATCACGATGCGCCAAATAGTCATTTACTGTTACAATATGAACGCCCTTACCGGTCAGTGAATGCAGATAGGCCGGGAAGGTTGCAACAAGTGTCTTGCCCTCACCGGTTTTCATTTCGGCGATATTGCCCTGATGCAGAAAAACCCCGCCCATCAACTGAACATCAAACGCCCGCAGCCCTAATGCGCGACGGGCGGCTTCACGACAGTTCGCAAATGCTTCCGGCAGCAGGTCATCCAGCGCCTCGCCATCCATTGCCCGCTTGGCAAGCTCTTCGGTTTTGTCCTTGATACCATCGTCGCTCAGCGCCTCATATTCGGGCTCCAGAGCGTTAATTTGTTCTACCAGTGGACCCATAGACTTGATCAATCGATCATTCGGCGTCCCAAAAACCTTTTTGGTAAGTTTTCCAAAACCCAGCATAGTTACTCCGCGTGACTAATTTTTATCACTTCTGACAAGGGGAACGCTTGTTCGTCAGATACTTGCATAATAGAATTGCAAACAACGGCCCCTTGAGTGACCTCTTGGCGATGTAAGGGTCCACATGTGTAGTGTCAACGTCGCGGACCGGCGAAGACCAATCAGAGGAACAAACGATGTTTAAACGAACCAATTTCTTTGCAGCCTTGGCGATTTCAAGCGCTCTGGCTTTCCCCGTAACAGCGCAAGACGTAACGGCTGACACTGTATTGGCAACTGTTAACGGCACTAATATTACTCTGGGTCACATGATTATCATGCGCGATGCTTTGCCAGCCCAATATGATAATCTGGAAGATGATGTCCTTTTTGACGCCCTTCTCGATCAAGCTGTTCAACAACTTGTTTTGGCCCAAACCGTCGATACCCCTTCCCGTGCTGTACAATTACGGCTCGAGAATGAACGCTGGACGCTTCTGGCGGGTGCCGCCATGAGCATTGAGATTAGTAAGGCTGTTACCGAAGAGGCCCTTCAGGCCGCCTATGACGAACAGTTTGCCGGTGTCGATCCCGCTCAAGAATATAATGCTTCACACATACTTGTGGAAACCGAAGAAGAGGCGGCCGCACTTGTCACTGAATTGCAGGGTGGTGCTAGCTTTGGCGGCCTCGCTAAAGAACACTCCACCGGCCCCTCCGGACCGAACGGAGGCGATTTGGGCTGGTTTGGTGCCGGTATGATGGTCGCCCCCTTTGAGGAAGCCGTAGTATTACTGGAAGTGGGCCAGGTGTCTGCACCAGTTCAGACACAGTTTGGCTGGCATGTAATTATTTTGAACGAAACTCGTTTGCTCGACGCTCCGACACTAGATGATGTACGCACCGATCTGACCGCTGAGTTGGAGCAAAAAGCGATCGAAATCGTTATCGAAAATCTGACCGAAACTGCAGATGTAACTCGCCTTGATTCAACAGAAATTGACCCGGCAATACTTCGTGAAACTAGCTTGGTTCAGAATTAACCGATTACCTAGGGCTATAATGATGGCAGCAATGAAAATTTCGCCCCTGGCCCCCGCCGGTGGTTTTCCTAATCTTGCGCCGATAAAGGGCGTACGCTTTGCAACCGCTGAGGCTGGTGTGAAATATTCAGGTCGCTCAGACGTAATGCTTGCTGAGTTAGCACCCAATACCGTGATCGCTGGCGTGTTCACCAAGTCCTCAACCCGCTCTGCGGCTGTACTGGATTGTCAGGCAAAAATTGGTGGGGATTCCAGTGGCGGCGCTGCGATATTGGTAAACTCGGGTAACGCTAATGCGTTTACAGGCACTTATGGAAAAGAATCCGTTGAAATTCTCACTACAGATGTCGCCAAAACACTTGGGATAGACACTAGTCGTGTGTTCACCGCCTCTACCGGAGTCATTGGTGAAACTTTAGCCCACGATAAAATCGTCTCCAAACTACAGGCGTTGAAAAGTAATCTTTCAGAGGCCGCAATAGAAAGTGCCGCCAACGCCATAATGACAACAGATACCTTCCCAAAGGGATATGGTACGCAAGTTGAAATCGATGGAGGTATTATAAATATAGTTGGCTTTGCGAAGGGTTCGGGCATGATAGAACCCGACATGGCCACAATGCTGTCCTATATATTTACCGACGCAAATATTTCGCAATCTGCCTTACAAGCGATGGTTACAAAAGCATCTGACGTAACTTTCAACTGCATCACTGTCGACACAGATACTTCTACATCTGATACGCTTTTGCTGGCTGCTACGGGCCAATGTGGCATGGCAGAAATTGCAGATATAGATTCTACAAACGGCCAATTATTTTATACCGCTCTTCACAACGTCCTACTGGAGCTGGCCCATCAAGTGGTGCGGGACGGCGAGGGCGCAACAAAATTCATTGAGGTTCGGATAACCGGCGCTGAATCAGTGTCTGATGCACGTAAAGTTGCAAAATCGATTGCCAACTCACCGCTCGTTAAAACCGCCATTGCGGGCGAGGATCCGAACTGGGGCCGTGTAGTTATGGCCGTGGGGAAATCCGGTGCGAATGCTAATCGCGACACGCTATCAATCCGATTTGGCGAAATTTTAGTGGCGGAAAATGGCTGGGTATCACCGGATTACACGGAAGAAGACGGTGCAGCATATATGAAAAACTCCGATCTGGTGATTTCTGTTGATTTGGGAATTGGCCAATCCAACGCTGTAGTTTGGACCTGCGACCTGACCCATGGCTATATCGAAATTAACGCCGACTATCGGTCGTGAAAATTGTATTGGTTTCCGCGGTCGCCCTAATTGACAAAGATGGCAGAATACTGCTCGCACAGCGACCAGCCGGGAAAACCATGGCCGGCCTGTGGGAGTTTCCAGGTGGCAAAGTTGAGGCCAATGAAACACCCGAAGCCGCTTTGATCCGGGAACTGCAAGAAGAACTGGGCATCAATACCTGGTCGAGTTGTCTGGCGCCCCTGACTTTTGCAAGCCACACCTACGACGATTTCCACCTACTAATGCCACTGTTTGCCTGTCGTAAGTGGGAGGGCGTCGCCCGGGGTAAGGAAGGCCAGTCTCTGGCGTGGGTAACCGTTAACAAACTGCGGGATTATCCAATGCCACCAGCAGATCTACCACTTATCCCCATCCTTCGCGATTGGCTCTGATAGGCTAACGCACCGGAAAACCACGGTAATTTTCTACCTATAGGCGAAAGTGTGCTTAATTCCTGAACAATAGACAAAAAAAGTAGTGTTTATTTCCAAATTTGCACTAATTTGGATTCTAGGAAACTTCAGGGGGATAGGTTTCGATGCTTAGAACAATTTTAATGGGTAGTTGCGTGTATGTGCAGGGAACATTCGTCCGAAATCTCGCTGACGGTAAAATCGTAGTTCGAGTAGGTGAACGCCTGTACCAAGGGCTACCCGTATTGGCAAAAGCCGCCGCTTAAATTAGTAAATAGTCGAAAGGGCGAATGTAACCCATTCGCCCTTTGTTTGTATATGCTCTGACGTGACCGCTTTAGTCTAGCTTACGTTCAAACTCTTCGCGCTCAAAAATCTCGATTACATCGCCCTCGCGGATGTCTTCGTAGGCTTCAAATGCCATCCCACATTCCTGACCAGATTGTACCTCTGGAACTTCATCCTTGAACCGCTTCAGCGTCTTCAGTGTACCTTCGTGGATCACAATATCATCGCGCAGCAAACGGACCCCTGCAGAACGACGTGCAACGCCTTCGGTTACCAGACAACCGGCAATTCGACCCACGTTAGAGACTTTAAAGATCTCTTTGATAGTCGCATACCCGATGAACTTCTCTCGAATTTCAGCAGATAGCAGACCAGAAGCCGCAGCTTTAACATCATCAACCAAATCATAGATCACCGAATAGTACCGGATCTCAACGCCCTTTTGGTTGGCAACTCTGCGTGCCGTGGAATTTGCGCGAACATTAAAGCCCATGACAGGTGCACCAGATGCCTCTGCCAGACCAATGTCTGATTCGGTAATTGCACCAACGCCAGCATGAAGTACACGAACCCGGACATCTTCATTGCCAATCTTTTCCATGGCCTGGACGATGGCTTCAGCAGAACCCTGAACATCTGTTTTTACAAGAACCGGCAGTTCGGCGACATCTTCGTCGGCCTTGGCCTTTTCCATCAACTGCTCAAGCGTAGTCGCAGCACCAGCAGCAGCGCGCTTTTCTTTAGCGGCGTGGGCGCGGTAATCCGCGATCTCGCGGGCTTGGGCTTCGGTATCAACCACGTTCAGTACATCACCAGCTTCGGGGGTGCCGTTCAGGCCCAGAACTTCTACCGGAACAGATGGCCCGGCCTCTTTTACCCGTTCACCCTTGTCGTTGATCAGCGCACGGACTTTACCCCACTGCTCACCCACAACAAAAATATCACCCTGACGCAATGTCCCGTTTTGAACCAGCACAGTCGCAACTGGTCCACGACCAACATCAAGCTGTGCTTCGATTACGGCCCCAGAGGCCGAGCGTTTTGGGTTCGCTTTCAGGTCTAACAACTCGGCCTGTAGCGCGATATTTTCCAGCAATGTATCCAGGCCAGTGCCGTTAATAGCCGAAACTTCAACATCCAGAACGTCACCGGACATTTTTTCAACGATTACTTCGTGCTGCAACAGATCGGTGCGCACTTTGTCCGGGTTGGCTGCTTCACGGTCAATTTTGTTAATCGCAACGATCATCGGAACACCGGCAGCTTTGGCGTGGTGAATCGCTTCAACTGTCTGCGGCATCACGGCGTCATCCGCAGCGACAACCAGAATGACAATGTCCGTTACCTGCGCACCGCGAGCCCGCATTGATGTAAATGCTGCATGGCCAGGTGTATCCAGAAAACTAAGGACAGCGCCGTCATCCAATGTCACTTGGTAGGCACCGATATGCTGGGTAATCCCGCCAGCTTCACCGGATACAACCTTGGTCTTACGGATCGCATCCAGCAAAGATGTCTTACCGTGGTCGACATGGCCCATAACCGTAATAACCGGCGGGCGTGAGACAAGATCTTCGTCTTTATCTTCAATTGAATCAATTACATCTTCGACGTCGGAATCGGACACGCGAACAATCTTGTGGCCAAACTCTTCCACGATCAGTTCAGCAGTATCCGTATCAATCGCCTGATTTTGTGTGACCATCATGCCATTTTGCATCAACGCTTTGATCACATCGACCACACGTTCTGCCATCCGGTTGGCCAGTTCCTGCACCTGAATGCTTTCGGGTACCTGAACTTCACGAACTACCTTTTCATGTACTTCAACGCCACCAAGGGCTTTCAGGCGCGCGCGCTCTTGCTTTCGCTTCATCGCGGCCATCGATCGCTGACGTCCGCCTTCGCGACCACTTAGCGCCTGATTTAGTGTCAGCTTGCCAGAACGCCTGCCGTCATTGCGGGACGGCTTAGCCTTGTTTTCCTTGCGTGGCTCACGATCTGTTTTACGTGGTGATGCGAATGTTTTCGCAGGGCTACGCGGCGCTGCAACTGGCGTGCCTTCAGCATCCACAGCCGGTGCGGCTGGTGCTGCAGCTGCTGCGGCCTCGCGCACCTTATTTTCTTCTTCTTGTTTCTTCGCTTCGGCTTCTTCAACTTTCAGGCGCGTGCGCTCAGCGCGATCACGTTCGTCCTGTTCTTTCGCTTCAATTTCTTCACGGCGACGTGCACGATCTTTCTCGCGTTTTTCGTCGTCGGCCTGGCGCTTTTTCGCGTCTTCAGCTTCCTGTGCTTTCGCCAGTTTCAATGCCTTTAAACGGCGTTCCAAAACTGCATCCGAAATTCCAGCCGGGCGCTTGGAGGGCGTTCCGGCCGGTGCCTTCTTGGCAGCAGGGCTGGACGCAGGTGCAGCAGTCGCCGGTGTCCCAGCACTTGGAACAACAACACGCTTGCGCTTGGTCTCAACAACAACGCTTTTGGTCCGGCCATGGCTGAAGCTCTGCTTCACTTGACCAGATCGAGGTCCGCCACGCAGACCTAATGTTTTCTTGCCGTCACTATCGCTCATTTAGTCGTCTTACCTTTCCGATGGCCTTTGCCACCGTCAATCTCGCGAAAGCCCGCAAGCCGCGTAGCTTCCTCTACAACACGTTTCGTGAGTCCACCAGCCGCAAGCGCGCCATGTATCACACTTTCCCGCCCGAATGCCAAACCCAATTCCGACGCACTCAGAACACCGAAAAATCGCCCACCTTCCGGTGTCCACAGCTTGCCTTTGCCTCGCTCCGAACCATCAGATGCCTGCAACAGCACTTTTGCCCTGCCATCGGCCAGCCAACCCTTGACCTTTTCAAATCCGGCAACCGCCGATCCGGTTTTCCGTGACAGGGACACCAGATCGACCAAACGGCGGGCAATCTGGCTCTCTACCTCGTCAACCAGACCATCTGGCACCGATACCGATGCTTTGGCACCGCGGGAAAACAGGCCTTTTCCAACGGCGTTCTCCAACGCTTCACGTTCGGCGCTTACCCAAATCCCACGACCAGGCAGCTTTTCCAGAATGTCCGGCACGATTACGCCGTCCGGGCCTGCAACAAACCTGATCATCCCGCGCTTTGGCTGGGTCTCGCCGGTGACGATGCACCGACGCTCGGGTTCTTCCCGATCTGTTTTTCGGCCGCCGCGTGACACGCGTAACCCCGAGGCCCGAATTAGGCCTCGGCTCCGATCGTCACTTCGCCGTCTTCAGCGGGTTCTTCACCTTCTTCCACATCGGGTTCCAGATCAGCGGGATCAACCCAACCCAATTGAATACGCGCTGTCATTACAAGGTTCTGGGCCTCTTCCAGACTCATTTCGAATTTCTCCAATAACCCGTCATCTTTGACACGTTCGCCATCAATCGTTGTCCAGCCACCGGCCAGCTCCCAATCAGCGCAGGTCGCAAAATCTTCCAGCGTTTTAATACCATCCTCAGCCAGTGCTTCGACCATCTGTGGCGTCAGGCCTTCGTAGGAAATCAGGCTGTCTTCAACCCCAAGTTCACGCGCATGATCCAGCGCTTTCTTGTTCTGCCCATCGATGTAATCGCGCCCGCGTGCCTGAAGCTCACCAGCCGTATCTTCGTCAATTCCGTCGATAACGATTAGCTCATTCACTTCGACATAGGCAACTTCTTCCAGTGTGGTAAATCCTTCCGCCACCAGAAGCTGGGCAAAGAATTCATCCAGATCAAGTGCTTCCATAAACAGCTTGGTGCGCTCTTCAAATTCAGCCTGACGACGCGAGGATTCTTCAGCCTCAGTCATAATATCAATGTCCAAACCAGTCAGCTGGCTGGCCAAACGAACGTTCTGGCCACGGCGGCCAATCGCCAGTGACAGCTGTTCATCCGGCACCACAACTTCGATGCGCTCGGCCTCTTCGTCCAGTACAACCTTGCTAACTTCCGCAGGTTGCAGTGCGTTCACCAAAAACGTCGGTGCATCATCATTCCAAGGAATGATGTCGATCTTCTCGCCCTGCAATTCGTTCACAACCGCCTGTACACGACTACCGCGCATACCAACACACGCACCAACCGGATCGATAGAGTTGTCATAGGAAATCACCGCAATCTTGGCACGGCTGCCCGGATCACGGGCGACGGCTTTGATCTCAATGATATTGTCGTAGATCTCTGGCACTTCCATCTTGAACAGCTCAGCCATGAACTCTGGTGCTGTGCGGCTCAGGAAAATCTGCGGCCCACGAACTTCGCGGCGCACTTCCTTAATGTAGCAGCGGATACGATCATTGGGGCGATAGCTTTCACGGCCAATCTTTTCATTGCGCCGCAGGATGGCTTCTCCGGTTCCCACGTCAACAATAACGTTGCCGTATTCTTCGCGCTTGACCAGACCGTTGATGATTGTCCCGGCGCGATCTTCGAACTCTTCGAATTGACGATCCCGTTCAGCTTCACGAATCTTCTGCAAAATCACCTGCTTAGCAGCCTGCGCAGCAATCCGACCCATTTCAACGGGCGGAACTTCTTCACTGAATACATCGCCAATACTTGGTTCGTCCAGGTATTCCTTGGCCTGCTCAACGGTGAATTCAGCCTGGTAATTTTCCAGCTCATCATCAGCAACAACCGTGCGATTACGGGTAAACGTGGCGCGACCGGTTTTGCGATCAATCACCACCTGAATATCCATTTCGGTGCCGTAGCGGCTCTTGGCAGCGCGCGCCAGGCTCTCTTCCATTGCCTCAATAACCAAACCCGGTTCGATCATTTTTTCGCGCGCAACAGCTTCGGCCGTTTGCAATAGTTCCAGCTGGTTTGCTGACGTAATCGCCATATCTCAGTCCTCCTCAGAACCGTTATCGGTTTCTATCTCATCAAATTTATCTTCGTCTACAATGCCCGCAGCCTTACGCTGGCGCAGCATTTCACGGATCAGCTCATCGCTTAACACCAGCTTTGCGTCTGAAAGCCATTCAAACTTCAGACCAACAGTGCCCTGTTCAATGTTAACCAAAACCTCAGAACCTTCGACGCCGGCCAGCTCACCCTTAAACCGGCGCTGCCCGTCGATCAGCTCAGTTGTTTCTATCTTCGTCTCATAGCCTTCCCAGTTTGCAAAATCCTTCAGCCGGGTCAGTGGGCGGTCAATTCCGGGGCTGGAAACCTCCAGCGTATATTCTTCTTCAATCGGGTCTTCGACATCCAGCGTCGCGCCAAGAGCCGTCGAAATCTGCGCACATTCATCAACCTCGATCCCACCTTCGGGACGTTCAGCCATGACTTGCAGCGTGCTATACTTGTTGCCCATCAGCCGTACGCGCACCAGCTCAAACCCCATACCCTCGATCACGGGCTGGATGATTTCAGCAAGTCGACGATCAATCGCAGTTTTGGCAATCAGGTCGTTCATTTCAGTTCCTTACGATCCGGGTGATCGCATTCTTACGTTTTGTACGCATCCGGGTGACCGTTTTTGTACGTCATGTAAGCACAAAAAAACGGGCGCGCGGCCCGTTTGAAATTCCGGTGGAGCCTTGGGGGTGGAAGCCAACGCGCCGCTATTAAGGGGGATATAGAATGGATGGGCCGGGTCTGCAAGGGGGGATCAGCGTTTGTATTTAACCAAACGATCCGTCGCCCGCACCAGTTCCGCACTGATCCCCGGTTCTGACAATGCGTGCCCCGCCATGCCAACCATCTTCAAATCAGACTTTGGCCAGGCATCATGCAAATTCTGCGCCGAAATTGGTGGGCAAATCATGTCAAACCTTCCCTGAACAATCGTCCCCGGAATATGCGAAATTTTATCAATATCGCGCAGTATCTGCCCATCCACCTCCAAAAACCCGGCATTGGAAAAATAGTGGTTTTCCAATCGCGCGAAAGCGCGTGCATATTCCGATGGCCCGCCCCCGGCCTGACCATCACTGCTGATCGACGCCAGAGCATTTTCCCAGGCGGCCCAGGCCCGGGCATAGCGGGTTTCAACCATCGCCTCGCCGGAAAACAGACGCTTATTATAAGCCGCTATCAGATCGCCACGTTCATTTTCGGGCACCAGTTCAACAAACCGTGCCCATAGATCGGGCCAGAACTGACCTGCGCCACCACCATAGAACCACCTTAGCTCGGCCTGCGTCATCAGAAACACACCGCGCAGTATAATGTGGCGCACATGATCAGGATGGGCCTGCGAATAAAGCAGCGAAAGTGTTGCCCCCCAACTGCCGCCAAACACAACCCAAGTGTCTATTCCAAGGGTTTTGCGGATCAATTCAATATCCGCCACCAAGTGCCAGGTTGTATTGTCGTCAATACTGGCATGGGGTCTTGAACGCCCACAGCCCCGTTGATCAAACAACACAATCCGATATTTCTTAGGATCAAAATAGCGACGCATCGACGGATTGCATCCGCCCCCCGGCCCACCATGCAGCACCACCACCGGCAGGCCATCCGGGTTGCCACATTGCTCTACATAAATCCGGTGCCCGTCACCCACGTCCAGCATCCGCGCATCAAACGGCTCAATTGCCGGAAACAAATACTGCGTTGCGCTTTTATGGCCTGCTGTTCTATCCATCGCGTACTATATAGACAGCATTATCCGCCCCCGCCACGGGAACTGTGATGAATTCCAGCCAAGAGGCCAAAAATGCAAGCCGCCAATACCGTTGACCCCGCCGAAGTCGCCAAGTTTGAAGCTATGGCCGCAGAATGGTGGGATCCAAACGGTAAATTCAAACCGCTACACATGCTCAACCCCTGTCGGCTGGACTACATAACAGCACAAATTGCAGCCCTTTATGGTCGTGATCTGACCCAAACCTTACCATTCACAGACCTGCGCATTCTCGATATCGGTTGCGGCGGCGGTCTGCTGTCAGAACCAATGGCGCGGCTAGGCGCAGATGTTGTTGGTGCAGACGCGGCCGCCGGGAACATCCCGGTGGCGCAGGTTCACGCAAAACAATCAAATCTGGAAATTGATTATCGCCACACCACCGCCGAAACCCTGGCCGATGCAGGCGAGCAGTTCGATGCTGTGCTGAACATGGAAGTCGTTGAACACGTCGCTGATCCACAGGCCTATCTGCAGGCCTGCCAGACATTGCTAAAACCCGGCGGAGTGATGCTGTGCTCAACCATCAATCGCAATCCCAAAAGCTACATGATGACCATCATCGGCGCGGAATATGTGATGCGCTGGCTACCCATAGGCACCCATGACTGGAACAAATTCATCACTCCCGATGAGCTGGAAGAGCTGATCAGAAACGCAGGCCTGACCCCAACAGATCGCAAAGGCTTTGTCTTTAACCCATTAAGCTGGAGCTGGTCACTTTCTGATCGTGACCTGTCGGTGAACTACGTGAGCACCAGCCGTAAACCCGCCTGAATCCATGGCTTCTTCTGTTCATAAATACTTCCGCCGGAGGCGTCGCCCGGAGGGCTGGTATAATACGCCGTCAGGCGTTCAGCTTAGTTTAACTATCACGCGCCAACCGCAACCTCAGCTCCCGCAATACCGGCAACGCCGCCCGCGCCTTATCCATCCCAATCGCGTCAACTACTTCACCGATCACCGGGGTAATTGCCGCCAGTGCGATGTCGCGCGCACTGCGCCCCGCCGGGCTGATACACACAAATTTTCGCCGCGCGTCCTCCCAATCCGGGCGGATGTGTACATGGCCGGCATTTTCCAGCTTATGCAACGTGTTGGTCATCGCACCCCGGGTCACACTAAACGTCTGCGCCAACTGCGCCGGGCTTCGTTCGGCCTGCACATGTGACAGATGGTTCAGCACCGAAAAATGGCTGATTTCCATCCCTTTTGGCAGAGCTTTGGTCAATCGGGCGCGCGCTAGCTGATCAACCATAAAAATCTCGCTGAACAACGAAACGGCTAGGGGTTCATTTTGCTCACTCATACCGGGCCTGTAAATTCTTGGTCATGGGTTAAGGACGGTAGCCTTGCACGGGTTGTCTTTACCTCACCCAGATCAATATCAACCAATATCAATCCCGGCTCCGCCCCGCCATCAGCCAGCACTTCACCCCAGGGTGAAACAGCAAGCGAATGCCCCCAGGTCTGACGCGGCTTACCAACGCTGATCGGATGATCACCGGTTTGCGCCGGGGCCAGTACAAAACACCCGGTTTCAATGGCCCGCGCGCGTAATAGCGTTTCCCAATGTGCAACACCTGTGACCGGTGAAAACGCCGCCGGAACTGTCAGTATTTGCGCACCGGCTTTTGCCAAAGCCCGGTACAGATGCGGGAATCGCATATCATAACAAATGCTCATGCCAATCGCGCCAAAATCTGTATCCGCAAGAACAGCCCTGTCCCCCGGCCGATACCCTTTCGATTCGCGAAATGTCTCGGTTTCCGACACCTGCACATCAAACATGTGCAGCTTATCATAGCGCGCAACGACATCCCCCGACGGGGAAACCATAAATGACCGGTTGGCAAAACGCCCGTCCGCATCATTGGTTTGCAGCCCCAAAGATCCGATTAGTATCCAAATACCAAGCTCGCGTGCCTCTGCCCGAAGCGCGGCCAGCGTCACATCATCCGCCTCAGATTGCAGAACAGTCGCCTGATGCGAACGGCTCTGCGAAACACAATTGGTAACTTCAGGCGTCAGAATAAATTGCGCACCGGCCTTAGCCGCCTTTCGCACATACCCCAATGTCACAGGCAAGTTCGCAACCGGATCATCCGACCCGTTCAACTGTATCAGGGCGATGCGCAGCATTCAGGCGGCCAGTAATGCGTCTAGTTTGCCTGCGTGTTCCATTGCCGCAAGATCGTCGTATCCACCAACATGTGTTTCACCGATGAAAATTTGCGGTACAGTGTGGCTCCCATTGGCGCGGGTCAGCATTTCCTGGCGTTTGCCGGGATTGATGGCGACATTGAATTCAGTAAATTGTACGTTCTTTTTGTTCAAAAGACGTTTGGCTGCGTGGCAAAAGCCACAAAGCGGTGAAGTATAGATTTCGACAGATTTCATTTCCAAATTCCCTAGTTTGCGCGAACTATAGGGATTTAGGTATCCTTCGCAACGCGTGCCAGTGCAGAAACGCAAACCGACGATGCGCCTGCTGCATGACAAGCCTCGGTTGCGGCGGCCAGAGTAGCGCCGGATGTCATAACATCATCCACCAATAGAACCGCCCTGCCATCTAGCTGCGCGCCCCGTTTGGGATGGGGTGTAATAGCGTCCGACATATTTCGAAAACGAGCGTCGCGCCCCATGCCGTCCTGCACAATCGTCGGCCTGAGGCGCACAAGCGCGTCAGGTAGCACCGTTAACGCTGCAATCTTCGCCAGCTCATTCGCAATCAATGCTGCCTGATTATAACGCCGCCTAAACAGCCGCGATCTGTGGGCCGGGACCGGCACCACAACCATGTTGGGGCGCAGGATGGGGCGTACAGAACTAACCAGCCAACGCGCCATTGGCTTGGCCAGTTCCAGCCGGTCACCATGTTTCAGTGCCAGAACCAACCGCCGCGCGTTGCCTTTGTATAGTACCGCAGCCCGCCCCTTATCCCAGGGCCGTGCGATGGTCATGCAGTCATCACACAGCGCTTCAACCGTGTCTGCTTCCCCGGGCAGGGGCGTGCCACAGGCCTCACAAACCAATCCGGTAATAAACGACGTTTCCCGCCAGCAATCCCCACAAAGGGCATGTTCTTCACCCATCAACGCATTACAGCTGATACATTGGGGTGGGTAAATAATCTGCCATGCCCTTTGCATTTCAGTTGTTCGCTCCTAAATTACCGCGCCAGTACCAAGGACACCCGCGATGAAAAACCCGCCACGACTAACTGACCGAGACGCCCTATTGCGCCACCGCGACCGAGCCATGGCGATGTCCAAGCCGGCAACCTTCCTACAAAGTGAAGCCATGATTGAGGTTCAGGAAAGACTTGCTTTGGTTAACAGAACCTTTACGTCACCCGCTATCGTGACCGGTTTTCCAAACATCTGGGAAAATGTGGTGTCTGGGGCAAAGATTATTCCTGACACCGACGCATTGGCTTTGAATGAAGCTGCCCATGACCTGGTGATCCATGCCATGACACTGCACTGGAGCAATGATCCAGTCGGGCAAATGGTACAGGCGCGGCGCGCACTACAACCTGACGGATTATTTTTAGGGGTCTTTCTGGGCGGGCAAACACTGTATGAACTTCGAGCAACCCTAAGCGAAGCTGAAGTGAATATTACCGGCGGTTTATCACCCCGTATCGTCCCAATGGGCGAAATTCGTGATCTTGGCGGGTTATTGCAAAGAGCTGGGTTGGCTTTGCCGGTTGCCGATAGCATTAAGCTGACAGCGCATTATGATTCAGCAATTGAGCTAATGCACGACCTGCGGTCTATGGGTGAAACCAACGCTTTGGCAAACCGGGATCGCCGCCCCCTGCGTCGCGCGGTTCTGAACGACACTGTGCAACGCTATCAAACAAACTACGGCAAGGACGGGCGCATACCGGCGACCTTTGAGTTGATCACCCTAACCGGTTGGGCGCCCGCTGAAAGCCAGCCAAAACCGCTGCGCCCCGGTTCAGCAACAACCCGATTGGCCGACGCGCTTAATACCAGTGAACAGTCGCTGGATGATCCATCGGGTCTGAAACGTATTTGACCCCCGCGAAAAACCCGTTATCTCCGTGATCCAAAGGTAGCGGGGCGCGAAACATGACTGGTAAAAATCCAACGGAGCCGACTCTGCCTGAACATAGCCCCGCCGATCATATCAGTTTGCCCAAAGAAAAAATCGGTGTTCTTCTGGCAAATCTCGGAACACCAGACGCCACCGATTACTGGTCTATGCGCCGGTATCTGAACGAATTCCTGTCTGACCAGCGTGTTATAGATTACCCGCGCTGGCGCTGGCAGCCGCTGTTGCAATTGATCATCCTGACCAAGCGCCCGTTTTCATCGGGGGCTGCTTATCGTTCAATCTGGAACAACGAGGCGGATGAAAGCCCGCTGCTGACGTTTACCAAAGCCCAGACCGCTAAAATATCCCAGACGCTGGCCGATAAGTATGGCGATGCCGTCGAGGTTGATTTCTGTATGCGCTATGGGAACCCCTCAACCCGAGAACGTGTTGAAGCGATGATTGAGCACGGTTGCCGTAAGATTCTGTTTTTCCCACTTTATCCACAATATGCTGGCGCCACGACTGCCACAGCAAATGATCAGTTTTTCCGTGTTTTGATGGATCAAAAGTGGCAGCCTGCCGCACGTACAGTCCCGGCATATTTTGGCGATCCGACTTATGTTGATGCGCTGGCAAAATCCGTCGAACGAGCCTACGATAATATCGCAAATCGCCCCGACCTTTTGTTGGTGTCTTACCACGGTATGCCACAGCGTTACCGAACAAATGGCGACCCCTATCATTGCCAGTGCCAGAAAACCACGCGGTTGCTAAAGGAACGGCTTGGCTGGACGGACGGTGATATTGCATCCAGTTTTCAATCTAAATTTGGCCCAGAAGAATGGCTGCAACCCTACACAGTAGAAGAGGTCGCCCGGCTGGCCAAATCCGGCAAGAAAAACATCGCCGTAATTGCCCCGGCCTTTTCAGCAGATTGCATTGAAACTCTGGAAGAAATTAACGAAGAAATTCGCGAAGCGTTTATTGACGCTGGCGGTGAGGTTTTCACTTATATCCCCTGCCTAAACGACGACGACGCGCATATAGATGCTCTGACCCGGATTATTTCGTCAAATCTGGCTGGCTGGATTTAGATTTTCGTTTACGCATAGAAAAAGGGCAGCAATTTCTGCCGCCCTTTTCAAATCTTGGTGTAGAAATTTAGTTGTTTGCGATTGCAGCAGCAACCAGAAGCAACAGGATCAGTGGTACAACGAAGCCACCAGCTGACGAAGCAGAGGTTTTTTCAACAAGAACCATTGGTTCCATTACTGGAACGTCCAGACCACCAGCAAAGGTAGCGGTTGCGGATACTGCAACGATGGCAGCAACAAGAGCAATTTTCTTCATATTTTTTTCTCCAGGTGGGCCAACGTAAAATGAAACTGTGTCGGCATATGCCCAGATACCTTACGGCGCAAGAATGCAGCCGTCTAGGTGTTCCTGAAAATTTTGGGAATAGCGGGTTATGACTGCCACACCCAAATAAAAAAGGCGGCAGAAATCCGCCGCCTTTTTGAATTTTAGATCAACTGATTAGTTGTTTGCGATTGCAGCAGCAACCAGAAGCAACAGGATCAGTGGAACAACGAAGCCACCAGCTGACGAAGCAGAGGTTTCTTCAACTACAACCATTGGTTCCATTACTGGAACGTCCAGACCACCAGCAAAGGTAGCGGTTGCGGCAACTGCAACGATTGCAGCGGCAAGTGCGATTTTCTTCATACTTTTCCTCCAAGTACACCGATAGCAATAACAACACTGCATCGGCCAATACAGGTACGTGTATTGCCCCTATATGCAGTTAAGGTGTCCAGAATCCAGCA
>CAZRHV010000013.1:50830-53917 GCA_964599985.1 uncultured Marinosulfonomonas sp. | reverse complement strand
GATATTTTAACGCTGTTCACACGGTTCACTGAACAATTCGCCGAAGAATATGGCTGTGATGCACCGGAAGTCTCTGCGCAGGAAGCGGCACAGTTATTGCAGGCACCCTGGCCGGGAAATATTCGCCAGCTTTCCAACATCTCTGAACGTGCCGTTCTGCAAAGCCGGCGCGGCACCGGTTCTATCGCCAGCCTGTTGATGGCGGATGATGATATTTCAGAGGCTTCGGTTACCACCGATGGTAAACCGCTTAAGGAATACGTTGATGCGTTTGAGCGGATGTTGATCGACAACACCATGCGCCGCCACAAAGGTAGTATCGTTGCAGTGATGGAAGAACTTTCCCTGCCGCGCCGGACTTTGAACGAAAAGATGGCCAAGTATGGTTTGCATCGCTCGGACTACCTCTGATTGTATCTACGTCCAATTTTTACCGGGTAATTTAGTTATCTTTTAGATTGTAATCGTATGGGTATCCCCCTTATGTTGTGAACACGGGTCGTGTGACATATTTTTTTTGGTCGACCCGAATGAGTTTCGCTGGTTTTGGAACTGCATGCAGGCATACGGCCGCACGCATCTGGGATCAGCCGAGAAGGCCGAAAGGCCAACAGTTTGCCCAGATTCCCAAAGGAATTGTGGGCCATGAATGGGGGCGGAAAACCGCCTCGGAGTAAAAAATCGCGATGAGGCGCGCAGTACAAATGACAAGGCAAACAGGGGCCGAATCGGTCGACCTGATACCTGCCGTCGTGCCAAATCTCGCATTAACAAGACACCACCTTCACCGGAAGCGGCCCGCAAGGGCGGCCCCATTGGACTTGGTGCATCAAGAGATAAAATGGCTAAGAAAATGCTTATCGACGCCACCCACGCGGAAGAAACCCGCGTTGTTGTGGTTGACGGAAATAAAGTTGAAGAATTTGACTTTGAGTCAGAGAATAAACGCCAGCTAGCTGGCAATATTTACCTTGCAAAAGTAACCCGGGTTGAACCGTCGCTTCAGGCGGCGTTCATTGACTATGGCGGCAACCGCCATGGTTTCCTGGCGTTTTCCGAGGTTCACCCCGATTATTACCAGATCCCGGTCGCGGATCGTGAAGCCCTGTTGGCCGAAGAACGCGCATACGCCAAGCAGCAGGCGGAAGAGGACGAAGAAAAGCGTAACAAATCAGCGCGCGGACGTGGTCGCGGACGTGGGCGTGGCCGCAATAAATCCAAGGCCGAAGATACCGTTTCCAAGGATGAGGTTGCGACAAAGGATGTCTCAATTTCCGGCATGGATGTCGTTGATCTGGATGAACCGGATGCAACCGCAGAGGTCGATACACTGGAGGGAACTTCCCCGGCATTCACCGTGCATGAAACCCCGGTAGAGACGCCAAAATCTGGTGAAGATTCAGCGAAAGCGCCAGGTGATGAAAGCCCGGAACCAGATGCTGAAAAGGCCGATGCGGCGGGTTCAGACGTCTCTGCAAAGGCTTCTGAGGAAGTACCGGACGACGATGCACCCGAAGGCACCGATGCGACCGAAAAAGACGAAAATATTGAAAGCGTTGCTGATGAGGACGTGACCGAAGAAATTCGCCAGCCTCGTAAAACGCGCCCGAAGCGGTACAAAATTCAGGAAGTCATCAAAGTTCGCCAAATCCTGCTGGTGCAGGTGGTTAAGGAAGAACGCGGCAATAAGGGTGCAGCGCTTACGACATACCTGTCGCTGGCGGGGCGCTATTGTGTGTTGATGCCGAACACCGCCCGTGGTGGTGGAATTTCGCGTAAAATCACCAATGCAGCCGACCGAAAGAAACTAAAAGAAATCGCCAATGAGATTGAAGTGCCAGATGGCGCTGGTCTGATAATTCGTACAGCGGGTGCGCAGCGCACCAAGACCGAAGTAAAGCGTGATTATGAATACCTGCAACGGATGTGGGAACAGATCCGCGATCTGACTCTGAAATCCACAGCGCCTGCGAAGATTTATGAAGAAGGCAACCTGATCAAGCGTTCGATCCGTGACCTGTACAACAAAGACATCGACGAAGTGTTTGTTGAAGGTGAGGTTGGCTACCGGGTCGCCAAAGACTTTATGAAAATGATCATGCCGTCGCACGCGAAGAACGTGAAACTGTACAATGAACCTTTGCCGCTTTTCGCCCGCTATCAGGTGGAAACCTATCTTGGCTCGATGTTCAATCCGACGGTTCAGCTGAAATCCGGTGGTTATATCGTGATTGGCGTAACCGAAGCTCTGGTGGCGATTGATGTGAACTCGGGTCGTGCGACCAAGGAAAACTCTATCGAAGATACCGCGTTGAAGACCAATTTGGAGGCCTCGGATGAGGTTGCCCGCCAGTTGCGCCTGCGTGATTTGGCTGGTCTGATCGTAATCGATTACATCGACATGGAAGAGCGGCGCAATAATACGGCTGTTGAAAAGCGCTTTAAAGATCGGTTGAAGACCGATCGTGCGCGCATTCAGGTGGGCCGCATTTCCGGCTTTGGCTTGCTGGAAATGTCCCGCCAACGCCTGCGCCCCGGCATGATTGAGGCAACGACACAGCCCTGCAACCATTGCCACGGTACCGGTTTGATCCGTTCGGATGACAACCTGTCATTGTCAATCCTGCGCCAGTTGGAAGAAGAGGGTGTGCGCCGTCGTTCGCGTGAGGTGCTGGTTAAGGCGCCGGTGGCGATAGCCAATTATCTGGTAAATCAGAAACGTGAACATGTCGCCGGGATTGAGGCCGCGTTTGGTATGTCGGTCCGGGTTGAAGCCGATCCGTTCCTGATTTCGCCGGACTATTCGATTGAAAAGTTCAAAACCGCGACACGCTCGGTGCCAGAGGTAAGTGCGCCCGTAGTATCAGTGGATGCGTCGCTGATGGCGGATATTGACGAAGCGGAAGTTGCCGAGACGCCGGAAGTGGAAGCCACCGAAGATGCTCCGCCGCCCAAAAAGCGTCGTCGTCGTCGTCGGCGGCGGCGGGGTGGTCAAGGTGGTGATGCTCAGGCCCAGGGCGCGAACGAGGTACAGAATGCTGAAGCGAATGGTGAGGCTGGTACACCCGGTGATACGCCAAGTGCTGA
>CAZRHV010000013.1:0-50730 GCA_964599985.1 uncultured Marinosulfonomonas sp. | reverse complement strand
TGATACGCCAAGTGCTGAAGCACCTAAGGTAGCTGAGCCGGTAGCCGAAGCCGCGGCAAGCGAAAATACAGTGGTGGAAGCGCCAAAGAAAAAGGTAACGCGCAGGCGAAGCACCAAAACAAAGACTAAACCCGTTGCGGAAGTGGTTGCAGAAACCGCCGAAGCTGCGCCAAGTGAGGCCGCCGAGGTAAAGCCAATAGCCAAGCCAAAGACACCGCGCAAGCGTGCGGTTAAAAAGGCCGCGCCAAAGACTGAAGAAGCAGCGGTTGATATTGTGGCGGCTGAAGAACCCGCACCCAAGCCTAAGAAAACACGCACCCGTTCAACAACACCGCGTGCCAAACCAAAGGCAGCGGCCAAAACGGCCTTGGCATCTGAAAGTGTCGCCACCGCATCTGAACCCGCGATGGCAGCTATTGACCCGGATAAGCCCAAGAAAAAGGGCTGGTGGTCTTTTGGCAGCTAAAATTGCAAACATACTAATAGTAGCGCCGGGTTTTGCCCGGCGTTATTTTTTGCGGATAAAATAGTGGTGCGCTTCGTCCAGCTTTTCCGAGCCAAGCAGGATATGCCCGGATTCATTGCAGTAATGCGGAATGTCCACTACGGCCGCCGGATCATCCGCCTGCAACCGCAATACCTGACCACTTTGCAGCCCCAGCAGTCGTTTTCGAGCTTTTAAAACGGGCAGGGGGCAGAGTAACCCAATTGCATCAAGATCATCGTCAAAAGTCATAAACAAAGGGCCTTAGGCAAGATGTTTCAATATGTCCACCAAGATGTGACATTGCGTGTGGGTGACGCGGCCAACCTGAGCGTCTATGTGAAGTTTAAGCAAGGAGAAGATCATGTTCGGATTGGAAATCATAGATGCGACCCTGCTGCCGGCGATGCTGATTGCGTTGGTGGGGGGGATGCTGTCTTTTCTTAGCCCTTGTGTTTTACCGATTGTGCCGCCCTACCTTGCGTATATGGGCGGCATTTCGATGAATGAGATGACGGAAAATCCCGGCAAAAGCCGTAAAACGATCGTGCCGGCGATATTCTTTGTATTGGGCCTGTCGACGGTTTTCATGATCCTGGGTTTTACCGCGTCAATTTTTGGCATGTTTTTCCTGCAATATCAGGATATTCTGGCCAAGGGCTCAGGTATTGTCGTGATTATCTTCGGGCTGCATTTTCTAGGGGTTTTCCGCATTAAATTCCTTGACCGCGATATCCGGGTGGACGCCGGTGACAGGGGCGGGTCTGCTTTTGGCGCTTATATTCTGGGCCTTGCCTTCGCCTTTGGCTGGACCCCGTGCATTGGGCCGCAACTGGGGGCGATCCTTTCCCTGGCGGCGGGTGAGGCGTCTGTGGTGCGTGGCACCACGCTGCTTGGTATCTATGCGGCGGGGCTGGGTATTCCGTTCCTGCTGGCGGCGATTTTCATCCAGCGCTCGATCAATCTGATGAACCGGCTCAAGCCCCATATGGCCAAGATTGAAAAGGGTATGGGGGTGCTTTTGCTGGTTGTCGGTGTGGCGCTGCTGACCGGCGCCTTCAGCACTTTTTCCTGGTGGTTGCTGGAAACTTTCCCGGCGCTGTCGGTTCTTGGTTAAACCGCTTCGACAATCCCTAAAAGTCGGCTAAGCATACCCCATTAGTTTGGGGTATGTATGAAAGACGCTCAGCCAGATAGTGTCCAGAACCGCAGGGTGTTTTATATCCCCGGCTATGACCCGCATCCGCCAAGGCGCTACCGCGAGCTTTATCGTAAACAAAGCGCTGAGCAGGCGGAAATTTCCGGTTATAAGATTGCGCAAAAACACAGAACCGGCAGTAACGGATATGGTTGGTATGTGGCTGCAAAAATTGAAGAACAGGTCGTAAGAACTGAATACGACATTTTGGTTTGGTCCGATCTTGTTCAGAGTTCAATGAGCTCGGGTATCGCGGCGACCTATCTGCAACTTTTCCAAACAGCGTGGATATACATTTCCAGCGGTGCGATGCGTCGTCTGATGTGGTTGCGCAAGGGGCCGATTATTGCTGCGTTTTATCCGATTGGGGTTTTATTGGCGCAGGCATTGCTGGCTTTACTGGTGGCATGGATATTGGGTTCGTTGGTTTCAAAGCTCACTTTCTCAGGTGTTGGTTGGGTGATTGCGCTGCCTGTCATTGTTCTGATCCTGCGTTGGTTTCATAAGAATGACGGAAACATCCTGGCCTATTACCTGATGCACGACTATGCGTTTACCGCCCGGTTCAAGGGGGAAAACCCGCCGGAACTGGACGCGAGGATGGATGCGTTTCGCCAGCAAATTACCAAGGCAATGGTGTCGGATGTCGATGAAGTGTTAGTAGTTGGCCATTCTTCCGGGGCGCATCTGGCTATAACTATTCTGGCTGATCTGATCCGCGAGGCTGTCACAAAGCCCCAGGGACCAGAACTTGCGTTTTTGTCCCTTGGGCAGGTCATACCGATGGTTTCGTTTCTGCCGCGTGCCGGACAGTTGCGGGCAGATTTGCAATACCTGTCAACCTCGGACAAGCTGACCTGGGTGGACATCAGCGCGCCGGGGGATGGGTGTTCGTTTGCGCTTTGTGATCCTGTGGCAGTAAGTGGGGTGGCCGCGAAGGGCAAGCGCTGGCCGTTGGTCCTGTCAGCGGCGTTTAGTCAAACACTGAGCCCGGTGCGTTGGAAAGCGTTGAAACGACGCTATTTCAGGCTGCATTTTCAGTATCTCTGTGCGTTTGATCAACCAGACCACTACGATTATTTTCAAATCACGGCGGGGCCAAAGACGTTGTCAGAACGTTACAAAGGCCGCGCCCCTTCCAAAAACCGGATCGATGTGGCGGCCTCACCCTATTCGTCAACGCAGTCATGAAACCGCCAAAACCAAAACCTCGCCCCGATAAGGTATCGCTATGGCGATACATGCAGATGTTTCGACGCGATATTTTGTCGGCGCAACCTGAACGGCTGTACCGGGCCAAAATGGCCGAATTCCGCACACCGTTTTTTCGATCCTATCTGATCAATCAACCCGATTTGATACGCGAAGTTTTGAAAGAAAGGCCGATGGATTTCCCCAAATCCACACGCGTTGGTGAAGGGTTGCGGCCCCTGTTGGGAAACTCGGTATTTCTGACCAATGGCGAGACATGGCAGCGCCAGCGCCGTATTATTGACCCGGCCTTTGAGGGCGGACGTCTGCGGGATGTTTTTCCGGCGATGCGGGCGGCAGGACTGGACATGGTAACGCGGATGCAGGGGCAGACCGCAGAGCAAGAGATTGAGGAACTTACCAGCCATGCAGCGGCAGATGTAATTTTTCGTACATTGTTTACGATCCCGATCACCGATGAAATTGCCGGACAAGTATCTGAGGAGTTTCGCAAATACCAACGCTCGCAGCCGATTCTTAATTTAGCGGCGTTTATTCCGATGCCAAAATGGCTGCCGAGATTTCACAAGTCCGGTGTGCGCAAAAGCGCCCAGATTATCAGGGGGTTGATTACAGAGCTGACCAAGCGCCGAATGGCTGAGATCGAGAATGACACGGCACCTGACGATCTTGCCACCAAGATCATGACCCAGAAAGACCCGCAGACCGGACAGTGTTTTGCTGTGGACGAAATGGTTGATCAGGTGGCGATATTTTTTTTGGCGGGGCATGAGACAAGCGCGTCGGCGCTGGCCTGGGCGTTGTATTTGCTGGCCTTGCATCCAGAAGCGCAAGCGAAAGTCGCTTCGGAAGTTGCGAGTTTGCCTGACGTACCCGTGTTTTCGGACCTCTCGAAGTTGAAATATACCCGGGATGTATTTCGGGAAGCCCTGAGGCTTTATCCGCCGGTGCCAATGGTGGTGCGAGAGACTACGCGCCCGGAAGTATTCCGTAAACGCGCTTTGAAAACCGGGGCGCAGATTGTTATCAGCCCCTGGCATTTGCATCGCCATGAAAACCAGTGGCCGAAGCCAGACGAGTTCGATCCTGGTCGATTTTCCAGCGAAGTCGGAAAAAAATGCCTGCGTAACGCGTACCTGCCGTTTTCCAGCGGCGCGCGGGTTTGTCCGGGGGCAGGGTTCGCGATGATTGAGGGGCCATTGTTTCTGGCGCTCTTGGTGCGCGCGTTTAAATTTTCGACGGTTTCGGGGAAAATACCGGTTCCCGAGGCACATCTGACGGTCAGGGCGCGGCATGGGATCTGGTTGCGGATTGAAGCGCGAGGTTGATAGTTTAGCGGAAGACTTTTCAGAAAAGTCTTCTGAAAATCCTTATGAAGGATTTTCTAGCAGATCAGCGTTACTGGCGCGTTATTACAAAAGATCACAAACTGACCGGAATTTTCCACAACATGAAAGCCACGTCTTTGCAGTTCAGCCAGAAATTGCGTTCGCCCAACAATGCGTTCAACATCACGGGAACTTCGCCGGACCACACCACCGGTGCAGGCGGTTTTGGAACTGAAAAGTTGTAACATCCAGACGTCGGCTGGCAACAGGTTGCGGGTTTGGCTCATGCACAAACACTTGACTTAGACTAGTAAACCGCTGGTTAATCTTGGGTTTGATAATACCGCAATACAAAGATCCGAATGGCCGAGGCCAAACCCGAACTCACCCCGCGATCTGCGTCTATTTCCGCTGCCAATTCGTTAATGGGGCGGCCCTGCATGGCCGCAATATCCCGAAAAGCCCGCCAAAATTCGTCTTCCAGCGAAACACTGGTGCGATGGCCCTTCAGCGTCAGCGAATGTTTGACGGGTCGTGCATTCAAGACTTGGGACCGATCATTTTTTCGGGGCGCACCACGCGTTCAAAAGTTTCTTCATCGACAAAGCCCAGAGCGATAGCTTCTTCTTTCAAAGTGGTGCCATTCTTATGGGCGGTTTTGGCGACTTTGGTGGCATTGTCATAGCCAATAGTCGGGGCAAGTGCTGTAACCAGCATCAGCGATTCACGCATCAGCTTGTCTATCCTTTCACGATTGGCCTCAATCCCAACTACACAATTGTCAGAAAACGCAACACTCGCGTCCCCCAGCAACTGCATAGATTGCAGCACGTTATAGGCCATCATCGGTTTGTATACGTTCAGTTCAAAATGTCCTTGAGAACCGGCAAAGCCCACGGCGGCGTCGTTGCCGAATACATGGGCACAAACTTGCGTCAAAGCCTCTGCCTGTGTTGGGTTGACCTTGCCGGGCATGATTGAGCTGCCGGGTTCGTTTTCAGGCAAATTCAATTCGCCCAAACCGCAGCGAGGACCAGAACCCAGAAAGCGGATGTCATTTGCAATCTTGAACAGCGACGCCGCGACGGTTTTCAGAGCGCCCGACATTTCCACCATCGCATCATGGGCGGCGAGGGCCTCAAATTTATTCGGCGCTGTGACAAAGGGCAAGCCGGTGATTTCGGCCATGTTGGCAGCAACGGTTCTATCCCAACCTGACCGCGTGTTCAGCCCGGTGCCCACAGCCGTGCCACCCTGTGCCAGCTCGTAGATATGGGTAAGGGCGGTTTTAACCCGCTTGATCCCCATGGCGACCTGGTGGGTGTAGCCGGAAAACTCCTGTCCCAAGGTCATTGGCGTCGCGTCCATAGTGTGGGTGCGGCCTATCTTGATAATATCGTCGAATTCGCGCGTCTTGGCTTGCAGCGCCGCGTGCAATTTTTCCAAACCCGGCAGCAGCACATTATGCGCCGTCACTGCCGCCGATATGTGCATAGCGGTTGGAAATGTGTCATTGCTCGACTGGCCCATATTGCAGTGATCATTGGGGTGAACCGGGTCTTTTGAGCCAACCACACCACCAAGGATTTCTATAGCGCGGTTGGCGATGACTTCGTTCGCGTTCATGTTGGATTGTGTGCCAGAGCCGGTTTGCCAGACCACCAGCGGGAAGTTTTCATCCAGCTTGCCGTCAATCACCTCGCCAGCCGCCTGAATGATCGCGTCGGCTAGTTTTGCGTCTAATACGCCCGCGTTTTTATTGGCGATTGCGCAGGCTTGTTTGATTACACCAAGCGCGCGCACCAGAGCGACGGGTTGTTTTTCCCAACCGATCGGGAAGTTTTTCAGTGAGCGCTGCGTTTGCGCTCCCCAGTATCTGTTGGCGGGAACATCCAGTGGGCCGAAGCTGTCGGTTTCTATGCGGATACTTGCCATTCCTGAACTCCCCTGATTAAGACAAAGGTGTTGTGACCTGCTTGGGGTGGGAATTCAACCGCATCCAGGCGGAGGCTGCGGTAATGTGGGACAGTTCTAGGCGATGAATATGGCGGCTAAGCTATTTGCGGAAACTGTCCAGACTTACAACTTCTGCATCTTTGTGTGGGTCATCATCAGTTGCGCCATGGGTGTCTTGCTCTGGCGCTGAACTGGCTGTGGCTTCATCCAGCTGAACCAAGTTTTCATCATCCCCGGTTTCCTGGGTCTCAAACCGCAATCCAAATTCTACTGAAGGGTCAACAAAGGTCTTAAGCGCATCAAACGGGACGTAAAGAGGTTCTGGATTGTCGCCAAAATTCAACGTGATAGCAAAACCAACATCGCTCACCACCAGATTGTCGAACCAGTGCTGGACCACAATTGTCATTTCTTCGGGGTAGCGATCTGATAACCAGTCGGCGATTTCCACGTCGGGGTGGGTTGTGTCGAAAGTGATGAAAAAATGATGCTCTCCAGGCAGGCCATCGACAGCAATGCCTTCCAGAACTTCCTGGATAAGGCTCCGCATGGCGCGGTGCATAAGGTTTCCGTAATCGATGGAGCGGGTCATGGCAGATCCAGTTGGCAGTTTTCCCAAGTACAATACAAAGTTACCGGGTGAAGGAAAGGGCGGCGAGTTAATTTCATCTTGATCTCAGTTCAGGGTAGTGTTGCTATTTACGATGTGTTGAAGCCAAAGGTAGACCGATGACGTTAAAGCCATTCATGATTCGCAATGAAAACTATGTTGAACGTACCCAAAATAGTTTTGCCCGTCAGAAATTCATGGTGTTTCTGGAGGCTGAGCTGGCAGAGGTCGGACCGGGCTCAGTTGAAATAGGTTTGGATTTTCAGGCGGGGCTGTCGCAACAGCACGGGTATTTCCATGGCGGGGTTATCGGAGCCATTGCCGATAACGCGGGTGGCTACGCGGCGTACACGCTTTTGGCGGCCTCGGATTCCGTGCTGACGATTGAGTATAAACTAAACATCATGGCACCAGCCCTAGGTAAAAAGCTGATCGCCCGCGGACGGGTATTGCGGCCTGGGCGTCGGGTTTGTGTCTGTCAGTCAGATGTATATGTGGAAAAGGATGGGAAGGAATTGTTGTGCGCAACGATGTTGGGTACATTCATGGTTATGGCTGACCAGGCGGATGATGCAAGTGGACGGTGAAGTCGGTTTCTGTGTCCGGCACCAAATTTCGTACACGGAAAAATGAAAACTCCGATAGAGGTTCGGTGATCCTGTTTCGAGAAAATCTTGCATAAGCCCGGCCTGTTTGATCAGGTAGCCAAAAAAATCTTCCCAAAAATCACAAATTCATATATGTATAGCTTTCAAGTTATCGCTGCTAGCGACACAAACAACAAATGGTTGGGACTACCAATTGGTTGCGGGTTGTTTGGTGGTGCAGACAGTAGTCACTGGGGGAAATACAATGAAAAGAACGACAAGTCGTTATGCAGCGGGACTGATTACACTTGCTTTGCTAGCCACCGAATCCAGCGCAACAGAAGGCTATTTTGCGCTTGGTTATGGCGCCACTCAAAGGGGCCAGGGCGGTGCAGGTGTTGCGCAATCCAGTGATGCAATGTCGGCAACAATAAACCCGGCAGGAGCAGCAGATGTAGGTCGTCAGCTGCAATTGGGTCTGGAATTTTTTGTTCCTGACAGAGGTTACCAAGGAACCGGAACAATTTTCGTGCCATCAGGCGATATACGAAGTGACGGCAATCTATTTTTGGTACCAAATTTTGCCTATAACAAGCCGCTGAATAATGGTGCGGTACTGAACTTTGCGATGTATGGCAACGGCGGAATGAACACAACTTTTCCGGACGGGCTGGGTGGTTGTGGTTCAGTATTTTGTGGCGGACCAGCTGGCGTTGATCTAAGCCAGCTTTTCATATCTGCCACCTATGCGAACCGGTCTGGCAATTTAACCTACGGAATTTCGCCAACCGTTGCAGTCCAGGCATTCAGTGCCACTGGTTTGGCGGCATTTGGCGGCATATCAGTTGATCCGACCAATCTGAGCGACAACGGCATGGATTGGTCTTACGGCATTGGGTTGCGCGCAGGTGTGCAATACGATCTGTCGCCAACGATGCGCGTAGGTATTTCAGGTCAAACCAAAATCAACATGTCAAATTTTGACAAATACGCCGGTCTGTTTGCCGATGGTGGTGATTTTGACATTCCAGCAACAGTGACTGCCGGGCTGGCATGGGACACGCGCCCGGATCTAACCCTTATGGCTGACGTTCAGCATATTTTTTATACAGGCGTTGGTGCAATTTCGAACGCCGGAAACGCCGGAGCATTGGGTGCACCAGGTGGTGCAGGATTTGGCTGGGACGACGTAACAGTTTTGAAACTGGGGGCCGAATGGCGTAAAAATAGCCAAATCACCTGGCGTGCCGGCTATGCTTACGCAACAAATCCAATCGGCCCAGAGGATGTTACTTTGAACATCCTGGCACCGGGACTGGTCCAACATCACTTTACGGTAGGGGGTAGTTACAAAGTAAATCAGCGCGATTCGCTGGACTTTGCCTTAATCTATGTGGCTCCTAATTCCGTAATTGGCGCAGAAACCACACCCACTGGTCCTACACCTGGAACGATTGAAATCGACATGAAGCAATTCGCGGCAACAATTGGTTGGACCCGGAACTTTTAACGCAGCCTTCGCTGGTTCGCTTTGACATCAGCTAAAAGATGTCGGGCGGGCTGCGGATATGGGGAATTAAGTGCAGGCTTCTGTTGCCAGGTGCCTGCGAACCCCGCCTTACGCGGCTAGGCGCAAGGGCTTAGTTTTCAGCAAACTCGTACTGCTTACGCAGCAAGAGCCATAGCTGGAGCTTTGTTGTCATTTGCAACTAGCTTTTATGTACCGATAACGGTGGTAACTCACCGAAACAAAGCAAACACCTTTAGACGTTCGTCGATCCTATTTCGACCCCATGACCGTCAAATGAACGGGTTTTGGTGGAGTCGCCGGGTACCGCCCCCGGGTCCGATCCGCTTATTGCGAGCGCGTTTATGTCCATAGTCTCCTAAGAGACATTTGGAATATAGGCGGTGTGGGGTGTTGGTTCAAGCGTTAGCTTTGATTTGTGGGTTGCGCGCTTGGGCACGCGCGCGGTGTCTGCGGTGCGAGAATTTGGAAAAAGAAGCAGGGGTTGCGGGTTCGCATAGGGGCAAACTGTTTGACAATTGATTTTGTCAGGCAGAACAATGTGCGCATGTTAACTGAACAAGTATTCAATTCGTGAGGGATATGTCGGAGCGCAGCATCAATATACTGCCAATGCGGGCTGTTAGGTGGCTTGGGTTTTACGGGCTTGTTCTGCTGGCCTGGTGGGCAATCTATAGCATGTCCCGTGGAGACGGGTATATTTGCGGGCCAAACACGGTGAAATTGCTGCCTTTGGGCGGGTTTTTAGCGCTCTATTCCATGTGGGCGGTGATGATGGCAGCAATGATGTTGCCGACGATTGTCCCGACGCTTCGGACATATGATGAATTGCCGGTGCGTGCGGGTGCCGGTTCGGATGGATGGTTCGGTATTGTTGTCGGTTATGGGTTGATCTGGCTTGTCGGGGCAGGTGTGTTTGCCGGGTTGCAGGTTCTGGCGCTGAACAATGGTATTGTAGATCTGACCGGTGTTGTAACCTCGGCGTGGTTGGCGGCAGCATTGTTCCTGCTTGCCGGTTTTTGGCAGTTCAGCCGTACCAAAGAGATCTGCCAGGACGCCTGCCTGTCGCCTATGCAGTTCTTCATGACCCGCTGGAAACCGGGGTTTTCTGGCGGCGTTCGCATGGGCGGCGAAGTTGGTATTGCCTGTGTGGGCTGCTGTTGGGCGATCATGGCGCTGGCCTTTGTTGGCGGTGTGATGAGCTTGCTGTGGATGGGGCTGGCGACGGCTTTTATGGTGTTGGAAAAGTTACCGGAAATTGGTCAACATACCCGACGCCCTGCCGGGGTGGCGTTGGTTGTTATGGGCGGGTTTGTGGCGTTTCGTGCAATTGGGATAATTTAGGAGAGTATGATGGGAAAAGCTGAGAACATTGAACATCCGATGCGCCGTGTTCAAAACCCGACCGATTGGTCGATTAAAGGTGAGCTGTTTCTGAACTGCAACTGCACCGTCTTTTGCCCCTGCGTTGTATCCCTTGGCCAGCATCCGCCGACCCATGGCTATTGCCAGACCTGGATGGCCATCGCGATTGATGAGGGGCATTTTGAAGGGGAAGACCTTGGCGGTCTTAATGTCGGGCTACTGGTGGATATTCCGGGCAAGATGGCCGAGGGCAACTGGAAGGTTGCTGTCTATGTCGATGATAAGGCCAGTGATTTGGCATATGATGGTCTGTTGAAAATTCTGTCGGGTGCGGCTGGCGGTACCACTGGATTGTTTACTATGCTGGTCAGCGAAATCATTGGGGCTGAGCGAGAAAAAGTTGAGATTACCCGGGAAGGTACCCGGCGCTCGATCACCGTGGGGCGCAAAATTCAGGGCGAGATCGAAATGCTTGCCGGGGCTGACCCAAGCCAGCCAGTGGTGATGACCAATACGGGGTACTGGATGGGCGCGAATGTGATTGCAGCGCGGGGCTTGCGCAGCCGGGTGCGCGATTATGGCCGGGTCTGGGACTTTGCCGGCAAATCGGCTGAGATATGTGCGATTGACTGGGGTGGGAAAGCGAAATGATTACCGCCGCATATTGCAAAACCATGGCACGGTATAATCGCTGGCAAAACCAGAGCCTGTATCGAGAGGCGGATGGGATTAGCGAGGCCGAAAGGCAACTGGACCGTGGCGCGTTTTTTGGGTCAATCCAGCAAACTCTTAGCCATATCCTGTGGGGTGACTCTATGTGGATGTCTCGGTTTGATGGCTGGACGCCGCCGGATGTACAGATCAGCGAAAAAGGCCGGTTCACGGTCAATTGGGATGACTTGAAGGCGATGCGCTATGAAGCCGACGCAAAGATCGCAGATTGGGCCGGGCGGATCACCAACGATGAACTAGGCAGTGATTTTACCTGGCAAACAAGTTTCGAAAAGATCGATATGACACATCCTTTTGGTCTTTTGGTCATGCAGGTATTCAACCACCAAACCCACCACCGGGGGCAGGTGCATGCTATGCTGACGGCTGCCGGGGCCCATCCCGATCCAACCGACTTGCCCTTCATACCAGACGAATCCTAGGAGTAGAAAATGTTCAAAGCACTGCTTGTTGAGAAAGACGAAAACGATGGTTTTGTTGCTTCGGTTCAGGAACTGGATGACGGGCGTTTGCCCGAGGGCGATGTTACCGTTGCAGTGGAGTATTCCACGCTAAATTACAAAGACGGGTTGTTCATGGGGGGGCCGGGGGGGCGCTTGCAGGTTACTCCGCATGTGCCGGGTATTGATTTTGCCGGGACAGTCATTGGATCAAGCGATGCGCGCTACAAGACCGGCGATCAGGTTGTGCTGACTGGCTGGCGCGTGGGTGAGACCCATTGGGGCGGATTTGCGCAAAAGGCGCGTGTCAATGCTGATTGGTTGGTGCCGCTTCCAGAGGGGTTAACAACACGTCAGGCGATGGCTGTGGGGACAGCTGGTTTTACAGCGATGTTGGCCGTGATGGCGCTGGAAGATCACGGATTGAAACCGGGGCAGGGACCGGTGCTGGTGACCGGGGCTGCGGGTGGTGTGGGATCAGTCGCAACGGCGATATTGGCGAGCCTTGGCTATGAAGTAGCAGCAGTGACCGGGCGCCCGGAAGCGGCGGAATATCTAACAGGGCTTGGTGCCAGTCAGATCGTGGCACGCGAAGAAATAAACGAAGTGTCCAAGCGCCCGCTTGAACGCGAGGTTTGGGCCGGTTGCGTCGAAGCAGTCGGCGGCGAGATGCTGGCGCGTGTTCTGGGGCAGATGAAGTATGGAACATCAGTGGCGACGATCGGTTTGGCAGGTGGGGCAGCTCTTCCGGCGAATGTGATGCCATTTATCCTGCGCGGCGTTAATTTGCTGGGGATCGAAAGCGTCATGCAACCCTATGAAAACCGCTTGCGGGCCTGGCGGCGGATCGCAGATGATTTGCCGATGGATAAGCTGGAGGTGATGGTTCAGCGGGCTGTGTTGGCTGATCTGCCTGAGCTGGGGCGCGCAATACTCAAGGGGCAGGTCAAGGGTCGGGTTGTTGTAGATGTGAACGGGTAAAGCCTTCTTCTTTTCCTAAATACCTCCCGTGCGGAGCACATCCCGAACGACCAAAGGGAGTGAGTAAAAACCGTCGCGCCGTAAGGCGCGCCTATATGCCTTGACGACCCATGGAAACCCAAAGAATGTACATCCCATGAAACTTGATCTTAAATATGTGCGGGCGCAATTCCCGGCTTTCGCAGAGCCTTCCCTGAAGGGGCAGGCCTTCTTTGAAAATGCGGGTGGATCTTATGCCTGCGCCCCGGTGATTGACCGTCTGACGCGCTATTACCGGGAGCGTAAAGTGCAGCCATATTCGGCCTATGATGCCAGCCGGGTGGCGGGTGAAGAAATGGACAGTTCTCGTATTCGTCTGGCCGCGATGCTGGGGGTTGAGACAGATGAGTTGAGCTTTGGGCCGTCAACCACTCAAAACACATACGTTCTGGCGCAGGCTTTTGCTGAGCATCTGGATAAGGGTGACGTGATCATTGTCACCAATCAGGACCACGAAGCGAATTCCGGCCCGTGGCGGCGTCTGGCCGAGCGTGGGTTGGAAATTCGGGAATGGCAGATTGATCCGGAAACCGGGCATCTGGGGATTGAGACACTTGAAAACTTGCTGGATGCGCGCGTTAAACTGGTGGTGTTTCCCCATTGCTCAAACATCGTCGCCGAAATCAATGATGTGAAAGCCATTAGTGATAAAGTTCACGCAGCCGGGGCTGTTGTTTGCGTTGACGGGGTTTCCTACGCGCCACACGGTTTTCCGAATGTCGATAATCTGGGAGCGGATATTTACCTGTTTTCCGCCTATAAAACCTATGGCCCGCATCAGGGTATCATGGTGATCCGGCGTGATCTGGGGATGGCTTTGCCGAATCAGGGGCATTGGTTCAATGCTGATACGCTCTTTCAACGGTTCACCCCGGCGGGGCCAGACCATGCGCAAGTGGCGGCCTGTGCGGGGATGGCGGATTATTATGACATGCTTTACGCACATCATTTCAGCCACCACGGCACGCCAGCCGAACGCGCAGAGGCGGTGCATGACCTGATGCGCGCCCATGAAACCGAGTTATTACAACCTCTGTTGGATTATCTCGGGGAGCGAAATTCAGCACGTCTCATTGGCACGGGTGATGCAAAATTGCGCGCCCCGACCGTGACAGTAGATTTGAAATACCGCGGTGAAGATGTGGCGGCGGCTCTGGCGCCCCACGGGATCATGGCGGGGGGAGGAGATTTTTACGGATCGCGCCCGCTGGAGGCCATGGGAGTTGATCTGGACAGGGGCGTGTTGCGGCTGAGTTTTACCCATTACACATCCAAGGATGAAATAGATCGCCTGATCCGGGCGTTGGATCACATAATTTAAGGGCTTTAGCCCCTTATGCGACTTGGTTGCGTCGCCTGTGGATAAAATTTCTTGGCTATTGCCTCAAGGGGCGTCTAAGGCGAAACTGTCGCAAAATTCGCGTCACCATAGAAGGTCAGCCTGAACATGCCTACCGCATCCAAAGTTATCGCCGCGTTTTTTTTCGCTGCCCTTGCATATCTTGTCGGTGATTTGGTGAAGCCGATGTTACCAGAAGGGACGCGCGTCGGGTTGCTGAATATTACCCTCGCCGTTATCGGCTTTCTTAGTGGTTGGAGAGTGTCAGGCGGACGCGCCGGATTTGGGACATGGGCCGGGTTTGGCTATGGCGTAACATCCGCCGGAATGATTATTTTCTGGGGGATATTTGCGTTTTCTGGTCATAAGGCACTGCAGTATTCGCTGGACCGCCGCTTTGACGGCCCGATTGAAGCGATACAGGCGATGATTGGTTTCGGGATCGAGTTTGTCATATTATTAGCAACTCCTACAATTTTAGGGACATTGTTCATTGGCGGGCTATTTGGCGGTTGGATAACCGAATGGGTTGCGAAACGCTGGACCTAGAGCATGGTTGATAAGAAATTGTCTGGTCTGGTGGCGGGCGATGTTAAAGAGCAGGTACGCACCCAAGAGGTTCGTGAGCCATACCGGAATTATTTCAGCATTCAAGAGCATGACGTAGCTATTCCGCGGTTTAGTGGTGGATTTAGTCAAATCGTAACGCGGGCAGTTTTTGTCAGCGGGGACGCAGTTTGTGTACTGCCTTATGATCCGAAACGCGACAGGGTGATGGTGATAGAACAGTTTCGGTTTGGCCCGCATGTGCGTGGCGACGAACAGCCCTGGAAGCTGGAAGCGATTGCAGGGCGGATTGATTCTGGCGAAACACCAGAGCAAACGGCAAAGCGTGAAATGGTTGAAGAAACCGGGTTGCAGTTGCAGCGATTGATAGAAGCGCCGAATTATTATCCGGCACCGGGGGCCGTGGCGGAGTTTATGTATTCCTTTATCGGGTTGGCTGATTTGCCGGATGAAGCGGCTGGTATCGGTGGACTTGAAGTGGAAGCAGAGGATATCAGAAGTCATATTCTTAGCTTTGACGACGCAATGGATTTGCTGACAGATGGCCGGGCGGATACCGGGCCGTTACTGGTTACATTGCTCTGGCTGGCAGCACATCGCGACAGCATTCGCAAGGGCGCTTGAGTTCCAGATTGCAGCGCCATACAAATAGGCAAATTTACCGGTTCTGGAGGCTAAAATATGCAGGTGAAAAGTGATTTGTCTGCGAGCATCGGAAACACGCCATTGATCCGCCTTAACGGGCCAAGTGAGGCGACGGGATGTGAGATATTAGGCAAAGCCGAATTCATGAACCCGGGCCAGTCGGTCAAAGATCGCGCGGCTTTGTATATGATCCGCGACGCGGTCGCATCTGGGGCGTTGAAGCCGGGCGGAACCATTGTAGAAGGCACAGCCGGAAATACCGGGATTGGGCTGGCACTGGTGGGCGCATCGCTTGGCTATCGCACCGTGATCGTGATCCCGGATACTCAGAGCCAGGAAAAGAAGGATATGATCCGTCTGGCGGGGGCAGAATTGGTGGAAGTACCCGCCGCACCCTATAAGAATCCGAACAATTTCGTGCGTTATTCTGAGCGTTTGGCTGTATTGCTTGCACAAACCGAACAAAATGGTGCGATTTGGGCCAATCAGTTTGATAACATCGCCAACCGGCAAGCACATATTGAAACCACCGGCCCCGAAATCTGGGAACAGACGGGCGGCAAAATCGACGGATTTTTGTGCGCCGCTGGTTCTGGCGGGACTGTTGCTGGCGTGGGAATGGTTTTGCAGCCTAAAGGCGTGAAAGTTGGGTTGGCTGATCCCATGGGTGCGGCGCTGTACAGTTTTTACAAAACCGGCGAGTTCAAAGCGGAGGGTGGCTCAATTGCCGAAGGCATCGGGCAGGGCCGGATCACGGCCAATCTGGAAGGGTTTACCCCGGATTTCCTGACGCAAATTAGCGATGAAGTTGCCCTGCCTGTATTGTTCGATCTATTGGAACATGAAGGGCTGTGCCTTGGCGGTTCAACCGGGATCAATGTGGCTGGTGCGATGGAAATGGCGCGTCATATGGGGCCGGGGCATACTATTGTGACAGTGCTTGCTGATTTTGGGACACGCTATCAAAGCAAGTTGTTCAATCCGGTGTTCCTGCGCGAAAAAGGATTGCCGGTGCCCGGGTGGCTGGACGGTGAGGCGCGGGAAATTCCCGGAGTGTTTGAAGAATAATGCGCGCGTTTTTCACAGCACTGTTTTTAGCACTTGCCATCGTTGTTACGGGATTTTCCCTGGCCGGGCCGGTTCGTTTAGCGGCTTACGCCCAAAATACGTTACTGGCACCGGATTACGACGCTTGGGAAAGGGTGGCGCAACGGGCTGAAAATGCGCTTGAAGACAAGCGGGCGTCAAACGCGGCGTTTGAAGGTTTACGCGAAGAACTGGTAACCTGGCGGACAGATTTTATAGCGGCGCAGGATACCAATCTGGCGCGTATATCTACATTGAGAATTCAGATTTCCGCCCTTGGTCCTGAACCGGAAAGTGGTGGGTTCGAACCAGCAGAGCTGACTTTGCGACGCAGTGAATTGTCAGAGCAGCTGCAGGTGTTAGAAGCGCCAAAGCTGCGTGCAGTAGAAGCCTTTAGCCGAGCAGACGGGCTGATTGGCGAGACGGATATTGTTATTCGCGAGCGTCAGACGGCACAACTATTTGAATTACAGGAATCCCCGGTTAATCCGACGTTATGGCCGGGGGCAATTCAGGAGCTGAGTGCATCTTTTGTGGCAGCGAAATCCGAGGTGCAAAGTGCCTGGGGATCGGACGCACTGAAAAAGAACCTGCGAGAAAATAGTGTCATATCACTGTTCTTTTTGCTGGTTGCAATTGTTTTGCTGTGGCGTGGACGACACTGGATGGTGCGCCTTACATCCCAAGTGCAGGGCGCGCATTCCGGACCAAATGCGGGAGTTCGCGGGTTTTTCCTATCTTTATCCCAAATATTACTGCCAAGCATTGGAATTTATGCCTTTGTCGTGGCGTTGTTTTCCACCGAATTATTGGGATTTCGCGGCCAGCTAATTGCCGATGGTCTGATCCCGATTGGGGTGGCGTTCTTTAGTGCGCGTTGGCTGGCGTTGCGGCTTTTGCCACGCTCCACTGTGCGTCAGAACTTTTTGCAAATCCCCGAGGCGTCGGCGGAAAAACTGCGCCGTTATGCGGGCGGGTTGGGGCTGATCTGGGGCGGCAACAGGTTGTTGACGCAACTGGCTGATTTTGATGGCTATTCAATTGCCAGCCGGGTTGTCCTGCAATTTCCGTTTATCCTGATTGCCGGATTTATGCTGTTTCACTTCGGGCGTACCCTGCGTCGAAGTGTCGATGAATCGGGAGCCGAATTGCACGCAGATTGGAGCTTTCGCAGACGCTCGACCGATATGTTGGGTCGTGTGCTGATTGTTGTTGGCGTTCTTGGGCCGTTGGTCGCGGCGATCGGGTATTCAACAGGTGCTGTTGCGGTAGTATTCCCGATGATCCTGTCGCTTGGTTTGCTGGCGTTGTTGATTGTTTTGGCGGGCGTTATGCGTGACATCTATGCTTTACTGACCGGTCATGATGACGAAACGGCGCGTAACGCATTGATCCCGATACTGGTGAGCTTTGTATTGTTCCTGATGGCGATCCCGGTTTTTGCGCTGATCTGGGGCGCTCGGGTGGCTGACCTGAACGAGATCTGGACCAAATTTCTGGCGGGGTATCAACTGGGTGAGACCCGGATTTCGCCCACGGATTTTTTGACTTTTGCGGTTGTGTTTGTGGTTGGCTATATGGCCACCCGTCTGATGCAGTCGACTTTGCGCAGCTCAGTTCTGCCCAAGACACAGATTGATGCGGGTGGGCAGACGGCAATTGTATCCGGGCTTGGCTATGTTGGGATATTTCTGGCAGCCGTAATTGCGATCTCGACGGCGGGGATAGATTTGTCATCACTGGCCATCGTCGCAGGTGCCCTGTCGGTTGGCATTGGTTTTGGTTTGCAAAACATTGTATCCAATTTTGTCGCCGGGATTATCCTGTTGATTGAGCGTCCGGTGGCTGAGGGCGACTGGATCGAAGTGGGCGGGTATTCGGGCACGGTGCGGGAAATTTCGGTGCGTTCCACAAGGATTGCGACGTTTGACCGGACCGAAGTGATCATCCCTAATTCAGATTTGGTGTCCAGCGCGGTTACCAACTATACCCGCGGTAATCTGGTGGGGCGCGCAGTGATTTCCGTTGGTGTCGCCTATGGAACCGACACTCAGAAAGTTGAGCGTATCCTGGGCGAAATTGCGCAAGCGCATCCATTGGTGTCGATGGATCCGGGACCCGCGGTACATTTCATCGATTTTGGTGCCGATAGTATGGATTTTGAAATACGGGCTATCCTGAAGGACGTGAATTTTATTCTGCGGGTGAAAAGCGATATAAACCACGAAATTGCCAAGCGGTTTGCGGAGGAGGGGATTGAGATACCCTTCGCACAGCGCGATGTTTGGCTGCGCAATGCGGGTGAGTTGCCGGGTGGAACCGCAAAGCCTCCGCCTAAGAAAAAACCCCAAAGGAAAGCCAAGTGACGTTAAAGCTGTTCCTGGGTGATGCATATTTGAAGACAGCCAATGCGCGGGTTGTCGGGCATTCGCCTGAGGGCGGCTTAATACTCGACCAAAGCATTTTTTACCCGCTTGGCGGTGGCCAGCCGGGTGACAGTGGCAAAATTGATTGGGAAGGCGGCACACTGCCCGTTGCCACCACGATTAAGGGCAATGGCGAAGAAATTATTCTTGTGCCCGGCGCACCCGAATTGCTGCCGCCGGTTGGCGCAGAGGTTGAACAGTCGCTGGATTGGGATCGCCGGTTTGGCCATATGAGAGTTCATACAGCGCTGCATCTATTGTCGGTGGCTGTGCCGTTGCCGGTCAGCGGGGGCTCGATCAGTGCAGAAAAGGGGCGGTTGGATTTTGATATGCCAGAGGCAGCCGTAGAAAAGGAAGCGCTGGCGGTTGATCTGAACGATATGATTAGACGTGACTTAAAGGTGGTTGAGGACGAAATCACGGATGCACAACTGCGCGCCAACCCTGAACTGGTGAAAACTATGTCTGTCATGCCACCCATGGGGCAGGGGAAGGTTCGACTGATCGGCATCGGTGAAGGTGACACGCGCATTGATTTGCAACCTTGCGGTGGCACCCATGTTTCCCGCCTGTCTGAGATAGGCCCCGTATGCATCGGCAAAATCCAGAAAAAGGGCCGCCAGAACCGCCGGATTTATTTGCATCTGGGCGAAGAAGCCTAGGCCAATCCGGAAAGCGAAGGTAACGGGAATGTCTTTCAAATTTATGGCGACTATTGCAGCGTTAATTGCGGCGGTATTAGCGGTTATGTATGGGTTCTTGCCCGATGTTGTATATTGGATATTCAGCGTTCCGGATGGTGGTGAAACCGGCGACTTTATTTCTAGGCGCGCAGCGACGTTGTTCTTGGGGTTTGCAGTCTTGTTATGGTCGATACGCGATGCGCCAAAATCTGCGTTGCGCCGCTCTATTTGCCTGGCGGTTACGGTGTTAACCGGGGTTATCGCCCTATTGGGTTTGTTCGAAATCCTGCGCGGCTTTTCCGGCGGGTTGCATTGGGGCGTTGTGGGGCTGGAACTTGCGCTGATGGCAGGCTTTGGAAGGTTGTGGATACGGGGTGGTTAAGCGGCTTGCGTAAGGTTTGAACGCAGGCTAAAAGCACCGCCACGGACAGGTGGCCGAGTGGTCGAAGGCGCACGCCTGGAAAGTGTGTAGGCGGGAGACCGTCTCCAGGGTTCGAATCCCTGTCTGTCCGCCAGCTACCAATTGTATGCCTTTGATACCACAATGATAATTGGTTTTGCATTTGTACTGGCCCCAAAAATTTAGCCCACAGATTGCCGTCAATTTCACCATCGACACTATTTTCATCTTTGCGTTTTTCGTCGCAACTTGATGGCTCTCGCCTTGTTGGCGACGGAGTAACCTTAGAAAACCAAACATTTGCAATGTATTTGCGACTATCAGGGCAATTATGGCGGGTATCGAGTGGTTGACGGCAGAGTCGTTACTGCAACACTTTATCCAATAAGTGAGCAGAAAATTGCTGTCAGCAAAATGTTAACTGGCATTAGATATAGGTAACTGTAGAAATGTTTTTGGGGGAAAACTTTCATTTGGTTTAAAGGAAATGAAATGAGTTCCAAATATAAACAGCCCAAATACCTTATGGCTGTTCATTCCCAACCCATATCAACAGCGCTTGCGAAAACCGTTTACTAAAATGCTAATAATTTCATTGGTTCAATAAGATGACAGAGGAAATCCACATGAACAGTTCGATCTATCAGATCTGCAATGTATTTCATTTCAGACCCTGTAGAATGTTGGCCGCATGAGCAATTCCTGGTCCAATAGTATTGGATTTGGCGATAGCCACGCTATTGCCGAAGCCCTCAGAACCGTTAATCGGGTACCGCCAACAAGGCTGCCCGCCGGCACCAAACAATCTCAGACAGGCTTTAGTCGGCCTTTTTTGCTGGTTGTTGGGTTATTTCTTTCTCTGCTGTTTGTCTTGTTACTAAGTGGCATGTCGAATGCGCGAGAAGAACAAACAGCCGCTCAACCGTCATTTGCCAGTGTTGGAAGCCTCCTCTTAGACCAGTGAATTCAAATGCCGCCGGTTCTTTTGAGATGCCTTTGCTAACAATTTTAGTCGCCGCCAGGCTTTTTCGTGGTTGGCTGCAACGGGATATGGGCCATCTGATTGCCAAAAACGGGCTAGGATATTACTTAGGCATTATCGGCAATTTCCTGATGCTGGCATTGTTGCTGTACCCGCTTCTAAAACGGTTCCGGGCAATCCGGTTTGTTGGAAGTGTCCGCGCATGCGTCCGCATAGAATTTGTTCGAATGGCTGGTAATGCCGGATGATTTTGTCGAACGCCACGCGGATCTGCAAAAAAGAATGTTCGAAATGTCATACATCGTTTTTGCGGCGCGCCATCCGCAGAAATTTATTACGTCGCCAATATTTCTGAGATAAACGAACAGGCGAAATTCAAGCCAGCACATCGCTGCAACCGCCAGGTTGAAAATTGTTGTAAAAATCTGACATTGTTGGATAGCGCTTTGGATTTACAGGGGTGGAAATTTTGGCCGAGGAAACTGATCTTGATCAACTCGTTGAGCTACTGGGCGTTCGATTTTCGGGCGCGCGCGGTATTATTGCGATTGCCGGGCCACCGGGGGTAGGGAAGTCATTGTTTAGCGAGACTATACGTGATCGGATCAATCGCGCGGTTCCCGGGTCGTGCGAAATACTACCGATGGATGGCTATCATTTTGATAACACCTATCTGAATGCCAGGGGCTGGCGGGCGCGAAAGGGCGCGCCACATACGTTTGATGTAGGTGGTTTGCGGGCGATGCTGGCGCGCCTGAAGGCGAATGATGAGCCTGAAATTGCGGTGCCGGTGTTTGACCGGGAAATTGAGATTGCGCGCGCCGGAGCGCGGATGATTTCCGGGTCTACAAAGATTGTATTGGTTGAGGGAAATTATCTGCTGTTGGCGGCGTCGCCCTGGGACAGTTTGCGGCAATACTTTGATGTAACGGTCATGTTGCAGGCCCCTGAAACGACCTTGAAATCACGCTTATTGGCGCGCTGGACGGGTTTAGGAATTTCAGAGGAAGAAGCGGAGGAAAAGGCCAGTGGCAATGATATGCTGAATGTGCGTGAGGTCATTAAAAACAGCGTGGCGGCGGAATTTACCGTCGATACGCGGGCTGAGACAACCCGTTAGTTATTAGCGACAGGTTTGGAGCGCATCCGGGAAACGGTTTCACGTTCGGCCCGTTTGCAGCGCATTGGCGGCAGGCCGCGATCCATCAGGTCCATGTCTTCCAACACCATGTCGCCCATCTGTTTGAACGCGCTATCTAATGCCCCGGCGCGATGTGCCGAGCGCAGGAAACCTTTTAGCGAACGCACCGGGTGATTGGCAGCAAGCGGTTCTTCCGGGAAGACATCGCTGGCGGCTTGAATATGGCCACTTTGTACTGCTGCAATCAACGCATCAAAATCCACCACGTCGGCCCGGCTGAGCAGGATAAAGGCGGCGCCTTTGCGCATTTGTGCGAATTCTTGTGCGCCAAGGAAACCTTTGTTTTCGCTGGTGACCGATGCGACGACAAAGATGAAATCACTGCCCGTCAGAACATCTTGCAAGGTTGCAGGGCGCACATCGTTTTCGCGCAGGATTGAAGCTGGAAGCCAAGGGTCGAACACCCTGATGTTTGCGCGAAACCCCGACAGCACCCGGTTCAGCGCACGACCCAAATCACCGAAACCGATAATGCCGATGTCAGAGCCTGACAGCAGGCGCGCGTTTTGGTTGCCATCACCGCCCCAAAGCTCATTTCCGTCAGTGAATGCGTTGTCGCTCTCAACAATGCCGCGCGCAAGGCTCAGCGCCATCACTAAACCCATTTCAGCAACCGGTTGCGCGAAAACCTGACCGGTGGTGACCACATGAATGCCACGCTGGAACAGCACTTCATATGGCATGTTGTTCATCAGATTGCTTTCCACATTCAGAATGCAGCGTAGCTTTGGCATCCGCCCCAAGGTCTCATGTGTCAGAGGTGGCTGGCCGATAATGTAGCGGGTCTGTGCAAGGGTATCGTCGTCAAGCCCTGCGATATTGTCCGAGTCTGCTTCTACAATCTGGTAATTCGCGTGCAGGGATTTGCGGGCATTGGGCGTAAAAATCAGATCAAGCGTGCGGGGCTCTGGGGCGCTGATGATAAGGGGGCGTTCTTTGGCTGGCATGGCTGCAATCCGGGTTATTGATGACGCCAACGATAGCGATGTTCACTTGGGAACAAAACTGGTTATGTTGGGCGGTAAGTAATATGTTAGTCTGGCTTCGACTATGTAAAATAAGGGCAGGGACATGGAAACCGGGCAGCAGAAAATCAGGCTTGGGATGGTCGGAGGTGGCGTGGATGCGTTTATCGGCGCGGTTCACCGGATCGCGGCGCACATTGATGGAGATTTTGAACTGGTGGCCGGGGCGCTGTCTGCGACGGCTGAGAAATCGCTTAAATCTGGCAGGCTAGTTGGATTGCCAGATGATCGGATATATGCGGACTATGCCGATATGGCACGGGCCGAAGCGGTGCGCGATGACGGAATTGAAGCGGTAACAATCGTCACCCCGAACCATCTGCATTTTCCGGTCGCTAAGGCGTTCCTGGAACAGGGCATTCATGTCATCTGCGACAAGCCGTTGACGGCTACAATGGAAGACGCGCGGGCGCTGCATGATTTGGTTGAGAACAGTAGCGCTAAATTCCTGCTGACCCACAACTACACCGGCTATCCGATGGCGCGAGAGGCGCGCCGGTTGGTTGCCGAGGGCAAGCTGGGGAAAATCCGGCTGGTGCAGATGGAATACGTCCAGGACTGGCTGGCCTACGCTGAGCCGGGCAACAAACAGGCCGAGTGGCGGATTGACCCGGCACGTTCCGGGGCCGGGGGTAATATCGGCGATATTGGCACCCATGCCTATAATCTGGGGCTGTTTATCAGCGGCTTGCAGGCGGAAGCGCTAAGCGCGGATTTGCAGGGTTTTGAAGGCCGCCCGCTGGATGACAACGCCCATATTATGATGCGGTTTAAGGGTGGTGCGAAGGGGATGCTCTGGTGCAGCCAGATCGCGATTGGCAATGAAAACTGCCTGCGCATTCGGGTGATTGGCGAAAGGGGCGGGCTGGAATTTGAGCAGGAAAACCCCAACCAGATCTGGTTCACGCTTAAAGGCCAGCCCCGGCAGTTACTGACCCGTGGCGGGCACGGGTATCAGGGCGATGTCCGCATTCCGGCGGGCCATCCTGAGGGTTTTTTGGAAGCATTCGCAACCCTGTACCACGATTTTGCCAAGGTGATCCGTGGCGATGATCCCGGGGATTTGTTGCCCGGTATTGATGCCGGAATGGCCGGGATGGAATTTATCGAGGCTGCGGTGAAATCCAGCGCGGCAGATGGGGAATGGGTGTCGCTTTGAAAACCAATAGAGGGAACAATTGAATGAAACGATCAACCATCAATGACATTATCCGATCCAGCGATGATTTTATCCGTTCCTTCGGGTTTTTGCTACCGAAGTTCGCCTATTTCACCCCGGAGACAATGATTGAAAGACGTGCAGAACTGGGCGGCATCATTGATGCCCGTTTGGGTTGGGACATTACCGATTATGGCGTCGGAAAGTTTGACGAAATGGGGTTGTTCCTGTTCACTGTGCGTAATGGGGATAATGCGGCTCTGAAATCCGGTAGCGGTATGTTGTACGCTGAGAAAATCATGATTTCCCGCCGTGATCAGATTTCCCCTATGCACAGGCATATTCTGAAGGCTGAGGATATTATCAACCGGGGCGGGGCGAAGCTGGCGATCCAGATGTATGAATCGGGGCCAGACGGGGCAATTGATGACAGCCTTGATGTGACGGTGGCCTTGGACGGGATTACCCATACCCAAAAACCTGGTGAGATTCTGATGCTGGATCCCGGTGATAGTGTCACCCTGTTGCCCGGGAACTGGCATAAATTCTGGGGCGAGGGCGGTGACGTTCTGATCGGCGAAGTTTCAACCGTGAACGACGATGTTACCGACAACGTGTTCGTCGAGAAGATCGGTCGGTTTTCGGACATTGATGAAGATGAACCGCCGGTGCATTTGTTGGTGGCGGATTACGATAAATGGCTGAAATAATAGCCGCTTACACGAACCGGTTAACGTAGTTTTCCAGAATTTCCTGACGCCCTGAAACCGGCTGCGGGTTGATGTCGGCGTTCAAAACCCGCTCACATATACTGTCCAGCGTTCCGGTTTCCAACATATCCTTCGCCGCGTCCGTTGCCCAACCCGCATAGCGACCCGCCAGCGCGTCTTCCATGCCGCCGTCTTCCAACATTGCGGCCGCTGCCTTTAGCCCGCGCGCGCAAATGTCCATTCCCCCGATATGGGCGGCAATCAGATCAACCGGGTCCAGAGACTGGCGACGTAATTTGGCATCAAAATTGGTGCCGCCCGTCGTGAAACCGCCGGTTTTCAGGATGTGATAATAGGCCATCGCGACTTCGGGCGTGTTATTGGGGAACTGATCGGTATCCCAACCAGATTGATAATCATTGCGGTTCATATCAATTGAACCGAACACATCCATTGCGATGGCGGTGGCGATTTCGTGTTCAAACGAATGCCCGGCAAGAATGGCATGGCCCTGTTCAAGGTTCAGTTTCACCTCACCTTCCAGCCCGTATTTCTGAATGAAGCTGTAACATGTGGCGGCGTCGAAATCGTATTGGTGCTTACTGGGTTCCTGTGGCTTTGGCTCCAACAGGATCGCGCCTTTGAAGCCGATTTTGTGCTTATGCTCGACCACCATGTTCAGGAAGCGACCCATATGGTCCAATTCAGTTCTCATGTCGGTATTGAGCAAGGTTTCGTAGCCTTCACGTCCGCCCCAAAGCACATAATTCTGCCCGCCAAGCCGGTGCGTTGCATCAAGACAAGTCTTCACGGTTGCAGCCGAATAGGCGAATACATCCGGGTCGGGGTTGGTGGCGGCACCTGCCATAAAGCGGCGGTTGGAAAACAGATTGGCAGTGCCCCAAAGCAGTTTAATGTCGGAACTGTCCATCTTCAACGCGAAGTAATCTACCATTTCTTCCAGATTACGTTTGCTCTTTGCAAAATTGCTACCTTCGGGGCGTATATCTGCGTCGTGAAAACAGAAAAACGGCGCATTCAGGATGTCGAACATTTCAAATGCCACATCCGCTTTTAACTTGGCCAGTTCCATCGTCTCGCCGAACCACGGGCGCTGAAAAGTTTCGCCACCAAATGGGTCTGTGCCGGGCCATGCGAAGGAATGCCAATAGGCGACGGAAAAGCGCAGGTGCTCTTTCATCGGTTTGCCCATGATCATTTCATCAGCGTTGTAGTGATGGAACGCCAGCGGGTTGGCGCTGTCGGTACCCTCATATTCTACACGGGTTATGTCGCCGAAAAAGCCGGTCATTTCATATTCCTTTTAAGGCTGGATAGGTAGCGGTGTAGGACTGGTAGGCGTCGTCAAAAGCTGATGTCAGGCCGGTATCGGGCTCGATGGTTTGGGCTATTTCCGGCTGTGTGCAAACCAAAGCGGGGTCGGCGCCGGTTGCAGCCATCAACCCAAGACGTGCGGCACCGAACGCCGCCCCAAAGTCACCGTCTTTCGGGATGTCTACGGGTATATTCAGGGTGGTTGCGATGGCTTTCAGCCAGTAGGTGGATTTTGAACCACCCCCAACCGCCAACACCCGCGCTAATTCGGTACCCGTGGATCGCAGCGCTTCCAAGCTGTCACGGAATGCGAATGTCACCCCTTCCAGCACTGCACGAGTCAAGGCGGGGCGGTCGTCACTGTGGGAAAGGTTTACAAATGCGCCGCGGGCATCGGCATCATTGATTGGGGTGCGTTCACCACCAAGGTAGGGCAGGAACGTTACACCTCCGGGGGTTTGCAACGTGTCGCCAAGTTCAGTCGTCAGTTCCTGAGCCGACATACCAGAGATTTTACTGTACCATTCCAACGCATCCGTGGCGGCCAGTATCACCCCCATCTGGTGCCATTTATCCGGCAGCGCGTGGCAGAACGTATGTACCGCACTTTCGGGTTTTGGAAGGTACGCATCGTTGGCGGCGAACAGCACACCAGAAGTACCGATAGAGACAAACGCCTGCCCGCCGCTAACCACCCCCATGCCAATGGCCGAGGCAGCATTATCACCACCACCTCCTGCAACCGGGATGCCTTTGGGCATGTTCCAGCGGGTTGCGAGGGTATCGCGCAACTGCCCGCCAACGGCGTTGCCTTCGACCAGATCGGGCATATTACCGCGTTCCAGACCCGTGGTTGCCAGCAGGTAATCGGACCAGTCACGCTTGGCCATATCCAGCCAACCGGTTCCGGCACTGTCAGACATTTCTGAAATGTAGTCGCCGGTTAGCCAAAGCCGCAGGGCATCCTTTGGTAACAGAACCTTGTGAATACGTTCAGTATTTTCAGGCTCATTTCGCTGTACCCAAAGTAATTTCGGCGAAGTAAAGCCGGGAAATATTATGTTGCCGGTCAACGCGCGGGTATCGGGCATTGCGTCCAGTTCTGAGGCTTCGGCAAAGCTGCGGGTGTCGTTCCACATAATGCAGGGGCGGATGGCTTGGCCTGTTTTATCAATCAGGGTCGCGCCGTGCATATGCCCCGATAGACCAATGCCTTTCAGGGCCTGCATTTGCGCCGGGAAGTCATGCGTTAACTGACCGATCACACTTTCGGCCGCGGTAATCCAACTGGCGGGGTCTTGCTCGGACCAGCGATCATGCAGGCGGGTAACGCTTAGGGGTGTGTTTGCGGTGCCAATGACCTGTTGAGCTTCGTCAATCAGCATACCCTTCAGGCCGGACGTGCCCAGATCGAGGCCTAGATACATGTTGAATTCCCCAAGTGCCGAATGTGATTTGGTTGGCGTTGCATTCTTTCAAACAGAATGTCACATATTATTTCGATGGTAAAATTAAATCGAAAGATACTGTGGTCGCCTGCACTGGTGATGGGCCTCTTGATTGGTGAAATGGCGTCGGGCCAAGGTGTACCCGTGTTTCCGCCAGCAGTATTCGCTGATGCGCCAAGCGAAAATGTCGCGCTTGGCCAGTTGCTGTTTTACGATCCTATTCTAAGTGGCAATCGAAATACCTCTTGCGCTACCTGTCACCATCCAAAGTTTGCGACATCGGATGGGGTTTCACTTGCGATTGGCGAAGGTGGAATTGGCCTTGGGCCAAAGCGGCGTGTTGACCCTGACAACCTGCCCGAGCAACGTATTGGCCGCAATGCACCGGCGCTATTTAACCTTGGCGCGGCTGAGTTCACCACGCTTTTTTATGACGGTCGTTTGCAGGCAGATGCGACCCGCCGGTCTGGTATTCGCACACCGCTTGACGATGACATGGTGCAGGGGTTCAACAGTGTTTTGTCGGCGCAGGCGATGTTTCCGGTGCTCTCTGGCGATGAAATGTCGGGGCATTATTCGGAAAACGATGTTTCACAAGCTGTGCGGCAGGGATTTTTGGCGCATGAGGGTGGTGCCTGGGACATTATTGCAAAGCGGGTTGCGGGTATTTCTGAATACAGCAGGATGTTTGATCCGGTAATTGGTTCGCGCAAAATAGAGTTTACCGACATCTCCAATATGATCGCTGATTTCATCGCTTTTGAATGGCGCGCGGATGATAGCCCGTTTGATCAGTTTTTAGCGGGCGGGGTGCTGCCCGAAGATGCGAATGCGGGCCTGAAATTATTCTATGGCAAAGCCGGATGTTCCACCTGTCACACCGGGCGCTTTCAGAGCGACCATAACTTTCACGCCATCGCTATGCCTCAGATCGGCCCCGGCAAGGCCGCGCGGTTTGAGAGCCATAATCGAGATGTGGGTCGGATGCGCGTGACCGGGCAGGCGCGCGATGCATACCGGTTTCGCACGCCCAGTTTGCGCAATGTAACCGAGACCGGACCCTATGGGCATGACGGGGCATATGCGTCACTAGAGGCGGTTGTGCGCCATCACCTTGATCCGGTGGCGGGGTTGATGGCGTATGATCGAGTACAGGCGATTTTGCCGGAATTGGCGGGCGCGAAAGATTGGGTGATACTGGATGCGCCGGCCGAGGTGGCGCTGATCGCAGCGGCGAATGAGTTGGAGCCCTTAGCATTGAATGACACAGAGGTCGCGCAGATATTGGCGTTTTTGGCAACATTAAAAGATGATGCTAGTCTGTACGGTCGGCTTGGGGTGCCGGATACTGTACCAAGCGGATTGCCGGTGGACTAAATAGGATCGGCTGTTAGCAGATGTCCGTCAGGTGTTAGTCGTAAAATCTGATTTGCCTGTACTTCCAGCCATTTAGTAACCGTACCATCCGGGGTAATCATCCGCAGGCGCGGGTTTGTTTCACTGCCCAACCCAAAGTGCATCAGTGTAGCGTTGCCACTTGCATGGCCACCACCAACAGTGATTTCCCGATACCAGGTTTTGTTGCCGTCGCTGACTTCTACCCAGCCGCCAACCATCTGTGGATTGCCGCCTGTCTGGCGAATATCCAGTAGCAACCAGTTGCCTGTGCCCGCCGTTGCATTCTGGTAAATTTCTACCGGAACACGTCGGTTGACTACCACCAGATCAAGTTGGCCGTCGAGGTTCAGGTCGACAAGTGCTGCTCCTCGGGAACGATCCATACTGGCAATCCCTGCGCGCAACCCGGTCTCGGTAAATGTGCCATCGGTTTGTTGCATCAACAGGTTATTCGGATCGGCCATAGCGCTGTCTGGCATCTGTTCGACATTGCCCTTGGCGATAAACACGTCATCTAGCCCGTCATTATCCACATCACCAAATTCCACCTGCCAACCTGTCGAAGGCCGTCCGTCATCGCCAGTATAGGGACGGTGTGCGGTGGTGCCTCGCTGGTAGGTCGCGTCCAGAAACACCGGGCCATCCCGGGTCGTGTCAGGCGTCTGCAATTTCTGGTCGCCCATGCTGGACAGAAAAATCTCGGGCATACCGTCGCCGGATATGTCGCGGCTGGCGATGCCCATGCCCCAGATTTGATACTCCTGCCAGCCATCGGTCTCACTATAAAGACGGGGCGTTTCTTCCATCGCCCACATTTGTTCAAGACCCTCGCGGACATAATAATGGCGGTCATTGCTAACCCGCAGATCCTGGCGGCCATTGCGGCCCCAGTCAGAAAACAACATGGAAAGCGGGCAATAGCCGGGGGTTAGGGGGCTTGCCTGATATTGGTCTTCAAGCGGGCGCATAAGAAAGCTGGTATCGCAGGCCTCAAACGGGCCGTCGGGATCATCGCGGTTCACATAGTTGCCGATGGCAAGCGTTGGCAAGGCGTTGCCGTCCTCCCATGTTGCGGAAAATGCGGTTGTCCAGCGATTGCCACCGTCAAAGTTCAGGTCTTCGAATTCGGAGAACGAACAATTCGGGCCACCTTTTAGCATGTAGTTTTCACCGACGCGCATGACAAACAAATCGAGAATGCCGTCGCTGTCGATGTCCAGCGGATAGGCGCCGGTGACGCCAGTTATTGCCAGCGATACCGGGGTGTCCGTCGTCAGAGAAACTACGCCACCACGGGACGCGGTGGTGTTGCGCAAAAGTGTGGAAGGTGATGCACCACCCGCCACAAATAGTTCGGGGAACAGATCACCGTTGCAGTCAAAACTTGCGACACCGCCTCCGACGAAAAACTCCCATCCGCCGTCATACTGATGAGTAATCCCAAGTTCCGCCGAGCGGTTAACGAAAGCCGGTTCAGCATGGGCGCTGGATGCGGCAAGCAAAACAGGTAAGAAAATGGAATTACGCCCCATTTAACGCCGGTTCCCGCAGGGCTGCGTCAGATATACCATCAATGGCATGGGCGGCTGCCCCCATAGCCCACATCTGGTCGCCCCACTTGTGTACTTTTACTTCGGGGGGTGGTCCGCCAAACTGGACGATGGATTTCTTCATTTCATCGATCATGCCGTCATTATAGAGATAGTCATACTGCATCCGCTCACCTGAAAGGATGATCAGTTCTGGTGCAAAGATGTTCACCACATTGGCCAACCCCATTGCAAACATCCGACCAGCACGTCGGATAATGGAGTCGGCCATATTATTTCCGGCGCGTGCGGCTTGCAGTAAAACCTCCATCTGATGCTCGGTGCTTTCCCCGGTCAAATCCATTGCGGTGCTGGCTTCGCGCAGCAAGGCATAATCTCCGACATAAGCCTCTAGGCAGCCACGCTGGCCGCAGCGGCAAAGAGCTCCGTCCAGATGAACTTTGGTATGGCCAAGTTCGGCACCACATCCGTGCTGGCCACGGTATAGCTTGCCATCAATAACGATGCCCATGCCAACACCCTGTTCAACTGTAATCACGATGAAGTTTCGCGCCTTTTTACCCAGACCAAACCGCTGTTCGGCGATTGCAACAAGGTTTGCGTCATTGTCCAGAAAAACCGGAATGCCAAAGGCGCTCCGTAGCATTTTTTGCAAGGGAATGTTGCGTTCTGTGATTGTGGGCGACCAATATACTGTACCAGCCGGGCCGTCGATGATGCCGGGTATTCCCACGCCTACACCTGATAGATCTGCGTGGGACAGGTTCGCGTTCTTCAAGGCCATGGACAGTGTTGCATTCAGAAATTCTACGGTTTGCGTGGCGGATCGAACAGACGTTTCAGAGGTACTTGAATAGTCGGAAACTCGTTTGCCGTCAAAATCCAGTATCGTTACAGTCGCCAATTTATCCGACAGTTTCATACCTGCAACCAGATGTGCATCACCGCGGATTTTGAGGTTAACCCGGGGGCGGCCGCGCTTCATATTGATCGGCGGGGACTCAGCAGGAACTTCTTGAATCAATCCCCTAGAAATCAAGTCGGCTGTGATACTGGTAACCGTCGCAGGGCTAAGACCGGTGGCTTTGGCGATATCAATGCGTGGAACCGGAGATGTCTGGCGGATGGCGGAATAGACCATACTTGTGCCGGTAAGGCGATCAGTATTGGTTGGTTTTTCCTCCGGCATGGAATGCCCCTTTAGGTTTGAAGCCTGACAATTCGCTGGTTCACGCTGTCCTGATTAAAAAGTAAAGCGAGAATTCCATCGATGCAATATTTAATTTGATTAGTAAAATAATATATCGCATAATTCTATCAGACACGGCGAATCAAAGGTGATAGCGTCGTGCTTGCAAGCATATCTGGGAGAAAAAAATGAAAAAATTCGGAATTATCGCAGCTGCTGCGCTTGGCGTAAGCGTTGCGACATCGGCGTTTGCCGCAGAACAGGTAATCGGCGTTAGCTGGTCAAATTTTCAGGAAGAACGCTGGAAAACTGATGAAGCCGCAATGAAGGCTGCCATTGAAGCAAATGGTGACACATACATTTCCGCTGATGCGCAGTCATCTGCTGCCAAGCAGCTGTCGGACGTTGAAAGCCTGATCGCTCAGGGCGCAAACGCGCTGATCATTCTGTCAGTTGATTCCGGTTCCGTTGGCGCGGCAGTTGATGCCGCTGCTGCGGAAGGTATTCCGGTGGTTGGCTATGACCGCCTGATCGAAGACGATCGTGCATTCTATCTGACGTTTGACAACAAGGAAGTCGGCCGGGTGATTGCACGTTCCATTCTGGCGGTCGTTCCTGAAGGAAACTATGCAATTATCAAGGGTGACAAGGGTGACCCGAACGCGCTGTTCCTGCTGGAAGGTATGATGGATGTAATCGGTCCCGATGTGGATGCAGGCAAGATCACAATCGTTGGTGAAGCTTTCACCGATGGCTGGAAGCCTGACAACGCTCAGAAAAACATGGAGCAAATCCTGACCGCCAACAACAACAATGTTGACGCGGTTCTGTCGGAAAATGACGGCATGGCCGGTGGCGCAATTGCTGCTTTGGCCGCGCAAGGTCTGGACATTCCGGTTTCCGGTCAGGACGGCGACCACGCCGCCCTTAACCGTGTTGCACGGGGTACGCAGAATACGTCCGTCTGGAAAGATGCCCGCCAACTGGGTGCCGCTGCCGGTGATATTGCTTCTGCCCTAGCAAGTGGTACAGCACTGGATGCAATTGACGGTGCAGTGAAATGGTCCGGTGGTGCGAATGGCGTTGAAATGAACGCGATATTCCTGGCACCAACACCGATCAACAAAGACAATATCAATATTGTGATCGATGCCGGCCATATTGCAAAAGACAAAGTTTGCGAAGGTGCAATGGCTGGTGTAGCCGGCTGTAGCTAAGCTGACCAACTAAGAAATAGCCCGCGCCGGGTTTGACCTGGCGCGGGTATTTTGGGACAGTATTGTTCATATGCGCAGTTTCCCTTCATTCGATACCGTAGGAGAGCGATGTGAGTAGCCCTGAAGACACAGGCGCCGCCAAGGTAGAGAATGAACGCGGCTTTACCCGCTTTTTACGAGCCACAGAAATAGATGCCCGCCTGCTTGGAATGATTGCCGCTCTGATTGTTATCTGGGTTGGTTTTCATGTTTACGGTCAGGTTGTTAACAATTTCGGCGCGTTTCTGACACCGCGAAATCTTTGGAACCTTTCAGTTCAGACCGCATCCGTTGGTGTGATGGCTACCGGCATGGTTTTGGTGATCGTCACCCGGCATATTGATTTGTCTGTCGGCTCGATCCTTGGGTTTTGCGCGATGTCGATGGCAATAATTCAGGTCTGGATATTGCCGGAGTTTCTCGGGCTAGGCCACCCGATGATCTGGATCATCGCAGTGATTTGCGGGTTGATCATTGGCTGCCTGATTGGCGCGTTTCATGGCTATCTGATCGCTTACCTTGGCATTCCGGCATTCATCGTAACCCTTGGCGGGTTGCTGGTCTGGCGCGGGGCGGCGTTCTTGCTGGCGCGCGGTGAAACCATCTCGCCGGTGGATGTCACGTTTTCCCGGCTAGGGGGTGGGCCATATGGTGCGGTTGGGTCAACGGCCAGTTGGATAGTCGGAGTGCTTGCTTGTCTGGCGGTGCTTTGGTTGCTTTGGCAGGGCAGGCGGCAACGCAAGAAATTCCTGTTTCCCCTGCGCCCGATCTGGGCAGAAACTTTTTTAGCCGCCGCAGGTTGCGGGTTCATCATCGGTTTTGTGCTGTTGGTAAATTCCTATCCCTGGCCCAAGGGGATCGTGAAGCAATACGTCGCGGCGAATAATATTGAGACACCGATTGAAGAGATTTTCATCAGCCACGGCTTTGCCATCCCGGTTCTGATCCTGATCGCGGTTGGCGTATTGATGACAATCCTGACAACGCGCACACGGTTTGGCCGCTATGTATTTGCTATCGGTGGCAACCCTGATGCAGCCGAACTATCGGGTATCAATACGAAATGGGTTACGGTTAAGATATTCGCCCTGATGGGTACGCTTAGCGGTCTGGCGGCGGTCATTGCCAGTGCGCGATTGAACTCAGCCACCAACAATCTTGGTACATTGGATGAGCTGTATGTGATTGCTGCTGCGGTGATCGGTGGTACGTCCTTTTCTGGTGGTGTCGGCACGATTTACGGCGCGATCCTAGGGGCTTTGGTGATGCAATCACTGCAAACCGGTATGGTGCTGATTGGCTTTGATGCAGCAATCCAGCAGATGGTTGTTGGCGGCGTTCTGGTGGCTGCAGTCTGGGTGGATTCGATCTATCGTCGCCGGTCCAAGATTTAGGGGAGAAATTGAACATGAACACAGCAACCCCTCTGGTACTAATGAAAGATATTGAGCTGGCATTCGGCGGTGTTAAGGCGGTCGATGGTGTTACGGTTGATCTTTATCCCGGTGAGGTCGTTGGATTGCTTGGGCATAACGGTGCTGGGAAATCGACGCTAATCAAAGTCCTGTCTGGTGCCTATCAGGCCGACGGTGGCGAGATTTTCATCAATGGCGAAAAAGCAATTATCCACAACCCGCGCGATGCACGAAAATACAATATCGAAACCATATACCAAACGCTGGCGCTGGCGGATAATCTTGACGCCGCCGCCAACCTGTTTCTGGGTCGCGAATTGGTGACGCGCATGGGCATGGTTGACGATGTGGCGATGGAAGCCGAGACCCGTAAAATCATGGGCCGCCTCAATCCAAATTTCCAGAATTTTTCTTCGCCTGTCAGTTCATTATCCGGTGGTCAGCGCCAGTCCGTTGCCATCACCCGCGCGGTCTATTTTAACGCCCGTATCCTGATCATGGACGAACCCACAGCCGCCCTTGGCCCGCAGGAAACCGAAATGGTGGCCGAGCTGATCCACCAGCTAAAAGAGGACGGCATCGGGATATTTCTGATCAGCCACGACATCCACGACGTGATGGACCTGTGCGATCGGATCAGCGTGATGAAAAATGGCCAGCTTGTCGGGACAGAAAACGTCAAGGACGTGACCGACGACGAAATTCTGGCGATGATTATACTTGGGAAAAACCCGGAAAAAGCCGCCTAAGCCGAACAGCTGGCCCCACCAAGCACACAAAACTTGGCGCAGTGCGGGTGGTTCAGGAATACTTTGCCCTCAGCTTCGGCCAAAGTGGCTCCCAGTTCAAACTCTGGCGAATAGGGCAGCAACGTACAGGCCAAAACGGCGGGTTTCTCTGCACCTTTGCGTTTCACCACCATGCGCGAGGTTGAGCACATTACCTGCGCCGGGGATTTATTGAGTACTCCCCAACAGGCTGTTGTGATTTCGGGAACCTCGACGCTCTCATCCATCTCGGGGAACAACACGGTTGTACCGGGATTGTGTGCATCAATATCAAACCCGTACTTAGCGTAAAATGCACCGTATCCGTCGCGTGACTGGACATTATCTTCGCCCCAAACTGTGCGCCCTGCGACTGTCATTTTGATGCCATTGTCGCGCAGCCACTCCATGCCTTTCAAGGTGCTGGCATAAGTGCCTTTGCCACGCTCTTTTTCGTGCAATTCCTCTGACCAGTGATCAACGGATATCCGCAATGTCATTTTGTCGCCAAATTCGGCACGCAAATCCAGCAACCCGGCGCGCATTACCTTTCGCATCATCGGGCGCATGGCGTTGGTCAGGATCAACACCTCATACCCGGCCTGCAGCGAAGCACGCGCCATGGCAATTATTTCGGGGTTCATAAACGGCTCACCGCCGGTGAAACCGATTTCCTGTATCGGCCAGCCCCGGTCGGTAATTTGGGTCAGGTAGTCCTGCACATCGGCCACCGACAAATAAACCAGCCGGTCATTGGTGGGCGAACTTTCGATATAGCAGTTTTCGCATGTAATATTACAAAGTGTACCGGTATTAAACCAAAGCGTTTGCGGATTGTTAAGCGCAACGGATGCCCGTTCTTCCCCCTTGGATGTAATGTGGGGGTGTTCAAATTTTTCGAACCGCTTTGTCTCAATCGACTGATGTTTCATGCTTTTCCGTTTCACTTTTTCTTGTGCTTACAGCTATAGCGGCCTTTAGGTCATTTAAACCCCCATAGTTTTGCCTGACGCGGTTGTGAACTGTGGTGGGGATGCTAGACTTTATTACAAAGCAAGAATAGTAACCCTGATAGCGCAATCATCCCTGTTCGAATTGACTAACTGGAGCTGAATAATGGTTTCAAGAGTAATACCGGTAGACAAGTTCGATCTGGTAATTTTTGGCGGTACCGGGGACTTGGCCCGGCGCAAGATTTTACCGGGGCTGCATCGCCGTTATTTGGCTGGGCAGATGCCAGAAGGTGCGCAGATAGTTGGCGCTGCACGAGCGGTTCTTGATGATCAGGGTTACCGCGACATGGTGCGAGAAGCGATAACTGAGTTTGGCGATGCCGAGGATCAGGATGAGGCAAAACTGGCCGCGTTTCTGGAACACGTTCAGTATTTACCAATCGATGCTATGGGGGAAAAGGGCTGGGAAAAACTGGCCAAGATGATCCGCCCCGGAATGATCCACGCCTATTATTTCTCGGTCGGACCGAGCCTGTTTGGTGAACTGGCCGAACGGCTGCAACTATACGGCATGGCAGATGAAAACTGCCGCATTGTTGTGGAAAAACCTTTTGGCCGTGATCTCGAAAGTGCGCGTGAACTTAACAAGGTCCTGGCGGCGCATTTTGATGAAAGTCAGATCTATCGGATAGATCACTATCTGGGCAAAGAAACCGTACAAAACCTGATGGCGGTACGATTTGCCAACATCCTGTTTGAACCGCTTTGGAATGCGCAATACGTCGATCATATCCAGATCACAGTGGCGGAAACAGTTGGGGTTGGTGGGCGCGGTGCGTACTATGACAAGTCCGGCGCGATGCGCGATATGGTGCAGAACCACCTGATGCAGCTTTTGTGCCTGATCGCGATGGAACCGCCTAGTCGTTTTGGCCCCGATGAGGTCCGCGATGAAAAGCTAAAAGTTATCCGCGCGCTCGAACCGGTTGATCCGCACCATATTGTGCGTGGTCAGTATAATGCTGACGGTAAAGAACAATCCTACCGGGACGATGCGGGTGATCCCAAAAGCCTGACCGAAAGTTTCATTGCTCTTAAGTGCCACATATCCAACTGGCGCTGGTCGGGGACGCCGTTTTATATCCGCACCGGGAAAAAACTGAAAGCTCGCGAAAGCGAAATTGTGGTGGTGTTTAAAGACGCGCCGCACCTGATTTTCGGGCAGTCTAGCGGCCAGCATTGCAATACCCTGACCATTCGATTGCAACCTAATGAAGGCATGACACTGGGTGTGACCATCAAAGATCCCGGACCCGGTGGAATGCGGCTGATTGATGTACCGCTTGATATGACATTCGCGGAAGCCCTTGGTGAGGAAGGAAGTGATGGGCCGGATGCTTATGAACGACTGATCATGGACGTCATGCGTGGCAATCAAACGCTGTTCATGCGCGGTGATGAGGTGGAAGCCGCATGGGGCTGGACTGATCCGATCATTGCCGGTTGGGAAGAACGGGGTGAAGTCCCCAAGCCTTATGAGGTTGGCAGCAGCGGGCCGGAAGATGCAATGATGTTAATGCACCGGGATGGACGGCGCTGGCGGGAGATAAAAGAATGAAATTGATTGAATACCCGGATCAGGAATTGATGATGATCGATCTGGCCAGCGTGTTGGCAGGTGAGCTGGAACAGGCATTGGGTCATCAGGAAACAGCAACTTTTGTGGTTCCCGGTGGCACAACGCCGGGGCCGATTTTTGATTATCTGAGCGCGGCTGATCTTGACTGGTCTCGGGTGTGGGTTTTACTTAGTGACGAAAGATGGGTTCCTGAAACGTCCGAGCGCTCAAACACGAAGCTTATCAAGGAGCGCCTGTTGACCGGGCGCGCGGCGGCGGCGACTTATCTGCCGTTATATGCCGAAGCTGAAACGCCGGAAGAGACGCTTAGTGATCTTGGTGCGAGCATCATGCAACATCTGCCTATTTCTGTACTACTTTTGGGAATGGGCGCGGATATGCACACCGCGTCCCTGTTTCCGGGCGCAGACAGATTGGGCGAAGCAATGGCACCCGAGGCTCCGACCCTGTTGGCAATGCGCGCGCCCGGCGCACCCGAGCCACGTATCACCTTAAGTGCACGGGTACTGGACGCGGCTTTGGCGAAACATATTGTAATTACGGGTGCTGAAAAGCGCGCGGCATATGAGCAGGCGGCCAAGATCCATGACCCAATGATCGCGCCAATCTCGGCGGTGCTGAGCGGTGCAATTGTGCATTGGGCAGCGTGAATATGGATTGGGATAGTCTGAAATCGCACCAAATTTCAGTTCAGGACCGCTCTGTTCTTGATCTGTTTGATGGCACCCGGGCGCAGGATTTTTCTGTACGAAGTGGCGGGATGTTATTCGATTATTCAAAGACCAATATAGACACCAAGGCGCGTGATTTGCTGTTGCAACTTGTTGAAGATTGCGGGCTGAATGAACGTCGCAGTGCTATGTTTTCCGGTGAAAAAATAAACGAAACTGAAGGTCGGGCGGTATTGCATACGGCGTTGCGGAACCTGTCGGGCGAACCGGTGTTATATGACGGGCAGGACGTTATGCCCGGCGTGCTGGAAACGCTGGACAGGATGGCCGCATTTGCCGATGCCGTTCGCTCTGGTGAAATTCAGACCGCTGATGGCGGCATTTTTCAGGACGTGGTGAACATCGGCATTGGTGGTTCTGATCTGGGGCCGGCCATGGGGTGTTTGGCGCTGGTCCCTTACCATGATGGACCGCGTTGTCATTTTGTGTCCAACGTGGACGGGGCGCATATTTTTGATGTACTGAAAAAGCTGAACCCGGCGACCACATTAGTAATTGTCGCGTCCAAAACATTCACGACAATTGAGACCATGACCAATGCTGCTACAGCGCGCGACTGGTTAGTGACCGGTTTGCCTGAGGGGCAGGTAGGGAAGCATCTGGCAGCACTTTCTTCGGCAGAAGATAAAACCACTGCATGGGGTATCTCGCCGGATCGGGTGTTTGGATTTGAGGACTGGGTCGGTGGTCGCTATTCTATCTGGGGCCCGATTGGCCTGTCGATGATGCTCGCGGTTGGACCGGAATGCTTCCGAGAATTTCTGCGTGGCGGGCAGGCGATGGACCAGCATTTCCGCGATGCCGCTCCCGCGCAGAACATGCCGGTAATGCTGGCGCTGGTGGGTATCTGGCACAACCAGATTTGCGGCTACGCAACCCGCGCCGTGCTGCCTTATGACCAGCGGCTAAGCCGGTTACCGGCATATTTTCAACAGCTTGAAATGGAAAGCAACGGCAAGCGGGTATCGATGGATGGGTCGGATTTGCCCGGCAATTCCGGCCCGGTAGTCTGGGGCGAACCTGGCACCAACGGCCAACATGCGTTTTACCAACTGATCCATCAGGGTACTCGGGTAGTGCCCTGCGAATTCATGGTGGCCGCGAATGGGCACGAGCCGGCGCTCGCACATCAGCACCGCTTACTTATCGCCAATTGTCTGGCCCAATCCGAGGCGTTGATGCGTGGGCGATCGCTGGAACAGGCGCGTGAATTGATGGCCGCTAAAGGGTTGCAGGGAGATGAACTGGATCGCCAAGCCCGGCACCGGGTGTTTCCGGGCAACCGGCCATCGACCACATTGGTGTACCCTAAACTGACGCCGTTTGTTCTGGGGCAGCTCATTGCGCTTTATGAACACCGTGTGTTTGTTGAGGGCGTCATCCTTGGGATCAATTCCTATGATCAGTGGGGGGTGGAATTGGGCAAAGAACTGGCCGTCGCGCTGGAGCCGGTTGTTTCGGGGGCACAAAGCTCTGCTGACATGGATGGATCAACACAAATGCTGGTGGCGTATCTGCAAAGGCAGAAATGATCTGATTGAGCGCCCTTCGGGCGCATTATTTGAAGCGCTTCGCGCGATTTCGCTCCGCTCGGGGGATATTTTTACAAAAAAGAAGAATGGAGCGGGTGAAGGGAATCGAACCCTCGTATTCAGCTTGGGAAGCTGCTGCTCTACCATTGAGCTACACCCGCGTGCATGGCCGTTGAGATATTCAAAGGCAGCGTTTTGGTCAAGGCGTTATCGCCGACGACGGCGGCGTTTTCTGCCGGGTTCATCGTCGCTGCCGGCATTGAAGCTGACTTCGGGAAGGGTCACGATTGATGCAAGATTTTCAAACCGTTCTGTGGCGTGTGGAATGGCAGTGGCGGCGATGAAATGTTCCTGAAAACGTGGTTCAATCGCGGTTTCCACCTTGGTAATTTCCTGCACGATTTTTTCAATTTTGTGGCGCGCAGTGACATCACAAAGCGCGATGCGTGCCCCGGTTCCGGCAGCGTTACCCGCACTTGAAACCTTATCCAGCGGCACATCGGGGATCATCCCCAGAACCATCGCGTGTTTTGCTGAAATATGCGCCCCGAACGCGCCCGCAAGAACAACGCGGTCAACCTTATCGACACCCATTTCATCCATCAACAACCGCGCCCCGGCATAGAGCGCGGACTTTGCCAGCTGGATTGCGCGGATGTCGGCCTGGGTGACGGTAATGCGCGGGCCATCGTCGTCGCTGGCGTCGTGAAGAAGGTATTCGTGGGTGCGTCCCTCGGGGACGGAACGGGCGGTGCCGGTCTGTTCGGCGGAACCGATCAAGCCGGATGGGTCCATTATCCCGGCGATACGCATTTCGGCGATAACTTCGATGATGCCGGAGCCACAAATGCCGGTGATACCGGTACTGGCAATTATTTCTTCGAACCCTGGTTCATCTGACCATAGTTCTGAGCCGATTACCTGAAACCGGGGTTCTTTGGAAACCGGGTCAATCGTGACATGTTCGATTGCACCGGGGGCGGCGCGCTGGCCGGAACTGATCTGCGCACCTTCAAATGCAGGGCCGGTAGGCGATGAGCAGGCCAGAACACGGGATTTATTACCAAGCAGGATTTCCGCGTTGGTACCAACATCAACGATCAGGGCGAGGTCTTCGGATTTGTAGGGTTCCTCTGACAGGGCCACCGCGGCCGCATCCGCGCCAACGTGTCCGGCAATGCAGGGCAAAATATAAACCCGAGCCGAGCGGTTGATCACATCCATATCCAGCGCCGCTGCTTCCAGCGAAAGTGAATTCGACGTGGCAAGCGCAAATGGCGCCTGACCGAGTTCCACCGGATCAATCCCCAGTAGTAAATGATGCATCACCGGGTTACAGACGAATACGCATTCCATGATTTGTTTTGGGTCTATCTCGGCAGTTTCGGCGATAGATCCGGCCAGATCATTGATCGCTTGGCGCACTTCAGTGGTCATTTCCTTATCGCCGCCGGGGTTCATCATTGCGTAGGAAACCCTGCTCATCAGGTCTTCACCAAAGCGGATTTGCGGATTCATGATCCCGGCGGATTCCAATACCTGACCGTTACGAAGATCACACAGGTGTGCGGCGATGGTGGTGGAGCCCAAATCAATCGCCAGCCCGTAAAGGCGGCCCTCAAAATACCCGGGCCAAATGTCCAACAGGCGTTCGTGCGCGTCGTTATGGCCCTTATATAGTGCCACGGTGACGGCCCATTTGCCCTTGCGCAGGGCAGGTTGCACACGGGTCAGAACCGGTAGATCAACCCGGACTTCACCAATGTCCCATTGCTGCGCCAATGCCGTTTGCAGGCGCTCCATATCGCCGGTTGGCGTGTGCATGTCGGGTTCATCAACCTCGACGTAGTAAAGCCGTGTCGCCGGGTCCATGGTGATGTCACGCGCGGTAGCGGCTTTGCGCACCACCTGTTTGTGGACCTGACTTTCGGGCGGAACATCGATCACAACGTCGCCTTGAACCGTTGCCTGGCACCCCAAACGGCGACCCTTTTTCAATCCGCGTTTGTCGTCATAGCGTTGCTCAACCGAGTTCCATTCCGACAGGGCGTCCTGGGAAACAGTTACACCATGCTTGGGAAACTCACCAAAGCTCGGTGTGATCTGGCATTTCGAACAAATTCCACGGCCGCCACATACGCTATCCAGGTCAACGCCCAATTTACGCGCAGCCGTCAGAATTGGGGTGCCAACCTCAAAATGCCCGCGCTTGCCAGAAGGCGTGAATATCACCAGAGGGTCTTGGGTCATTGTCCTGATCCGTTCGCATACATTTTTCGGACAATAACCAAACGACACCAAAGGTATAGCCACTGGGCGGCAATTACTTGGCTTGCGGCGTCATTTGCTCCCCAGAATTTCGATCCCAAGCACCCAGACAAGGATTGGTACCGGCGAAACCGCCAGTGCTATGGTCAACACCATAATCCACGGGGTGAACAGGCGAGACAAGCCTGCCATCAGGCAGATGCCACCGCCGCCACCAATCAGGGCGTTGCCAGGCAGGTTCAACAGCAATGCAAGTGTTACATATCGGAAATTCAATGCGACCCCACCCAGCCAGCCCGGCAACCGAGAGCGCAGAAAATCAAGCCGTTCCTGCCGGTTTAAGTTTTTACTGCGTTCCAGAAATGCGCATGCGCGTTGCAGGCGCAGGTCCCGGAAGACCTGGTGCAACCAGTCATAGCTCATGAAACGACCTGCTAAAAACGCTACCGTCAGCCCGGTGACAGTCGCCAGATAAACCACGGGTGCGACGTCGGAGCCGCGGATCATCATCAGGGATACGCCAATTTCGATGCCCGGCACAAAGGGCAGGGCCATCAGTGCGGCGTAAGCCACAACTATCAGCACGATCAGACCGCCCATTACCGCGTTCTGCGTACCTTCGGGCAGGGCAGCTGTACGAGTTTCAACCCATTGGATCAGGAAATGCGCACCAAACGCAATACCAACAATTATGGCAAGGCGGAACCCGGACTTAAAAAGCGACCGGCTAAGCGGTGATGACGTTGATTTAATTACATATCCCCCTATTGGAGCATATGTCGTTAACCCGCTCGCAGCAAAGTAATAATCTGCAGATTGTCAGGAATTGTGCGAGCTCCAGCCGCAACGATCAAATTCAGCGAATTCGGTCATTTCTTCAGCAATACCGACGGGAATAATGCGCGAGCAGCCTTCAAAACCATCTTCGCTTTCGTATACGCTGACAATACCGTCTACTTCGGCTGTTGCCATCGAGCATAGCTGTTCACCAGGTTCCAGGTTTGAAAAATTACGCTCACCCTCACGGGTTTCGGTGGCGAAGAATAATAATTGCTCGGAAGAGTTTACAATACAAAACCCATCAGTTGGGGCCGCCGCCGCTGCGGTCTGGAATGTTGCAAGATAGGCAATAACATCAAGCCGGTCGTCTTCCGAATTTAGCTTGAATGACATTTTTGCCTTGGCCTTTGGGTCATCCAGTAGCGCGCGTAGATATTTGGTTGGGTCAATTAGATATTCTGCAATTGTATCTTCGCTCCAGACCAACCCGGACTGGCCAGCCGCAATCAAGGATTTGGAATATTTATACCCTTCGACCGATCCGGCCGGGCGTCCGATAACGCCAGTTAATATCGGCCCCACACTATTCTTGGCTTCCGGGCCAATTTTGTGACAGGCCTTGCATTTTTTGAAAATCTTTTCGCCATCTGCGGCCGATTGAGAGAATGCAGGAACCGCAAGAAGGCCGACGAACAAGGTTACTGTTAAAAAGTATCTCATAATAATCTCCTTTATGTTCAACGCTATGTCCGCCATGCGGGCCGGGAATGTCCAATCACGTTCATACACCAATTGATCACCGGATTGTTAAGACGAAGTGAAACACGAGTTGCCTGCTTTTGGTCCCGCGTCAAAGTATAACGCGCGAAACATTTTAGACTGGGAGGGCATTATAAAGTCACTTCTGGCGGGAAACCGCAGCACAGGATGATGTTACAGACATTTTATTCGACCGCGACCAAGGGTGAACATACAGGCGATTTGATCGTACAACGTAATTTCGGAACCGAACGTGTAAGTGCTGACGACATCCTGAATGACCCCGAAAACACCTTGGGGCCGCCTGTTTTTGGCTTTCCGTAGGGTTGATTCGCTGACTTAAACATATGAATAGTCTTAGTTCAGAATTGTCCATTCAATCTCAAACACGATGCAATCACCGAAAGTTTAACACGATGTGATGGCTTTGGGGTGGCTATTCACTGTTAATCTCATGCACATATCGCGCGTGTAGTAACAGTGGAGAGAAACCGTGAAATCATTGCTAGCAGGTTGTGCGATAGCACTAACTTTTGTTGCCCCCCTTGCCGCGCAGGACGCGCCATTTGGAACCGAAGCCGATACAAATTATGCAACACAGTTGTGGGAGGTTATGGTCGCAGACGGCTATGCCGGTGAAGGCGCTGTGATGTCATTCCCTTATGAAGGGGTTGAGCCACATGGCATGATGTTAGAGACCTTCTATACAACCGGAACGATTGGCGACCACACCGGTGATTTGATCATTAAGCGCAATTATGGACCCGAAGGCGTAACATCCGAAGATGTTCTTTCCAATCCCGCCAAGCACCTTGGTGCCGTAACAGTCATGTTCCGCCGCGAAGCCGGGTATGATGAAGATAACGCCAACTGGTTCTGGGCGAAATATTTGCCGGATGGCTCGCTGGATAAAAACGGTAAAGGTATGGAATTGGCGGGTCGTGTCGCCAAGGGCGCTGATGCAGGTTGTATTGCATGCCATTCCAGCCAGGAAGATTACATTTTTACCACCGATCACATCACCAACTGATCGAGGAACTTTAAACGAAAAAGGGCAGCTATTGGTTGCCCTTTTTTATTGCTATGCGTGCCAAAAGTTTGCGCAGCGAATGCAGTTTTAGGGGCGCCAGTATTGGTTCGGGTGTAACAAATTTACTCTGAAATGGCGTGAAACTTGCCAAGGTTTAACCCCGACGACGACGCCGTCCGGTTCTTGCACCACCGGTCCCGGCTGCTGCGGCGGCCAGACTGGCTTCGGCAAAACTTGCGCCATCCTTAACCGCGTCCAGTACCCGGCTGAAAGCTATCCATTTTTTGCCGTTTGGATCGTGGTTCATCAGGAAGTTGGCGGCGTGGATTGCTTCCATTTCAACCGGACGCACCGGGTTCATGATGGCGCTGGTCATACCGGCGGTAATAGCCATCGGCAAGAAGGCAGAATTTATTCCGTGTCGTTGTGGCAGGCCAAACGAAATGTTGGATGCGCCGCAGGTGGTGTTAACGCCCAGCTCATTGCGCAGGCGCCGCACCAGCGCAAACACCTGCTGTCCGGCGGTCGCCATCGCACCAACCGGCATTGCCAGCGGATCAACAACAATATCATGGGCCGGGATGCCAAAATCAGCCGCGCGCTGAACGATTTTTTTGGCGACTTCAAAGCGCACATCCGGGTCTTCGGAAATCCCGGTGTCATCATTGGAAATCGCCACTACCGGTACATTGTATTTCTTGACCAGCGGCAGGATCGAAGCCAAGCGGTCCTCTTCGCCGGTGACGGAATTCAGCAACGGGCGACCGTTGGCGACTTCCAGCCCGCGCTCCAGCGCGCCGGGAACAGAACTGTCGATGCAAAGTGGTACATCAACCAGACCTTGCACCAGCTCAATTACTTTGCCCATCAAGGGCGGTTCGGTTTCATTCGGGTTCGGGTTTGAATTGTAAACAACGCCCGCGTTGATATCGAGCACCATCGCCCCGCAGGCCACCTGTTCCAATGCGTCTTTTTCAACGGTCGAAAAATCACCCGCTTCCAACTGCGCCGCCAGTACCTTGCGCCCGGTTGGGTTGATCCGCTCACCTATAACGCAGAATGGTTCGTCAAACCCGATCACAACGGTTTTTGTTTTGCTCTCAAGTATAGTTCGGGTCATATCGGGGAATTCCTTGCGATTAAGCGGCGTTTGCCGGTTGGGTGCTATTGCCCCCGTTATTGATGGCCCAGTTGGCATTGGTTTTTATTCCGCCGAGCGGAAAGAAATGCACCTGCTCGATGTTGAAATCAGGGTTGGCGGCTTTGTGGGCGGCCAGATCACTGATTACATCGTTCGGCTCATAGGGCAGGATCAGTTTGGTAACATCCATTGCGCGTTTTTGCAGCACCTTCAGCGACGGGCCAACACCACAGGCGATGGCGAAGCGGATCAGGGTTTGCAGTTTGGCCGGACCCGCGATGCCGATATGAATGGGGAGGTCGATGCCAGCCGCGCTCAGGGCATCCACCCATTTGATCACCGGCTTGGCGTCAAAACAGAACTGCGTTGCCAGCGCGATTTTAGCGTCAGTTCGGTTGGCGAAATCCTGTTTCCAGTGCAATGCTTGCATCACACCTTTATCCGAACCGTCCGGATCAATATCTTTGTTGCCCTCAGGGTGGCCCGCCACATGCAGACGGGTAAAGCCCGCCTTATCAAACAGACCGGTTTCCAATAGCTGCATCGAGCTGTCGAATGTCCCAAGCTGCTTTACCGGGCTACCAGCAAGGATCAGGCCCTGGGTGACACCGGCTTCACCCTGATAACGGTCAATCCAGTCGGCCAGCATGGTTTTGTCTTTGATGATCCGGGCCGGAAAGTGCGGCATGACTTCATATCCATCACTGGCAAGACGGCTTGCAGTGGTGACCATGTCTTCGATCGTTGTGCCTTCTATATGGGCGATATAGACGCGGGTACCTTTAGGCAGAAGGGCGCGAAAATCCTCGACCTTTTCGGCCGTGCGCGGCATAATTTCTATCGAATAGCCTGCAAGGAACGCTTCGACATCCGCATTTGCGGGCGTGTCCGATATTTCCTTCTTACGAAACGGTAAAAGTGCCATTGCGGCCCCCCATATCTGTTTCGGGCTCAGGCCCATCCGTCATTTGCAATCAGGGCCTTGATCCGGTCCTGATTATAATCGTTGTCCAGTCGTGCAGCTTCGCCCTGTGCGAGTTCAAGATCACTGGCTTCGGTTTCAACCGCGTAAACGTCACCTTTGCGCCACTCAGCCAGATAGGCGTCAGTCCCTGCCGCACCTGTCTTCATTGCCGCCCTATCAATCGCCTGTTCAAAGCGTTCCGGCAGCTGCGCCTTGGCGCCGCGCCGACCCTTGCCGACAATGATCTGGGCCGGAATATCGCGCCAATAAACGATGGTGACATTCGCCATGGTGATTCCTTTGCTTGTTAGACGCTTTTACGCCCCTAATCGCGTGTTATTATGCCGGTTTTCGACCTAGGCAGGTTCACTTGCGACCAACACAAGACTGCTAGCCTTTCGCAGGCCCCATTACTAGCAAGGCAAGTGTGATAAATATTCATTTTGGTTATGAACCAAATCCAGCAAATCTGTCACCTTGCTCTTGTGGTCATAGAAACCTAGTGTGAACCCAACCACGAATAGGAGGGCGGCGTGATGACGCCCAAGCGTCGCGATGGTGCGGGCGCGTTCCTGAGCCCGGTCGAGCAGTCCGCGCCTGAAAACTCTGATCCAGCGGCGCTTTATGCCGCACTGGATCTCGGAACAAATAGCTGCCGTATGCTGGTCGCGCAGCCACGGGGCAATCAGTTCCATGTGGTCGATAGCTTTTCCAAATCTGTGCATCTGGGGCAGGGACTTGAAGCATCCGGACGTTTGTCGCGCGCCTCAATGGATCGCACGGTTCAGGCGCTGCGGATTTGCCGCAAGAAGCTGGAACAGCACAAGGTTTCCCGGATGCGTCTGATTGCTACCGAGGCCTGTCGGCGCGCTGACAACGCAAGTGAATTCATTCGATATGTGAAACGCGAAACCGGGTTGGCACTGGATATAATTGAGCCGGAAGAAGAGGCCAGGCTGGCCGTAATTTCATGTGCCTCGCTGGTATCTACGATGACCGAGCAATTGCTGGTGGTGGATATAGGTGGTGGCTCAACCGAGCTGGTTTGGATTGACCTTTCCAACGTCCCACAGATTGACCGGGCCAAGGCAATCATGCGGCTGCATACCGGGTTCAAACCCGGCGACAGCCCGTTTCCCCATGCCAAGGTTGTTGACTGGATTTCGGTACCGCTTGGCGTGGCGACGCTGCGGGATCAGTTTGATGATGTTGAAGATGACGCCGGTCGTTTCGCGTTGATGAGCTGGTTTTTTGAAGAAAACCTGACCAGTTTTTCACCCTATTCCGGGGTGCAGGAAAAGGAAGGGTTTCAGGTCATTGGCACCTCTGGCACCGTTACCACGGTTGCCGCGTCACACCTTGGACTACGCCGGTATGAGCGCAATAAGGTGGACGGGCTGCGGATGACATCCGGGCAGGTGGACAAGGTGATCCACAGCTATCTGGCGCTTGGTCCCGAAGGGCGGCGCACCGACCCTCGGATCGGACGCGACCGCCACGCGCTGATCATGTCGGGTGCTGCGATATTGCAGGCGTTGCTGCGGGTCTGGCCGACGGATCGTTTGTCGGTGGCCGACCGGGGGTTACGTGAAGGATTGCTCTACGCACAAATGAGCGCCGACGGGGTTCTGGAAGACGGACCCTATTAACGCTGCGTTCAGTGATTGCGGGTTGCGTTGATTTTGGATATTTGAGCGAAAAAGAAACACGGTGCAGGGTCGCCCTGTGCTGACTGAAAGAAACCATGGCGAAGAAATCAAGCGGGCGCGGGGTGCGCGAACTGCGCACCAAAGTGAAATCGGCCAAAGGGCGAAAGCTCAGTTCAACCCTGTGGTTAGAGCGCCAGTTGAACGACCCATATGTCAAACGCGCCGGTGTCGAAGGCTACCGGGGCAGGGCTGCATTTAAGATACTGGAACTGGACGATAAATTCAGGTTTCTGGTGCCAGGGGCCCGCGTGGTTGATCTGGGCTGCGCGCCGGGGGGCTGGTGTCAGGTGTCGGTGCCGCGTGTGAATGCGCTTGGTGCGAAGAAAGGCAAGGCGATTGGTCGCGTGTTGGGGATTGACATACAGGACGTGGAACCCATTCCGGGCGCTGAGATATACAAGCTGGATTTCATGGAAGATGGTGCCGACGACAAGGTAAAAACCTGGCTTGGTGGCGGGGCGGATGTGGTGATGTCAGATATGGCGGCGTCGGCCTCGGGACATAAGCAAACAGATCATATCCGTATCATTGCGCTTTGCGAAACGGCCGCGGTTTTCGCCTTTGATGTACTGGAAGAAGGCGGAACTTTCGTGGCCAAAGTTCTGGCAGGAGGTGCCGAGGGTGAGCTGCAAAAGCTGCTAAAACAACGCTTTACCAAAGTGGTGAATGTAAAACCCCCGGCCAGCCGCTCAACTTCATCCGAAAAATTTGTCGTGGCAACAGGGTTTAAGGAGCCGTAAGTCGCTGACTGAAAATCTCATGTATTCAGGTGGCTGGCGGAGAGACAGGGATTCGAACCCTGGGAACCCGTGAAGGCTCAACGGTTTTCGAGACCGCCCCATTCGACCACTCTGGCACCTCTCCGTGTTTGATCCATGTCGAACCGGTGCGTGTTTAGGCGAAAGTCGGTTTGCGGTACAATAGAAATCTTTAGCGGACGCCCATATATCGCGGATGTGACCTGGTGGGGCCTTGGAACCGGGGCAGGAAATGCGTAGGTAACAGGCAGGCAATCTTGCGGAGGCACAATGCTTAAAATTACATCAATGCTGCTTATCTGGACCCTGATGGTCATCCCGGCGCGGGCAGAAATTTCGGCAGAAATTCAAAGGCTTAGCAAAGCTCTGGGGCTGTTTCAAATTGTTGACGTAATGCGCGCCGAGGGCATTGTTTATGGCGATGAACTGGCCGAAAGCATGTTCCCGGGTCCGGCAAGTAGTGATTGGCGGACGGCGGTTGATGGGATCTATGATGCGGATCGTATGGAAGACGTCGCGATAAACGGTTTTGCCGAAAGCATTGCGCCGGAAGATGTTGAATTGCTGACGAAATTTTTTGAAAGCGACCTGGGCGCAGAAATCATCGCGCTGGAAATATCTGCGCGTCTGGCATTGATGGATGATGCGGTAGATGAGGCAAACAATGCACATGTAGCCGAAATGATCGAAGATAATGATCCCAGAATTGCGTTGATTGACCAGTTTATCGAGGTGAATCAACTGTTGGAAAGCAACGTGGTAGGGGCATTGAATTCGAATTACGCGTTTTTTACCGGGCTGGTAGAGGGCGGCGCGTATGAGGACCCACTAAGTAACGAAGAGATCCTGCGCGAAGTCTGGAGCCAGGAATCAGATATACGCGATGACACCCAGGAATGGCTGTATGGGTTCCTGTCGATGGCCTATTCGCCGCTCAGCGATGAAGAATTGATGCTCTATATTAAACTCTCGGAAACACCCGAAGGGCAGGCGCTGAACAATGCGCTGTTTGACGGGTTTGATACGCTGTTCAATGAAATTTCCCGTGAGCTTGGGCTGGCGGCGGCACGGGAAATGTCCAGCGAAGAATTGTAGTGTTTACGCCCCTTTAAAGAACAGGGGCAGGGCATGACCGACAATCCGGTGATCCGCGAAACCAAATCGGCTGATGTTGGGCAGGTTTTCGCGCTGGTCTGGATCGGTTGCAAAAAATTGGGGTCATTCAGGTCTTCGTTCTTGGCGATCCGACATATTACCAGCGCTTCGGGTTTTTGCCCGAAAGACAGGTGCTGACGCCCTATCTGCTGCCCGAGGAATACTTTGAGGGTGCATGGCAATCCATGCCGCTGTTGGATCATGCACCGTTGAGTGCCGGGCGATTGTTGCTGCCGGAGCCATGGATGGAACCGGACTTGTGGTGAGGGT
>CAZRHV010000012.1:52743-54516 GCA_964599985.1 uncultured Marinosulfonomonas sp. | reverse complement strand
ACTTCCCGCGCCCAGAGACCGGCGGCGTTGATAACATGTTCAGCCCGCACGGTGCCCTGTTCGGTTACAACATCCCAACCATCTGCCACGGGGTTCAGTTCCAGCACCCGGTTGCGCAGCACAATTTCCGCCCCGCCCATTCGCGCGGCCTTGGCATAGGCCTGCGTGGTGCCGGACGGATCAAGGTGGCCATCAAGCGGGTCATACAGCCCACCCAGCACACCATCCACATTGGTGATCGGCGATAGTTTGACGATTTCTTCCGGGCTGACGATTTCCGTGTTCAGCCCCATATAGCGGTGCTTGGCCCGCTCGGCTTTTAGAAAATCCAGCCGGTCCGGGCTGTCAGCCAGCGTGATGCCGCCAACATGGTGCAGCCCACAGGACATGCCGGTGATTTCTTCCAGTTCTTTGTAAAGCCGGATCGTATAGCCTTGCAGGGCTGCCATGTTGGTGTCGGAATTCAGCGTATGAAACCCACCGGCTGCGTGCCATGTCGACCCGGAGGTCAGTTCAGAGCGCTCAATAAGCGTCACATCTGACCAACCCAGTTTGGTCAGGTGGTACAGCACCGAGCAGCCAACGACTCCGCCACCGATAACAACTACTTTTGTGTTTGATTTCATAATACTATAGTCCTTATTTCATTCTTCCCGGCCAAACAAAACCAGACGCTGATGCAACTGTGCCGCCTCTGGCAATCCCTGTTCCAATGCAAAAACATAGGCATGTGTCAGGTAAAAACAGGCGGCTTCAATCTGCCCCTGACTTTCAGCCAAATCCCCGGCCTGCGCGTAAAGTCGCGACAAAATGCGATTGTCCCCCGCACCATGGGCTGCCAGCAGCCGTTTATCCAGTTCATCGCCTTCTTCATTCTGCGGCAAGGGGTTGCCCCACCATCTGCGTTGCCACCCAGTGGTGAAAACAATGGGTCGGGCTGTCCATCACCGGGCTGAACCTGCCACCATCAAAATGCACACCCTGGCGGCCCTTTTGCATACCTTCCACCACGAAAATATCTTCCTCCAGCACCCCATACCAAAGTGCAGTGTTTGCGCGGCGCAACTCGGCATATTCCGGCCCCACGGCCTTTTCACTGGCATAATAAATCTCAACGTGTTCGACCGTGCGATCCTTGGCCAATGGTTCAAGAATCAGCGCATAGGCGTGATCCCGGTGCGCGGCAAACAGCACATTCGGATAGAGCGCGATATACTCTGCACCGGCGTCCCATTTATCGCTTAGGCCCTTAAAATCCGGGAAGCTCTGGCCATCATCGGAAATCGAGGGGCGATATACAGTTGTCCCCTGCCCGGAAAACTTGCCTGCAACTTCAATGTGATAGTGATCTTCCAGCTTGGAATAACTGTTAAGGCCGGGGTGTATCCATGGCAGATGATAGCTCTCGCAATAATTTTCCACTGGCAGCTTCCAGTTCGATTTCGCCTCAAAACTGAACCCACTATCCGCGCCCGCGTGATACAGCGGCTGGCCTTCAAAATCCGACCAGAGCGCGATGGCTTCGGCTGCATAATCGGTAAATTCCGGCGCAGTACCCGAGATATTCACGAAGATCACGTCCCGCCACACGTAACTGCGGATTTCCACCAGCCCCAGCTCATCTCGTTTGATATTTTCATGGGTATTGTGCCCCGGCCCGCCGACATGGGGCGTTGTTACCAGCTCACCGGTATGGGCGTAGCACCAGGAATGGTAGGCGCACCGGATCACGCCTTTGATGTTCTTTTTTTCCTCGACCAATATCATGCCGCG
>CAZRHV010000012.1:0-52643 GCA_964599985.1 uncultured Marinosulfonomonas sp. | reverse complement strand
CGCACCGGATCACGCCTTTGATGTTCTTTTTTTCCTCGACCAATATCATGCCGCGATGGCGGCAGGTGTTCTGATACACCCGGATTTTGCCATCATTTGAATGCAGCACCAACAGCGGCATTCCCAGAAAATCCACCGGCATGGCATCACCTTGTTCCGGCACATCCTTGGCAAAGCCAATGCCTGACCAGTTATCAAACAGCACTTTCTGCTTTTCCTGCTGAAACACTTCGTCGGAAATGTAGTGTTCATTGGGCAACCCGCGTGCGGTTTCCACCGGCTTTAATACGTCGCTCAGATTACCCATGGCTGCTCCAATCACATGTATGACCGACAATAGTTTGCGCCCGGACCAACGCCCGCGCAAGCACCGGTGGCGACTTTGACTTGCCAATGGGCGACATTCAGGCGCGGATCAGCACCTGTAAATCAGCGACATTGGTGCCGGTTGCGCTGGTTTTCAACAGGTCGCCAGCCGCCTGAAGCGCGTGGTAGCTGTCATTATTCTCCAGTGATTTCAGCGGGTTCACGCCAGCGGCGCGCATCCGCTTCAACGTACCCGCATCGACCAGCCCCCCCGCCGCATCTGTAGGGCCATCGCGCCCATCCGTACCACCCGACAGAAAAACCCAATTGCCATCCCAGCCCAGTTCTTCGGCCTTCAGCGCCACCCGCAGCGCCAGTTCCTGATTGCGCCCACCCAGCCCGTCGCCTTTTAAACGCACCGTTGTTTCACCGCCAAACAACCAAATCCCGCGCCCCTTACAGCGGGTGATGATGTCGGCGGCATCTGCCACATCGCCCTCTAACGCATGGGGAAATATCTGCGCTTCCGGCGCGAGCGCAGCCATCGCCGCGACGCTTTGGGCGTTTGAGCCAATCAGGCGGTTTTCGACATTTTCTATATTTACTGTTGGTCGCTCTGGCCCGATTAACACGTTACGAACGGGTGCCGGAATCTGATCCCAGATACGTGCCTTTTCCAGCACCGTGCGCGCCTTGGCCTTACTGCCAATCGGCGCCACCGTAGGCCCGCTGGCCACCACCGCCAGATCGTCGCCGACCACGTCCGACAGGATCAGCGCCGTAACCCGCGCCGGGGCCGCTACACGTAAAAATCCGCCGCCTTTCAGGCGTGACAACTGCTGACGCACCAAATTCATCGCACTTATTTCCATGCCCGCGCCCAGCAATAGACGGCTCACCTCAGCCTTATCCGCAAGGCTCAGACCCTGCGCCGGCGACGGCAGCAAAGCCGACCCGCCACCACTAATCAGTGCCAGAACGTGATCTTCTTCGCCTGCCTCATGCAACAAATCTTCAACAGCCCGCGCCGCCGTCAGCCCGTTTTCGTCAGGGATCGGATGGCCACTTGCAAATGTGGTAGCACGCGCAAGAGGGCACGCATTTTCGTAATTCGTCACAACGATCACCTGCTCGGCATTTACCCGCACCATTGCAGCTTTCGCCATGCCAGTTGCCGCCTTGCCCACAGCAATAATGAACACCCGGCCCACGCAATCCACCAAAGGCCTTTGCTCCAGCGAACGCACCACCGCCAAAGCCGGATCAGCTGCCGCCACGCCGGCATCAAATATCGCCCTAGCCTGCCGTCTTAGTTCTTTATCCATGCCTGAAGTGTTAGGGTCACAAGCCTCGCCCGTCCAGACTCGGTCGGCCACCAAACCCTGCTAATCACAGGTAAATCGCCAACCTGTGATAGCGCCCCCCTGTCCATTCCTGCCGTTGGGCCATATGGATGCCCGGCACAATTCCGGGACTGACATGCAAACACCGCTGCCCATCACCAAAGAACTGCTGCTGATTGGCGGCGGCCACGCCCATGCACTGGTTCTGCGCATGTGGGGCATGAACCCACTACCCGGCGTGCGGGTTACCGTAATCAACCCCGAAGCCACGGCCCCCTATTCCGGAATGCTGCCAGGCTTTGTGGCCGGGCATTACAGCCGCGATGAGCTGGATATTGATCTGGTCCGACTGGCGCGCTTTGCCGGTGCCCGCCTGATCCGGGGTCGCGCAGAGCATATCGACGTGGACGCACGGCTTGTGACGCTGCAAGGCGGTCGCCAACTCAGCTATAATATCGCGGCATTGGACATCGGTATTACCTCGGAAATGCCCGACCTGCCCGGTTTCAGCGAACATGCGGTCCCGGCGAAACCGCTGGATCGCTTTGCCTCTGATTGGGCGCAGTATTGTGAGGCGGCAAAGACCGCCAAGATACCGCCCAGTGCAGCCATTATCGGCGGTGGCATCGCCGGAGTTGAGCTGGCAATGGCGATGGCACATTCATTAAAAAATGCAACGGAACTACAGCCCGGAATTACGTTAATTGACCGGTCTAACATATTGCCCAATATGTCTGATTCTAATTTACGCTTCTTTCGAAAGCACCTGAAATCCGCCGGTGTTGAAGTGTTGGAAAACACCGGGATTGCCGAGATCCACGCCGACCATCTTGCCCTTGCCGATGGTACATCCGTCAACGCAGATTTTATCACCGGCGCTGCCGGGGCCCGCGCGCAGGACTGGCTGGTAAACAGCGCCCTGACGCTGCATCAGGGCTACGTATCGGTTGACGCAACCCTGCGTTCTGTAAACGCGCCAGAGGTTTTCGCTGTCGGCGATTGTGCCCACCTGTGCCACGCGCCACGCCCAAAAGCGGGGGTGTACGCTGTGCGCGAAGCACCGGTCCTTTTTGCCAATCTGCGCGCAGCCCTGTCGGGTGGCGTAATGCAAAAATTCAACCCACAAAATGACTATCTGAAGCTGATTTCCCTTGGCGAAAAATCTGCCTTCGCTGACAAATGGGGTATCAAAATTTCCGGCGCGGCTGCCTGGCGCTTGAAGGATCGAATAGATCGTAGTTTTATGGATCAATTTCATGAACTTAAACCGATGCCTTCACCTGAAATACCCATCCCGGTTGCGCAGGGGGTTACCGAAATTCTCGATGACGCCCCGCTCTGCGGTGGCTGCGGTTCAAAAATCGGTAATGCCTCCCTAACGGTTGCCTTGAGCAAACTCGCCCTAACAGACCGCGCCGATATATTCACCGGTCCCGGCGACGACGCCGCCACCCTAAAAGGCCCGGATGGCCAATATCAGGTCATTTCTACCGACCATCTCCGCGCTTTCACCAGCGACCCGGCAACGATGGCCCGCATCGCCGCCATCCACGCGCTTGGCGACATCTGGGCCATGGGCGCAGAACCGCAATCCGCCCTTGCCAGTATCACCCTGCCAAGGCTGTCGCCCGAGCTGCAACAGGCGTGGCTGTCGGAGATCATGGTGGCTGCGAATGATATTTTCAGCGCAGAAGGTGCTGCAATTGTCGGTGGTCACAGTGCTCAGGGTGCCGAACTGAGCATCGGCTTCACCGTCACCGGCCTTCGAGGCACACAGCCCATTGGAAAATCCGGTGCGAAACCCGGCAATGCGCTGATCCTGACCAAACCAATTGGCAGCGGCGTGATTATGGCTGGTGAAATGGCGCTAAAGGCGCGTGGTGTCTGGGTACTGGCCGCCCTTGAAAGCATGGGCAAGCCACTGGGCGACGTCGCGCAGGTCTTAGATAAAGCCAATGCCATGACGGATGTGACCGGCTTTGGGCTGGCCGGGCATCTGAACGAAATTGCCAGTGCCTCGGGCGTCGGCATTGCGCTGGATTTGGCTGAAATTCCAACCCTAAACGGTGCGCTGGAACTGGCAGATATGGGCATTCATTCGTCGATCTTCCGTGAAAACCGCGCGCTGGCCCCGGGCCTGAAACTGCCCGACACACCGATGGCCGATCTGCTGTTTGACCCACAAACCGCAGGTGGCTTACTGGCGGCAGTTTCGGCCAGGAACGTCGCTGTAATGTTAAACAAACTTAACGTCTTAGGTTGCGATGCTAAGGTAATCGGCCACTGTACAAAGCCTTCACTTGGCCTGCATCTGATCTGAATATTCACCGACCAGTGTCTCCAACTGCTTGGCTGCATTTTCCAATCCATTTGTAGACAGGTCATCCAGCCCAAGCTCTGCGAAAACCTGCGTCGAACGCCCCACCCGCGCCCGCGCGTAGCTGGGATCATAGTGGTTTTCCATCAGCTCCCGCGCCAAGTCCTGCAATTCGCCAGCCCTTACCAGCTCTTGCCAATGTTCCACCGTTTCACGCCCCTGATGCCGGATCAACGCGCTTAGGGTATCGGTCAACTGCTCCGAATCCCCGGAAATATCCCCATAAGCCCGCGTCAGGTAACCGGCGCGTTCGTCCAGCGTCGCGCTTACCCGAAGTCTCGGCGCAACTTTCATTGCCTGCCAGATTGAGGGCGGAATAATCAGCCTGCCAATCTTGCTAGATTCGGCCTCAACCAGCACAATCCTTGTCGGATCAAGGTTGCCAAATGTCGCCGCCAATGCACCTTCAAACGCCTTTTGCGAGGGCTGAGCGTGTTCAACCGCGCCAAAAACCGACCCACGATGCGCTGCCAGACCTTCTAGGTCCACAACCTGCAACCCACGCCCTGCCAACAGGTGCAACAGTTCGGTCTTGGCGGTTCCGGTATTACCCTCGAGCACCAGCAGTGGATGCGCCAGAGGTTCCCCATACACAGCCCGGTTCACCAAACGACGATAGGCCTGATAGCCCCCCGCCAGCACGTCAGCCCGCCAGCCGATCTGCGCCAATATCGTTGCGAACGACCCGGATCGCTGGCCGCCGCGCCAGCAATAGACCAATGGCCGCCAGGCACCCTCTTTGTCAGCGAGCGGCCCATCCAAGTGCCGGGCCGCGTTTCTTGCCACTAAGGCTGCCCCAACTTTCTTGGCCTTGAAAGCGCTTTCCTGCTTGTAAATCGTGCCTACACGGGCGCGTTCTTTATCGTCCAGAACCGGCAGGTTGATCGCGCCGGGAATATGATCCTCGGCAAATTCGGCAGGTGAACGCACGTCAATCACCGCATCAAAACCATGCGCCGCAATCTCTGCCAGATTTTCGAACTCAAGTGCCATACCGCGTGACTATCGCCCGGCCGCGCAAAGGTCCATTACCCGGCCAGCAAATCCTCCAGCGGATCATGCTCGGCCACGAAATGCCCCGGCGTTTCTTCAATCAACGCCGGCATATACTGCCCGCCATTCAGCTTTGACGGCAGAAACCGCAGTGCTGCCCCCGGATCAAGCGGGGACGGCAATTCGCCGGGCAGTTTGATCCGTTTCCGGGTTCGCTCAATCAACGGGTCCGGGATTGGCACCGCCGAGATCAGCGATTTGGTGTAGGGGTGGCGCGCATCACCATAGATCGTGTCACGATCCGCCAGCTCCACCGTGCGGCCCAGATATAGCACCAGAATCCGGTGCGATATTTCCCGAACCACCGCCAGATCGTGGCTGATGAAAATCATCGACAGCCCGAATTCGCTTTGCAAATCTTTCAGCAAATCCACCACCTGCGCCTGAATGGATACATCCAGCGCCGACACGGCTTCATCGCAGATAATCAGCTTAGGCCGATTGATCATCGCCCGCGCGATACCAACGCGCTGGTTTTGACCGCCAGACAATTCATGCGGATAACGGTTGATCAGCTTTTGATCCAGATCCACCTTTTCCATCATTTCAGCCACTTTCAGCTTGCGCTGTTTGCTGGTCAGACCGGGCTGGAATACCCGCAGGGGTTCAGCGATCGACGCGGCAATGGTCATCCGTGGGTTGAGGCTGGCCAGCGGATCCTGAAACACGATCTGCATGTCTTTGCGATAGGGGATCATGTCCTTGCGGCTAAGATCAACGATCGGTTTGCCGAGCCATGCAACCGAGCCAAAGCTGGGCGGGATCAATTGCAAAACGGCGCGCGCCAGCGTGGATTTACCACAACCGCTTTCGCCCACGACGCCAAGGGTCTCACCGGCTTTCAGATCAAAACTAACCCCGTCGACCGCTTTTAACGGCACCTTTTTACCAAACAGGCCTTCGTTGATCCGAAACGGGAAATGCACTTTGACATCGTCAACGCTCAGCACGGTTTCAGCTCCGGTTTCAATCGGGTTCAGCGCCTTCGATTTATTTGGCCGGTCTATGCGTGGCATCGCGTTGATCAGCATCTTGGTATATTCGTGCTGCGGCGCGTGGAAAATCTGTTCCGCCGAGCCGCTTTCCACAAATTCGCCCAGCCGCATTACCTCAATCCGGTCACACATCCGTGCCACCACGCCCATGTCATGGGTGATCAGCGCAATTGCGGTACCTTCTTCTTTTTGCAAACCAACCATCAGGTCGAGAATTTCTGCCTGCACCGTAACATCCAGCGCGGTTGAGGGCTCATCCGCCACCAACAATCGCGGCCCGCACAGCATCGCCATTGCGATCATCACCCGTTGGCGCATACCGCCGGATAATTCATGCGGGAATTGTTGCAAGCGTCGCTTGGCCTCGGGGATTTGCACCCGTTCCAGCCAGTGCAGGCATTGCTGCATAGCCCGCGCGCCGGTCTGGCCTTTGTGCAGGCGCAGAACTTCCTGCATCTGCTCACCGATCCGCATGTGGGGCGTCAGGGCGGTCAGCGGGTCCTGAAAGATCATCGTGACCTGATCACCACGGATTTTATTATGTTCCTTTGGCGTCAGGTTCAGCAGGTCATGCCCATCAAAATCCACCCGACCCGTGGTGCGGCCATTTTTGGCCAGCAGACCCATGGCGGCCATAAACGTCTGGCTTTTGCCGGACCCACTTTCGCCAACGATCCCCAGACATTCCCCCGGCTCAATATGAAAGCTGACATCTTTCACCGCGTGAACCGGGCCATCCGGCGTGGTGAAGGTGACCGACAGATTGTCTACAGTTAACAACGCCATATCAATGATCCTTCGGGTCAAGCGCGTCGCGCAAACCGTCGCCGATGAAGAAGAAACTGATCACCGTGACCAGAAAGAAGAACAGCGGAACCGCCAGTTGCCAGAGCGTGCCATACAGGATTTGCCCGGCGCCCTCAGATATCAGCGCCCCAAGCGAGGTGTTCGGTTCCTGCACCCCTAGGCCAAGGAATGAAATAAAGCTTTCAGTCATGATCATCGCGGGCACCAGCAAGGTGGCATAGACCACCACAACGCCCAGCAGGTTCGGCAGGATGTGGCGGGTGACAATTGTGAACCACCCTACCCCGGCAGCCTGCGCCGCTTCGATGAATTCGCGGTTTTTCAGGGATAAAGTCTGCCCGCGCACGATCCTGCTCATATCCAGCCAACTGACCACACCAATGCCGACAAACAGCATAAACAGACTTCGCTCAAATATCACCATCAGCAGGATGATGATAAACATGTAGGGAATGGCGATCAGAATATCGACGGTGCGCATCATCAGGTTATCGACCCAGCCACCGACAAAACCTGAAACTGCGCCATAAAGTGTGCCGATTATTACCGCCACTGCGGCACCTATAACGCCAACCATCAACGAGGTGCGGGTCGCCTGAATGGAACGGGAATAAAGATCACGCCCCAATGGGTCCAGCCCAAAGAAATGGCCGTTTTCGATAGATGGCCGCCCCTCTGTCGCGACATCGCCCATCCGCGCCCAGTCTATTTCCTCATTCGACCAAACGGCGAAATAGGGGCCTATTATTGAAAACAACAGGATCAAAAACAGCACCGTCAGTGATCCAACAGCCGCCTTGTTGCGCACGAACCGCGCAAACGCATCCTGCCAGAGCGAGCGGCCCTTGATCTGTTCCGCCTCAACCAGCTTTTCGGCGATACGATCAATCTGTTCCGTCTGTGTAATCATGACCCCAGCCCCTAATATCTGATTTTCGGATCGAGCCATGCGTAAAGCACGTCCGTCACAAGGTTGAATATTATCGTCAGCCCGCCGTACAGGATCGTTAACCCCAGCATCACCGCGTAGTCGCGGTTCAGGGCCGAGTTCACGTAAAACCGCCCGATGCCGCCGGTGGAAAAGAACATGTCAATCACCACTGAGCCGGTGATCATACCTACAAATGCCGGGCCGAGGTAGGACACCACCGGCATCATTGTCGGCTTCATCGCGTGGCGCCAGATAATGGTGCGTGTCGGCAGGCCCTTGGCCTTGGCGGTGCGGATGAAATTGGAATTCATCACCTCAAGCATCGAGGACCGTGTGATCCGTGCAATTGAGGCCAGAAAAGATGTCGCCAGTGCAATCACCGGCATCACCAGAAACTGCCATTGGCCGCCATTCCAGCCCCCACCCGGCAACCAGCCGAGTTGCAGGGTGAATACCAGCACCAATATCGGCGCCATCACGAAATTGGGTAAGGCCTGGGCTGAAAACGTGGCACCTACGGCCATATAATCCAGCCAGGTATTGTGTTTTATCGCGGCTGCTACGCCGACGCTGACGCCAATAACAGTGGCGAATACGAATGCAATTGATCCATAGGTCAGGGTGACCGGAAAGCCCTGCGCAATTATGTCGTTCACGCTGCGGTCTTTATACTGGTAGCTGGGGCCGAAATCGAACTGCGTTACCACGCCGACCACGTAATTCCAAAGCTGCGCGGGAAGTGACTGATCCAGACCGTATTTTGCCTCAATATTAGCCAGAACCTGCGGCGGTAACGGGCGTTCAGACGTAAAAGGCCCACCCGGGGCGACCTGCATCAGCAGGAAACTGATGGTGATCAGAATTAACAACGTGGGAATTGCGACCAGAAGCCGGCGGATTACATAGTTTAGCATTTAGATAGCACCCCAAAAGCCCAATACCCCGGCCCCCAAAATGGGAACCGGGGTGTTTTTGTCTACGAAACCGAATTACTCGGCGATTTTGTAGAGATCTTTGGAGTACCAGTTCTGCTCGACGTTCTGAACCGGCCAGCCGCCCAGATCGCTGTCGAGCATATATACACCGGCATAGTGGTAAACCGGAATGATCGGCACCTCTGTTGCAATGATCTGTTCGATCTCGGTGTAGTTGGCCTGTGGATCAGCCGACGTTTTGGCATCCACCAGCAATTCATCAATGCGGGCATTGGAGAACTTACCGTCGTTGTAGCCGGATGCTGATGCTACCAGATCAAGGAAGGTAGAGGCTTCGTTATAGTCGCCACACCATGCACCACGGGCTAGGGCAAAGTTTTGCTGACCGCGTGTATCAAGGAATGTTTTCCATTCCTGATTGGCCAGTACTGCTTCTACGCCCAGCTTTTGCTTCCACATCTGGCTCATGGCCACGGCGATCTTTTTGTGACCTTCGGATGTGTTGTAAAGCATGTCAAACGTCAGTGGATTATCGGGACCAAAGCCAGCTTCGGCCAGCAGTTCCACAGCCTTGGCGTCGCGTTCAGCCTGAGTCATTGCAGCACTTGCAACGTCGGGAACAGCAAACCCGGCCGTCGCGGCGGGTGTGAACGTGTAGGCATCCACCTGACCACCCTGAAGAACTTTTTCAGTGATGATTGAGCGATCAACAGCAAGGCTTAAAGCTTCACGAACGCGAACGTCTTTGAAGGCTTCCGGGCCACTGTCTGACAGGTTGAAAGTGTAATAATAGTTACACAGACGTGGAAAGCTGACGGCCTGAGCAGGATATTCCGCTTTCAGTTTTGGAAACTGACCGGCCGGTACTTCTGTGCGGTCAAATTCGCCAGCAAAGTAACGTGTCAGCGCGACGTTTTCATCGTTAACAATCAGCGCGACCGTTTTGTCGATGATGGTATTGTCGTTGTCCCAGTAGTTGACGTTACGCTCACGCACTGAACGCTCACTTGGGATATGCTCGGTCAGGATATAGGCACCGTTGGAAACGATGTTGCCGGGCTTTGTCCAGTCGTCCCCAAAGGCGTCAATTGTTGCCTTGTGAACCGGGAAAGTCGAAGCATGGGTTGTCATCAGTGCGAAATATGGCAACGACGCTGTCAGGTTAACCACCAGGGTCTGATCATCAGGGGCGGACACACCAAGTGTGGATGGCTCCATATCACCTGCAAGAATTGCACCCGCGTTTTCGAGCGACATCAGTTCCCCGAACCATGAATATGGCGAACCCAGAGCTGGGTCGACAAGACGCTGCCAGGCGTAAACAAAGTCACCGGCGACAACCGGATCACCGTTTGACCACTTGGCTTCGGGGCGCAGGGTGAATGTGTAAACATCCTTGGCGTCGTTGGTTTCAAACGACAGCGCTACACCGGGTACAAGGTTGCCGTCAGCGTCTTGGTTGTACAGACCTTCGAACAGGTCACGAACGATGTTGGAGCCGGAAACATCCTCGACAACCTGCGGATCCACCGAGGTGAATTCGTCAAGGTCGCGATAAGTAAACGTCTGGTCATCGGCCAGTGTCACACCTGCCGGGACTGGCCCCGCTACAAGCGGGCTTGCGATAAATGTGCTGGCCATTAGACCAGCGAATAGAATCCGTGGCATATTAGTCATGGTTCTTCCTTTCCTGTTGCTGATATTTTTTTTCGGGTGATTTTCGAACAAGGTCCGATTTCTCCGCATTGGTCCTGAGCATCCCTTGTGGATGTCATCAACCCTGAATGGAATACAGTTTGTCAGCCCTTTAGTAAGACGTGCAAGCTTTTCCTGACGTCACAATAGAAGTAGCGTGAACTGTCAAATCTAAGTATCTGTTTTCCCAGTAAATAAATTTTTAGCTGGGCACAACATCCGGGCAGAGGCCGTGAATTTTCAGAGCAATCGGGCAGCCGTTACGAACCTTTTACGTTTCAAAACATCCGCTTACTGATTCCTTATGCCAAATCGCCGCCTAGTTGATCTGAACGTCTTTGCGCATGAACTCTTCCTGCTGCGAAGTTCCGTCGTCATAGAACACACCAATTGTAATGCTCTCAATTGAATCGGCTTCAAACGACACATAGGGCATGATGCTTTCTACTTTCAACGCATTTGGCGCGCCTTCGTCGATGTAACAGGGTTCATGTTCCAGCACGATTTCTTCGCCGCCATTCACCGCATAGGTGATTTGATCCAGTCCACAGCGCCAGGATAGAAGGTTGGTAAAATATAACAGGTCCTGTCCTTCCCATGGCCGCACCGCAATCCAGCTGCCTTTGGTGGCCTGCACAATCGGCTTAACTTCCGCAGCAGTCGTAAAATCTTGCGCACCTAACGGGCTTGCGGCCAAAAGGCTGGCCAGAATAATTGCTCGTTTCATAATTTTCCTCACTTACATTGCATCCAGCCTTTAGGCTGGCGCCATTACCGCCTATAGTTGCGTAAAACGGCGCAAAGCAGGCATTGATGGGTAGTAAGCAGAAAAAACCAACTGATTTCAACATTGTCATTGTCGGCCAAAATGGCCGGTTGATGTACGAGGCTTTGCTGTTTGCAGCTTCACGGCACCACTCGGATCCCGGGTTTAGCGGGCGTCTATTTGTGGCGGAACCCAGCCAGGGCCCGCGCTGGCACAATAATCCAACCATGCGAAACGACGCGGTGCTTGATCTGCTGACGGGTGAATATGGCGCTGAAATCCTGCCTTTTGAGAACCAGCATTTCGGCCAGAACTACCCCTATGGCAACAAGATCGAAGCGCTTCTGGCACTGCCAAAAGATGAGCCGTTCATCTTCTTTGACACCGACACGCTGGTCACCGGCGCGCTTAGTTCGGTGCCGTTTAATTTTGATCGCCCCAGTGCAAGTGTACGGGTTGAGGGAACCTGGCCCAAACCCGAGCTATACGGCCCAGGATATGCGGGCATCTGGAAATCGCTGTATGAACGCTTTGGGCTGGATTTTGAAAGCTCGCTGGATATGTCGCAACCCGATGAATTCTGGGCGCGGTATTTGTATTTCAATGCGGGTTGGTTTTTCTATCGCTGCCCGCACGAGTTTGGCCAACGATTTCTGGATTACGCGCTGGAAATCCGGAACGATCCCGGTGAGGCACTGGCCGCGCAAACCCTGGATCCGTGGCTGGATCAGGTGGCGCTGCCGCTGGTGATCCATTCGTTCGGCGGAGGTCGAGACACAATCCCTGCTGGCTTGCTGGACGGTGAGATTACCTGCCACTACCGCACGTTTCCGCTACTTTACGCGCGCGAGAGTGAGCACACAATTGAAGTGCTGAAATCTGTCACCGCCCCGAATAAACTGAAAAAAGTGCTGAAGGAATATGATCCGCTAAAGCGGGTGGTTTACCAGGAGCGCGGGCTAAAGGTACGCGCCCTTTTTGATCAGGAACACCTGCCAAAGCGTGAGCAGATGATCCGCAATCAGATTAAAAAGGCCGGGCACTGGATGCGGTGAACGAATTGAGCGCCTGAGGGCGCATTACCTTTAGCCCTTCGGGCAATTTGCCTGCGGCGCGAGTATTTTTGAACAGAAGAAGGAAGGGCTATTTTTCGCGTGATGAGCCTGTGCGCGGAAATTCATCCCTTTCTTGCGCGGCCATATTGTAGCTCCGCGCGGTTTTAACTAGCGTCCTTGCAAACATGAATATTGGAGGCCCCAGATGACCGACACCCCAAGCTACGGCTTTGACACGCTGCAAATTCACGCAGGGGCCCGACCTGATCCGGCCACCGGTGCGCGGCAGACGCCGATTTATCAGACCACGGCCTATGTGTTTCGTGACGCTGAACACGCAGCGGCGTTGTTTAACCTGCAAGAGGTCGGATACATTTATTCGCGCCTGACCAACCCGACGGTTGCGGTGTTGCAGGAACGGATAGCCACGCTTGAGGGTGGTGTAGGGGCAGTTTGTTGTTCATCCGGGCACGCGGCGCAGATCATGGCGTTGTTTCCGCTAATGGCACCGGGGCGCAATGTGGTTGTGTCAACGCGGCTTTATGGCGGTACGGTCACGCAAATGTCCCAGACGATCAAGCGCTTTGGCTGGTCGGCGACATTTGTGGATTTTGATGATCTTGAGGCTGTGCAGGCAGCAATAGACGACGACACGCGCGCAGTATTTTGCGAAAGTATCGCCAATCCGGGCGGGTATATCACTGATCTCGATGCCATTGCCGGTATTGCGGAAGTTGCCGGCATACCGCTGATTGTTGATAACACCTCTGCCACGCCGTATTTGTGTCGCCCAATTGAACACGGCGCGTCGCTGGTGGTGCATTCCACCACGAAATACCTGACGGGCAACGGCACTGTGACCGGGGGCGCGGTGGTGGATAGTGGTACGTTTGACTGGTCCGCCAGCGATAAATTCCCGTCGCTATCTGCGCCGGAACCGGCCTATCACGGGTTGAAATTTCATGAGACCTTTGGCCCGTTGGCTTATGTTTTCCATGGTATTGCCATTGGGTTGCGCGATTTGGGCATGACGATGAACCCGCAGGCGGCGCATTATACATTGATGGGGGTTGAGACCTTATCGTTGCGAATGGAGCGCCACGTTTCCAACGCCATGACCATCGCCAACTGGCTGGAAAAAGACCCGCGTATTGATTTTGTCACCTACGCCGGGCTGGAATCTTCGCCCTATAATCACCGTGTTGCCAGCATTTGCCCGAAAGGGGCTGGCGCATTGTTCACTTTTGCCGTTAAAGGTGGATACGCATCTTGCGTTAAGCTGGTGGAATCGCTGGAGATATTCAGCCACGTTGCCAACCTTGGGGATACCAGATCACTGGTGATCCATTCGGCTTCAACCACCCACAGGCAACTGAGCGAAGAACAGCAGGTGGCCGCCGGGGCCGCACCAAATACTGTACGGGTATCCATTGGGACCGAGAATGTCGAAGACCTGATCAGCGATCTGGATCAGGCGCTGGCCATTGCCACTGCCTAGGGGCTGATCTGAAAAATGATCGTTACGGACGCGCCCAAGGACACTTCGCCCTGAGCAATCGGTACATCCGCCGACAGCGCCATTTCGCGCACCATCACCGGGCGGGGTGAGGATACACCTGCTTCGCTTAGCTCAAGGATTGCGCCCAGCTCTAACCCCGCAGCCGCTGCGTAAAGACGCGCCTTGCGGATGGCATCCTTTACAGCTGCCTCTCGAGCTAAATCTGTTGTGGGAACAGGGTCTTGCAGGCCGAAGCTAAGGCCGTGAAACTGGTTGGCACCGTTTTGCACAACCGCGTCCAGTATGCCGCCGAGCCGGTCAATATCGCGCACCCGGATGGTGACTTGATTGCTGGCGCTGAACCCAACTATGGCCGGGCGGGCGTTGTTGTTGCTGGAACGATTGCTCCAGCGCGGGGACAGCGACAGCCCGCTGGTCTGCATATCACGCGGCTCAATCCCGGCCTGTGCAATTTCCTGCAACATCTGCCCGGTTGCCGCGGAATTCGCCGCCAGCGCCGCCCCTGCTGTGCGGGCCTCATTGGTTACACCAAGGCTGATCGTTGCCATATCCGGTACGGTATCAACGCTGCCATGGCCCACCACCTTCAGGCGACCCGCTTCCTGTGCAGCCAAGGGCATCACCATCAACCAAATCGCTGCAAAACCCGCTGTAACTATTCTCATCAACTTCACTTTCCTGTTTTCACCGCTAAAGTGGCTTTTTTTTCGCCCCTGACGCAAGGTATTCCGTCCGCCCCACCCTTTTCCTCGGCGAATTCCTGCTATAGTCTGACCCGGTAGGCCCCGTTCGTCTACGCAAAGCCGAGCATGTGTTAGACCCAAGCAATGAAGCCCAGTTTTGCCCTAAATCTCAGCCATGATGGCCTTAGCCTTTTGCACCGCGCAACTGGTGGATGGCACAGTATTGGCGAAGTAGATCTTGATGATCCGGACCTGCCCGAACGGCTGCGTTATTTGCGCAATACTGCGACTGATCTGGCGGGCGGGCAATTGGCGTCAAAGCTGGTTATTCCAAATTCACAAATACTCTACCGAACAGTTGATATTCACGGCAAAGAAGGTGAAGAACGTGATCGGGTGATTTGCGAGGCGCTGGAAGGCTCTACGCCCTATGCGATGGACGATCTGGTATTCGACTGGATTGAGGCCGGAAATGGCGTCGTGCATGTCGCCGCTGTGGCGCGCGAAACCCTGAACGAGGCCGAAGGTTTCGCCACTGAACATCGCTTTAACCCTGTTTCATTTGTTGCCATCCCCGAAAATGGTGATTTTAGCGGCGAACCTTATTTTGGCCAATCGCGCTTTTGCGAAACACTGTTTCAGGACGGTGAACAGGTAGAACCAGATTTCGAACCGGTAATCGTTGTCGGGCGGGTTGATTTGGAGACACCTGAACCGGCTGAGGCTGAGCAGAGCGCAGATGAGGTTGAAGAAGAAACATCTATTACCCCGGAAACTGAGCCCGAGCCAGAAAAAGCCAGCGAAGCCGAAGACCTGCCAGAGGTTGAAAAACCGGTAGACGCGGACCCAGAATCAGACGCCGATATTGACGGCGTACCTGAACACGACCCCTTCGATGTAACTGGTACATTCACCACCAGACGCGCAGATTCCGACAGTGTCGATACATCTGCTAATCTTGAACGCGTTGAGGCCCGCTTTGTTCTGTACGGTGACAAAACACCTGCGGATGCAAACAATGTTCCCGAACTTGGGAGCGCTCCAAAACAGCCCGAAATAACACCAATGCCGGTCACTGCCCCCAGTCTTGCAGGGGCAAAACTTACCCGTGGGCGCAAGAAAACCAAGAAACCGGACCCGGTTCCTACTGCTAAAATTCCACCAGCGCCGGTCCAAATCCCACCTTCCCGGATAAATGGCTCGGCCCCTCCTGAGCGCTCAAAAGTTTCCAGCGAAGCCGATGCAATGACAGTGTTTGGCGCTCGCAAAACCGCACAAGTGGCCGGTAAGCCGAAATATCTGGGTCTGATGCTAACCATTGGTTTGGTGGCGCTTTTGGTGCTGGCAGCGTTACTATCCAGCATATTCCTGGATAAACCCATCGCCGTTTCGCGCCTTTGGGGAAATGTTAACGCCCCAGTGCAGGAACCCGTTGATGTACCCCCCCTGGCCACGGGACCGGTGATTGAAACAACTGCTCCCACCGCCCCAAATGAGGTCGAACTTACCTCGCTTAATCCGCCGCAACAGCCAACAACACAGCTGAGCGAACCGACCCAAGCTGAACTGGCAGAAGAAGCCGCCCCTACAGCTACCCCGACCCCTAAATCCGCAGCCGAGATTTATGACGCCACGGGTATCTGGCCGCAGGCGCCATTCCCGCCCGTTGATCTGCATGCAGACCGGATTGATGATCTTTACGTGGCTTCGATTGACCGGAACGTCCTTAGCCACGATGCAATTGCTCTGCCCGGAATAGCCGCCGCCCTGAACGATGTAAAACCAGGGGAATTTCTGCCGCCACCCGCAGCGGGTACGGTGTTTGATCTGGACGAACGCGGTTTCGTGCGCGCCCACCCGGATGGCGCACTTACGCCTGACGGTATCCGCATCTATTCTGGCAAGCCCAGCACTGTGCCATCCCTGCGCCCGGGCGGCGCGGAAATCGTTGCACCTGAAATCAATACCGAACCCGAACTGCCGCTCAGCCGCCCACTGGCGCGCCCTGAAAACCTGGTTGAAACCAATGAGCGCTCTACACTTGGTGGGCGTTCTCGCACAGAACTGGCTGCGATCCGCCCCACAGCGCGCCCGATTTCCGAGCAGGAAGAAATCGGCGATCTCGATCTGACACCGACCAAACTGGCCGTCCTCAACTCAGTTTCGCCAACCCTGCGCCCGGCTGATTTCGCACGTACCGTAGAAACCGCAATGGTCGCCGCAGCTTTGGCCAGCGCCGAGCGTGAAGATACCCAGGTTGCCCAAGTTGCCTCGGCGACCACCATCGCCACCCCGCAAATCCCCGCAATTCCTACCCGGGCATCGGTGGCGCGTGAAGCGACGTTTGAAAATGTTCTGAACCTTACGAAGGTTAATTTGGTCGGCATTTATGGATCATCTTCAGATCGACGCGCTCTGGTACGTCTGAAAAGCGGGCGTTACGTCAAAGTTCAGGTTGGTGACCGGCTGGATGGCGGCAAAGTCGCGGCGATTGATACAAGCGCCCTGCGCTATATCAAAAACAACCGCACCCTGACGCTGGAAATGCCCAAGGGCTGACCTTAGCCGGTATTCAGCACACCGCGATCAATCTGGTCCTGCTCGATACTTTCGAACAGTGCGCGGAAATTACCTTCGCCAAACCCATCATCACCTTTACGCTGGATGAATTCAAAGAAGATCGGCCCGACCACGGTTTTCGAAAATATCTGCAACAGAATGCGGGTTTCACCGCCGTCCACCACGCCTTCGCCATCAATCAAAACACCGTGCTTCATCATTTCGTCCAGCGGCTCTTCATGATCAACCACACGGGATTTGCTTAGCGCGTAGTAGGCTTTCGGCGGCGACGGCATAAATTTGACACCACGCTTGGCAATAGCATCGGTCGCGGTATAAATATCGTCGGTTCCCACCGCGATATGTTGGATACCTTCACCGTTGTAGCGCTTGAGGTATTCAACAATCTGGCCTTTTTCGCCGCGATCTTCATTCACCGGAATACGGATACGCCCGCAGGGTGAAGTCAGCGCCCGGCTGAACAGCCCGGTGAATTTGCCCTCAATATCAAAAAACCGGATTTCCGTGAAGTTGAACACATCCGCGTAGAACGCGAACCATTTGTCCATATTGCCCTTGTGAACATTGTTGGTCAGATGATCGAGATAATAGAACCCCAGACCTTTGGGGTGGGTCTTGGCCACCCAGTTGAATTCGTCATTGTAAGGGCTGGTTTCATAATAGTTATCGATGAAATAAATCAGCGAACCACCGATGCCGACAACCGCCGGGACATCCATCGTCTTGTCGTCGCCGGAATAGGGTTCTGCCCCTTTGGACACCGCATAATCAAGGGCGCGCTGCGCATCAACCACCCGCCAGCCCATGGACGGGGCGCAAGGACCGTGCGCATCAACGAACCGCGCCGCAAATGAACCGGGTTCGCCGTTCAGCACATAGGTAATATCGCCTTGCTGCCATAGCTCAATATTCTTGGTTTTGTGAGTGGCGGTATGGAGATAGCCCATTCGCTCAAACAGGTCGCGCAGCTCTTGCGGATCGGGGTGGGCGAATTCAACAAATTCAAATCCGTCCGTCCCGGCTGGGTTTTCGGCTGTTATCGTAGATTTCGGTGCATCATGTGGGAAAGGGCCCATGGTATTTCCTCCTGCTCGGTTCGCGTTACCCCATTGTACCGCACCAATCGCGGGTTGAGTGCGCAAATATTAGCTTGTTTTTTAGTATATTCGCGGCATTATGACGTATATTTTGTATTCCATGCTTGAAAGCCGCATCATGATTCTGGACGATACCGACTGCAAACTACTGGACGCCCTGCAAAACAACGCCCACCTGACCAGTCAGGAATTGGGCGATTTGCTAAACCTATCCCCGAGCCAGGCCGGGCGGCGACGGCAAAGGCTGGAAGCTGACGGTTTCATCGAAGGCTACGCCGCCCGTCTGTGCCCACAGCATCTGGGGCTGAACGTGCAGGCGTTCATTCAGGTGCAAATGGCCAGCCATGAACCTACCCAGGTCGCCGATTTCACCCGCAAGGTCGAAACCCTGCCAGAGATCACCAGTGCATGGACCCTGACCGGTGACGCGGACTATTTGTTGCGGGTGTACTGCGAAAACCTTGCGGCCCTGAACCGCTTGATCCATGATGTGTTTCTGCCAATGCCATCGGTTGCGCGCGTACAAAGCCAGATTGTCATGGACCAGTTAAAGGCCGACGCGCCTTTGCCGACTTAAGGAATTATCGCGTATGGAGAGTTTTCTGTTTCAGGCCTCAATCTATCTGGCGGCCGCCCTGATCGCGGTGCCGGTGGCCAGACGGTTGGGGCTGGGCTCGGTTCTGGGGTATTTGATCGCTGGTATCATCATCGGGCCGGTGACCGGGCTGGTCGGTTCAGAAACCGTTGACGTGCAGCATTTTGCCGAGTTTGGCGTGGTGATGATGCTGTTTCTGGTGGGACTGGAGCTGGAGCCACGGGCCCTGTGGGACATGCGCAGCCGGCTGATCGGCATGGGCGGGCTGCAGATCGGGCTGACCACGGGGGTAATTATGGCTGGTGCCGTGGTTTTAGGCCAGCCCCCAAGTATCGCGCTGGCGATTGGCCTGGTATTTGCACTAAGTTCAACGGCTATCGTATTGCAAACACTTAATGAAAAAGGGTTGATGCAGAGCGGCGGCGGGCGCAACGCGTTTTCGGTGCTGCTAAGCCAGGATATTGCGGTGGTTCCGATGCTGGCACTGGTGCCGCTGCTGGTGCTGCCCGGACTGGACAACACCCCCGGGGGCAAGGCCACGACATCCAGCCACGATGTCGAAACCGCAATATCGCTGGTAGACGGGCTGCCCGGCTGGGGGGTGACCCTGGTGACAGTTGCCGCCGTTGGCGCGGTGATCCTGGGCGGAATTTACCTGACCCGACCGCTGTTTCGTTTCATCCACGGCGCGCATCTGCGGGAACTTTATACGGTGGTTGCGCTGCTGATCGTGGTTGGCATTGCCAGCCTGATGATATTGGTGGGACTGTCCCCGGCCCTGGGCACATTTCTGGCCGGGGTGGTGCTGGCCAACTCGGAATTCCGCCATGAACTGGAAGCCGACATAGAACCCTTCAAGGGGCTGCTGCTGGGGCTGTTCTTCATGACCGTTGGCGCAGGCATCAATTTCGCACTGCTGTTCGGTGATTTCACCACCATCGTATTGCTGACCTTTGCGATGATGCTGATCAAGGGTACGATCCTGTTGATCCTGGCCAAGATTTTCAAAATCCGGGGGCGTGACCGCTGGCTGTTCACCCTTGGCCTGGCCCAGGCCGGTGAATTCGGCTTTGTGCTGCTGTCCTTCAGCGTTCAGCAAAATGTCATCCCCCGCGAATTGTCGGAAACGCTGCTGTTGGTGGTGGCCCTGTCGATGCTGCTGACACCGCTGCTGTTCATCGCCTATGAACAGATTTCCAAACGCTTCGTGGAAGATGTTGAAATGGCCGAGCATGACACCATCGAGGCCCAGGGGAATACCATTATCGCCGGGGTCGGGCGTTTCGGGCAAATCCCGGACCGCCTGTTGCAGGGCAGCGGCTTTAACACCACCGTTCTGGACCATGATCTGGATACGATAAACCTGCTGCGCGCCTTTGGGGCCAAGGCGTTCTTTGGCGACCCTACCCGGCCGGAAATGCTGCATGCGGCCGGGTTGGCCGACGCACGGGTGCTGATTGTAGCTTTGGATGACCCGGAAGCGGCGATAAAACTGGTGACCCATGCGCGCCGACAACGCCCTGACATCCACATCGTTGCCCGCGCCCGCGACCGCGATCAGGTGTACCGGCTGTACCGCGCCGGGGCGAACGACATTGTGCGCGAGTTGTTTGACGGCTCACTGCGCGCCGGACGTTTTGCTTTGGAAGCACTGGGCCTGACCGATTACGAGGCCGCACAGCAGGAAAAAGCGTTCTACAAACGAGATCGCAAAGACTTGAAGTCGCTTGCAACCCTGTGGGACCCGGACATCCCCAACCAGAAAAACGCTGCGTTTGTGAAGCGCGCAAAAGAGCTGAACGCTGAATTCATGATTGAATTGTCCGAAATTCGGGACAACAATTCAAAAGAAGAAAATGAAGCCTAACCCCCGGCGACCCCGGCCTCTGCAAACGTAGACATGCCGGAATGGCAGGCAATCGCGCCTTTGAGTATGCCAATCGCCAATGCACCGCCCGAGCCTTCACCAAGACGCATGCCCAGTGATAGCAGCGGCTCTTTACCAAGCTTTTCCAGCAACACCCGATGCGCCCCTTCCGCCGAGACATGCCCGGCAACCGTATGATCCAGCGCACCTTTTTGTGCGGCCTCCAGCGTTGCGGCAGCAGCGGTACAAATAAATCCGTCCAGAATAACCGGAATGCTCAACACCCGCGCCCGCGCTATGGCACCCACCATGGCCACCAGTTCACGCCCGCCCAAACAACGCAGTATTTCCAGCGAATCGCGGCCCGGATTTGCCGCCAGCCCCGCCTCAACCACCCGGGTTTTCAGCGCCAGTCCCGCGTCATCAACACCCGTTCCACGCCCGGTCCAGTCGCCCGCGTTACCGCCATAGAGTGCCGCCGCAATTGCCGCCGCCGAGGTAGTATTTCCAATACCCATTTCGCCGGTGACCAGCAGATCAGCGTTTTCGTCAACCGCCGCCCAACCGGTGTTCAGTGCCGCCAGAAATTCACTTTCGTCCATCGCCGGACCAGTCGTAAAATCTGCCGTCGGACGATCCAGTTCCAGTGCATGCACATCCATTTTTGCACCAAACGTCTTTGCCAGCTGGTTAATCGCCGCCCCGCCATGGGTAAAATTTGCCACCATCTGCACGGTAACTTCTGCCGGAAATGCCGACACGCCCTGCGCTGTAACCCCGTGATTCCCGGCGAAAATAATCACCTGCGGATTTCCCAGCTTAGGCTGCGCATCGCCGCGCCAACCCGCATACCAGATTGCCAGATCTTCTAAGCGCCCAAGTGCGCCGGGGGGCTTGGTCAATTGAGCGTTGCGCGCCCGCGCCCCGTTTGAAGCGTCTTCACTCGGCCCCGGAAATCTGGCCAATACACTGCGGAAATCTTCTAAGTTGCTGATCGAGGACATGGCTGAGCTTTCGTTGATTATGTTGCTGCATGTCTGTATCGCTGCGAGAACAACTGCAAGGACGAATGGGGCACATAAATGGCCAATCGCGACACGGCACACATTCAGCTAGGAGACATCGCCGAAGGCATTGCCCTGCTCACCCGTTTGCCGGTGAAATCCAGTGGTGCACGAGGCGTTCACGCCGCGTGGTCCTGGCCACTCGCGGGGGCGCTGGTGAGTTTGGCTGCAGGTGCTGCTGCGCTGATTGCAATAGCCATCGGACTACCGGCAGGACTGGCAGCTGCCATCGCCATTACCATGCAAATCATCCTGACCGGAGCAATGCACGAAGACGGGCTGGCCGATTGCGCCGACGGATTTTGGGGTGGCTGGGACCGGGCGCGAAGACTTGAGATCATGAAAGACAGCGCCAACGGAACCTACGGAACCCTTGCCCTGATCCTGTCGCTGATGTTTCGTTGGGGCCTGCTAAGCGCAATATTTTCAACAGGTTCAGTCATTGCCCCGCTGATCGCCACAGCTGCCCTGTCGCGTCTGCCGATGATCGCATTGATGTATTGCCTGAACCCAGCCCGTGCGGATGGTTTATCGGTTTCAACGGGCCGCCCAACAGCGGAAACCTTTGCGCTTGGCACCATCGTTGCACTGATAATCGCACTGCTATCCGTCGGCTTCCTCACCCTGCCAGCCATTTTTGTCATCGCCTGTCTGACATGGGGTATCGCAAGAATTTCACTTGCCAAGATCAGTGGACAAACCGGCGACGTTTTGGGAGCCAGCCAGCAAGTTGCGGAAATTGGAGTTCTAGTCACATTTCTGATTTTTACGTAACGGCCCCAAAATCATTCAAAATGATTTTCCCAAGAGTTTTTTAAAAACTCTTGATTTCACATTATCCCACGTTGTACCAAATCTGCCTGCAAGCCCGCGGCGTCGCTGAAATGATGTGCAGCAATCCCCAGCTTTTCCGCACCTTCGCAATTTGCCAGGCTGTCATCCACAAACAATGTCTCGGTCCGATCCAATCCATTACGGTTCAAACAAAGCTCAAATATCCGAGCATCCGGCTTGGCGATACCTTCTTCGGACGAAATTACCACGTCCTGCATCAGCCCAATCACCGGCGCCACAGATTTTACCACATCAAACGAGGCGCGCGCGGCGTTGGTCAGCCCGTACAGGTTCACCCCCTTCGCATCCAGCGCCTGAATTATCTCTGACGTACCCGGCACCAATTCATTGTGGGCCGGGTGTAACCCGTCAAAATAGGCCCTGAATATATGCGCGTATTCCGGCAAGTCCCGTTCAGCAATTTCAATTCCCTCTTCCCAGCTCCGCCCCAGGTCTTGCGCCAGGTTCCACTCATAAAACCCAATTTTCTTAAGGGTGTGCACCATCTCAATTTCATCTGCAAATATCCCGTTCAAAGCGCGAAACGGGTTCCAGCGGATAACCACATTACCGAAATCGAAAATGACATTCTTCATATTACACTTTCAAAACTCTCGGGCAAAACACCCAACTGTTAACCATTTTCCGTAAAAAAAGGCCGCCACCCCTTGGGGCAGCGGCCAATACCTCATTCAAACCGTATCAGGCCGCGACGACCCGCGACATCAGCACGTCATCAATCTTGCGCTGCGCGTCCATCTCATCAGAACCAGCCACCGCCGCCACTTCGCGGGTCAGGCGTTCCAGCGCTGCTTCATAAAGCTGACGCTCAGAATAGCTTTGCTCGCGCTGATCATCGGTGCGATGCAGGTCACGCACCACTTCGGCGATGGAAATCAGATCACCCGAATTGATCTTTTGCTCATATTCCTGCGCGCGGCGCGACCACATCGCCCGCTTGACCCGCGCTTTGCCTTTTAGTGTCACCATGCAACGTGCGACAATCTCCGGCGAAGACAGTGAACGCATCCCGACCTCGATCGCTTTATTGGTCGGCACTCTCAGGGTCATTTTATCTTTTTCAAACGCAATCACAAACAGTTCCAGCACCAACCCGGCGACTTCCTGTTCTTCAATTGTAACCACTTTGCCAACACCATGTGCCGGGTACACCACGAACTCATTCGGGCGGAAATCATATTTCTTAGACTTGCTCATTTAGGCTCTTATCCTCATACGATGTCCCAATTTTCGCGCCAAGAAACACCACATGGGGCGATTTCCGCTCCAGGGTGAAAATATTACGGCGTGAATTCCTATTTACCGGTACGCTAGTACACCTGCAAACAATCAGGATTCTCAATGTTTCTTCAGAGGTATCATATCACAAAAATGAGGCCCATAAAAGGCATCACTAAGTGGTTGTTTTCATGGATATAACAGCGATCTTCGCCCGGAAATTGACCCCGCAGGAATCAGCCGCCCTCACCGGGTTTTTCAGAGAAATATTTTTCTAACTTACCCTCTTCTCCGTCGTGTTCTTCAGCATCAGGTAGTTGGTCTTTATTGCTGATAATCACCGGCCACAATTCGGAATATTTGCGGTTAAACTCTACCCATTTATCCGCATCCGGTTCGGTATCCGGTCGGATCGCATCTGCCGGACATTCTGGTTCACAAACGCCGCAATCGATGCATTCATCCGGATGGATCACCAGCATATTTTCGCCCTCATAGAAGCAATCGACGGGGCAGACCTCAACACAGTCGGTGTATTTGCATTCAATGCAGGCGTCGTTAACGATATAGGTCATTTATTGTCCAACAGGTTAGGTCAAAGTCTATTATTGCAGGCAAGCAGATCAATCAAGCATCTCGCGGCGCGATTTGATAATTGCGCGTCGGTCACGTTTGGTGGGGCGCCCCTTACGCTCGGCAAACGGCTTATTGGCAGAGAATTCAGGAACAGGTGTCAGGTCATCGTACAGTGCTTGCGCCTCGGATGCCGGACCTCGCCGCGCACCCACCTCGACGATACGCACCACGCGAATGGTATTTGCCTGCTGAAAGGTCAGCGTATCGCCGGGACCGACACCATGGGATGGTTTGGAAATTTTCATGGAATTCACCCGGACATGGCCCGCCTGAACCAGTTTTGTCGCCAATCCACGGGTTTTAAAGAATCGCGCGAACCACAGCCAGCGATCGACGCGGATGCTTTCGACGATGTCCGGCAATCAGGTCTTGTCCACCAAACCCATCAGCGCTGCGGCAAACGGATTATCGGGATCAATCTTGTTTTCCTTCGGCGGTCGCGCGGCAAAATTTTGCGGCTTCTTACCACCAGCAGGCGGGCGTTTGCCCTTAGGTTTACTGCGTCTGCCCTGGGGCTTTTGCCGGTTTCCAGCCTCTGGTCTTGCGGGTCGGTTTCCACCCCATTTGAAGGTGTAAAACACCTCCATCACCGGGCCGGTATCTTCCTCGGCTTCGGGCTTCGTTTCGACCACTTCAGCCACGACTTCGCTGACCTCTTCAGAACTTATCGGCGCATCGGTTTCGGATTTGGCCTTCACATCTTTAGCCTCTGCTTCAACCGCTTCAACCGCTACGACCTTCACCTTCTCACGTTCAGCCTTTTCGAACTTATAGCCCAGCCCCTGCATCAAATCGGCAAACTGCTCGAGCGTCATACCCGTGATCGACAACAAATCCGGGTTCGCTTCAAACCCGCCGCGGCTGTCCTCAACGCGCAGCATATCCGCCAACCGTTCCAGCATATCAATGCGGATCGCGCGCTCACCAGCTTGGCGATACCCCGACATCGCGTGGTACCCGGCAGGGGCAGATTTGACGGATGGAATAGTTACCAAACCGGCAGGTGGGCTTTCGGGAAATTCATCCAAGCCTTTGGAAAGGGACCATAAAACCAACCGCAACCGGGTGGGTGCCGGTTTCAGCAACGCGGGCATAAAGATGGTAAACTGACCAAACCGAATGCCGTGCTTGCGCAATGTCCCACGCGCGTCCTGATCAAGCTCCTTGACCTCGCCCGCCACCGCTTCCCGGGTGACAACACCAAACGCTTCGACAAGTTGAAACGCAAAACCACGCGCCAGACCTGTCAGTGTCTCGTCACGGCTCAGCTCCAGCATCGGCTCAAACAGGGTCGCTATTTTGCGGTCAATAAAATGCTGCAACCGGCGCTGTACCTTGGCAGAAACTTCCGCGCCAGCTTCTTCATCTACAAATGCTTCGGCCACAGGCTTTAGGGCATCCGCCCCTTTAACCAGCTTACCAACCGCATGTTCGCCCCACATCAACCCACCCTGTTCGGTGTAATCGATCTCAGTATCGGGCGAGTTGTAGAACCGATCAGCGCGCAAATGGAATTCCGGCGCAAGTGCCGCAAAACTGGCCGTGCGCAATGTCTTTGCCTCATCCACCGAGGCATTTTTATCCTGACTGAACCTGAAACCTTCTAACCGCCCGACAAATTGCCCCTCGACGGTTACATCACCCTTATCACTCACTTCAGCCACCAGGCTCTCCTTTTGTTTCAACCGCCGAAGCAGAACGGATGTCCGCCGGTCGACAAATCTTTGGGTCAGCGCGCCATGTAAAGCGTCCGACAGGCGGTCTTCTACAGCGCGCGTGACCTCGCGCCAATGGTTTTCGTCATCCAGCCAGCCATTACGCTGCGCCACATAGGTCCATGTGCGGATAAACACCAATCGATTGGAAATCGTATCAATGTCGCCGTCCGTGCGATCGATACGGGCAATCTGGCGGGCCAGCCAGTCATCCGGAACGCGGCCGAATTCATGGATAAAGCCAAATATCTGTTCCAGCAGGCTGGCATGTTCCGTCGCCGAAATACCGCGAAAATCGGGGATGCGGCAGATCTCCCACAACAGTTTCACGGTTGGAATATCGCCACAACGTCCTTTTAGCTCGGGGATAGCGGCCAGTATTTTCAGCGCACTCAGGTCATCGGCCTCACGGGTGCGTAACAGCCAGTTATCCTCGCTCGCCAGCTCCAGTGAATTGATCAGATGATCAACAGTGGCGAATGACAGTTCCCGGTTGCGCCACTGCAATTTTCGAACCGGCGCAAAGCGGTGGTTTTCGATGGCCTGCACGGTTTGCTCATCCAGCTTGCCGGCGTCCCCGGTTACCCCAAAGCTGCCCGGATCGGTGTACCGCCCTGCCCGCCCGGCAATCTGCGCCAATTCCTGCGCCATCAACGGGCGCATCCGCCGGCCATCAAACTTGCTGAGCGACGAGAACGCGACGTGTTTAATGTCCAGGTTCAGACCCATCCCAATGGCGTCCGTCGCCACCAGAAAATCGACGTCACCGTTTTGGTACAATTCCACCTGCGCGTTGCGGGTTCTTGGGCTTAACGCCCCCATTACAACCGCCGCGCCGCCCTTTTGTCTGCGCAGCAATTCAGCAATCGCATACACATTTTCAACAGAAAAACCCACAATCGCCGATCTGGCAGGCATTCGACTTATACTTTTCGAACCTGCATAGGATAATTTCGAAAATCGCTCTTTGAACATAAACTGCGCCTCGGGCACCATCGCCGCTATCGCGGGTTTCATCGTGTCCGAGCCTAAAAACAGCGTTTCGATCATCCCGCGCGCGTGCAAAAGCCGTTCAGTGAATACATGGCCCCGCTCGGCGTCGGCGCATAGCTGGATCTCATCCACAGCCAGAAAATCTGCACCATTTCCAATCGGCATCGCCTCAACCGTGGCCACCCAATACTGGGTTCTGGGCGGCACGATACGTTCTTCGCCAGTCATCAGCGCCACCACCGACGGGCCACGCATTGCGACAATCTTGTCATAAACTTCCCGCGCCAACAGCCGCAGCGGCAAACCGATTACACCTGTTCGATGTGCCAGCATCCGCTCAATTGCATAGTGGGTTTTACCGGTATTGGTCGGCCCTAGAACGGCCGTTATACGCGTATTTTCGGCCATTGGTGGGCCCCCAGACAGATCTACAGATTGGTGCCGCCAAGCTCTTTTTCCAACCGCTCAATGGTATCTTTTATGGAGGGTTTGTGAGGATGTATAGCCTGCGCGCCGCGAAACGCGTCCAGCGCCTCTTGCGGATAACCCATTTGCTCCAAGATCCGGCCCAAACCGGCCATTGCGCCAAAATGGCGCGGGTTCAGCGCCAGGGTTTGGCGAATATCGCTAAGTGACGGGCCATAGAGATCGGCCAGAAAATACGCCGTTGCGCGCGCATTCCAGCCTTCGGCAAACCCGGGCGCGTGATCCGTGAGGGCGGTAAAATGCTCAATCGCGACGTCAAAATCCCCCGCTGACATCGCAGCGCGCCCCCGTTCCAGTAGGAAATCCATCGAATCTGACCCGGACTTTGACCACTCGTTCCATATTTCCCGCTCAATCCGCTCCCATTCGGGTACCTCAGGCGCTGCCAGTTTATCAAACAGTTGATCAAGCGCCTCTGTTTGGGCAAACAGGGGGGAGGAAAGCACAAATATTAGGAAAAGTGCCGTAACGATAGAATTGAGTATGCGTGCTGCAAAGGTCATAATAGTGCCGAATTTAACGTAAACGCCGGGAAAATCGAGACACCCGTGGTCACAATTTAGGGATAAGTAGAAATGAGTGATGTGATAGACGCAGCCGTAAAGGCACTGAACGAAAAAATAGATGGCGGATTTGATGGCACAGCGATGTTTTCCATTGCTGATGAAGGCGACATCACGATTGACGCGGATGGCGCGCGTGCAGGGACTTCGGACGCCGACGTTACCCTAAGTGCAGACGCCGAGACCTTTCAGGCAATTCTTTCGGGCGACATGAACTCTACCTCAGCATTTATGACCGGCAAACTTTCGGTTGATGGTGACATGGGGCTGGCGATGAAGCTCGCCGCTGTTCTGGCCTGAACAATGCAAGATGCACCCTTGTTTAATGATCTGGCCGAAGGGCCCGAGGGTGGCCGCGCCTATTGGGTAAAAGCCGCGGACGGGGTGCGTTTGCGGATTGCCTGCTGGCCGGGCGGTGACAAAGGCACGGTGCTGCTGTTCCCCGGTCGCACCGAATATATCGAAAAATACGGGCGTGCAGCGGCTGACCTGCTGGCCCGTGGCTATAGCACCCTGACAATTGACTGGCGTGGTCAGGGTCTGGCCGACCGTCTGGCCGATGATGCGATGCTGGGCCATGTCGACAGCTTTAACGATTTTCAACTGGATATTGCCGCGATGATCAAGGTCGCTGACAAACTAAACTGTCCCGGCCCCCGGTTTCTGATGGGCCATTCCATGGGGGGGTGTATCGGGTTACGCGCGCTGCATAACGGGCTGGAAGTAAATGCCGCCGCCTTTAGTGGTCCGATGTGGGGGTTGGCGATGGCGCCCCATATTCGCCCGGTTGCGGGTCCGCTTTCGTGGTTTATGGACACCCTTGGCAAAGGTAAAACATTTGCCCCCGGCACCAACGCCGAAACCTACGTTAAAGCGGCGCCCTTTGAAGACAACATGCTAACCACCGACGCCGATATGTACGTATATATGCAGCAACAAGCCAAAGCGCACCCGGAAATGACACTGGGTGGACCCAGCCTGTCCTGGCTGCACGAAGCATTGGTGGAAACGGCTGCTCTCGTGGAAAAAACACCTCCCCTGATCCCAACCGTCACTTTCCTTGGCGGCGCTGAACGCATCGTTGACCCGCGCCCGGTTCATCTGATCATGGCGCAGTGGCAGGGTGGGCATCTGGAAATCATTCCCGACGCCGAACATGAAATTATTATGGAAACCGCTGAAACCCGCGCGGCGTTTTTCAATGCGGCGGATAAGCTGTATTCAGCACATTCAGGCTAAGACGCCCGCGTTTCAGCAAATTCTGCACTGATTCAGGAAAATTTCCGGCCATCACAATGGCTTAATCCTGCCACAGAATTGGTATTGATCACCGTTCAGATACAATACCCACAGGAGAAATTTCCGATGAAACATTTTGTTCTGGTTGCCGCAGCCGCGTTATTTCTAAGCGCGTGCGAAGAAGGCGTGTCTTCAGATTCAGCTAATCGCGTTGTCCAGATCGGCAACACCACGGGCGTGACAATGACCCATTTCTTTGCGTCAAACACATCCCGTGATAGCTGGGAAGAAGACATTTTAGGGGCTGACGTATTACCAAGTGGCCGCTCGCTAAATATCAACATTGATGACGGCACCGGTGCTTGTATGTATGATTTCAAGGCGCGCTTTGCCGATGGCGACGAAGTTGTTGAACGCGGTGTGAATGTTTGCACGCTCTCTACGTGGACAGTTGGCTAATACACCCGAAACTCGCTTGATTTTATGGGCTGGCCTGAAAAGGGCTGGCCGTTTTATTTCGTCAACTTTTAAACCCTTCAACAACCGCACGCGCGCCCTGCGCGACCCAGTTCTGTTCTGAGAGAACCACAAAAACGCTTACCCCGGCGCGCGCCCATTCTGCCGCTTTTTCAGCGCTTGGCACATAGGTCACAAACGCCTTGCCATGCGCCTGTGCATCCCGGCCAACGGTTGCAAACGCGCTTTTCAGCTTGTCGGATTCCATGTCCCGCTTGCCATAGGCAATCGACAGGTCCGCCGGGCCGATGAACAGTGCATCAATCCCATCCACCGCCGCAATATCCGCCGCTGCCTCGACGCCCTCGGGTTCTTCGATCTGGGCGATCACCACCGTTTCACGTTCCGCCTTATCCAGCATCCCTGCCATATCCAGCGCACCGTAACCACCCCAGCGGGTGCCACCATTATAGCCACGCCCGCCATGGCCAAACCGCGCTGCCCGTGCAATATCCGCCGCCTGCCCCGCATCCATCACATGCGGAACCACGATCCCCACAGCCCCTGCATCCAATGCCTGCATGATATATTCGGGTGTCCCCGTCGCCACCCGCACCAGCGCAGGTAAATCCAAAGCCCGTGCCACCGCCAGACAAGCATCCATCCGGGCGCGATCAAACGGCGCGTGCTCGGCGTCCAGACAGATGAAATCCAAACCCGTGCCGGCCAGTATTTCCACCAGCTCAGGTGCCGGGGTGCGTAAAAACGTCCCCACCAGCCGCTTGCCTGCCAGCATGCGTTCGCGAAAAGTCGCCGTTTTCATACCAATTCTCCTGCCCTGCACCCTAGCCGCGCCAAAGCCGATTGCAACGGCCAAACGCGCCTTGAAACCAACCGCCGCTACGTCCTATGTCTGAACCAACAAATAAATGAGGTTTTCGATGTCCCCCAATCTTCCAACCCCCGTTTTCAGCGCCCAAACCAAGGGCGGTAATGAGCTGGGCAATCTGCCGGACTGGGATCTTAGTGATCTGTACACCGGCGAAGACGCGCCGGAACTGAGCCGCGACATGGCGTGGCTGGAAACGGCCTGCGCTGATTTTGCCAAAGATTATGAAGGTAAACTGGGTGATCTGGATGCCGCGGGAATGTTGGAATGTTTGCTACGGGATGAGCGTATTTCAGGCATCGCCGGTCGTATAATGTCGTTTGCGGGCCTGCGCTATTACCAGAACACCACCGACGCGGACCGGGCGAAATTCATGTCCGATTGTCAGGACAAGATTACCACATATTCCACCGTGATGGTGTTTTTCACGCTGGAAATAAACCGTCTGGATGACGACCATCTGGCGGGGCTGTTCAAAGACAGCGATGATCTGAGCCGCTACAAACCGGTGTTCGACCGGATGCGTGCCATGCGGCCCCACCAGCTTTCGGATGAGCTGGAAAAATTCCTGCATGATCAGTCGGTTGTCGGTGCCACGGCCTGGAACAAGTTGTTCGACGAAACCATCGCCGGGCTGACGTTCCAGATGGAAGGTGAAACCTTAGGGATCGAAGCCACGCTGAATTACCTGTCAGAGCATGACCGCGACAAGCGCGAAGCGGCCTCGCGTGAACTGGCCCGGGTATTTGGTGAAAACGTCAAGCTGTTCGCCCGCGTCCATAACACGCTGGCCAAGGAAAAAGACATCGAAGACCAATGGCGCAAGATGCCGACACCACAAACCGGGCGTCACCTGTCCAATGATGTAGAAGCCGAGGTGGTTGAGGCCCTGCGCGACGCTGTCGTCAAAGCCTACCCCAAGCTATCCCACCGGTATTATGAGCTGAAGCGCAAATGGCTGGGGCTGGATGTGATGCAAGTCTGGGACCGTAACGCGCCGCTGCCACTAGAAGACACCAGCACCGTCAACTGGGACGCCGCCCGCGATCTGGTGCTGGACGCCTACAGCGATTTTTCCCCCGAAATGGCCGAGATCGCCAAGCCGTTTTTCGATAAAGGCTGGATCGATGCAGGCGTCAAACCCGGCAAAGCCCCCGGTGCATTCGCACATCCAACCGTCACAGATGTCCATCCCTACGTGATGCTGAACTATCTCGGGAAACCCCGCGATGTCATGACTTTGGCGCACGAACTGGGCCACGGCGTGCATCAGGTTCTGGCCGCCGGGCAAGGTGAATTGCTGGCCAGCACGCCACTGACACTGGCGGAAACTGCATCCGTGTTTGGTGAAATGCTGACTTTCCGCAAACTGCTTGAGGGCGCCAAGACCAAAGATCAGCGCAAAGTGCTGCTGGCCAACAAAGTCGAGGACATGATCAACACCGTCGTGCGCCAGATCGCGTTTTACGACTTTGAATGCAAACTGCACGATGCGCGCGCCAAGGGCGAATTGACACCCGACGACATTAACGCGCTGTGGATGTCGGTGCAGGGCGAAAGCCTCGGGCCTGCGTTCGAATTCATGGACGGCTACGAAACTTTCTGGGCCTATATTCCGCATTTCGTACACTCGCCGTTTTACGTCTACGCCTACGCGTTCGGCGACGGGTTGGTGAACGCGCTGTACGCGGTTTATGAAGAGGGCGACGCCGGATTTGAGGAAAAATACTTCGAAATGCTGCGCGCCGGTGGCTCAAAACACCACAAAGAACTGCTGGCCCCGTTTGGGCTCGACGCCAGTGATCCGAAGTTCTGGGATAAAGGCTTGTCGATGATTTCCGGGATGATTGATGAGCTGGAGGCAATGGAGGAATAGCCTGCTTGTCCCCCGTCGGTTGAATGCTATTCTCGTCAATAGTACTAATTCCCGGGGAATCCCATGCGCATCATATCAAAACTCATCCTTAGCCTCACTGCACTGGCCCTCGCTGGTCTGATCGGCTTTTGGCTGCTTGCCCCTTCAATTGTTGAAAAGGGCCGCAATGCCGTGGCCGCCCATGACCCCTACCCGGTGTCAGAAGCCGCCCAAAACCTGCATGACAGCCTGATCATTGGCGACTGGCACGCTGACAGTCTGCTGTGGAACCGTGATCTGACCAAACGCGGTGATCGCGGTCAGGTTGATCTGCCCCGGCTGACCGACGGCAATGTAGCGTTGCAGGTTTTCACCGCTGTCACCAAAAGCCCCAAGGGCCTGAACTATGAAGAAAACGACGCCGACGCCTTTGACAACATCACTCTGCTCGCGTTTGGGCAGATGTGGCCACCCCGCACTTGGGGCAGCCTGCTGGAGCGAGCACTCTATCAGGCGCAAAAGCTGCATGACTTTGAAGCCGCCGCCCCGGAGACCCTGAAAATCATCCGTACCCGCAGTGATCTGGAAGCCGTTTTGGCCACCCGAACCTCCGGGCAAACGATCATTGGTGGGCTGCTGGGCATAGAAGGCGCGCATCCACTGGAAGGAAAAATCGAAAATCTCGATCGTCTTGAAGACGCAGGTTATCGCCTGATTGCGCTGCAACATTTCTTTGATAATGAACTGGGCGGCACGCTGCATAGTTCAGCTGAAAATGGCCTGACGGATTTTGGCCGCCAGGTGGTGTCCGAAGTCGCCAGCCGTGGCATGGTGCTGGACATTGCCCATTCCAGCCAGAACGTGGCCCGCGAAGTGCTGGAAATCACCGATATACCGGTCATTGTCAGCCATACCGGTTTGTTTAGCCACTGCGAAACCCGGCGCAACTACCCCGATGATCTGATGCAGGCCATCGCCGCCACCGGCGGGGTGATCGGCATGGGCTATTGGATGGACGTGATCTGTGATTTCAGCCCCGACGGCGTTGCCGCAGCCATCAAGGCGGCGATTGTGGCCGTGGGCGAAGACCACGTTTCGCTTGGCTCGGATTTTGATGGCTCGGTCGGCACAGCCTTTGACACCTCCGAACTGGCGGCGTTAACCGATGCTCTGCTGCGCGCTGGTGTAACCGAAGCACAAATCCGCAAGGTTATGGGCGAAAATATGGTTCGTGTATTACGGGCGCGTTTGCAGGATTAGGAACAAAATCGGCATCATGCCCCGGTTTGGCTGAAATATAGAGCCGATTGCCTAGTTATCCATAGGTTCCCTTTGACTTTCTCTGGGCTACCCTCATTCTATACCCAGCTGAAGCTTTCGCACCCGGGGGGGACCATGAACATGAAGCAAATTATTGTTGTAGGCTTAATTGTACTTAACGGCTGCGGAAGTACGACAGTCGCAGTTCCGGCAGGTTTTGCTGACGGTACCAAAGACGTTTTCGCCGAAGGGTTGATATTCACATCAGTTTCAAAATCCGTCCATCTCAACAGCGGTGGAACAATTGATCTGCAAGATTATCAGGTGTCCTATCGCAATACCTCTGACCGGGATATAATCGTCGCAATTGTGAATGGTCAGGAAATCACTCTGAATTTCTCGGGCGGCAAGTATCAGGGCAGCAATTCAACCTACACAGTGTTTGTTGACTCTATTGATGTCAGCTCGGATGCTCAGGTTGAATTGGGGAATTTCCGTGTAACCGACGGCTCTACCGGTGAATCTTTTAGTGGCTATGTTGCCTCCGGCCTGCCATCCAACCCGGCTGCGATAGGTGCTCTTGCCGGCAGCGCTACATACACCGGCACTGTAGCCTTGGAAGTATTGCACGACACTGGCACATCGCTTTTCTTAGGTAAGGGTGCGGGAACAGCAACAATATCAGCAAATTTCAGCAGCGGTATCGTGTTCGGGGCAATGGCTATTACCGACAACGGCGCAAGCGACTTCGGTTATGGGCTACTGCCAACAAATATACAGATCGACCCCACTCTGATTTCCGGCAACGGATTTTCAACCACGCTTACGATAGCGACCCCTTCTGACCTGGCAATGAACAGCGTCAGTTCGTCAGCACTGGACGGTACGTTTTTCGGTCTGAACGCCGCCGATGTAGGGGGAACCTTTTCAGCCCAGGGCGTCAGTATTGATGGCACATCACCAGCATTCATAACTGGCGGATTTATTGGCCAATAAATAAACGGGAACGCCTGGACACTCTGAGCATTCCCAAACCGCGCCTTAACCCTCGCTGTCCCACTTCGCCCATGGAAATGGTTTTTCTTCCGACGCGCCGGACTGAAACCGCGCAGTGGCGGCCAGCCATTCGCCCAGATCAACGCCGAAATCCACCAGCAGATTGTTTTTCTCGCCTTTGAACAGCATCCACAGGAACTGAACCACCGCCAGCACACCCAAGATGGTTTGCGCCAGACCAAACATCAATGCCAGTACCAGCATCATCAACCCGCGCATCCAGATACCTTCAGGCGGGTCAAACGATTTGCCGCCGGTTTCCGGCTCTTTCAGTTCAACCGGATCAATCATTTCATCAAATTCTTTGTTAGGTTTTACCATAATATTGTCCCTCTCAACTTGCTGACTTATCAGCCTCAAAAATCCTATCGATCATCACTTGCGTACCGCGCGCGTTTTCCAGAGACCACGGATAATCCGCCCCGGTGCGCACCGATAGTGCAAAGTTTTCCACCTGATTGCCATAGTGGCGGTCACTTGGAAACCGTTCTACCAGATCGGTGCGGTTGGGGCGGTATATCGTCACCTTTGGTTCCGCGAACAACTCGGCATTGAACGGTGCGTTCAGGCGCATCACGCCCTTGTCGCCATGAAACACCATTTCCTGACGGTTCGCCATACGCATCGAGGTTATCGCCGAATAGGTAAAGCCCTCAAAATCCGCCAGCACATGGGCGTAGGTATCCACATCGTTTTCCCATTTGATGTGGGTATGGGTAATTTCCAATGGTTCCTGCCCGGTTACAAAACGCGCTGAGCCATAGGTATAAACCCCAATATCACGAATGCCGCCGCCGCCGGTTTCCGGGCGGTTACGGATGTTGTCGGCGTCATCGTTGAAATAGCTGAACACGCCGTCGACATGCACCAGATTTCCAATCGCCCCGTCCTGAAACAGCGCCCGCGCGCGCTGCCATTGCGGGTGGTGAACGATCATATAGGCCTCGGCGGCCAGCAATCCGGTATCGTCGCGCAGGGCAATCAGCTCATCAATTTCGCCCGCTTGCAACGCTATCGGTTTTTCACACAGCACATGTTTGCCGGCACGCATTGCCTTCTTCACCCATTCCACATGCAGATGATTTGGCAGCGGGATATAAACCGCTTCAATGTTATCATCCGCCAGCAGGTCATCATAAGAAAGATGCACCTTCAAATCGGGGCAAAACGCCTGAAACGGGGCCGCCTTTTCCACGCTGGACGTGGCAAGCGCAAAAAGTCTGTTATTTCGAGCCTGATGGATCGCCGGACCCATCTGGTTCAGGGCAAAGTTTGATGCCCCTAATATTCCCCAGTTCATTGGCTTGTTCATTATCCTAACCCGATTACCGGGTGCCCCTCACAGTGAAACTGACTTTACGCCGATTCCAGTATTCCCTTATTTGCCGCAAGTTCCTGCATACGTTTTTGCAGTTTTTCAAACGCGCGCACTTCGATCTGACGGATGCGTTCACGACTGACACCGTATTGCCCCGACAGACCTTCCAGCGTAATCGGCTGTTCCTTCAGGCGACGCTGCATCAGGATGTCCTTTTCGCGATCATTCAGCACGTCCATGGCTTCCATCAGCATATCGTGGCGTATATCCAGCTCATCCTGCTTTTCATAATCGCCCGCCTGATCAGCACTTTCGTCTTCCAGCCAGTCCTGCCATTGTGTCGTGCCTTCGCCATCCGAGCCAACCGTGACGTTCAGCGACGCATCCCCACCTGACAGGCGGCCATTCATCGAAATAACTTCTTTCTCAGTCACACCCAGATCTTTGGCGATACGCTCAACATTTTCAGGGCGCAGATCACCGTCTTCAAAGGCACCAATACGGGCCTTGGCCTTGCGCAGGTTGAAAAACAGTTTCTTTTGCGCCGATGTAGTCCCCAGTTTCACCAGGCTCCATGACCGCAGTACATATTCCTGAATGCTGGCCCGGATCCACCACATTGCATAGGTGGCCAGTCGAAAACCCTTTTCCGGGTCGAATTTCTTTACCGCCTGCATCAGGCCGACATTTGCTTCCGAAATAACTTCGGCCTGCGGCAAACCGTATCCACGATAGCCCATGGCGATTTTGGCGGCCAGACGCAGGTGCGATGTCACCAGCTGGTGCGCGGCACCGCTGTCCTCATGGTCCACCCAGTTTTTTGCCAGCATGTATTCCTGTTCCGGCTCCAGCATCGGAAACTTGCGGATTTCCTGCAAATAGCGGTTCAACCCCTGCTCGGGGGATGGTGCCGGAAGATTTTTTAAGTTGCTCATGTAGTATGCCCCTGTTTCTGCCCCAATGTATCGAGGCTTAACATTACATAGGCAAGTTCATTGCCCGGTTCAAGATGTCGCGTTAGCGATACCATATTAACGTAATATGAAGATGGTTCCGTCGCTTTGCGATGAATATTTCAAAGGTTCACGGTCATGTGCTGGGGTAATCCGTTTCAGGAGTATAGCACAATCGCCAAAAATCCTGACCCTAACAACAAGCAAAGCGGCGAAAAATAGCGAATATTCAAGGTTCTGAACGGTTCAGTTGCGTCACCAAACACCGGTGGCCAAATGTAAGTTACCAAGCCGCGCCCGAAAAATACAAATACCAGCAACCACAGTGCAATGCGCACCCAGAAATCAGGTAAAACCGAGCTAAGGTGAACCAATGGCAACAACCCGGCCCCTAACAGCAGGGCAGATACAACCAGCGTTAAAATCACCCCCGGCATGCGGGTGTGGTTCTTCGACCCGATGACGGAATTTACCAGATCTTGCGGCGTTTTCCCGGGCCAGAGCCCGCCGAACGCCCAATAAAAATGTAACGCGGCTATGGCGCTCATTACCACGAACAACCCAATAGCAATTGTCAGCACAGCTATACACCCACGCTTTTGTGCCCGCGTTTCAGCCCAACCAAGGCCAACCCTGCGACTAACAGAAATACGGTCCATTGCGGCAATGCGGTTATATTTCCAAGGCGCATCATCCCGAAAAACAAAAATATCACCGCGTATGGCAGATATTGCAGGACCACCACCAGCGCGAATGCGCGCCCCTCTGGCCGGTTGATCGCTGCAAAAAACAACAACCCACTATTTACCACCAGCATAATAGTCGTCGCGTGCCAGACCACGGAAAATCCCGCTTTAACGTGGCTGCCAAGCTCACTTGCCAGCATCGGCTGGTGAAACTCCGGCCCGCCACCAAACACATGTGCAATTGCCGTTAATGCCGACAGACCCGCCGCCGCCAAATGCCAGTAATTCATATTAACCTCCAAAACCATACGCCACCGTATGTACTCAGATGCATTGCCCTTGTCCATACGCTATCGTATGGTTCGGCCATGGAAACCAAACCGCGACTAACCAAACCGGACTGGATACAAGCTGCATTCCGCGCCCTGACCATAGGTGGTCCGCAAGCGATAAAGGCCGAAACAATTGCAAGGGACCTCAATGTCAGCAAAGGCTCGTTCTACTGGCATTTCAAAGACGTCCCCGGCCTCAGGCTTGCGATGATTACACACTGGCAACAGATTGCAACCAACGCGGTGATCGCGGCGCTGGAAGACAGCAAGTCACCCGCAAAGACACGCCTGCGCCGCCTAATGGAAATTGCAACATCCGACAACAACACCGCCTATGGTGGCGCGTTGGCCGAGGCCGCGATCCGCGACTGGGCACGCTACGACAATATGGTCAAAGCGGCCGTCAACGAAGTGGATAAACAACGCATCAACTATGTCAAAGACCTGTTCGTTGAGCTGCGCCACAGCGAAACGGATGCTCAAAGCAATGCAAACGTGCTTTACGGCGCGCTGATCGGGCTAATGCAGCTTTCCAACTTGGGTGGCCTAAACCCGCAACACGAAATACTAAACCTGTTGGACCGAATGCTCAGTGCCCCGTCGAACTAACGCCCCCGCAACACCGCTATCAACCCGGCCATATCAACCGGGATCTCCGCCTCGAACCGCATCGCTTCACCGCTTACCGGATGAACAAAGCCCAGCACCGCCGCGTGCAATGCCTGCCGGGGAAATGCCATCACCGCATCCACCGCCCCCTGCCCGATCGCCTTGACGTTCAGCTTGCGCCGCCCGCCGTAAGTCTGATCGCCGATCAGCCCGTGTCCGACATGGGCCATATGCACCCGGATCTGATGGGTGCGCCCGGTTTCCAGCCAGCATTCCACCATTGCCACCACCGCTGGCGTGCCGAAACGCTCTGCCAGCCGCACCCGCGTCACCGCGTGTCGCCCACCCTGAAACAGCACCGCCTGTTTCTGGCGGTCATGTTTGTGGCGTGCCAGATGGGTGGTGATTTTCATCACATTTCCGGGCTCAAAATTTACCCCCTTCACACCGCGCAACCTGGGATCAGCCGAATCCGGCACCCCATTGCACAGCCCCAGATATTTGCGTTCCACCGAATGCGCCTCAAACTGCGCCGCCAACCCATGGTGTGCCACATCTGATTTTGCCACCACCAGCAGGCCGCTGGTATCTTTATCAATCCGATGCACAATGCCGGGGCGCATCTGCCCGCCAACCCCGGACAAACGTCCGCCAAAATGATGCAATAACGCATTTACCAGCGTCCCCCCCGGCGTGCCAGGGGCGGGATGCACCACCATACCAACGGGTTTGTTCACCACCACCAGATCCGCATCTTCCCAGATCACATCCAGCGGGATGTCTTCGGGCAGAATATGGCTTTCCACCGGGGCCGGCAGGACAATCGAAAAACAATCTCCCTCCGCCACCCGCGCCCGCTGGTCATTCACCACCACACCAGCCCGCGTCACCGCCCCCTCGGCAATCAGGCGCACCAGCCGCGAACGCGAAAGCTCGGCCCCCTCTGGCACGTCGCGCGCCAGTGCTTTATCAAGCCGCTTGGGCGGTTTCGCCTGAATGATGACTAACAAAGGCGACGCCGACATGGATGAAGCTCCAATTTCCAAGGAACAGGCAAAAAGCCTGCGTTTTTTACGACTATTAGTGACAATCCTGACCGCCACCATGATCATCGGCCTTCTAACCATCGTCGCGCTCTTTGTCATCCGCTTCTCAAGTGATCGGGTATCAATAACCATTCCCGATGAAATATCTCTGCCCGACGGCGCGCGCGCAACCGCCTTTACCCGCGGCTCAGACTGGTACGCCGTGGTTACGGATCAGGATGAGATATTGATCTTTGATGGAAACAGCAGCGAATTGCGCCAACGTATCAAAGTAACATCGCAATAGTCCGGCTTTGACCTTGATTTGACCCGAAATTATGCCAATGTAAAACGTCAAACAGAAGCCTGAATTCCGAGGCAAAGTATGAGCAACGATCCCTACTCAGCGCTTGGCGTCAAGAAATCCGCCACAGATGCCGAAATCAAAAAGGCCTATCGCAAAATTGCCCGCGAAAGCCATCCCGACCTGAACCCGGACGATGCCAAGTCCGAAGCGCGTTTCAAGGCCGCTTCGGCAGCTTTTGATTTTCTCAAAGACAAGGACCGGCGGGCCAAATTTGATCGCGGCGAGATTGACGCAAGCGGCACCGAACGCGCGCAACAGCAATATTACCGCGATTTTACCGATGCGCCGGAAAACCCCTATCGCCCGCAATCGCGGTTTGACGACACCGTGGACCCGGCTGATATTTTCGCAGAATTTTTGCGCCAGGGTCGTGCCAACCCGTCCGGCCGGGGTCAGCACCATGAATTTAACGCCCCTGGTCCGGATCACCGCTATACACTGGAAATCTCATTCCTTGACGCTGTTAAAGGGGCAAAAACCCGTATTACACTGCCAGATGGCAGCGCGCTCGAGGTGAAAATTCCCCAAGGTGCGATTGACGGGCAAACCATCCGTCTGCGTGGAAAAGGTGGGCCCGGTATTGGCCAGGGAACAGCTGGCAACGCGCTGGTGACCCTGTCTGTAAAACCTGATCCCATGTTCCGGCGTGAAGGCAATGATATTCTGATTATTCACCCCATCGCCATTGACGTGGCAGTGCTCGGTGGCAAAGTTGCGGTCCCAACCATTGAAGGCGTGGTTAGTCTGACCATCCCCAAAGGGGCCAATGGCGGCCAAATACTGCGCCTAAGGGGGCGCGGTGTGAAACCTGCAAAAGGCGCAAGCGGCGATCAAATGGTCGAACTGCGTATTGTCCTGCCAACGGACATCGACCCGGAACTCAGCAAATTCATGGAAAATTGGCGCAAAAATCACGCCTATGATCCAGCCAAGGGGGGGCAAATATGAACGAGCTTTTTTCAGAAGACCAAGTCATCGCTACTGTGTCGCGTCTGACCCGCAAACAACTGGTAACGTTTGTCGAGGCAGAAATAGTGAGCCCACACCGCAGCGGCAAAACAGTAACTTACCGGCAGGTGGACATCGCCCGCATCGAATTGCTTTGCGAATTATCTGAAGATTTTGACCTAAACACGGATGCTTTGGGGGTTATCATTTCACTGGTCGATCAATTGCATGACGCCCGCGCAGAATTGCGGGCGGTACTAGAGGTTTTGCAACGCCAGCCAACCGAGCTGCGCCATCAGGTTGGCAAGGCGCTTCGGGCGACCCGGATACAGGCGGGCGACAAACAACTTTAGCGCTGCTCCATATGCCGCTTCAAGACTGCCAATTGCGCTCTGTCCACCCCATCCAGCGGCTCCAGCGTGAATATGTCCTCACCCCACCACGGCCCGGCGGCCCAATAGGTCCAGCCCAGCCAGACATCTGCGTTCTCATCCATATATCCCAGCATGTCATCCAGTGCTGTCAGACATCGCGGGTTATTTCCACCAGCAAACTCGCCCAAAAACCCGCGCGCGTTTTGCTCTCGCAGCCATGCGGTAAACCCAACCAGCCGCTCTGATCCGACCGTATTACTAACACATATCTCAGACGTCCCGGATGAATCGCTGTCCAGATACTGATGCACCTCATAGGCAAAATTCCCGCCCGGGTCTTTTACCCCGGCCATCACCCGGCTGTTTGGCGTACCATAATAATCCGCGTCCCAGGAATGCGCCCCGCTCCAGCCATTTCCCGGCACCAGTATCAGATTATCCGCGCCGACCTCACGGATTGCCCGAATAGCCGCATTGGCATCGTCCAGCCACAATTCTGTTGGCATTTCACTGGGCTCATTCATCAAGCCAAAGACCACCCGGTCATTGCCCTTGAATTCATGCGCCAGCTTTGCCCAAAAATCCTCAAACGCCGCCACCGGCACCGCGCCCAGATCACCGTCAATACCGATCACATCGCCATAAAACCGCGCATAGTTATGCGGATCCAAAATTACAGTATTCTTTTTAGCGGTCGCGTAATCTACAAATTCCGCTATCCGCGCCAGTTCACCCGCGTCCAACGGGGCAAACAGATCTTTTTGCAACCGCTCCCACAAAAACGGCAGCCGAAATGTGTTCATCCCCTGTGCTTGAAAATAATCCACCTCTCCCCGGTTCGGATAGGTGTATTGAACCCCAAATTCGCCGGGCAAAATGTCATAGCCAAAATCCGCCCCGGCCAGATTTACCCCGTTCATCCGGCTCTGGTCTTTAGCAATAACACCGCCCGGTAGCGCCGCTCCGAGCACAAATAACAACGGCAGACCAAAAACACAGCGCACAAAAATATCCATCTCAACCCCAAGAATAAAGCCACTCAATAACTGCCATAGGGTTAGCTTACACAAAGCACTCGCTTAGCATACAGTATAATTCCTCGGGTTTTCGGGGAAATGGTACCGCCTCCCCGACTTGAACGGGGGACCCCTGGTTCCACAAACCAGTGCTCTAACCAACTGAGCTAAGGCGGCACACAATCCGGGATTTACCGACGCGGGCGCTTGATTGCAAGACCCCAGTTCCACACACATGCCCTTGCTCACCGAACCAGAACACGTTACGCCGCCGCGTGCAAAGCCAAAGGATCGAATATGGGCATCAATAAAGAAAGCGACCTCGCTGCAAATATTCAGATCGGCCCGACATCCCTGGGCATGGTGCGGATTTTTATCGAAGCAAACGGCGTCGAAATACCGATGGACTTTGAACCGGATGAGGCCCGTGAAATCGCAGATGAAATCACCGCCGCCGCCAAGCTCGCAGAGGCAATGGTGAAGAAATAGCTCGATCTCGCGGCGTTGCTATTTGTAAATCTTACCCGGCCCCACCAGTTCAAACCCGGTAATTTCAAACTCGTAATAGCCTGATAAATCGCCCTTTTCTGCGCGCGCAATCAATTTGCCTTCGGCATCGTGAAATATTGCATGCACGGTTTGCAGTCCGCGATAGCACCAATCACCATCCGGGTAGTGGAATTTTACCATCATATTTTGTCCTTTCCCTAAGAATATCTGCCTTGGATGTTCAGGGCTGCAACACCCGGATCGCGAAACCCATGTAAACGCCGCGCCGCATGACGGGCAAACATTGTCGTTAGCATTTTACGCCGCGCAGCGGCCAGCCTGTTTTCCGGCCCCACCCGCAATATTTCGGCATCAAAACCGTCGGCAATGATCAATCCGGTTTCATCTGGCAATAGCTCGGTTGGAAAATCCGCATCAACAGCCCAGAAAAAACGATCACACCACTCCAGATACCCTTGCCATTTCTTATCCGTTTGAAAATCAGCCCGGCTCGACTTGCATTCAACAACCCAGACTTCCCCCTTGGGGCCAAGCGCCATTATGTCCACGCGCAGCCCCCGCTTTGGGATAAATTCTTCAATACAAACAAAGCCATGGCTAAGTAAATGGCGGCAAGTACCGCGCGCTAATAGCTGGCCAGGTTGCAGATTATCGGGCATGTCATCAATGTGAACAATACATGAACAAATTGCAAGTCAGAGTCGCAAACGGACAAGTTCTGAAAACCAATCCGCCTGAGTTTGTTCCGGGAGGCATTATATGGCACGCAGGAAAAAACGACCGGTAATTTCAGGTGGCGCAAACCCCTACCCTGCTCAATTAAACCACCCTTTCGCACCGCAATCACTGTTTTCGGATGACGCCATCGCCGCAATCCACGAAATGGCGCTGAAAGTTCTGGAAGAACTGGGCATAAAAATACTACTGGATGAGGCGGTTGAATTATACCGCTCGGCGGGTGCGACGGTTGACGGTGACATGGTTCGCATTGGTCGCGATATTGTAGCGGCCGCGCTAAATACCGCGCCCAAAGAAATCCAGATATACGCGCCCAATCCGGCCCGTAATCAACTGCTAAAACACGGCGCCATGTTGTTTGGCCCCGGTGCCGGTTGCCCGAATGCGACCGACCTGATTGAAGGGCGCAGACCGGGGCGTTTGGTCGATTATGAAAACGCGTTGCGGCTACAGCAAAGCGTTGATGTTATTCACCTTCTTGGCCCATCCGCCGAGCCCCAAGACGTGCCTGCCAATACCCGCCACTACGCCTTCATGCGTGGCCAGCTGGCCCTGTGTGATAAACCGATATTCGTCTATGCCCGTGGCCGTGGGCAGGTCGAGGAAAGTTTTGAGATGCTTCGCCTCGCCCTTGGATTAACCGACCAAGCGTTCGGGAATCAGGTTTGGGCGAAAACCGTGATCAACACGAATTCACCCCGCCAAATTGACCGACCAATGGGTCAGGGAATAATCGACTTTGCCCGCGCCGGGCAATTATCAATCATCACACCGTTCTGTCTGGCAGGTGCCATGGCCCCGATCACCGTGTCCGGCGCGCTGGTGCTGCAACACGCCGAGGCACTGGCAGGCATCGCTTTGGCTCAGATCACCCGCCCCGGCGCACCGGTGGTGTATGGCGCGTTTGGCTCAAACGTAGATATGAAATCCGGCGCCCCTGCCTTTGGCACGCCGGAACATATCCAGATGACCATTGGCAGTGGTCAACTGGCGCGCCTTATCGGCCTGCCTTGGCGTTCTGCAGCCGGGGCGGCATCGAATACCACAGATGCGCAGGCGGCCGGAGAGACCCATATGTCGATGTGGGCTGCGCTGTTGGGTGGGGCGACGATGACGTTTCACGCCGCCGGTTGGCTGGAAGGTGGCCTGACTTTTGGATTTGAAAAATTCATCAATGATGTTGAGATGTTACAGACCTTTGCTCATCTGACTAAGACACCCGGAACTGACGAAGAAAGCCTGGGCTGGTCCGCTTTGGCTGATGTCGATCCGGGTGGGCATTTCTTTGCCACTGAACACACGATGGAGCGTTACCGCGATGCATTTTACACGCCGTTAGTCGCAGACATATCGAACTTTGGCAGTTGGACCGACGCAGGCAGTAAGCCCGCCGACCAACGCGCCACGGGCATATGGCAGTCAATGCTGCAAGATTTCACAGCACCCAAAGATGCGGATGAACGGGTTGGCCGGGTCGTGGAATTCATCGCAAATGGCGAGGCTGCTGGCGGTGCCGCCATTCTGGACTAAACACTGGTAAATAACTGCCGTTAGAATTTTCTGTTGACATGAAACCATTTGGTATCATATTTAAATGACACCAAATGGTTTCATAATGAGGAAAGACATGGCAACACCCGATGCACAATCAACTTTCCGCGCCCTTTCTGATCCGACCCGGCGTGGAATTTTACGCATATTGGCCAACAATGACCAAACCATTGGCGAAGTCGCCAGCCAGTTCGACGTCACCCGCCCGGCGATCAAAAAGCACCTGAGCATACTGGAAGCGGCTGATTTAATTGAAGTTACTGCCCAAGGGCGGGAACGGATCAACCACTTGAAATTAGACGGCTTCCTACCGGTTATCGACTGGCTTTCGGTCTTTGACACCTTTTGGGAAACCCGCCTGACAACCCTAAAATCCACCATAGAAAAGGACCTGAACTAATGCCTGACGGAACAATTGAAAAAACAATCCATATCGCAGCTCCACGGGAAATGGTGTGGGATTACCTGACCAAATCCAGCCATCTTGCCAAGTGGTTTCACAAGCCGGATACCGACTTCGAAAACGGTCAGGCCTTTGATATGAAAGGTAAAGACGGTTCATCCCTGTGTAACGGCACTGTGGAAGAAATGGACCCGCCCGGGCGTCTGACTTACAGCTTTACCGCCGGCCCGATGAACGGGCTGATGACCAAGGTTTCCTGGACATTAACCGCGGTAGACGGCGGCACCCGGCTGGGACTGGTCCACAGCGGCTTTCCAACCGGTGCAGACGCGTTCGGCCTGCTGGCCGCGTTTGACAAAGGCTGGGATGGCCATCTGATCAAAATGCGTGAAATCGAAGACTAACCCCTTGTCGGATGCCCGCCGCAGGTCTATTTTAACCAGTGGCGGGTTCTGCCCTTCTCGTATACGGGGTCCAATTCCGGTGGCCTTAAATAAATCCGAGGGAGCTGGCTCTGTTTGGACCCTGGTTCACTTACCTGGCGCCCACCTGTAAAACCAGGCTTCGGGAATTTACGTACCCCTACGGTCGCGCTTTGGTGGGCCCGCCACAACTTTCACCGGCACCATCTGCGGATTTCGCGGTAGCCTTTTGCCGCGCGTTGGCGGTTTAGGCGTGTCCGCCATACGCATGATCACAATCGCAAACTGCACCCCGGCAAAGACCAACCCGTTGAATATAAACAACATCAGCAGCGCCAACCAACCCATGTCAGAATTGGTGACAAGATGTGCAAGATTGCCGACATTCTGCCAGAGCAACAGGGCAACGAAAACGGCTGAGAGGCCGAAACCGATGAAAATCTGGATGATGTAAAGGCGGACAAGTCTGGGCATTGGGTGCTCCTTTGTTGGTTTGAAGATAGGCGGCGATGGTGGAATTGCTATGGGATATGTGGTCGCAGGGGGGATTCCTACCGCTTGCATTTATGGCTTTGATCAGGTCAGACTTACCCGAAGATCATTACAGCTGGAATTCTGCATATGCTTAACAAACTGCCCTATCCAATTGACAAAGTTCAGGTGCCGGTGAAACGGGCCAAGACGCTGGACGCGGCCAAGGTCGAAGAAATAGCAGAAAGCATTCTGGAGGAAGGTCAGTTGACGCCGATCCAGCTGCGCGCATCGGGGGATAAGTTTATTCTGGTGGAAGGTCTGCACCGGCTGGAAGCGCTGCGGGCATTGGGTGAGACTGAGGTTGAGGGTTATCTGGTGCAGGCGCGACGGCATTAAGATTTAATTTCTAACGTTTCAAAAAGGGAGATTGACGATGTCACTGGGCTTGTTTTCCGTAAGTCTGGCGGTGAAGGATATTGCCGCCTCGAAAAAGTTCTACCAAACGCTCGGCTTTGAAGTTGTGTTTGGCGAAGAGGACCAGAACTGGCTTATCCTGGACAATGGTGATGTTAAAATCGGGCTGTTTCAGGGGATGTTTGAGAAGAACACGCTGACGTTCAACCCCGGCTGGGGTCTTGGTGCGCAGCCGGTGGATGTGTTTGAGGACGTGCGCGATATTCAGAAGCGACTAAAGGCAGCTGGGGTGGAAATCATGGATGAAGTGGATGCAGATAGCGGCGGGCCGGGGAATATGATTGTGCTGGATCCGGACGGCAATCCGGTGCTGTTTGATCAGCATGTTTGAAGGATGACCACTTAAGCCAGGGAATGTAATGGCCAGACCGGCCAGATTTTGGATTTTTGTCGCCAGGCGCTATGCCAAAAATCCGGTATCGGATGAAGGCGTCTACCAAGAGAAGTTGCAGATCAAACAGGGACATTTCCGCCCGGAAATGGAAGTGCTGGAAATTGGATGTGGCACGGGTGCCACGGCGATTGCCCATGAAATGAAGCTCGGCTAAAAAGCGTCTGGCTTTGCCTCGCGTGCCATATGGTCAAGCACAGCGTTGACGAATTTGGGTTCTTTGCCGTCTGGAAAGAAAGCCTTGGCGACATCGACGAATTCTACGATCACCACTTTGGGCGGTGTATTGCTGTGGTTTAATTCAGCTCCCGCGGCGCGAAACAGGGCGCGCAGGGTTGGATCGATGCGGGCTATTGGCCATTTGGCGACAAGGGCGCGATCAGTTAGTTGGTCAATCTCCGCCTGATAGTTCACTGCATTCTCAATAAGTTCTCGAAACAACGTAGCATTGCCTTCGGCCATTTCATCACCCTCATAGGTGGCCCCAAAGCGATGGTCTTCAAATTCCTGCTTTACCGCTTCAGCCGTCTGGCCAGAGCTTTCCATCTGAAACAGAGCCTGCACAGCATAAAGCCGGGCGGCGGATTTCATTTGCCGTTTGTCGGGTTTGGTCATGCGGTTCTGGAGCTTTTGGAGTTTTCGGCGATCAGGATGCTGTCAGACTGAAAGCCCAGCTTGCCCTTGGGTTGACCCCATTTGCGGGAAAGCGCGATCAGATGCAGGGCGGCGGCGGCGGCACCGCCACCTTTATTTTGATCAAGCGGGTCCGCGCGCACATCGGCCTGTTTTTTATCTTCCACCGTCAGGATACCGTTGCCGATGCACAAACAATCCAGCCCCAACAGTTGCAGAGCGCGGCTGCTATCATTGCATACCGTATCGTAATGGGTGGTTTCACCACGGATGACGCAGCCCAAAGCGACAAAGCCATCAAAGTTGGATTTCCGGTCAGCAATGCGGATGGCCGTGGGGATTTCCAGCGCGCCGGGGACTTCAACCAAGTCCCATGTCGCGCCCGCCGCTTCCAGTGTGGCCTTTGCGCCTTTGATCATATTGTCGGCGACGTCCTTATAATAGGGCGCGACGACGATCAGGACTTTGACCGGTTTGTCGAAGGTCGGCAGATCAAGGATGTGGTGGGTCTCTTCGCTTGCCATATCAGTTCTCGCTTGGGATATTGTGGGTGCCGGTGATTGACAACCCGTAGGCTTCCAGCCCGACGACTTTCGGGGTCGGTGAATTGGTCAGCAGGATTAGTTCTGAGAGACCAAGGGCGGCGAGGATTTGCGCGCCAAGGCCGTATTGACGCAGGGTTTGCGGGCTGGCTTCGCCCTTGCGTACCAGTTTCATTTCGGTGTCGCGCAGCAGCACGACGACGCCCCTGCCCGCGTCCGCTATCACCTGCATGGCGTTTTCGAGGTCGGAGGAAATCCGGCCGATGCCGAGGATGTCGCCAAGCGGATCAAGCGCGTGCATCCGGGTCAGCACCGGTTCAGCGCTGGTGATGTCGCCCTTGGTCAGCACGATATGTTCCGAGCCGTGGGTTTCGTCAGTATAAATTCGCATCATCCAGTCGCCACCGTAAGCAGATGTTACAGCGCTTTGAGCGCTTTCGTTGACTAAGTGATCATGTCGGCGACGATAGCGGATCAGGTCAGAAATGGTACCGATTTTCAGGTTGTGAAGCTGGGCAAAGGCCACCAGATCCGGCAAGCGGGCCATGGTACCGTCTTCGTTCATGATCTCGCAGATCACACCCGAGGGGTTCAGGCCGGCGAGGCGTGAAACATCAACGGCCGCTTCGGTGTGGCCAGCGCGCACCAGCACACCGCCCTGGCGGGCTTTTAGCGGGAAAACGTGGCCGGGGGTGGCGATGTCGGCCTCGCCTTTCGAGGCATCAATGGCCACCGCGACTGTGCGGGCGCGGTCATGGGCGGAAATGCCGGTGGTGACACCTTCGCGGGCCTCAATAGAGGTGGTGAACGGCGTGTCATGGCGTGAGGCATTATGCGAGGACATCATCGGCAGGCCGAGGGCTTCTATTCGTTCACCGGTCAGGGTCAGGCAGATCAACCCGCGGCCATAGGTGGCCATGAAATTGATCGCTTCGGGTGTGGCCATTTGCGCCGGGATTACCAGATCACCTTCGTTTTCGCGGTCTTCGTGGTCAACAAGGATGAACATGCGGCCGTTGCGGGCATCCTCGATGATTTCCTCAATCGAGGACATCGCGTCGCTCCAGTTTTCTTCAACCGGGCCGGGCTTTTCATAGCTCATAACTTGCATCCTTTAACGCACAATTCGCCAGATAGACTATTGCGGCGCGATGCGCCACGGCTTTTGTTGGCGCACCCGGTCGGGTGCGCGGTGCCTCCGGCGGGAGTATTTGAGAACAGAAGAAGAGGTTTAGGGGGCGGCTTGGAAATAGCGGTCTGCGGGCAAATAGCCTGCAAGGCGACCCGCAAGTGACCATTCCCGTTCTAGAGTTGTATCGCCGATCAGCACAACGCCATCGGCGGGCAACCTGTCGGTATTAAGAGCAGATAGGATTATCCGACGACTGTCGCGCCAGATGTCTCTGAATTCAGGGGCTGGCAGTGCAGTGAATTCAGCGCCTTTGTTCGCGGCCATCAGGGCCTCGGGTGTCAGGGGTTTTGAAACCAGCGCGATGCGGCTGCATTCTACAATCGCCGTCAGCTTTTCAAGCCGGTCCGGTGGCAATTCCGGCGTGTTCTTGAAGGCGCGCAGGGCGTTGGAGGAAAACAGGAAACCAATGACGTCGCGCCCGGTCGAAGCCCGCACCGAGGCATAGGTTTTATATTCCAGCCCCAGTTCACGCGCCCGCTTTACCCGGCCACGCAGGATTTCAATAGGCAGGTTTGGTATCAGGTCGCGCCGCGCCCTGGTCCAGCAATGTTTGCGCCAGCTCAGACCGGTATCAAACGCCGGGCCGTTGTTGTGGCCAAAGCTGCTCATGTTTCATACGCGCGCAGGCGGGCGACATAGCGGGCCATAGTATCAATTTCCAGATTGATCGCATCCCCCGCCGCCACTTGCCCCCATGTGGTGACATCCTTGGTGTGACCGATCAGGTTGATGCCAAATTCCCGGCCATCCACGTCATTCACCGTCAGCGACGTGCCATTCAGGGCAACCGAGCCTTTGGACGCAATGAAACGTGCCAGATCATCCGGGGCTTGCAGGGTGACGCGGGTGCTTTCGCCCTCAACCTGCACCGACAAAACCATGGCGACTCCATCGACATGGCCCGAAACGATATGGCCACCCAGTTCATCGCCGACTTTTAGCGGGCGCTCCAGATTGATCCGTTTGCCCAAAGACCAGCCATTTTCGCCAATATTGCTCTTGGAAACCGTTTCGGCAGAAATTTCCACATCGAACCAGCCCTGCGGGTCGTCGCCCAAAGCCACCACCGTCAGGCAAACCCCGTCACAGGCGATAGACGCGCCAATATCAATGCCAGCCACGTCATACGCGGTGCCGATGCGGGCGTGCAGGTCTCCGTGTTTTTCCACTGCTAAAATGGTGCCAATATCAGTGATGATGCCAGTAAACATGTTTCGGTCCTTTGTCTGACCAAGAACTATCGCCTGATTTAGCGTGGGGCAAGTCGGCGAAATAATGCCCAACCGAGTCGTGATCGGAATTTACTGGTAAATCAACGCAATATTAGCGATGCTAACTATAATAATGGGGTGGTCCGGAGCAAACCGAGGCCAGAGAATATGAGCGGTAAAAAAACAGCAACCGGTGCAGGGCGTAGCTTTTTGTTCCTGCAAGGTCCGCACGGGCCATTTTTCAGCCAGCTTGGAAACATGATAGGCGCCTCGGGCGCGACCGTGACCCGCGTTGGTTTTAACGCCGGAGATCAGGCGTTTTGGAGCGATAGCGATAATTTCGTAGCCTTTCGTGAACCACTGTCGGAATGGCCGACGCGTTTGTCGGAACTGGTTTCAAACAACCGAATTACGGACCTGGTATTGTATGGCGATACCCGCCCAATCCATGCCAAGGCCATATCCATTGCCAAAGATATAGGCCTGACAGTGCATGTGTTTGAAGAAGGGTATCTGCGCCCGTTTTGGGTAACCTATGAGCGTGGCGGATCAAACGGAAATTCCCGGCTGATGGATATGAGTGTCGGAAAAATGCGCTGCCAGTTGTCGCAGTCCAAGGCCGATGCCATTCAGGCTCCGGACCACTGGGGCGACATGCGTGAACATGTGTTTTATGGCGCAGTTTATCACTGGTTCCTGCTGTTTCGAAATCGCAAATACCGGAACTTCAAATCGCACCGTTCAATCGGCGTTGGACAGGAATTCAAGTTACATCTTAAGCGCTTACTGCTGATGCCTGCCCATTGGGGCGCACGTATCGCGGCGACTCGGCGGATCAAAAGTGGCGGGTTCCCATACCATCTGGCGCTGCTTCAGCTGGAACACGATTCCAGTTTTCAGAGCCATTCACCTTTTTCAACGATGAACGAGTTTTTGCAGTTGGTAATTGAGAGTTTTGCCAAGGGCGCGCCAACCCATCACCATTTGGTTTTCAAAGCCCATCCACTGGAAGACGGGCGGGTTCCAATAGAAGATGATATATGGGATCTGGCGGTTGAAAACGGCGTGGAGGATCGGGTGCATTTTCTGCGTGGCGGCAAGTTGGCCGGTCTTCTTGATGCGGCGCAAAGCGCTGTATCGGTGAATTCAACGGCAATACAACAGGCACTTTGGCGCGGGCTGCCGGTGAAATCTTTCGGCGATGCAGTCTATAACAAGCCCGAATTTGTATCCGAGCAACCCCTGGCCGATTTTTTCAAAGCCCCGACCCACCCCGATACAGCCGCTTATCGCGATTATCGGCATTTTCTGCTGGAAACATCGCAGGTTACTGGCGGTTTTTACGCCGCCCGCAGCCGTCGTCAATTGTTGCGGAACGTTGTGGATATGATGCTGCGCCCCTGCGATCCATACGACGCATTAAAGGTGCCAACAGCGGCACCAGCGCAACAGTTACGGGTTGTTAAATAGCTTAAGCCTGTCAAAAGCTGGCATTTATCGTGCCGGGGTGTAGATTCAAAAAAAAATAATACGTGTTGAAGGCAAAGTTTCAGGTCGAGGAGACCCGTGCAGTGAATATATTAAC
>CAZRHV010000011.1:0-57417 GCA_964599985.1 uncultured Marinosulfonomonas sp. | reverse complement strand
GATCCTGACGCGCAATCATAACATGCTCATATAGCGGCATGTGTGCTCCATTCATTTTCAAGGCGCATTTCAACGGGTGGGGGTCTGAACTTGCCGCGACCCACCCACGAGAGGCTACGCTGGTTTTCCGAAAAATACGGCAAGAAGCGGCGTTATACGCCTTTTGCGCTGTGGATCAAGGTGAATTGATCACTATGGGTACTGTTCGCACTGGAAAGCTGAATCGTGCTGAAAAACAACCTATTTGACGTCAGGGAAGGCAGGGAAATTCGGATTTGGTCGCCATTTTGCACCGTTGGCGGCTAAATTTCGTCACGTTTCACGTCAAGGTAGAGTGAGAGAAAGTTAATTATTCGTCAACGGAGACAAATGATATGCGCAGCAACGCAAGTGATCTGGTTTCGGGCGGGCGGAAAAACAAAGCAGCCGTGAATATCAGCGAGGCTAATTGGGGGTATATTATTCGGGCGGGCATCCCTGCGCGTAGCCGCGCTTCATTTGGAGAACTTGCCGCACTGGCTGGCTGTATCATTTTTGGATTTTTTGCTTTTGGTCTCTGGACAATGCCCGGGTCAACCAGCAGCGCGGAACTGTTTCCGATTAAAATTGGTATAACGGTGGTGTTTTTCGTAATTTCGGCCTGGCTATATCTGATGGCGCGACGTGGGTTTACCACTGAGGTGCAGATTGACATAAAACGTCAGGAAGTACGTCTGGCGCAGCGAAACCGCGAAGGTGAATCATCTTTGGTTGAACGGTTTGGATTTGAAGAAATTGACAGCGTATACATGAAGCGTACGAAATCCGAATTTTCAAATGATCATTTGTTTTTGAATTTGCGCGAAGCACATGCAGCCGTGCCTGTAGCAAGCGCTTTGACCGTTGAACTGGAACCATTATTGGAACGGTTGCGTGTTGATTTGAACGGGAATGCAACGCGCGCAGCGAATGCTGATACAAAACCATCTTTGCGTGATGGCAAGTCTCAGGCACGCGGAGCGTTTGGCGCACGCTAGATCCGACAACCAGTATTGAATTTAGAGGGGCGCCCTTTTTAGCGCTCTTTGCTTGTTCCGACGTGGCCATGTGTTTACACCATTCTTAGCAACATAAGCAGGGGTGGTAGTATGGGGCGAGCATTTGTATTTCCCGGACAGGGTGCGCAGGCGATTGGCATGGGGGCCGCGCTTGCGAAAAACTTTCCAGCGGCAAGGGCAGTTTTCGACGAGGTTGATGAGGCCTTGGGTGAAAAGCTGTCGGCATTGATCTGGGAAGGTGACGCAGAGGCTCTGACCCTGACTGAAAACGCGCAACCTGCGTTGATGGCGACATCAATGGCTGCGTTTCGGGCGTTGGAATCTGAAGGCATAGGGCTGGACAGTGTTTCATATGTGGCCGGACATTCTTTGGGGGAATATTCGGCGCTAACGGCGGCAGGGTCGTTGGAGCTGGCCGATACAGCGCGTCTTTTGCGCATTCGGGGTTGTGCAATGCAGGACGCGGTGCCTGTGGGTGTCGGGGCAATGGCGGCGTTGCTGGGATTGGATTTTGAGGCAGTACAGGAAGTAGCTGCCAAGGCTGCTGGGGATCAGGTTTGCCGCGCTGCGAATGATAATGATCCGGGGCAGGTTGTGGTTTCGGGTCACAAAGAAGCGGTGGAACGTGCCATTGAGATCGCCAAGGAAGCCGGCGCGCGCCGTGCAGTGTTATTGCCGGTATCCGCGCCTTTTCACTGTGATTTGATGGCACCTGCGGCACAGGTGATGGCCGAAGCTTTAGGCAAAGTAGGTATAGTCGCGCCCAAGGTGCCGCTGGTGGCCAACGTGGTTGCCGAGGGTATTAGTGATCCGATGCTGATCAAGACGTTACTGGTTGAGCAGGTGATCGATTCAGTGCGCTGGCGGGAATCGGTGATCTGGATGGCGGCACAAGGTGTGGATGAGATTTGGGAAATTGGTGCCGGTAAGGCACTTTCGGGAATGATCCGGCGAATTGATCGTGATATTACCACCCGCCAGGTTGGAACGCCCGAGGAAGTAACAAATGCTGTTCAGGGGTAACAAATGAGCAAATTAAGAATTGTGTTAGCCACACTTTCCACCATCGGCCTTTCTGGTTGTGGTGTGTTGATCAATTTTGTTGATACAACCGATTTTCGGGTTGAGGGTGACAAGCTATATATGTCTGGCTTGATAAATTCGAAAACACAGGCGGAATTTGAAGAAGTCTACGCAGCAAACCCTGGAATAACGACATTAGTTGAAGAAGTGGTTGAAGGGTCCGTAGACGACGACGCAATGATAAAACTAGCCTACCGTCTAAGAGAGTTGGGGATAAATACGCATCTTTTGGCAGACAGTGAAATTTATTCAGGTGGTGTTGACTTGTTTTTGGCTGGGGTTGAACGAACCATGGAATCCGGTGCAGTGGTTGGTGTGCATTCATGGTCTGATCAGTTTAAGGAAGCCACTGACTATCCACGCGACGCGCCAGAGCATGAACAAAATCGCAAATATATAGAAGACATGCTTGGTGACGATTCATTTTACTGGTTTACAATCGAAGCCGCGCCGGCGGATGAAATCTATGAAATGAATAATACAGAGATAGTCACTTACGGCTTGCTTACTCAGCCAATCCAATAAAAATTGAAGGTTCTGAATATGTTTGATCTTACGGGTAAAACTGCGCTGGTGACGGGTGCGTCCGGTGGCATTGGCGGGGCGATTGCGTCGGCACTCTATGCGCAAGGTGCCTCGGTGGGCCTGTCTGGAACGCGGGTGGAGCCGTTAGAGACACTGGCGGCGGAGTTGGGCGAACGCGCCCATGTGTTGCCCTGTAACCTGTCGGATGCAAAAGCCGTTGCAGCCCTGCCCAAGCAGGCGGTTGAAGCCTTGGGATCGGTGGATATTCTGGTGAACAATGCCGGGATCACCCGCGATAATCTTTTTATGCGAATGTCGGACGAAGAGTGGGACAGTGTGATCAACGTCAATCTGACCTCGACAATGCGGCTGTGCAAAGGAGTGATCCGGGGCATGATGAAAGCGCGCTGGGGGAGGATTGTGAATATCTCCAGCGTTGTCGGGGCGACGGGTAATCCGGGGCAGGCGAACTATGCCGCGTCAAAGGCGGGTATGGTGGGGATGTCAAAATCACTTGCCTATGAGGTGGCGAGCCGGGGTATCACAGTGAACTGTGTAGCACCTGGGTTTATTACAACGCCGATGACAGAAAAGCTGACCGATGACCAGAAAGACGCGATCCTCAAGCAAGTGCCGGCCGGGCGCATGGGGGACGCGGGCGAGATTGGTGCGGCGGTGTTGTATCTGGCGAGCGCAGAGGCAGCATATGTCACCGGCGCGGTGTTGCATGTGAATGGTGGAATGGCGATGATTTAGCGGCTTGGATAAGGCTGGCAACTTGTTGTTGTCGGCTTTGCTAAAAAGTCGCCGCTTTTATTTTCGTGCCCAGCTTGTCGACCATTCGAGTGATAGCTCTCTTCTACAAGCATGAGCAAGGTCCAACGATCGCTTCGTCAACCCAGACGCATGGGGATCGTTTTTGGCGGCATCCATTGGCGGCTCTCCTGCTTTTAGGGCCTCGCCAAACGCAATCATTGCCGGCGTTACGCTTTCGTTTTCGATCATACCCATCACCCCCCAATACATTTCCCAAAAACGGACTATATCGACATCTGAAGGCGTAGATGAAATTGCGATTCTTGACGTGGTTTCAACGGCTTCCTCACACCATGCCAACTTTCTTTCGAGATAGGGTTTTTCAGCTTCGATCGCCTGCACTTGCAGGAACTTAAACACACCGAAAATGAACCCGGCTAAAGCAACGAGCGCTCCAAAGGATTTAATGGTATTTTCAACAGTCATCGAACATATCTGTAACCACCTCTGTCAGACAATAACCAATCCATCGTTTCGTGTCCATTTCGCGACGACATTCGGTATGGAAATACCAACAAACAGACCCGGTATCGCGTTCGTTCGGGGCTGAACAGGACTGTAACGCAAGGTTTGTGTTCGGGAATTTCGCAAAACCGGGCATCTTTGGTTCAAAGTGGAATTTCACCCACCCAATCCCTGCAAAAATGCATACTAAACTAACAAATTTGGGCGATTTAGTTTGGGGCGCTCGCTGGATAGGGTCCGGGCTTACCATCATTTACATAGGAGAAATGAGATGGCGAGATTGGATCAATTGGGCTCGGTCACAGATGCGGTAACGGTGTTGGTTGTCGGGGCTACAGGGGCGACGGGCCGGTTGTTGGTTGGGCAATTGCTGGAAGCCGGCACACATGTGCGGGTTATTGTGCGTTCGGCAGACCGGTTGCCGGAAAAGGTTCGTAACCATTCAAACCTGTCGATTATCATTGCACCGGTTCTGGATATTGACGACGCGGGGCTGGCGGAACATGTTGGTGGGTGCAGTGCGGTGGTTTCCTGCCTTGGGCATACAATGGATTTCAAAGGTTTGTTTGGACATCCAAGGCGACTGTGCAGCGATGCCGTTGCCCGCTTGTGTTTGGCAATTGAGGAAAACACCCCGGATGCACCTGTGCGGTTTATTCTGATGAATACCGTCGGAGTAGAAAACCCTGGCGTTGACGCACAGCGCACATTTCTTGATCGCAGGTTGCTGGCGCTGTTGCGTTGTATTCTGCCACCGCAGCGCGACAATGAGGGCGCAGCACTTTATCTGCGCCAGCAGGTTGGGGTGAACAATCGCTTTGTGGAATGGTGCGCGGTGCGTCCCGATAGTTTGATCAATGCAGATGTGTCGGGATACGAAATTTGCGAGTCTCCGGTAACTGGTTTGGTATCGGGTCGCCCGACAACACGGGCGAATGTCGCGCATTTCATGGCGGCGTTGGCCGAGGGGTCGACGCTGTGGCAGGAATGGAAATACCGGATGCCGGTGATAATGAACGCGGTGTGAGTGTGCCGGGAACGGTAGAGAAGTCTGGAAATGACATCCCAATACCGGCAATCTCTGCCGGTATTGGGATGTTTTGGCGGTTAAGTGTTGGCCGTTTCGATGTCTGCTTGGATCAGCCACTTATCTACGTTTACGCCTTTGATGATCAGCCAGAGCAGGATGATCAATTCACCCCAAACAAATAGATCGCGAACATTCGATAGAGCATGAGAACCAGAAACAGGTGCCCGAGCTGGGTGAATAAAGTTGCCACAATCGCCCATCTGACCATGGTTTCATTGGCTATAAGGTTAATGATGGTGGTGTCGATGTCACCCGGTGCAATTAGCCCGGGCAGATAGCTGATGCCGAACATGCCAGCCATGGCGATGAATAAATAGACACCACCTGTGATACGGGCTGTGATACGGGAAAATTGTTGAATTGAGGTCATTTCAAGCGTCCTTTTTCGGGATGATAAAGTTGGTGTTTTTCAAATTGATTTTGGAATACAGGCACTTCGGCATCTAAGAAATTGCCCAAATACGTTCGTCTTTCATGCAAAAATGCATGGATTAGCCGGGTGTTTGTTGCATTCCTGTGCTAAAATCCGGGCAGGTGGGTTGGAACAATGTCGATCAGGGTTTTTGTCTTATTGACACCAAAGACGATATTTCTATTTGCCCCTGTGGATACAATGCAGACTGACGGGAAAACCGGAATTTAGTCGGTTTGGGCTTGTACTCTGGTTACTTGACCCCAACATTCACCCTGCGTGATCATCAGGCCAATAATGGCGGGGACAAAACATTTGCCCCGACCAGAGTTTGTGCTAAAGGGGGCGCAAGATTGCCGGGGGATGAAAATTTCCGGGATACTGCCCGCGACGAACTGGGGGCTTATAGCGGCCAATTGGTCAAAGGCAAAAGACGGGCACAGGCCCATTAACGAAGTGAGGAAATAATATGAGCGACATTGCAGATCGCGTGAAGAAGATTGTTGTCGAGCATCTCGGCGTTGAAGAGGACAAAGTTTCACCAACTGCGTCTTTTATTGACGACCTTGGCGCTGACAGCCTGGACACAGTTGAGCTGGTTATGGCGTTCGAAGAGGAATTCGGCATCGAAATCCCTGATGATGCGGCGGAAACTATTCAGACATTTGGTGACGCGGTGAAATTTATTACCAGCGCTTCCTAAAATATCAGAACATTATTGTTGAATGCGGCGTCCTTTTGGGGCGCCGTTTTTCTTTGCCCAAATGTCTGGTCAGGGCGTTGCTCGAAGGAGGCAGGAATACCATACTATCATTAACAATGCCGCTAGGTCAGCATGCACGAATATTCCAATCCTTGGTTTGAAGGACAGACATTATGTTAAAGAAAACTCCATTATCCGTCACCGACACTTCGGCTAGCACAATTATGCAATGGTATGATGACAATCAGATATTGCTGGTTGATGTGCGCGAAGTGGCTGAGTTCGAAAAAGAGCATATTCCGGGGGCGCTATTGTTGCCCTTGTCCAGCTTTGATCCCGAGCTGTTTCCGGTTCTGAATGGCAAAAAGGTTGTGCTGTATTGTGCGATTGGCAAGCGGTCAGAAGCCGCCGGCAAGATGCTGCTAAAAGAGGGGCATCTGGATGTGTATCATATGGTCGGTGGGATTTCCGCCTGGAAGGCGGAAGGGTTTGAAACCGAAGAACAGTTTTTGCCGCCAGAAGCGCCGAAAGAGCCTGAAGCCCCTGTGTTTCTTTGCCCTCCGCCGGGGCAGGTGTTGCGCGATGATTATTTGGCAGCGTTTGGTATTGCGCCCGGTGAATTGGCAAAAAGCATTGGAATTTCTGAAGATGTGATCGATAACCTGCTGGAAACCGGGGTGCCGGTTGGGGTAGAACTGTCGATGCGATTGGCGCGGTATTTTTGCACTGCCAGCGATTTTTGGGTGCGTTTGCAACTGGAACATGATCTGGAGCAAACCCGCTTTAATCTGGGCGAAAAAATCCGTACAGAAGTTGCGCCCCGCGCCGTGGCTGCATGAACCATGGTACCAGTATTGGAAGGCGAGCGTGTTCGCTTGCGCGGATTTACCTGGGCTGATTTTTCTGCATTCTCTGTGATGTGGCAAGAGCCGGAGGTAGCCGAGTTTATTCCGTTTGCTCCGGTTCCAGTGATGCAATCGTGGTCTCGTTTTAACGGCAATACTTACCGATGGGCCAGTGGAGGTTTTGGGAATTGGGCGGTGGTGGATAAAGAAGATCGGTTTCTTGGCACATTAGGTTTTTTCAACAACAGCAATGCCGGGAATGGTGAGGACTACGACACCGCCATACAATCCGGTTGGGTGTTTGCAAGCCATAGCCATGGGCATGGATACGCCAGTGAGGCGGCCAAACTGGCCCATGAGTGGCTGGATTTGCAACCCTTTGGCGGGCGCAGTGTTTGCGGGATGAATTCGGATCACATTGGATCGATCCGGGTTGCAGAGAAAACAGGTTATCAGCTGATGCGCCGATCTGAAGATGAGTGGGGCAAAGTTCAGTTGATGGAACGGGTTCGGGGCTGAGGCCGTGCGGTTTGCTTGCTTCGGCGAATAACTGGAGAATTGGGCTAAACATTTTCCCGGCACTTGCCCCTGACCTGTCTGCGCGTGTATCTGTGGCGCAAAGAACAAACGCTGATTGGGGATGCAGATGCGCCGGGTGGTGGTTACGGGATTGGGAATGGTGACACCGCTGGCTTGCGGTGTTGAGGAAACGTGGTCTCGGCTGTTGAACGGGCAGTCAGGTGCGGGGACGATTACGCGCTTTGATGCCGGGCATCTGGCCACCAACTATGCCTGTGAAATACCGCGTGGCGATGGCAGTGACGGGACGTTTAACCCGGATGACTGGATGGCCCCGAAAGATCAGCGCAAGGTGGATGACTTCATTCTGTACGGCATGGCTGCTGCCGTTCAGGCAGTAGAAGACGCTGGCTGGGCGATTGATGACGAAGAAGAGCTGCTGCGCACCGGGGTGATGATTGGGTCAGGCATCGGTGGTTTACAGTCGATTGCCGAAACTGCGGTGCTGCTGAAAGAACGTGGGCCGCGCCGGGTTTCTCCGTTTTTTATTCCGGGGGCATTGACTAATTTGGTGTCCGGGCAGGTGTCTATCCGGTACGGATTTAAGGGACCAAACCACGCGGTGGTGACGGCCTGTTCCACGGGTGCGCACGCGATTGGTGACGCGAGCCGTTTGATCATGTTGGGTGATGCGGACGTGATGATTGCGGGTGGCGCTGAAGCTCCGATTTGTGAAATTGGCATTGCCGGGTTCAATGCCTGTAAGGCTCTGTCGACATCGCGGGGCAATGAACCTGAAAAGGCCTCTCGCCCCTATGACGCAGACCGGGATGGGTTTGTGATGGGTGAAGGTGCCGGGATTGTTGTGCTGGAAGAATATGATCACGCGGTGGCGCGGGGTGCCAAGATTTACGCGGAGGTTGTGGGTTATGGCCTGTCCGGGGACGCCTTCCATATTACCGCCCCATCAGAAGATGGAAACGGCGGCTATCGTTCGATGCAGGCGGCGATGGCGCGGGCTGAGGTTTCGCCCGGGGATATAGATTATATCAATGCTCACGGCACATCGACCATGGCTGACACGATAGAACTGGGCGCAGTGGAGCGTCTGATGGGGGACGCGGTGTCAGGGATAACTATGTCTTCAACGAAGTCATCCATCGGGCATTTGCTGGGGGCTGCGGGTGCGGTGGAAGCGATATTCTGTGTACTGGCGATCCGCGATCAGGTGGCACCGCCAACAATCAATCTGGACAATCCGGATATCGGGTCGAAACTGGACCTTGCACCGAATGTAAAACGCGAACGCAAGATTAACGTGGCGCTGTCTAATTCCTTTGGGTTTGGCGGCACCAACGCCAGCCTGATCATGAAAAAGGTGGATGCCTGATGTGGCGGCATATCGCGTCTAACGCGCTGACATTATTCATTGTTATTTTAGTTGTGGCGGGCGGCGCCATAGCCTGGGGCAAGGCGCAGTATTCTGTGGCCGGACCTCTGGAGGATGCGATTTGCTTACGGGTGAAATCTGGGTCCACAATGAGCCGGGTGTCCGAGGATCTGGCCGGGCGAGGTGCGGTGAGCAGCCCGACGATATTTAGGATAGGCGCGAATTATTCTGAAAAGAGCGGCTTGCTGAAGCGCGGTAGTTTTTTAGTACCGGCGGCGGCGTCGATGGAGGAAATCGTCGATATTGTTACCCGTGGCGGGGCCAGCAGTTGTGGCACGGAAGTGGTTTACCGGATTGGGGTAACCCGGGTTGAATTGCAGGTGCGAGAACTGGACCCGTCGACGAACCGATTTGTTGAAGTGTTGGCGTTTGATCCGGTAGGTGTTGTGCCCGGGGATTATGCGCGGGTGCGCGATGACGCGGATACCCGCTATCGTATTGCGTTGGCGGAAGGGGCAACCAGTTGGCAGGTTGTGCAAGCGCTTAAGTCAGCGGATTTTCTGAGCGGTGCTGTGCCTGATCTGCCGGATGAGGGGTCGCTGGCGCCGGATAGTTATGAGGTTGTCAGTGGTTCCGGGATCGATGATCTGTTGTCCCGGATGCAAGAGGCCCAGATTGAGCGGCTGGATGAGGTTTGGCAGAACCGGGCAGAGGGCTTGCCAATTTCTACGCCCGAGGAAGCGATGATCCTTGCATCCATTGTGGAAAAAGAAACCGGGTTGCCAGAGGAACGCGCGCAGGTGGCGTCGGTGTTTATCAACCGGCTCAATCAGGGGATGCGTTTGCAGACCGACCCGACAGTGATTTATGGCGTGACCAACGGGCAGGGAGCCTTGGGGCGGGGGTTGCGGCAGAGTGAACTGCGCAAGGAGACGCCTTACAACACCTATGTGATTGACGGGTTGCCGCCGACGCCGATTGCCAATCCTGGGATTGAGGCGATGCGCGCCGCGGTGCATCCGGCGGACACGGACTTTATTTTCTTTGTGGCGAACGGCACAGGGGGACATGCGTTTGCGGTGACGTTGCGTGAACATAATGCCAACGTGGCGGCGTGGCGTGAGATTGAGGCTGCCCGGAGCAGCGACTAAATAGCCGCACCTGACGGCGCGATTTTTTTACTCACCCCGGACTATATCCGGGGTTCGGGATGCCTGCGGCGCGAGTATTCAGGAAAAGAAGAAGGCCTTATCCGGGCTCAAAATACTGAATTTGTTAATGTTTGCTTAACCTTAGCGTACGCAGTCAAAGATCAGTGATCTTGACATTGCGAACGCTCTTGGGTATAACTTTGTTCAAGCTAGAAGAGATGGGCAAGCGGCCCCGGGGTGACCCGGCGGCGGCTTTTTCGTTTCGCTCGTGCGGATCAGCATGAGAGGCATATTTAACGAATGACATTGATAAAACCCGACGGCAACGACGGGGCTGCCCGAGAAATATTGCGGGTGGCAGCGGAGCATTTTGAACAAGCAATTTTGAAACTTGATACTGCAACGGATCGGCTGATTAGCGGTGAGGAAACCACCGAGGCTGATGCAAAAAGGACTGCCCTGAATTTATTTGGCATGTCCAAAGCCTTTATGACCGAGAAGCAGAAAATTGAAAAACTCAACAGAACAGATGCCGGTATCGTTTACGACTTCGCGATCGACTTTGCGAAAGCGCGAGAGGAGATCCGACGCCGAATGGTTAGCTTGCGAAAGTCCGCAGATTCAGGAGACATTTCTGAATGAATTGACTGAGGGGGCGCTTCTGGCGCTCCCTTACCTATTTGAATTTTGGGCCTTTAATCACCAAATGCCGCCTGAGGGCGACTGGCGTACCTGGGTGATCATGGGGGGACGCGGGGCTGGGAAAACCCGTGCGGGGGCCGAATGGGTTCGAGTGCAGGTTGAAGGTTCGCTGCCTAGGGACCCGGGCGTCATGAAACGGATTGCGCTGGTTGGGGAAACCATTGAGCAGGTGCGCGAAGTGATGGTGTTTGGTGAAAGCGGGATTCTGGCCTGTTCGCCGCCCGATCGCCGCCCCGAGTGGCAGGCGACCCGCAAGCGGTTGGTATGGCCCAATGGCGCGACGGCGCAGGTTTTTTCGGCGCATGAGCCTGAGGCCTTGCGTGGGCCGCAGTTTGACGGGGCCTGGGTGGACGAACTGGCCAAGTGGAAAAAAGGCCAGGAGACCTGGGATATGCTGCAATTTTGTTTGCGGCTGGGGGATCAGCCGAGAGCGGTGGTGACAACAACGCCGCGCAATGTCGGAGTGTTGAAGACAATATTGGCGAATAGTTCCACCGTGACTACCCATGCGCCGACCGAGGCCAACCGGGCCTATCTGGCAGCTTCGTTTCTGGAAGAGGTTCGGGGACGTTATGCCGGGACACGGTTGGGGCGCCAGGAACTGGACGGGGTGTTGCTGGAGGATGCTGAGGGTGCGCTTTGGAGCTCTGCGGCGCTGGAGAGGGCGCGGGTTGAGGATGTGCCCGAGTGTAGTCGGATTGTGGTGGCGGTTGATCCGCCGGTGACCGGGCATTCGGGGTCCGATGAATGTGGGATTTTGGTGGTCGGGGCGGTGACCGAGGGGCCGCCGACCGGGTGGAAGGCGTATGTTTTGGAGGATGCAACAGTATCGTCCGCGTCGCCGCAGGGCTGGGCTTCGGCGGCGCTGGAGGCGATGGCGCGACACGGGGCTGACCGTTTGGTGGCAGAGGTCAATCAGGGTGGTGATCTGGTGGAAAGCGTAATCCGCCAGATTGATCCGATGGTGAGTTATCGCGCTGTACGCGCTTCAAAGGGGAAATCTGCGCGCGCGGAGCCGGTCGCGGCACTGTATGAACAGGGACGGGTGAAGCACGTGCGTGGGTTGGCGGCGCTTGAGGATCAGATGTGTGCGATGACGTCGCGCGGGTTTGAGGGCAAGGGTTCCCCTGATCGGGTGGATGCGTTGGTTTGGGCATTGTTTGAACTGATGATTGAACCGGCGGCGAAGTATGTCCGGCCCCGGGTACGCACACTTGGATAGGGTGCGGGGCGGAAAAATTGATTTTGGGGGGTGCGTACGCAGGGGTAACGGATTGGTTTTATTTTTCTGCGAAAAATAGCCTCTGGCGGGAATATTTATAAACAGAAGAAGTTTGGGCGTGCGGGATGAAGGAGTGTCTGGGGTATGAAGTTTAGTTTTTTTGGACGTGGTGGTGACGTGGTGCCTGAAGTGAAAGCCTCGGCCACTGGTCGGGTAGCGGCCTGGGGTGGCTCTGGCCGGGTGGCGTGGTCGCCGCGCGATACGGTATCGCTGACCAAGGTTGGTTTTTTGGGAAATCCGGTTGGGTTTCGAAGCGTCAAGATGATTGCTGAAGCTGCGGCGGCATTGCCTTTGGTGTTGCAGGACGGTGAGCGGCGTTATGATGTGCATCCGGTGTTGGCGCTGATTGGCCGGCCTAATTCGTTGCAGGGGCGCGCCGAGATGTTTGAGGCGCTGTTTGGCCAGATATTGCTGTCAGGCGATGGTTATCTGGAGGCGGTTGGCGGTGAAGATGGTTTACCGGGTGAGTTGCATGTATTGCGCTCAGACCGGATGAGCCTGATCCCTGGCGCGGATGGCTGGCCGGTGGCGTACGAATATGCTGTGGGCGGGCGCAAACATCGGTTTGCGGTTGGGGACGGGACCTCGCCGATTTGTCATATCAAGAGTTTTCATCCACAGGATGATCATTATGGTTTCAGCCCGATGCAAGCGGCGGCGGCGGCGGTGGATGTGCATGGCTCGGCTTCGCGCTGGTCAAAGGCGCTGCTGGATAATGCGGCGCGGCCTTCGGGGGCGATTATCTATAAGGGTTCGGATGGGCAGGCGAGCATGTCTTCGGATCAGTATGAGCGGCTGCTGAACGAGATGGAGAGCCATCATCAGGGCGCGCGCAATGCGGGCAGGCCAATGTTGTTGGAGGGTGGACTGGACTGGAAACCGATGGGGTTCAGCCCCTCGGACATGGAATTTCACAAAACCAAGGAAGCGGCGGCGCGGGAAATTGCGCTGGCGTTTGGGGTGCCGCCGATGTTGCTGGGGATACCCGGGGACGCGACTTATTCAAATTACCAGGAAGCTAACAGGGCGTTCTATCGCTTAACGGTATTGCCACTGGCAACGCGGATAACGGCAGCTGTGTCGAGCTGGTTGTCGGAGCACTTGGGGGAAGAGGTCGTTTTGCGTCCCGATCTGGATCAGGTGTCGGCATTGTCTGGTGAGCGCGACAATCAATGGCGCCGGGTAAGTGAGGCGACGTTTTTGAGTGATGCTGAGAAGCGTAACTTGTTGGGGTTGCCGAAGCTGGCTGAAGAGGAAATGGATTAAGATGCAAGTGTTTGAAAATGGCGCGCCCGAGCGCAAGTTTGCCCGGCTGGGCGCGGGGCTGACGGTAACGGACGGTGCGGTGATCGAGGGTTATGCCAGTTATTTTGGCAAGCGCGACAAGGGTGGTGACGTGGTTTTGAAGGGTGCTTATGGCGGATCTTTGAAGGCGCTGAAGGATGCCGGGCGGCGGGTGAAGATGTTATGGCAGCATGATCCGGCGCAACCGATCGGAATCTGGGATGAAGTGCGTGAAGACGAGCGCGGGCTTTACGTCAAGGGGCGCTTGCTGAGTGACGTAGCCAAAGGTCGCGAAGCGGTGGCACTGATTGAGGCGGGGGCAATTGACGGGTTGTCGATTGGGTACCGCACGGTGCGCGCTCAAAAGGATGACAAAGGCCAGCGGCTTTTGTCTGAGCTGGAGCTGTGGGAGGTATCATTGGTGACGTTCCCGATGCTTCCTGAAGCAAGGGTCGGGGCCAAGGGGGAAGCCCTGGAAGGCGACGATTTGCGTGAGTTGGCGGGTGTCTTTGAGGATGCGCGCCGGATGCTGGCCACGGATCAGGCTGTTTGATCCCAATTTAAGCGAATGGATTGTTTGATGATGAGAACCGAGACCAAGTCTGGGGCCGGGAAAGATGTGCCTGAGACCCTGTCGCCGGTAGGCGAAGTGAAGGCCGCAATGGCCGGATTTATGGGTGAAATTCAATTGAAGATGCAACAACAGGAAGAGCGATTGACCATGCTGGACAGAAAATCAATGAGCCGGGGCCGTCCGGTCCTGAGTGCCGCTGCGGATGCCGAGGCGCCCCATCAGAAGGCGTTTGAAGCCTACGTGCGCTGTGGCGACGATGATGCGTTGCGCGGGCTGGAGCTGGAAGGCAAGGCGATGTCTACGGCTGTGGCAGCGGATGGTGGTTATCTGGTGGACCCGGAAACTTCCGAGACCATCAAGAGCGTGCTGAAATCCACGGCGTCTTTGCGTCAGGTGGCTTCGGTTGTGAATGTGGAAAGCACGTCGTTTGATGTGTTGATTGACCACACAGATATTGGCTCTGGCTGGTCCAGCGAGATTGCTTCGGTTTCGGAAACCGGTACACCGACGCTGGAACGAATTTCTATTCCTCTGCATGAGTTGTCGGCGCTTCCGAAAGCGAGCCAGCGTCTGCTGGATGACAGTGCATTTGATATTGAGGGTTGGCTGGCATCGCGGATTGCAGACAAGTTTGCCCGCGCTGAAGCGTCGGCGTTTATCAATGGCGACGGTGTTGATAAACCGACAGGTTTCCTGAACCACCCAATGGTTGATGACATATCCTGGGCCTGGGGTTCGCTGGGGTATGTGCCGACCGGCGTTGATGGTGATCTGGGGTCTGCCGATAAAATCGTAGAAGTGGTTTATGCGCTGGGTGCGCAGTACCGCGCCAATGCGACGTTTGTGATGAACTCGAAAACGGCCGGTAACGTGCGCAAGCTGAAGGACGCGGATGGTCGTTTCCTTTGGTCCGATGGTCTGGCTGCGGGTGAGCCGGCGCGTCTGATGGGCTATGCAGTTCTGATTGCCGAAGATATGCCGGATACCGACACGTTTGGTGCGGCAATTGCCTTTGGTGATTTTGAGGCGGGGTATACCGTGGCTGAGCGCCCGGACCTGCGTATTTTGCGTGATCCGTTTTCCGCCAAGCCGAATGTGTTGTTCTACGCAACCAAGCGTGTGGGCGGCGATGTGAGCGACTTTAACGCCATCAAACTGCTGAAATTCTCAACCACTTAACGTGGATTGAGAATAACCGGGTCGCGCCATGTGCGTGTCCCGGTTCGATGGGCGCGTGTCGTTTATGCCCGCGTTATCTAGCTGCTCCCCTCCGTCCGAGTGACGTGGGTGGTGCGCGCCCATTTTTTTTTGGATGTCCGGTGGTAGCCGGGTGTCTGAGGGGCGAATTTTCGGAGACCGTAAATGATGTTAGTCGAGCAGACCTCTGTGCCCAGTGCGGCGCTGCCGGTCACTGAATTCAAGGATCACTTGCAGCTTGGGACCGGTTTTACCGGTGACACGTTGCAGGATCCAGTGTTGGAGAATTACCTGCGGTCAGCTATTGCGGCCATTGAGGCGCGCACCGGCAAGGTTCTGATTTCCAAGTCCTACACCTGGACGTTGACCGCTTGGCGTGAGGCCTGTCGGCAGGCTCTGCCTCTTGCACCTGTCAGCAGCTTGGACGCGCTGCGGGTCATTGACCGGCTGGGGGCCATATCGGTAATTGATCCGGCGAAATATCGGCTGGAGCAGGATATGCACCGGCCTGTTTTGTGGGGTGTTGGCAATCTGGCGGCTATACCGCTGTATGGTACGGCAGAGGTGGATTTTACCTCCGGGCATGGGACTGCATGGGACGACGTGCCGGATGATCTGGCGCTGGCGGTGTTTTTGCTGGCAACGCACTATTATGAGAACCGCAACGGCGCAGGTGGTGACGCAATGCCGGCTGGGGTTTCATCCCTAATCCAGCGCTATCGCAATGTGCGAATTATGGGTGGTGGTGCGAAATGAGCGCCGCTGTTCATCTAAATCGCAAGCTGGTGCTGGAGGACCCGGTGCGGGTGTCTGATGGGGCCGGCGGGCATTCGCAGGTGTGGACGCCAATGGGTACGCTCTGGGCCTCGATCAAGGCGGGGGCCGGGCGTGAATATCGGCAGCAATTCGTGACAGTGTCCAAGGTGACATACCGGATCGTGGTGCGGGCAAGCCCCGAGGGCGCGCCTTCGCGGCCTAAGCCGGACCAGAGATTTAGGGACGGCAACCGGGTGTTTCGCATTCTGGCGGTGTCTGAATATGACCCGGCTGCGCGTTATCTGACCTGCCACGCAAGGGAAGAGGTGCTGGCATGAGCTATGGTGTTTCAACGGCGTTGCAAGAGGCGGTTTACCAGCAGCTTCAGGGCGATGCAGTTCTGGCCGGATTGGTTGGTATGGATATTTTTGATGCGGCCCCGGCGGGGACGGTTCCGAGTATTTATGTAAGCCTTGGGCCGGAAGATGTGCGGGACCGCTCGGACCAGACAGGTGCGGGCGCGGTGCATGAATTTACCGTCAGCGTGGTGTCACAGGCGGCGGGATTTCGCGGTGCCAAAGATGCTGCTGCCGCCGTTTCGGATGCGCTTAGCGGCGCGTCGCTAACATTAACGCGTGGGCGGCTGGTGTATTTGAATTTTTTGCGGGCCAAGGCCAGCCGGGTTCAGGACGCTGACGTGCGTCGGATTGATTTGCGGTTTCGGGCGCAGGTCGAAGACAACTAGAGATTTTCCAATTCAGGAGTAAAGACCATGGGTGCCCAAAACGGCAAAGACCTATTGATTAAGATCGACATGACCGGCAGCGGTTCATTTGATACGTTTGCGGGTTTGCGTGCGACGCGAATTTCGCTGAACGCCGAAAGCGTCGATGTGACCAGTCTGGAAAGCCAGGGTGGCTGGCGCGAATTGCTGGGCGGGGCCGGTGTAAAATCTGCGTCGGTTTCCGGGTCTGGTGTGTTCAAGGATCACGCGACGGATGAGCGCGCGCGCCAAATATTTTTTGACGGGCAAGTGCCGGTGTTTCAGGTGATTGTACCGGATTTTGGTATTCTGGAGGGGGCATTTCAGATCACATCAATCGAGTACGCGGGCAGCTATAATGGGGAAGCCAGCTATGAGATGTCGATGGCGTCTGCCGGTGAACTGACCTTCGTGGCGGTTTAGGCCGTGGCGAACCCTTGGGCAGGTGAGGTGGCGTTGACCATCGACAGTGAGCGCCGCGTGCTGAAGCTGACGCTTGGGGCGTTGGCCGAATTGGAGGCGGATCTGGGAACGGATACGCTGATGGCTTTGGTTGAGCGCTTTGAGGGTGGGGCATTTTCCAGCCGCGATGTTTTGGCGCTGATTGTAGCCGGTTTGCGCGGTGGCGGCTGGCAGGGGCGTGCTGCTGATTTGCTGAGTGCGGATATTGCCGGGGGCCCGGTGGCGGCAGCGAAGACGGCGGGGCAGTTGTTGGCGCGCGCTTTCATGGTGCCAGGTGAGAGCGCTGGATGAACGGGTTTGACTGGCCGGGATTGATGCGCGCCGGGATGCGCGGGCTGGGCTTGCAGCCGGTGCAGTTTTGGGCGCTGACCCCGGCGGAGCTGGCGATGATGCTGGGAGATGCGGGAGGGTCGACACCGCTGACACGGGCGCGTTTGGCCGAGCTGAGTTCGGCTTTCCCGGATGATAAAAAGGACAAAATTGATGACTGATGGATTTGGGCGTGACGGGTTTGACGATCAGATTGGCTCGCTTGGCGAGACCCTGAGTGGGACCGCGGCGATGGCGGCGGCGTTTGAGCAGGAATTGAAATCGATGCAGGCGACGATCCATGACACCGGGCGTGATGTTGGGAACTTGCAGCGTTCAATCAGTTCCGGTTTGCGTCGCGCAATTGATGGGTTGGTGTTTGACGGTGACAAGCTGTCGGATGTGTTTCGCAATGTCGGCAAGTCGATGGTGGATGCTGCCTATGCTGCGGCATTGAAGCCGGTGACGGGCCAAATCGGTGGCCTGCTGGCCAGCGGCGTTGAAGGGATTATTGGCGGGCTGTTGCCGTTTGAAAAAGGCGCCAGTTTTTCGCAAGGCCGGGTGATGCCGTTTGCTAAGGGTGGCATTGTGTCGGGGCCGGTGAGCTTTCCGATGCGTTCGGGCCGTGGGCTGATGGGTGAGGCTGGGCCAGAGGCGATTATGCCGCTGGCGCGCGGGGCGGATGGTAGCCTGGGGGTTCGTACCAGTGGCGGTGCGCGGCCGGTGAATATCGTGATGAATATCTCAACCCCGGATGTTGAAGGGTTTCAACGGTCCAATTCACAAATCGCCGCGCAATTGGGCCGGGCTATGGGGCGCGGGCAGCGTAATCGTTAGGGAGCAGAATATGGGTTTTCATGAAGTCAGATTTCCGACCAACCTGAGCTTTGGCTCGGTTGGCGGGCCGGAGCGGCGCACCGAGATTGTGACGCTGGCCAACGGGTTTGAGGAGCGCAATACGCCATGGGCGCATTCGCGGCGGCGATACGATGCGGGTGTCGGGCTGCGGGCGCTGGATGACATTGAAACCTTGATTGCGTTTTTTGAGGCGCGTCAGGGGCAGTTGTTTGGATTTCGCTGGAAGGACTGGTCGGATTATAAATCCTGTGTGGCTTCGGCGAATATTGGGTTTGAGGATCAGGTGATTGCGCTTGGGGATGGGGTGGAAGTGTCGTTTCCGCTGACCAAGACTTATGCGTCTGGTGGTGTGAGCTATGCCCGGCCAATCACGAAGCCGGTTCTGGGGACTGTTCAGGTTGGTGTGGCGCGCACGCAAATGGTTGAGACGGTGCATTATACCGTTAATTATCAGAGCGGTATTGTGACTTTTGACCATCCGCCCGAGGAAGGTGTGGAGATCAGTTCCGGGTTTGAGTTTGACGTACCGGTGCGGTTTGACAGTGAACGTATTCAGACCTCGGTGGCCAGTTTTCAGGCCGGTGACGTACCGGATGTGCCGGTGGTCGAGGTGCGGATCTGATGGCGCTGTCTGTGGAATTAAAGGCGCATCTGCAAACCGGTGCGACAACTATTTGCCGGTGCTGGTCGGTGTCGCGGCGCGACGGCGTGGTGCTGGGGTTTACCGATCACGATCTGCCCTTGGCGTTTGATGGAATCAATTTTGCGGCTGACAGCGGCATGTCGGCGCGGGCGTTGGAGCAGAGCACGGGGTTGTCAGTGGATAACACCGAGGCGCTTGGGGTGCTGAGCCACACGTCAGTGAATGAGGCCGATATTCGGGCCGGGCGGTATGATGGCGCCGCGGTGGTATCGTGGATGGTAAACTGGGTAGATGTGAGCCAGCGGGTAGTGCTGTTTCGTGGCGCCATTGGGGAAATTCAGCGTAGTGCGGGGGCGTTTCAGGCCGAACTGCGCGGGTTGACCGAAGCACTAAACCAGCCACAGGGTCGGGTGTATCAAAAATCGTGCGGGGCTGTTCTGGGGGACAGCGCCTGTGGTGTCGATCTGGATCAGGTGGGATATAGTACGACGTTGCCAGTTGAGGTTGTTCAGGGGGGGAAGTTCTTTGAGTTTGCATCACTGAGCGGATTTGCGGATCGGTGGTTTGAAAAAGGTCGTGTGCGGATCGAAAGTGGTGCGGCTACCGGGTTGGTTGGGGTGGTTAAAAATGACCAGACCAATGCCAGCGGGCGGGTGATTGAGCTGTGGGAGGCTTTGCGGGCGGATGTTCAGCCCGGCGATATAGTGCACATTGAGGCGGGATGCGACCGGCGACTGGAAACCTGCAAGTTGAAGTTTAACAACCTTGTAAATTTTCGTGGCTTTCCGGCGATCCCTGGTGAGGACTGGTTGATCAGTGTTCCGCGACGCGGCGGCGTGAACAATGGCGGGAGCTTGAATTCATGAAAGCTGTGGCGATAGCGCGTAGCTGGATCGGAACGCCCTATGTGCATCAAGCCTCGGCTAAGGGAGCTGGAGCGGATTGTCTGGGGTTGTTGCGCGGAGTTTGGCGTGAGTTGTTTGGCGCTGAGCCGGAAGCGGTGCCGGCGTATTCGCCCGATTGGTCAGAGCCACAGCGCATTGAGGCGCTCTGGGCGGCGGCGGCGCGGCATTTAGTTGAAAAGCCTCTGACGCAGATTGTGCCGGGTGACGTGATCCTGTTTCGGATGCGCGCCGGGTCAGTTGCTAAACATTTAGGCATTGTCGGGCGCACAGGCGCGTCGGCGAGTTTTATACATTCTTATTCGGGGCATGGGGTGCTTGAGAGCGCCCTGACTGCCCCATGGCGTCGCCGGATTGTCGCGGCGTTTGAATTTCCAGTTCAGGAGTAGCAGATGGCAACTATTGTATTGTCGGCGGTTGGAATGGCCGCGGGGGCCTCTGTTGGTGGCGGCCTTTTGGGGCTGTCATCAGTGGTTATCGGGCGCGCGATTGGGGCGACGCTTGGGCAGGTCATTGATCAGCGGATCATGGGCAGTGGTTCAGAAGCTGTGGAAACCGGTCAGGTAGATCGGTTTCGCCTGAGCGGTGCCAGCGAGGGCGCTGTGATCGCCCAGGTTTACGGGCGCATGCGGCTGCCCGGGCAGGTGATCTGGGCATCACGGTTTAAGGAAAAAGTCAGCACAAGTGGCGGTGGTAAAGGTGCGCCTTCAAGCCCGAAGGTGACAGAGTATTCCTATACAATCAGCATGGCAATTGCGCTTTGTGAGGGAGAGGTTACACGGGTTGGCCGGGTTTGGGCAGATGGTCAGGAAATCCCGAGGGATGATCTGAATTTGCGGGTCTATCTGGGGTCGCTGGATCAGTTGCCTGATCCCAAGATCGAGGCGGTTGAGGGGGCGGGGAATTCGCCTGCTTATCGCGGTGTCGCCTATGTGGTGTTGGAAGATCTGGAGCTTGGACAGTTTGGCAACCGGGTGCCGCAGTTCAGCTTTGAGGTGATGCGTCCTGAGCAGGTTGACGGGGTAACGACGCCGGTTGATCCGGCGAACGGGATACGCGCCGTGGCGCTGATACCGGGGACCGGGGAATATGCGCTGGCGACCAGTCCGGTGTATCTGGAGAGCGCACCGGGCAAGACCAAAGCGGCCAATATAAGCACGCCTAGCGGGAAGACGGATTTTGCGACCTCGGTTGAAGCGATGGAAGAAGAGCTGCCTAATTGTGGGTCAGTGTCGATAGTGGTGTCGTGGTTTGGCGATGATCTGCGCTGTGATCAGATAAAATTGCGCCCCAAAGTCGAGCAGGCGGATGTGGATGGGAAATCCATGCCGTGGTCTGTTTCGGGCGTCGGGCGTTCGGGTGCGCAACTGGTGCCGCAGTTGAATGGTCGGGTGATCTATGGCGGAACACCTACCGATCAGTCGGTTGTGGAGGCAATCAAGGATCTGAACGCGCGCGGCAAAGACGTGGTTTATTATCCGTTCATTCTGATGGATCAGTTGGCGGGCAACGGTTTGAGCGATCCCTGGAGCGGGGCGAGTGACCAATCTGCATTGCCTTGGCGGGGGCGGATAACGCTGTCGTTGGCGCCGGGGCAGGCCGGGAGCCCGGATCAGACGGCTGCTGCAGACGGCGAAGTGTCGGCGTTCTTTGGTGCGGCGCAGGTGTCGGATTTTTCGGTATCGGGGGATACCGTTGATTATACCGGCCCTTCGGAGTGGTCTTATCGGCGGTTTATTTTGCATCAGGCGTATTTGTGCGCGGCTGCGGGCGGAGTGGATGCGTTTTGCATTGGTTCTGAGATGCGTGGGCTGACGCAGGTGCGCGGGGCCGGTGGGGCCTTTGTAGCAGTCGCGGCGTTGCAGGCTTTAGCAGGGGACGTGCGAGCAGTTCTGGGGGCCGGTGTCAAGATTGGTTATGCGGCCGACTGGTCGGAGTATTTTGGCTATCAGCCGCAGGATGGGACAGGGGACGTATATTTCCACCTTGATCCACTGTGGTCGGACGCGAATATCGATTTCATCGGCATCGACAATTATATGCCAATGTCGGATTGGCGCGATGGGACAGATCATGCGGATGTGGACTGGGGGTCGATCTACAATACCGAGTATCTGAAATCCAATATCGCCGGGGGTGAAGGATTTGACTGGTATTATGCGAATTCCGCGCATGATGCGGCGCAGAACCGATCGCTGATCACGGATGGGGCACATGGTGAGCCCTGGGTGTATCGTTATAAGGACATCAAAAGCTGGTGGTCAAACGCGCACCATGAGCGGGTTGCAGGGGTGCGTTCTGGTACGCCTACTGGCTGGTTGCCGGGGTCCAAACCGATATGGTTTACTGAGATTGGTTGCGCTGCGATTGATAAGGGGACCAATCAGCCGAACAAGTTCATCGATCTGAAATCGTCCGAAAGCAGCCTGCCGAAATATTCGGACGGGCGGCGGGATGATTTTATGCAGATGCAATACCTGCGGGCGATGTATGGATTTTGGGATGACCCGGCAAATAACCCGGTTTCAGCAGATTATGGTGGCCCGATGGTGGATATGTCACGCGCCCATGTCTGGGCCTGGGATGCGCGACCTTATCCGTTTTTCCCGCATCGGATTGATCAGTGGTCGGATGCTCCGAATTATTTCCGGGGGCATTGGATCAACGGGCGCTCAAACGCGCGGTCTTTGGCGGATGTGGTGACTGAAATTTGTGAGCGCTCCGGCGTTAATGGTGTCGATGTCGCGCAGCTTTATGGCTACGTGCGTGGTTATTTTGTAGGGGGCATTGATGGCGCGCGCGCGGCGTTGCAGCCTTTGATGCTCGCCTACGGCTGCGAGGCGATTGAGCGCGGTGGTGAGCTGATATTCAAATCGCGCACTGGGTTGGCCAGTGCAGATGTGGATGAGGACAAAATCGCGTTGCTGGTGGAGCAGGAAACGCCGGTGGAACATATCCGCAGCCCGGACGCAGAGACTGCTGGGCGGTTGCGGCTGAGCTTTGTTGATGCGGACGGGGATTATGAGGTTCGATCCGAAGATGCGGTTTTTCCAGATGAGTCGTCAAATGTAGTTTCGGGGTCTGAGTTTCCGTTGCTTTTGACGCGTACCGAAGGTCGCGCGATTACCGAACGCTGGCTGGCGGAGGCGCGGGTGGCACGGGATACGGTGCGGTTTTCATTGCCCCTGTCGGGATACGAGGTTGGGGCTGGCGATGTTGTGGCGCTGCAAGAGGGTAGCGAGGAAACGCTATATCGGATTGATCGCGTGACTCAAGGGTCGGCGCAATTGCTGGATGGGGTTCGGGTGGAGCCAGAACAGTACCATTCCAGTGATGCAGCGGATGAAACGGGGGAGTTGCGCCCGTTTGTGGCCCCTGTGCCGGTATATCCGCTGTTCTTGGATTTGCCGTTACTGAGTGGTGCTGAGATTGAACACGTACCCCATATCGCGGTGAGCGCGGAGCCTTGGCCGGGGTCGGCGGCGGTATATAGCTCGGCCAGTGACAGCAACTATGCGTTGAACACGCTGGTATCGGCGGCGGCGGTGATTGGGGTTACGGATACGACGCTGCTTCCCGCGACACCTGCGATGCTGGACCGGGGGGCAGCGTTGCGGGTGACGCTGTCGTCTGGCAGTTTGCAGTCGGCCACCATGGATGAAGTATTGAACGGTGCCAACGTAGCTGTGATTGGCGACAGGAGTGCGGCCAACTGGGAGGTTTTTCAGTTCACCGACGCGGTGCTGGTCAGTGAAGGTGTGTATGACATTACTGGCCGAATTCGCGGGCAGGCGGGGTCGGATAGCCTTGCGGACGTGGCATGGCCCTCGGGCAGTACTTTTGTTCTGTTGGATGGTTCAGTAGGGCAGATTGATCTAAATGCTTCGGCGCGCGGATTGGCGCGTCACTATCGTATAGGGCCGAGTGCGCGCCCGGTGGATGATCCGTCATTTACCTATTTGGTTGCGGCATTCGACGGTGTTGGCCTGCGCCCGCTTTCGCCGGTGCATCTGCGGGCCGTAAGCGAAGTTTCCGGGGATCTATCGCTGAGTTGGGTGCGTCGTACACGTATCGATGGCGACAGCTGGGCGTCGGTTGATGTCCCGCTTGGAGAGGACAGCGAGAGTTATCAAATCGAAGTTGTTCAGGGGGGCGCGCGTGTTCGTCAAACCACCAGTGCGACGCAGGGCTGGACTTATACCTCTGCCGAACAGATCGCTGACGGCATTTCCACCCCTTATTCTATTCAAGTGGCCCAGATTTCCGCCCGCTTTGGGCCCGGCCTGTTCAGAAGGATTGATCTATGAGTAATACTGCAAATATCGGGTTGCCGCTGCTGCAAGCGGCGCAGGCCCAGAAACATATAACTGTTAATGAGGCATTCGTTTTGCTGGACGGGGTGAGCCAGTTGGTTTTGACCTCAGTCGACACCACATTGCCACCTGTGTTGGCAAATGACGGGGACTGTTATGGCGTCCCAATTGGTGCGGTGAATGAGTGGGCCGGGCGCGATGGTGAGGTCGCGGTTCGCACAAACGGGGGCTGGGTTTTTGTTACGCCACAGCGGGGCTGGCGTGCGCAGGTTGCCGATAAAGAAACGGTGGCGATGTTTGACGGCGCGCTCTGGGTCGCCGGGGTGGTCGCGCTTTCAGCCAATAATGCGGCCACGGTGCATGAGGTGCTTGAGATTGATCATTCGCTCAGTGCAGGAGCCAGCAACCAGTTGATTGCCGCGATACCGGCATTTTCCATGGTTGTGGGGGTTACCGGCCGAATAACGACGACAATCACAGGTACGCTTAGCGACTGGAAACTTGGTGTAGCTGCCAGTGATGACCGCTATGGCAGCGGGCTGGGGTTGCCACTTGGATCATGGATTCGGGGGCTGACATCCGCGCCGCAGAGCTATTATTCCGATACAGATTTGTTGCTGACGGCTGTTGGTGGTGATTTTGCGGCGGGGGACGTGCGGATTGCTGTGCATCTGATGCGACTAACGATACCTTCAGTTTAGTTCGACGCACAGGACACGCAGGTTGCGACGGTTGGATCAAGTTCCAGCCGTTTAATCGGAATGTCTTCGCCGCAATCCGCGCAACAGCCAAATTCACCCTCGTCCATCCGGGTGAGGGTGTTTTTTATTCGGAGTTTCATCTGATTTCGCCGTGTTTGGGTGGCTTTGGCCATGGCCTGTTGCTGCATGGCGTCCATCCGGCTGAGACGGCCAACAGATTGTTGGTCGAGCGTTACCGTGCGCTGGCTTTCTTCACCAAGGTCATCCTGGATTTGGAGATCCGCTAATGTAGCCAATATTTGCTGCCGGAATTTATTTAGATCGGATTCATTCATAATCTAAATATGGCCCATCACCCATTGTGTTTTGGATTTATACCCTATCTGTAGTAGATTGGCATTGCCAAAAAAGGGAAAGCATTATGGGCAGAACGCGCGAAAAACTGGCCGAGATTGATCCGGTCTGGAACCGTATACGGGACGAAGGTGTACAGGCCGTGGCAAATGAGCCGCTGCTTGGCGGATTGGTACACGCAAGTGTGCTGCACCATGACAGCCTTGAGAACGCGCTGGCATTTCGGATGGCACAAAAGCTGGCATCCGGTGAAATGTCTGAACAGCTTATTCGTGAGATTGCCGATGAGGCATATGGATCCGACCCTGAGCTTGGCCGCAAAGCCCGTGTTGATATTGTTGCCGTTTTTGAGCGCGACCCTGCTTGTCAGAGATTTCTTCAACCTTTGCTGTTTTTCAAGGGATTTCAGGCCATTCAGGCGTATCGTGTCGCAAACTGGCTGTGGAATGATGGCCGTAAAGATCTGGCCTATTTCGCACAAATGCGCGTATCGGAACAATTTGGTGTTGATATTCATCCGGCGGCGCGGATCGGGCAGGGGATCATGATTGACCACGCCCATTCCATTGTGATCGGCGAAACGGCTGTTGTCGGTGATAATGTGTCGATGCTGCATTCGGTGACCCTTGGTGGGACGGGCAAAGAGCATGATGACCGCCATCCAAAGATAGGTGACGGGGTTATGCTTGGGGCGGGTGCCAAAGTTTTGGGTAATATCAAAGTTGGCAATTGCAGCCGGGTTGCTGCGGGTTCTGTGGTGCTGGAAGAAGTTCCACCATGTAAAACGGTTGCTGGTGTTCCTGCAAAGATTGTGGGCGAGGCTGGTTGCGACCAACCCTCACTCAGTATGGATCAGGTGTTAAACGGCTGTCTGGAGTAGCGGGTGAACTGTTAGCTCCGAGAATTTGCGCGTTAAGTTTCTTCAGCGGTAAACTGGTCGTAAGCCTCAAGCGCTCGTGCGCCGTACATATAGGCCGGACCTCCTCCCATCATGATGCAGACCGATACTGTTTCGGCGATTTCCTCCTTGGTTGCCCCGGTTTTGATTGCTGCTTTTACGTGGAAACCGATGCAGTCCGCGCATTGGCGAACAATACCAATCGAAAGCGCTATAAGTTCTTTTTGCTTTAAACTTACAACTCCTTCAAACATTGCTGCCTGGTGCATCCGCGAAAAACCAGCGGCACCGCGCGGTTGTTCGGCTTGATAGTTGTCAATGTTGTCGTTTGTGACGGCGAGTTCTTTAGGAAAATCCATTGTAAGCTCCAATAATTCTGTTCAAATTACTATCTGTCACAATTCGTCTCTGGACTGCTTTGTGCTAGGTCAATTTTTGGCAATCCAGCAGGGTTGAAATGCGGGTTCTAAACCAGCATCCCCATTGGATTTTCCAGATTGTTCTTTATCGCGGCCAGGAATTCGGCGCCCAGAGCGCCGTCAATGACCCGGTGATCAACCGAAAGTGTCACCGACATTACCGTGGCGATTGCCAGTTCACCATCCAGCCCGACAACCGGTTTTCTCACGCCAGAGCCAACTGCCAGAATGGAACCATGTGGCGGGTTGATCACCGCGTCAAAGTTGTCGATGCCCATCATTCCCAGATTTGAAATTGCAAAACTGCCGCCCTGATATTCGTGTGGAGCAAGTTTACGTTCGCGCGCACGACCAGCCATATCTTTAATCTCGGCCGACAGAGTAGAAAGTGATTTGGTGTCTGCATCTTTCAGAACGGGTGTGAACAGACCGCCTTCAATAGCAACGGCAACTGCGACGTCCGATGGTTTCAGTTGCAGGATACGATCCCCGGCCCAGACCGAATTAGCCGCCGGAACCTGTTGTAAGGCCAGCGCGCAGGCTTTGATGATGAAGTCGTTGATCGACAGTTTAATGCCGCGCGCTTCCAGTTGTTTGTTCAGCGTTGAGCGGAATTTGAGCAGCGCGTCGAGCTGAATGTCACGGCGCAGGTAGAAATGCGGGATGGTTTGTTTGGCTTCGGTCAGGCGGGACGCGATGATTTTGCGCATACCGTCCAGCGGGATTTCTTCATACTCGCGGTCTTCATACATCCGCATGACCATTTCTGCAGAGGAGCCAGTTGGCACTGCGGTCGTTTGCGTCGTTGGCGCTGCAATTGGCGCGGAAGTCGCCGGTTGTGCGTCACTTACATCCGCCTTGATGATCCGCCCGTGCGGACCTGATCCTTTGATTTGCGACAGGTCCAGCCCTTTGTCTGCAGCGATGCGCCGAGCGAGTGGAGAGGCGAAAATGCGTGTCTTGTCAGTGGCTTGCGTCGGGGCGGGGGCGATTATTGCCTGAGCGGGAGCTTTGGTTGGTGCCGGGGCTGCTTCAGGGGTTGCGACCGATTGTGCAGAGCTTGTACCAATATCATCAACACTTTCGCCGTCTTCCAGCAGTACGGCGATAACAGTGTTAACTTTTACACCTTCGGTGCCTTCCGCGACCAGAATTTTACCAACGACACCTTCGTCAACCGCTTCAAATTCCATGGTGGCTTTGTCGGTTTCGATCTCGGCCAGCAGATCGCCAGATGACACGGTGTCACCTTCGGCCACCAACCATTTGGCCAGCGTGCCTTCTTCCATGGTGGGGGAGAGGGCGGGCATTTGAATTTCAATAGGCATCGCTATTCCCCTTACCGGTAGGTCACAGATTTGACGGCTTCGACGACATCTTGAGTTGTCACCAGCGCCAGTTTTTCAAGGTTTGCTGCATAGGGCATCGGCACATCCTTACCGGCGCAATTGATTACCGGAGCATCCAGATAATCAAAAGCATGGGTCATGATGTAGGCGGAGAGGTGATTGCCGATAGAGCCAACCGGCCAACCTTCTTCGACAGTGACGCAGCGGTTGGTTTTTTGAACGGAAGCGATGATGGTGTCGTAATCAATTGGACGCAATGTGCGCAGATCAATCACTTCGGCTGAAATTCCATCCGCTGCCAGTTCATCGGCCGCGGCCAGCGCATATGTCATACCGATACCAAAACTGATGATGGTGACATCAGAGCCTTCGCGCCAGATGCGCGCCTTGCCAAAGGGAACGGTGAAATCATCCATCACCGGCACGTCAAACGCCTGACCATAGAGAATTTCGTTTTCCAGAAATATCACCGGGTTCGGGTCACGGATCGCGGTTTTCAGCAGGCCTTTGGCATCAGCCGCCGAGTACGGCATCACAACTTTCAGGCCCGGAACTTGCGCATACCATGCAGCGTAATCCTGGCTGTGTTGTGCGCCAACCCGCGCGGCAGCCCCGTTGGTGCCGCGAAAAACAATTGGTGCGCCCATCTGGCCGCCGGACATATATCGGGTTTTGGCAGCAGAGTTGATGATCTGGTCAATCGCCTGCATAGCAAAGTTGAAAGTCATAAACTCGACTATCGGCTTCAGTCCGGCAAAGCTTGAGCCAATGGCGATGCCGGTGAACCCGTGTTCGGTTATCGGCGTGTCGATCACGCGTTTCGGGCCAAATTCATCCAGCATTCCCTGGCTGATCTTATAGGCCCCCTGATATTCAGCGACTTCTTCGCCCATTAAGTACACAGTTTCATCACTGCGCATTTCTTCCGACATCGCGTCGCGCAGGGCTTCGCGTACAGTGGTGGATTTCATTTCGGTGCCTTCCGGCACTTCCAGTTCTATGGGGGCCGATAGCACCGGCGCCGCTGGCGTCGGAGTTACAGCAACAGGTGCGGGGGCCGCTGTTTCAACCGCAGCCGGGGCAGGGGCTGCAATGCTGTCAGCGCTTTCGCCTTCTTCAACCATAATAGCGATGGCGGTATTTACTTTGACACCCTCGGTGCCTTCAGCGATCAGGATTTTACCGATGATGCCTTCATCAACTGCTTCAAATTCCATTGTTGCTTTGTCTGTTTCGATCTCGGCAATAATATCGCCGGATGATACGGTATCGCCTTCATTCACCAGCCATTTTGCCAGTGTGCCTTCCTCCATCGTGGGGGAAAGGGCGGGCATGAGAATTTCAGTTGCCATGTCGTTTCTCCGCTTTAGGGTCAGGCGTAAATGTCTGTGTAAAGTTCATCCAAGGCCGGCTCCGGGCTTTCCTTGGCGAACTCGGCTGCTTCATTGACCGCAGCCTTTATTTCCTTATCGATGGCTTTGAGATCATCTTCGGATGCGTGTTTTCCGGTCAATAGCATAGTGCGAACATGTTCAATCGCGTCGCGTTCTTCGCGCATTTTCTGCACTTCCTCGCGGGTCCGGTATTTCGCCGGGTCCGACATTGAATGGCCGCGATAACGGTAGGTTTTAATCTCGAGAATGTAGGGGCCTTCGCCGGCGCGGCAATGCGCGGTGGCTTTAAGCCCGGCGGCTTTGACCGCCAGTACATCCATGCCGTCGACGGCCTCACCGGGAATGCCGAATGCTGCACCGCGAGTGTAAATATCCGGGGAAGAAGTTGAGCGGTTTTGCGCTGTCCCCATGGCATACTGGTTGTTTTCAATGACAAAAATTACCGGCAGTTTCCAAAGGGCGGCCATATTGAATGTCTCATAGACCTGACCCTGATTGGCAGCACCATCACCAAAATAGGTGAATGAAACACGGCCATTTTCAAGATATTTATCAGCAAAGGCCAGACCGGCACCAAGCGGCACCTGAGCCGCCACAATCCCATGCCCACCATAGAAATTCTTTTCCTTCGAGAACATGTGCATTGAGCCGCCTTTGCCCTTGGAATATCCACCTTCGCGCCCGGTCAGTTCGGCCATAACGCCTTTGGGGTCCATGCCACAGGCCAGCATATGCCCGTGGTCGCGGTAGCTGGTCAGGCGCTTGTCACCTTCTTCGGCGGCAGCTTCCAAACCAACGACGACGGCCTCTTGTCCGATGTATAAATGGCAAAACCCACCAATCAATCCCATTCCATACAGCTGTCCGGCCTTTTCCTCGAATCGCCGGATCAACAGCATCTGGCGGTAATGGTCGAGCAATTCTTCCTTGGAAACGTTTGATTTCTTGGGTTTTTTACGTGCGGCCATGTTTTAATTTCCTCGCGGCGTAAGGGTAGTTTAACGTTAAACTACATTTTACAGCACTATACGACATATTGCGACAAGAATTTGTTATTTTGTATGGCCGGGGTTTAGCGGATCACGACTTCATCTGATCTGACCAGACCCAAAACGTCGCGCGCCTGCTCATCAAGAAGGTCTAAATCCAGATACTCATCGGAAAGACGATGCGTTTTATTCCGCATCTCGGTAACTTCCTGTTCCAGACGCTCGCGTTCTAACAGTAACGCCTCGGCTTCAGCATCGATTTGAACCCGTTGGAACAACCCGTAATCACCCTGAACGCTGGCAAATGTGAAGTAGATGGCGAGCGAAAATATGATGGCGAAATATGACGCCACCCCAAAGGTCGGATTCTTAATTGGTCCGCTCATTTACTCGCCTCAAACGCCACCTCTTTTGGGTAGCTTTCAAGACTATTGCACATAAAGAATATCGTGTGAATCCCAAATGTTAACAAATTGGGCAAAATCCGCAGTTTTTATGGGAAAAACGCCAGAAATGGTTGGTTCAGCCCGCTACCGAGGCGTTGTAAATCTGACGGATAGTGGTTTCGATAGTGCCATTGAATTCCACATCACTTTGCTGGGCAGATAAGCCTTCCGTCAATGCACGGGAAAAACTGGCAATTACATCGGAATTTTGCGCCAGCATATCGTTTGCCTGCGCCCGTGAGTACCCGCCCGACAACGCGACAATGCGCATTACACCGGGATGTTTTGTCAGGGATTTATATTTGTTGGATGTGTCTGGCAGGGTCAGTTTCAGCATGACCTGCTGGCCGTTTGGTAGCGCATCCAGCTGTTTGGTCAACTCGTCCAGCAATATGTCTTCAGCTTTGGATTTGTCTGCAATTGAAATTGTTACCTCTGGCTCAATTATCGGCATCAGCCCGTGTGAACGAACGACTTGTGCGATTTCAAACTGCTGCGCGACATTAGTCGCGATACCGCTTGGTGACGCTGCATCAATCACCGAACGCATCTTGGTACCAAAAATACCGGCTTCGCCAGCCCGTGTCAGCAACGCATCCAGTTGGTCTATGTGTTTCATCAGTTTTACACCGTCAACCTCGTCTTCCAGCCCTTTGTCGATTTTCAGGAATGGAACTACACCACGTTCTTCCCAAAGGTAGGTGGCGGTAGGTTTCCCGTCGATTTCCTTGTCCATTGTCATCTCAAACAGGATTGCCCCGACAATTTGTTCGCCGGTAAAGGTTGGGGCTTTTACAATCCGGGTGCGCATGTTGTGGATCAGGTCATACATTTGAGCGTCAGTGGAATAGCTGTCGTCGCCAATGCCATACAGGCCGAGCGCCTTTGGTGTTGAACCGCCGCTTTGGTCCAGCGCGGCGACAAAGCCCTTACCGGAACGCATTTGATCTGCTTGTTTTTGGTTCACCATGGGTAATCTCCGAACTGAAATAACTAAGACCGGGGTTGCTCCGGTGGTTTGCTACTATGGGACAGGGATAAATGATGCAATTGCGGTTGCGCTAACAAGGTAAAAGTGAGCACTAAGTTCGCCTAAATGGCGGATTGTTGCGGTTTTGGGGCCGGTAACGTTGATGGCTTCCGGCCCCTTTGGGCTATCCTTCCAGTGCCGCCACACCTGGCAGGGTTTTGCCTTCCATCCATTCCAGGAATGCGCCACCGGCGGTAGAAATGTAGGTAAAGTCTTTGGCCGCATCCGCTTTGTTAAGAGCGGCTACAGTATCTCCGCCCCCGGCAACGGAAATCAGATCACCAGCACGGGTTAGTTCGGCGGCCTTAGCGGCGGCGGCGTTTGTGGCCATGTCGAAGGGTACAATTTCAAACGCACCAAGTGGTCCGTTCCAGATCAATGTATTGCACTTTTCGAACACATCAGAAACCTGAGCGACGGTTTTTGGCCCGGCGTCCAGTATCATTCCAACATCCGGGCAGTTTTCGGCATCTACCACCTGATAGGCGGCGTTTGCCTTGAATTCTTCGGCAACAACAATGTCGGTTGGCAACACAATCTTGCAACCGGCGGTGGTTGCAGTTGCCAGAATTTCACGCGCGGTGTCGGCCAGATCATGTTCACAAAGTGAGTTGGCTACATTGAACCCCTGCGCGGCCAAAAACGTATTTGCCATACCGCCACCGATGATCAGGTAGTCAACTTTTTGAACCAGATTGCCGAGCAGTTCTAATTTTGACGAAACCTTAGCGCCACCAACAACTGCCGCCACCGGACGTTTTGGGTCACCCAGGGCTGCTTGCAGTGCTGATAGCTCCGCCTGCATCAGGCGCCCGGCGGCGGCAGGCAGCAGCTTGGCTATGCCTTCGGTCGAACCATGGGCGCGGTGAGCGGCGGAAAATGCGTCGTTAACAAAAACATCCCCGAGGGCGGCCAATGATGCGGCAAAGACCGGGTCGTTTGCTTCTTCACCGGCGTGAAAGCGGGTGTTTTCCAACAATAGGACTTCGCCGTCTGCAAGATCCGCCAGCGCCGTTTTTGCCGCTACGCCAATGCAGTCACTGGCGAATTTTACCGGAATCCCCAGTGTATCAGCCAGAGCAGGCACTATCTGCTGCAAAGACATTTCCGGCACGACTTGCCCCTTGGGGCGGCCAAAATGCGCCAGCAATACCGGTTTGCCACCCGCCGCAATGACATCCTTTATCGTCGGTTTGATCCGGGTCATTCGGGTGGTATCCGTGACCTGGCCATTTTCAAACGGTACGTTAATGTCCACTCTGACAAGCACGGTTTTGCCCGCCATATCCAAGTCATCCAGGGTTTTCCAAGCCATATTCATTTGTCCTTCCGATTTGATTTGGCCCTTTCCATATGAATAAACTGCATAGGTCAATGTGACCCTTTTCCTTCCGCTCGTTTCGGCTTAGTTTGCGCCAAATCCAATACAAAGGAGCCAACCATGGCCGAAATCAAAGATCCCGAAAATACAATCCTGGTCGAACTTACCGGCGGCACCGTTACAATAGAACTGTTGGCGGATGTTGCGCCTAAGCATTGTGAACGGATGAAAGAGCTGGCCCGCTCGGGCGCTTACGACAATGTCGTGTTCCACCGCGTGATCGAAGGCTTCATGGCGCAGACCGGGGATGTGGCGAACGGTAATGCTGAAAAAGATTTCAACATTCGCTCGGCGGGGACCGGTGGTTCGGATCTGCCAAATGTGCCAGCAGAGTTTTCCAGCCTGCCACATGATCGCGGCACAATTGGTGCGGCGCGTTCACAAAGCCCGGACAGTGCAAACAGTCAGTTCTTTTTCAACTTTTCTGACAACCACTTCCTGAACAACCAGTATACGGTTTATGGTCGGGTTCTGTCGGGTATGGAACATGTGGATGCAATTACCCGCGGTGAGCCACCTGCGAACCCTGACCGGATGATCAGCATGAAGGTTGCCAGTGATGCGTAGTTCTCAGATGCTCTTCTTTGTATTAGCCGCCATTGGCGCGCTGATACTGGGTTCGTTTTATTATTCGACTACCAAGGTCACAAAAGGTGCTGCGCTGGCGGCTGAGCATGTAAATGCAGGTGGGCCAAAGCTGGAAATTGTAGTCGAAGGTGAAGCCAACGGTACAATCATCATCCAGCTTTTCGAAGAAGTGGCACCTCAGCATGTTGAACGCATTATGTCGCTGGCCGAATCCGGTGCTTACGATGGCGTAGTGTTTCACCGCGTGATTGACAAATTTATGGCTCAGACTGGAGATGTTGAATTTGGCCGCTCAGACGGCGACACGTCCCGCGCCGGGATGGGTGGCTCTGATATGGCTGATCTGCCAGCAGAGTTTTCCGATCTTACGTTTGAGCGCGGTGTGGTTGGCATGGCGCGTTCCAGTAGTCCGAATTCGGCAAACAGCCAATTTTTCATCATGTTTTCACCGGCTTCTAATCTGAACGGCCAATACACAATTGTTGGACAGGTTGCTGAAGGCATCGACGTTCTGGATGCGATCAAACGCGGTGAAGGTGGCAATGGCGCAGTGATCGGTACGCCAGATGTAATGAAAAGTGTGCGGGTGGTTGAATAGCTTTTGCTCAAACTTGCGTGATGTAGGCTAGGATAAAGTACCAACCTCTGCCACCTTCTGTTGCAGGAGGTGCTTTATATGCGACTAAAATTATGGATAGCGGCTGTGGGGATTGGTCTGGTGGCCAGTGGTGCCATGGCCAACCCTGAGCGTTGGAAAAGCGAATGGCCGGTTACAGATTTTTCCAACACTACTGTAGAGGATTGGAATGATATCCGGGGAGGCGGCCCACCCAAAGACGGCATCCCGGCGATTGATGATCCCACATTTATTTCGGTAGCGGATGAGACCCGGCTTGACGACCGTGAACCGGTGGTTACGGTTGCCATAGATGGTGAAACGGTACGTACATATCCGCTGCGTTACCTTGTTTGGCACGAGATTGTAAACGATGAAGCAGGCGGTGTGCCCTTCGCGGTTACCTATTGTCCGCTGTGCAATTCGGTGCCGGTTTTTGATCGTCGTCTGGATGGCGTAGTCTACAATTTCGGCGTGTCCGGAAAACTGCGCGATTCAAACCTGATCATGTTTGACCGGCAAACCGAGACCTGGTGGCAACAGGCCACGGGCGAGGGGATCGTTGGCACATTGGCGAATAAGGAACTGACACAAATTCCTTCGTGGCAGGAAAGCTGGGGCGAATTCAAAGCTGCCAATCCTGACGGGTTGGTGATGGACGAACCTGCTGCGCGACGCCGCTATGGAACCAACCCCTATGCAGGTTACGACAGTTCTCGGCGTCCGTTCCTGTATTCGGGCGAAGAGCCGCCAAACGGCGTTCCATCATTGATGCGTGTGGTTCGGGTCGATAACCGGGCCTGGACACTGGAGCGGCTTCGCGAAGAAAACGTGATCACGGAAGCAGGAGTTACAATATCCTGGGCTGCTGGCCAAGCATCCGCACTGGATTCGCGTGTTATATCGGAAGGACGCGATATCGGTACCATTCGTGTACGAGACGCTGATGGTAACGACGTGAGCCATGACATTATGTTTGCCTTTGCCTATGACGCATTCTGGCCGGATGGTGAATGGATGCTGGGCAACTAAAGCCTTACGGCTTTGCCTACGGCGTAGGTATTTGGAAAAAGAAGAAGGGCAGGGGAAACTTTGCCCTTCTTTCTAGTCGCCGAGAGTGACCAGCGCGTGGCGTTTTTTGCCAGCACTTAGTTTGATTGGGGACGCCAGAGCGGCGGCATCGATCATCAGGCCGGGGTTTGTGAGCGGCTGATCATTCAGACGTGCGCCGTTTTCGGCGATCAGACGTTTGGCGTCTTTGCCGGATTTCGCAAGGCCGGATTTTACAATAAGTTGCACGATGGAAATGCCGTCGCCGACTTCGGTTGAAGTCAGGGAAAGTGTTGGCAGATCGTCACCTACACCACCTTTTTCAAAGACTTCGCGCGCGGTAGATTCAGCGGCCACGGCCGCATTGGAGCCGCGGCACAAAGATGTCACTTCATTGGCAAGAATGATCTTTGCGTCATTGATCTCGGCGCCACCCAATGCTGCCAGTCTGTTACATTCGTCGACAGGGAGTTCGGTGAACATTTTCAAAAATTTGCCTACATCAGCATCGGCAATGTTGCGCCACCATTGCCAGAATTCATATGACGACATCATGTCTTCGTTCAACCAGATCGCGCCTTCCGCAGACTTGCCCATCTTTTTCCCGTCGGCACGCGTCACCAGAGGCGTTGTCAGCCCGTAGGCGTCAGCGGCGTCAACTCGCCGTATCAGGTCAGCGCCTGAAACGATATTGCCCCATTGGTCAGAACCACCCATTTGCAAGATGCAACCTTGCCGGCGATGCAATTCGAGAAAATCGTAGGCCTGCAGCAGCATATAATTGAATTCAATAAAACTGAGAGGCTGTTCCCGATCCAGCCGCGATTTCACCGATTCGAACGCCAGCAGGCGATTGATGGTGAAGTGTTTGCCAATATCGCGCAGAAAATCGATGTATTTCAGCTGATCGAGCCAGTCGGCGTTATTGACCAGTGGCGAATCTGTCGGGCCATCACCGTAGGTGATGTAACGAGAAAACACCTTTCGGATACTGTCAGCATTAGCGTTGATCTGTTCAACCGAGATAATTTTGCGCATCTCATCTTTGCCTGAAGGATCACCAACCTTTGTCGTGCCGCCGCCCATCAGTGTAATCGGGCGGTGGCCTGTCTTTTGCATCCAGCGCAACAGCATGATCTGTACAAGGTTACCGATGTGCAGCGAAGAAGCCGTGAGATCAAACCCAATATATCCCGTTACGCTTTCCTTATGCATGCGTTCGTCAAGCTCTTGCTGGTTGGTGCAGTCCGCCAGAAAACCGCGTTCCATCATCACAGCCATAAAGTCTGATTTGGGGTGGTAGGTCATTGTTCAATTGTCCATTCTGTCGTTAGTCTGACCTCTATATCGGGGCGGATTGCGAAGGGGAAGCCATGTTGGGTGATGGGCCGGTTTGGGCGCTTGGGACAATGTCGGGGACATCACTGGATGGTGTTGATGCGGCGATGCTATTGACCGATGGTGAAAAGATAATTGAGTTTGGCGAAGCCGCCTATCGGCCTTATTCGAAACAGGAGCGTTCAGTCATTCGTGCGGCATTCGGTATGTGGGACAGCGTTGATGCCGCTGTTGAACTTGTGGAAATCGCCCATGCGGAAATAATGGATGGATTTGAAGGCGTGGATATTGCCGGGTTCCACGGCCAGACATTGGCCCATGACCCGAAAGGGCGCGGGACGTTTCAGGCTGGTAATGGCGCGCTGTTGGCAGAGCTTCTTGGGGTGCCGGTGGTTTGGGATTTTCGCAGTGTTGACGTGGAAATGGGCGGGCAGGGCGCGCCGCTTGCGCCGTTCTTTCATTTTGCCTGTGCGCGCTGGATTGAAGCGAAGGCGCCGGTGGTTTTTTTAAACCTGGGTGGTGTGGGTAATGTAAGCTGGGTTGATCCGCTGAAGGAACTGCCAGAGGAAGAGGGCGCGTTGTTGGCGTTTGATACTGGTCCTGCCAATGCTCCGATCAATGATCTGCTGATGGCCCGGTGTGGGCTGGCGATGGATGAAAACGGAACGCTGGCCGCGCAAGGTGTAGTGGCCGATAGGGTATTGGAAACCTTTCTGGAGGGCGCCTATTTCCACCGGATGCCGCCAAAGTCGTTGGACCGGGGGGCGTTTGCAGATCTTGAAGGTGCTGTAAGCAACTTGTCGGACGCGGACGCAGCTGCAACGCTTACGGCGGCGGTAGCGGCTTCGGTAGTGAAAGCGGCGGAACATTTTCCGAGCGAACCGGCGCAGGTATTGGTGACAGGTGGGGGACGTAAAAACCCGGTGATCATGGATATGCTACGCGCTGGATTGGGATATACGGTTGAGCCGGTTGAGAGTGTTGGACTGAATGGGGATATGCTGGAGGCGCAGGCATTTGCCTATCTTGCGGTCAGGGTCGCGCGGGGTTTGCCGACGACTTGTCCCAGTACAACAGGCGTTGCGGCGGCAATTGGGGGTGGACAGATAAGTCGGCCATCGGAAAGGTTTTCTGAATAAATTGGGCGTCCTATCGGGCACATCATTTTGCGCCCGTTCCAGGCGATTTTCCGCTCCGCTCTGGGAAAATTGGGGCAAAGAATATGAGGGCGTTAAGCTTCCAGTTGGCGGGCGAGGGCGCAAAAACCTTCTATGGATACTTGCTCGGCGCGGTCAGTGGGTTTCAGACCGGCCGCGATTATCCTGTCTTCGATGTCAGGGGCGACTGCTTTTAGGGCGGAGCGCAGCATCTTGCGGCGTTGGTTAAAGGCGCTTGCCACAACACGGGACAGTGTTTTGGCGTCTGCCGGGAAAAGCGGTTCGGCGCGCGCGTTCAGGTGTACAACGGCAGAGTGGACCTTGGGCGGCGGGGTAAATGCGGCGGGCGGCAGTTCCATCACGATGCGTGTTTCGGCGCGCCATTGTGACAGGATTGCCAGACGCCCGTAGGCTTTGGAGCCCGGTTGCGCAACGATGCGTTGCGCGACTTCTTTTTGGAACATCAGCGTCAGGCTATCCCAAAAAGGTGGCCATTTGGCGGGTGTAAGCCAGCGCACCAGCAATTCAGTGCCAATATTATACGGCAGGTTGGAAACCACACGTATGGGGGGGGTGAGGTGTTGAAGCACGTCAAAATCCAGCGCGTCGGCGTTTAGCACGTTGAGCTGGTCTGGATACGTTTGGGCAATTTCTGCCAGCGCCGCCAGGCAGCGCGTATCTTTTTCAATCGCCACCACGCGCCGCGCACCTTGCGCGAGCAGGCCACGGGTCAGGCCACCCGGGCCGGGTCCAATTTCCAGTATATCGTAACCGGTAAGATCGCCAGCCTGGCGCGCAATTTTCGCCGTTAAGTTCAGGTCCAGCAGGAAATTCTGCCCCATGGATTTTCGCGCGGTCAGGCCATGGGTTGCAATGACTTCGCGCAAAGGTGGCAGGTTGTCGATCGTGCTCATTGCGACATATCGCGGGCCATTTTCAGGGCGGCGATGAGCGAGCCGGGGTTGGCGATGCCTTTGCCTGCGATGTCAAAAGCGGTGCCGTGATCCGGTGAAGTGCGCACGAATGGCAGGCCAAGGGTAACATTGACGCCTTCGTCGAACGCCAGCGTTTTGATCGGGATAAGGGCCTGATCGTGGTACATCGCGATGGCGGCGTCATAGGTGGTGCGGGCAGTCGCGTGGAACATTGTGTCGGCGGATAGTGGGCCAATCAGGTTCAGGCCCTCCCCACGCATTCGCTCCAGCAAAGGCGTTATCAGGTCGATTTCCTCGGCCCCCATGGCGCCACCTTCGCCGGCATGGGGGTTCAGGCCTGCGATGGCGAGGCGGGGGCTGTTAATGTCGAACGAATTGATCATCGCGGCATGGGTGATGCGGATTGTAGTTTCCAGTAATTCGGATGTCAGCGCGGCTGGCACTTCGGATATTGGGATATGGATAGTCGTGGGAACCACGCGCAAACTGTCAGAGGCCAGCATCATCACGACGTGATCAACCCCTGCAAGGGATGCGAGGTATTCGGTGTGGCCGGGATAGGCGAAATTTGCGCCATCTTTCAGGGCCTTCTTGTGGATGGGGTTTGTGCAAATTGCGCTGGCTGCGCCGGTTTTAACAAGGTCCACGGCGCGCGCGATGACGTCGATTACGTCTTGCGCTGTGCTGGCTACAGGAATTCCCGGAAGCACGGGGTTTGCAAATTTGTGGTGTAACACCGGGATGCCGTGGGCAGTTGCAGAGCTGGTTTCTGCCGGGTCATCGATTAGCGAAATTGGCGCGTTTTTGGGCAGGTTAGCCTGATCCCCGATCCAGAAAAACGGCAGTTCCGTACCCAGTGCCTGCCAGGCCTTCAATGTAATTTCCGGCCCAATCCCGGCAGGTTCACCGCAAGTCAGGGCAATCGGTTTTTGGCAGATCATGGAAGCCTTATGGCTGCATTTGCGCGTAGCTCGTCCAGATATCTATCTGCCAGGTCTGCTAAAATTTGATTAGTCAGATTTAGTCGGACTACGTCACGGGACACTTCCAAGTCAAGGTCGCGGGACCGGCTGCACAGCATGAGGAAAACCAGAGTTTCGCCGTTTGCACGGGTCAGGGCGGTGGAGATTTCGCCTGCGTCCAGTTTGGCCAGTTCCAACGCGACATCCTGCGGGATTTCAGCAAGCGGCAATGTGTCCCGGTCTAGGGATTCCGGAGGTTGGCCTTTGGCTACGCCATATAGATCGTCGCAGGTATTTACCTGAGCGCGCACTTCGGCGGCCCGTTTCAGGGCGAGTTCTGATCTGCCGCCAGAGATGTAGTAGGCGGCGAAATCGATGGCCGGGTTATTCCCGGCTGGGGCTGAGGTTTCCTGCAAGGCGCGTAGCTGAAACAGCGCCAAGGCGTTTGGGATTTCAATAGGTTCGGTTACTTCGCCCGGTGTCATCGTCAGCAACGCTGTGCGGATATTTGCGGGAAGGTTACCAATTGGCACCCAATCGGGCACCACTCCGCCACGGGTTCGTGAAGGGCCCGCAGAGAACCGCCGCGCTGCATCTGAGAATTCCGCGACAGAACGGAGTTGCGCGATTTGGGGAGCGAGTTCCAGGCTGACGGCGGTGTTTTCAGGGGTGTTGGTGGGCAGGAATATTTCGGAAATCAGAACCCGTGCACTGCCGGTTGTACCGTTCATGCCGATTGCGCGGTCGATATCGACGTCAGATACCACGGTTTTGCCGGCAAATTTCGCCCGCACGAGCTTGCGCCAGGCAATGCCTGCTTTTACGAAATCCCGAAAACTGTCTGCCGCCACACCTTCGGCGGCGAGCTGGGCGAAGAATTGTTCACCTGTTAATTCGACGCGTTCCGCAAACTCTTCTACCCCGGCTGCTATTTCTTCGGCTGTTAAGCTGATCCCGGCGCGGGCACTTGCGGCAAGTTGAAGACGCTCATTTATCAGGCGATTCATTGCTTCTTCTTTCAGGTCGCCCGTAGTGCGCAGGGCATCCAGAAGCAGCATGCGTTGCTGTAGCTCATAATTTGTGATTGCACTGTCGTTTACATAGGCAACCGGCGTAAACAGCCCTTTTGACATGGCGGCCAGCGGCAACAGGAATAAGCCTAGTGTTACAGCCAGCAAGATACGGGAGATCGTTGAAAACATCTGAGGGGTCCGTTTTTTCATAATCCGTTACAAGTCCGTGCAGTGGCGCCCCGGCCTGATCCAAACCCGAGCAAAGTAACCGACAGACCAACATCTGTGGTTGGCGTTACACTAGTCGAGGAAGTGAAGCGGCGCGAGAGGGAAAGATCAACGCTGATACATTCATTGCTGTAGACCAATCCCAAAGCCGCCTTAGTGCCTTTGCGAGCTTCAAAATCATAGAGCAATTCCAAGTTGGCATTCCAGTTGCGTTTTATGGTGAATTTGCCGTCAAATGTCATCTGAGATGTCACGTCGGGACGGCTTTCAGCAACGTCTGGGACGATCCAGCTATAAGTTGTAGCAAGTGACATTTTTGGGCTGGCCCAGCTTATCTGGGTTTCTGCTTTGGTAATGCTAAAATCGTCGGCAACAAGTGCGCGTGCGGTCACGGCAAGTTTATTTTCGAACTTTACCTGCCCGGCTGCAAGCCAGTCAGAGCGTATTCCATCCAATCCAGATGCCGTCGTAAACTGACCCAAATCGGAATCCCGATAAACCCGCCCCATAGCAACGCCAAGGGACCAGCCCTGGGGATCAAAGCGGGTCCATTTGAAACCGAGCGTGGCACGGGTGCCATTTTCAAAGCGATCGTCACCGGGAAAGCGAGATATTGAGAACAGGTTGCCTTCGTCAAATTCCACCAGCGTGCTGTCTTCATTGGGAACACTTGCGCCCAGGTTTCTGGTCCAAACCAGATGAACGACGGGTTCGAAAACCAAGGCCGCACCGTTTGCGCCGGTTTTAACCAAAGGCCATCGCAGTTCTGCTTCGGCGGCCGGGGTAACAAAGGACAACGAGCTTGCGTAGGTGGTGTCCTGAGCAATCAGATAAGTGTCGGCGACCAGTTCACCGGCGACGCGCGCCACCATCCCATTGCCAAGTGTTGTGCTGCGTCCCCAATTTATGCGGCCGCCAATGTGGGTCACATCTCGACCAAGTTGATCAACCGTCGAAGAACGATTGTGGCTTTCCAAACCAATTGACCAACGACCCTGACCGCCCAGGCGATTTGGATAAAAACGCCGTTCATAAAGGATTTCGCCCTGAAAGTTTGGCAATTGATCGTCGATTGCCAGTTCTGAGCCGCGCAGTGTAGTAAAGTTAATCAGCCCCGCATTAAAGTAATCCTGGGCCCGTGTTCGGGTGATTGCAATCTCACTATCGAGGCGGTCCTTGCCGGAAAAGCCGTAATCCAACAGGTAGGCGGGGTCGCTGGCGATTTCAAAATTAAACTTAAGATCAAAACTGCGAGGAAGGGCAAATCTGCCGTTTCCAAAAAGATATGCCCGGTTGGAGCCGGGTAGCAGACTATCGTTGGTCAGTGCGGCATCAAATTGCAGACGACCGGTCTTGAAGGCCTGACGGTATTGCATCTCCAGGGTTCTTGTGTCGGATGACAGGTAGGGCGTGAACGTAACATCTGCATGGTCGCCGATTTTCACAAAGTAAGGGATTTTCATGCCGGTTCCCAAACGACTGGAGGTGCGAATCTTTGGTGTAAGAAAGCCGGTTGCGCGTTTAAGTGTTGGATCTGGCAGGCGTAATCTGGGGATGTAGAAAACCGGGATATTCCCCACGCGCAATGTTGCGTTCTCAAAATAGAGCTGGCGTTCTAACTGGTCATGGATGATTTTTGTTGAGCGTATTTCCCACAGTGGTACTGAGCTTCCGGCGCAGATTTTGCAAGATGACGCAACAGTTTTGTACAATTGGGTATAGCGCCCGCCAACGCGGTTTATTTCCGCAGCGGCAATTTGCAGTTGCTGGTCAAGAACCATCCGGGCACTACGTAGTATGCCGTTTTTGAAGTCTGTATCCAACTCGGCTGAGCTGGCAAGGAACAATGTATCAGCGCCTTGTATCAGAACAATTGGACCTTCGATTGACAGTGAATTTGTTGTGGCATTGTAGGTGATGCTTGCGGCAGACAGACGCGCATCACCTGCCAGAATTTCGACATTCCCTGTGGCAATGATTGTATTGTCACCCTGAATACTAACATTATCCGCGAGAAGTGTTGTGATCTGTGCCTGAGCCGCGACAGAGCCAAAAAAATAAAATAATGTAAATAACAATGCCCTGAACAGGTTCATTTTCACCCGTCCTCAGTGTGCAAAAGAAATCCCAGTGCCAGCATAATACCGGCGATAGGAGGCACCCAGGCGGCCAGCAATATTGGTATCTGGCCATTTTCACCCAGGATCTGCGCAAGGTTTCGGATGAAGTAGATGGAAAACCCCATAGAAATTGCCATAAGGATCATGACCCCAGTGCGCCCAAATCTGGTGTGGCGCATTGTGAAGCCAGCACCGATCATTACCATTGTAACCAATAGCAACGGTTGCGCCAATTCGGTTTGCAGCCAGACCTGATGGCGGCGGGCTGAAAATCCGGCACTTTCCAGCTGGGCAATAAAGGCAGGTAGTTCCCAGATGGGAATTGAAGATGGCGCGCCGAAACTGTCTCTTATCTGGGCGGCTGTAAGATCGGAAGGGATTTTCAGTTCTGGTAAAATAATTGCTGTTAGTTCCGCGTTTTCGCCCTGTTTGAAGCGCCACTCTTTGGCATCTGTCGCAACCCATGCGCCGGGTTCCAACCGCGCGCTTTGCGCCTCAATCCGGTAACTGGGAAGACCATCAAAGGCAAACCCGATGAATGTTACATTGAACAGTTCCGTTCCATCAAGGTTGGCCTGATCAGCGCGGATAACCGTTTGTCCGTTCTGAGAACCCTGTCGCAGCCAAAGCCCTTCAGGGCTGACGGAAAGGATTGATGACTTTCCCTTGCTATATTTATTAGCCAACACTTCGTATTGTTTGGAAGTGGCCGCAACGATTGGGTTGAAGACTGCCACGCTTAACATGCCAACAATCAGTGCGACTGTAATCGGGGCCAGCAAGCTGCGCAAAGCAGAGCGGCCCGCAGCACGCGCGACTACCATTTCGCTGGATTTTGCGAGGTTAAGGAATAGAATGAGGGTGGATAGCATTACTATCAGTGGTAGTATCTGATAGAGACCTTTTGGGAGTTTCAGCGCCGTCAAACGCAGGATTTCTATAAATCCTAATTCAGAGCTGTCAAATCTGCGTAAGACTTCTATCATTTCGATTAAGCCAGACAAAAGTAAAAACACCACAAACAGGCCGACGAGACCGGTTGCAAAACGTCGGGCAAAATATAGATACAGCCTCATGTTGTTCCTCTGATCGTCCTGCGCAGGAACAAGGCTGGTCGCGTGGAATACCAAAGCATGGCGAATGCGATGGCAAACCCGACAAGTGATGAAACGTATATCAGTGGCCAAAGTAGGTCGTCTTTTCGTGCAACGTCATTCAATAAATTGTCCAGAGTTTTCAAGACGAGCATTACCAATAACGCGACTGTTATTTGTTTCCACAGGCTGAAGCGGCTGAAACCCCCCATTAAAATTGCCGAAAAACCAATCAAGGCCAAGACTATACTTAGCAGTGCCTGTGATATTCTTTCATGGCCAATTTGTAGCAAGACTGCGCGACTGGTGCGGGTTGCTTTGATTGTTGTTTCCGTTGGCCAAAGGAGATCGACCGTTGCCATTTCTTTGGGTCTCAGGGGGGATAGGACGGACGAGGCCACCAGGGGGCCAATATCGAATACAAACTCTGAAAAGCTGGTGGTGGAAAGCAACTGATTTTGGGTTTGCAAGTCCTGAGCCATGCCATCAAACATGACCAGCTTTGGACCTAATTCCCCCTTGACCAATAGGGCACTGCGCGCAGAATAGCTGGTCTGATGTTCGGGATTTCGGCTGTCTGACAGAAATAAATTCATCATGGTACCATCGGGGCCAATATCGCGGATGTAGAATGTGACGCCCGGCGCCGGGTGAAGGAAAGTACCTTCGCGCAGCAGTCTGGCAGTCGCGCTGGATTCAATTTCTGTTTTGCGTATTTCCAATTGGGTAAGGCTGGCGGGAACCAGTACATGTGTGAGAACGGACAGCATCAGGGCCACAATGATCCCGAATATCAATACCGGTCGGGCCAGCCGGAAGGGCGAATATCCGGTGGATTGTACCACCACCAGTTCACTGTCAGACGCCAGTCGGTTTGCACAATATATTGAGGCAGCAAAGGCAGCCATCGGCAGCACCAGACGGATCACGTTTGGCAGGGTAAGGGCGCTGAATTCCAGAAACACCAGTGCTGAATGGCCGTTTGCGATCAATTGATCAAATAGGGCAACCGCGCGGTTCACCCAATAAACCAACACCAAAACAAGTGAGAAAAACCCAAACAGCACAATTAGTTGCGACAATATGTATTTGTCGAATTTCGCCACTTGTCACCTTTTCAAGATTTGCTCGATTATTTTGCGATGACTTTATCTGATTGTTGAGGCGGGGAAAACTCATATCTGGTCAATTTTGAATGGGGGGGATACGTTTGGATGGAATTTCCACGAAAGGACGCCCATGACCACGCCTGTCACTATAGAATTTGCCGCCATAGACCTTGATGCAATCAAAGAATTTGAAGGCCGGATTGCCTTGACCGTCGGCGCTCAGGGGCGATTGAATCAGTCAGCACGCAGGGTTAACCGACTGACCAAAGGTGCGCTTGGCCGGTTGGTAAGCAGCGACGTGTTTGAAGGCTTGAAACAAGGGGAATCCAAGGAACTGGCGTTCCCTGCCGGTATGGCTGCGAGCGCTGTTCAGGTTGTCAAACTGGAACGTAATGCTCAGGTCGCAGATGCCCGCAAAGCCGGGGCGGCGATTGGGGGCGCTAAATCTGGTGCAGAATTGCTGGTATTGCTGGGCAACCTGAAACGCGCGGATGAGCTGGCTTTGGGCCTGAGCCTGCGGGCCTACAGATTTGTTGACCATAAGACCGATGAGGCAAAACCAGAGGGTGCTGTTATGGTTATGGTGTCAAACCCAAAGGTGGTTTCGGACAATGCTGCCAGCCTGTCGGCGCTGTCTGAAGGTGTGTTCTTTACCCGCGATCTTACCTCGGAGCCTTCAAATATTCTGACCACCGTTGAATTTGCCAAGCGATTGAAAGAGCTGACTAAACTTGGCCTGAAAGTTCACGTTCTGGAAGAAGCGGCGCTTAAGAAGCTGGGGATGAACACCTTGCTGGCCGTTGGTGAGGGCTCAGAAAGCCCATCCAAAGTTGTGGTCATGGAATGGCAAGGTGGTGGCAAAGAAAAGCCGTTTGCACTGGTAGGCAAAGGTGTGGTTTTTGACACCGGTGGCATCAGCATAAAACCGGCCGCCGGTATGGAAGACATGACTATGGATATGGGCGGTGCAGGTGTTGTGTCCGGGGTGATGAAGACACTCGCCATGCGCAATGCCAAGGCGAATGTGGTAGGTATAGTTGGCATCGTGGAAAACATGCCTGACGGTCGCGCAATGCGCCCCGGTGACGTGGTTACATCGATGAAGGGCGACACAGTTGAAATCATCAATACCGACGCTGAGGGGCGGTTGGTTTTGTGCGATATTCTTTGGTATGCGCAGGAAAAATATGAACCCGTTGGCATGATAAATCTGGCGACCCTGACGGGTGCGATCATCATTGGGCTCGGGCATGAAAACGCCGGGGTGTTTTCCAATAATGATCAGCTAAGCAACTGGTTCCTGAAAGCCGCCGACGCCGAGGGTGAGGGAGCGTGGCGGATGCCCATGGGGCAGGCCTATGATGATCTGCTGAAATCCGATGTGGCCGACATGAAGAATATCGGCGGACGCGCGGCGGGTTCAATTACAGCGGCGCAGTTTCTGAAACGGTTTGTGAAGGACGAAATACCATGGATTCATCTGGATATTGCAGGGGTTGCCAGCACTAAGGCACCAACCACACTTGCACCCAAGGGCGCAACCGGTTGGGGTGTTATGGCGCTGAACCGGCTAATTGCGGATAAGTTTGAAAGCTGATGGGGGCCGCGTTCTTTTACCACCTGACCCGTTCACCTTTGGAAAATACGTTACCGATGTTGTTGACCAAAGCACGCGGTGCTGGGTGGCGGGTTTTGGTGCGTGGCGGTTCAGAGGAACGATTGAAATGGCTGGATGAAAAGCTGTGGCTTGGGGCGGAAGAAGACTTTCAGGCGCACGGGTTATCGGGTGGAGAATTTGATGCTGAGCAGCCGGTCTTGTTAACCCAAAGTGAGGAAAACCCAAATGGATCAGCCTGCTTGATGTGCGTGGACGGGGCCGAAGTAGCAGCCGGAGAAGTCGAAGAATTGGAGCGGGTCTGCATCCTGTTTGACGGCAATGATGTGGCGGCACTCGAACATGCGCGCGGCCAGTGGAAGAACTTGACCGAAGCCGGGTGCAGCGCGCAATACTGGTCACAAGAAAGCGGTAAATGGGCGATGAAGGCAGAGAGTGGACAGAAGTAATAATTTTCTTAAAACTAATCTACCTAGACAAAATCAACTTGTCGCCACGGATTTCGATGCTTTCGAATCGGCGCAGGTAAGACATGCCTAACAATGAGCCGTCCATCTCACCACCGTTTATCGAGACGCTCAGGTTTCGGTCAACGATGTCGCCTAGTCGAACCTCATCCACACGGGTGAAGGCGGTGCGCACGACGCCGTTTGCGGTATTGGCCTGACCGGAAAACGCGAGATTATCCGGGTCAACCCCGATGCGCCGGGCGTCATCCATAGTTAGAACAACGTCCGTGGCACCTGTATCAACGATGAATTCCACATTCACATCATTCAACTGCAAGGTAAGGTAATAATGACCGTCAAAGCGCCTTGGAACTTCAATTATTCCTGTGCCGACAATTGCTTGCCGTGGGATCACATCGTCGCGGATGTCTGACCACAAGCCCACAGCGGCGACTGCACCGATGAATATCATCCCCCAGACGGCGGCCTGTTTGACCATGCGGCCCAGGTTTTGGCGTTGTTCCACAATGAACCAACCACCTACGGCCAATGCCAGCAGGATCAGGTAGGCCAGGCGGGCGACTTCGTCACTATCCATGGGTAAAACCAATCATCCCTTACAGATAGGGGCGAAAGTGGCGTTTGTCAGCCCAGACCGGTCGCCAAGCCGTAACTTGTCAGCCCATCCAGCACAAATTGTACGGACAATGCCGCGAGCAGCATGCCCAGAAGGCGGGTAATAACGTTAATGCCGGTTTCGCCCAGGATGCGTTCAAGCAGACCAGCAGCCAGGAAAAACACCATCACAATAACGATAACGGCGATCATCACCAGATGGACGGCGAGGATTCCGGCGGCATCTTCGGCTTGCCCGGTCAGCAGGATCATTGTTGCAATAGAGCCGGGACCAGCGATCAGTGGCGTTGCCAGTGGGAACACGGATGGATCGTCGCCGGTGGATTTCTGACCCTTGCGCCGTTTCGTTCGTCGTTCGAACAACATGTCGAGCGCGGTTATGAACAACAGGATGCCACCTGCGATGCGGAATGCCGGCAGGGTGATGCCTGCGAAACCCAGTACTGCTTCGCCAAACAGGCCAAACAGGGTTAGCAGCAAAATGGAAATGCCACAGGCGCGCAGGGCGATGGCGCGTCGGTGGTTTTTGTCGGCACCAGCGGTCAGGGCCACGAACATTGGGGCCATTCCGATCGGGTCTATGACCACCAGCAGGGTGACAAATGCTGTGATATATACTGTAAGGTCCAAATTTAAGCCGTTGCTTTTTCAAGTTTTTCCAGTGCCGCCATCCACATGCTTTCAGCACGATCCTGGGCGTTCATCACCTCAGCGTATTTCTTTTGCCAGACTTCCGCTTCACCTTTTTTGCCGTCCTGATAAAGCTCTGGTGCGGCTAGTTTGGTCGCAAGTCTATCGCTCATCTGGTTCAGCTTGCCCACCCGTTCTTCGCATTTGCGCACGTCAGAACGCAGCGCAAGAATATCGTCCCGGCTGGCGCGTTTGCGGGCCGGTTTGGGTTTTTGTTTGTCCTTCGGTTTGTCCACCGTCAGCAGCATCTTGCGATAGGCTTGCAGATCTTCTTCGTATGGGGCGACATGGCCGTCTTTGACCAGCCACAGCCGATCTGCCACCAGTGATAGCAGGTGCATGTCGTGGCTGACCAGAATGACCGCACCTGTGTAGGCGGTCAGGGCCTCAACCAGCGCTTCGCGGCTTTCGATGTCCAGGTGGTTGGTGGGTTCATCGAGGATCAGCATATGTGGCGCGTCAATGGTGGCAATCATCAGCGACAGGCGCGCTTTTTGGCCGCCAGAGAGTTTACCGACAAGTGTTTCGGCCTGTTCAGCGCCAATGCCGAAACCGCCCAAGCGGGCGCGGTGGCGGCTGGGGAGTTCTTTTGGGCGCAGGCGGCGGATGTGATCAATTGGGGTTTCGTCGGTGAATAATTCGTCCACCTGATGCTGGGCGAAGAAGCCGACACGCAGTTTGTTGGCGGTAGTTATGCGGCCATCCAGTGGTTTAAGACGATCCGATAACAGCTTGGCAAGGGTGGATTTTCCTTCACCGTTGCGACCCAGAAGCGCGATGCGGTCATCCTGATCTATGCGCAGGTTCAGGCGTTTAAGAACCGCCTTACCGTCATATCCCACGGCCGCGTTTTCCAACACCACAATTGGGGGTGAGAGTTCTTCGGGTTGCGGGAAAGTAAAGCGTTTTAGGGCGGCCTCCTGCGGGGTCGAGATCGACTTCAGGTTCGAAAGCATTTTAATCCGGGACTGGGCCTGTTTGGCTTTGCTGGCTTTGTAGCGAAAGCGATCAACGAAACTTTGCAGATGGGCGCGTCGGGCTTCGGTTTTGCGGTTCTCGGCTTCGGCCACGGCCAGCCGCGAGGCACGGGTGGCAGCGAACGTATCATAGTTGCCCTGGTAGAAGGTCAGTTTGCGATCTTCTAGGTGCAGGATCGAGCCCACAGCGCGGTTGAGTAAGGCCCTGTCATGGCTGACAATTATCACGGTGTGCGGGTAGCGGCCCAGATAGTTTTCAAGCCAGAGCGCGCCTTCCAGATCGAGGTAGTTGGTCGGTTCGTCCAGTAGCAGCAGATCAGGTTGAGAAAACAGCACACCCGCTAAAGCGACGCGCATCCGCCAGCCACCCGAGAACGCTGAGCAGGGTTGTTGTTGTTCGGCGTGGGTGAAGCCAAGGCCTTTGAGGATTGAACCCGCACGGGCCTCAGCCGACCAGGCGTTGATGTCGTTCAGCCGGGTCTGGATGTCGGCGATACGGGCGGCGTCGGTGGCGGTTTCGGACTCTATCATTAACGCGCTGCGCTCGGTGTCGGCGGCTAAAACTGTATTGATTAGAGAGACTTCGTTACCGGGGACTTCCTGTGCGACTCCGCCAATTCGGGATTGTTTTGGCATGCGAATGTCACCGGTCTCAAGTACGAGTTCCCCCCGGATAAGCCGGAACAGCGTGGTTTTGCCGGTACCATTACGCCCGATCAGGCCAACCTTGTGACCCGTTGGAATAACGGCACTGGCGTTTTCGATCAGTGGACGACCGTTGATGGAATAGGAAATGTCTTCAATACGTAACATGGGGCGGGGTTTGCCCCAGGTAAAGGCGGGGGTCAATTGCGGTTTTTGATTGGAGGAGACGCCTGGCGGCGTCATTTCTTTTGTCTCGCGCCCTGTTGGGCGCTCGGGATGCCGCCGGCGGGAATATTTGTTAACAGAAGAAGGATGGATTTCTGAAAGTTTGCAGGGCGGGTTTTCAAGGCTGAACAGCCATGATAGGGCGGGCCAGAATTTATCGGCAGGCATTGGGCCCGCCTGTTTTACAAAAAATGAGGCACTGAAATGGCGTTAGAACGCACGTTTTCGATTATTAAACCAGATGCAACCAAGCGTAACCTGACTGGCAAAATTGTTGCTAAGTTTGAAGACGCAGGGCTGCGGGTCGTGGCGCAAAAGCGCATTCACCTGACCAAAGCACAGGCCGGACAGTTTTATGCGGTTCATAGTGAACGCCCGTTTTACGACGAGCTGTGCGAATTTATGTCGTCCGAGCCGGTTGTGGTTCAGGTTCTGGAAGGCGAAAACGCCATCGTTAAGAATCGCGAAGTAATGGGGGCGACCAACCCGGCGGACGCCGCACCGGGGACAATCCGTGCGGATTTTGCTGAATCCGTTGGTGAAAATTCGGTTCATGGTTCAGACGCACCGGAAACGGCTGCTGAAGAGATTGCGTATTTCTTTTCCGGGATGGAACTGGTTGGCTAGTCAGCGCGATCTACAACACCGATAATATTAAGGGCCGTTTCTAAATCAGAGCGGCCCTTATCATGTGAACCGGCTTTTATTTCATCGAATCTTTCACGCAGGGCGGTTTTTTCTGAACCTTTGCAGTCATTCCATGGGCGCCCTTGCAGCCCCATGACCAATACATAGTAGCCTATGAAATGTGGGCGAGAGCCGCTTTGCAGTAACATGCGGTAAGCTGCATCTGCACCAAGGTCACGCAACTGTTGCGCGGTATGTATACCGGCGCGGGCATATTGCTTTTCAGATGACGGGCCTAGGTTTCGTATTGTTGAGACTGGGTCAGACATCGGGTCCCTCCGACCCGACATCTAACGTGCCGTCACCAGATTTGAAAACCGTTATCAGATACAGGCCCAATCGGTATAGCGATAATTGCCATCCGTATCGTCGTCATCTTCATCGGTTTCGATTTCTTTTTCACGATCCTGCGGTTGATGCTTGTCGTCTTCTATTTCGCGCTTTTGGGCGCGGGGATCTTCGTTTTCCATGGCAGCGTTCCCTCCAGAGCAGCTATATCGAGTGTCCCCACCCAATGACCTCGTAGTTGCAGCGGTCATTGGGGAGACTTAACCACGCGCTCGTGAACAAGCGTGGGCGAAATTGTGCTGAATTTGGGGTGATTCAGTGATGAACTGAAGCCTGGCCGGGCGGTGCCGGTGATCTCAACTGTGTTTGACCGGTGAACCGCGCTGTCCCATGTAGTATTTCCGCGCCATTTTAGCGCAACCCTTTTTTCATATTGGTGGCAGCAATCCCCGCCGAACCGGCGCCAATGACGATCAGGTCATATGCACCCGAACCACTGTTCGGATTGCTTTCGTCTTTTATGTAATTGTCCTTGAATTGCATTGCGGTTCAGCAATGCGTTACTGTGCCGCTTCATCCTTGTATTTGCGCCACAGCGCATAGAGCGTCAGCAACACGAACAGACCCAAGGCCGGGAAAAGCACATAATCCAGATACCCGACCAGCGCGGCCAGACCGACCACGCCAAACAGCACCACAAGAACCGGTGTGAAACAGCAAAGGGCTGCAACCACGGTTCCGATAATTCCAAATTTCAGCAAGCGGTTGTTTGTTTCGTTTTCTTCACTCATGTTCAATTGCCTCGGTATTCTTTTCATCAAGTTTTCAATTTTTCTGCCAGACGTGGACAAAATGCGCGATGCTGGCACCTAGCAAGGCTTCAGGCGTGGTCAACTCGTCATCGTACTGAATGACGAATTGCGCCAATTGCCGATCTGGATCATAGAACCCATCAACAATTTCTGCACTGGCAATATCGGTGATGGCTTGTGCAGCAATATTGGGGCACATTCGAAATTTCCTTGCCGGTTTTCTGACTGATAACTACACTCTGTAGTAGATACAGGCTCAAGGGTATAAAGTGGAAATCGGTAACTTTCCTGTGAAAAATTTGCGTCGGGTGGATTTGTCCCGGGCAACCGGCTGCAATATTGAGACGATCAGATACTATGAAAACATAGGTGTGATGCCAGAACCGCCGAGGAATTCCAATGGCTACAGATGCTACGATGACGCCCATGTTTCACGTCTGAATTTCATCATGCGTGCCCGTGATTTGGGTTTCTCGCTGGACGAAGTTCGCAGCTTACTTGCATTGGTTGACGGGGGAATAGACACATGCGCCGAAGTTCAAAAAATTGCCCAAGACCATGTCATGAATGTGCGGGCAAAAATTGTTGACCTCGGCCATATCGAAAGTGTGCTTTCGGAAACAATTGCAAAATGTTCGGGTGAAGACGTTCCTGAATGTGCGGTTATCGATTCACTGAACTCTACGCAAAAGCTGTAGTGTATTCGTGCAAGATATTTTGTTATAAAATGGCACTCGACACTTAACTGTTATGCGCTTGAAAAGTTGAACTTTTATAGGCTTGTTTTTGCCGTACATAACCAGAAAATCCTTGCACACGCACCCATAATATTTAGCGCCCAATAATTCGTTTGAACCTCTAGTAGCTTGAGGTTTTACTTTCGGAAGAACGCGAATCGAAAAAGGAAATATCACGATGCCCAACCAACAAATTCTGCAAATCGACGGAATGGACTGCGCAAGCTGCACCAGCAAAATTGAAGCCGTGGTTTGCAAAATTCCCGGGGTGGAAAATGTAAGCCTGAACTACACCAGCCAGAAGATGAAATTTCAACTTGACGAAACACAGAGTGACGCCAAGCCAGTGATCCGGGCAATTGAAAAACTTGGCTACAAAGTGTTGCAGCCAAAGTCCAAGAATTCTGATGTAGTTTTGGCATGGTGGCAGACCGGCAAAGGCCGGTTGGTAATATTTGCAGGCATATTGGTTGCTATCGCCGGGGTCTTGTCGCTGGTGTGGCCTGAATATGCGAATATTGGCTTTGCACTGGCAAGTTTGGTTGCGCTATTTCCAATGGCGCGCAAAGCGGCGCTTGGCGCGTTGTCGGGACAACCATTTTCGATTGAAACGTTGGTAACCATCGCTGTGATAGGCGCCATTTTTATTGGCGAGTCCGCCGAGGCCGCTGTTGTCGTATTTCTGTTTTCCATTGGCGAACTGTTAGAGATGGTTGCAGCCGCAAAAGCACGCCGCTCAGTTCAGGCGCTGGCCGATCTGGTTCCAAAAACTGCGGTACTTGTAACCGATGATGGCTTTCAGGAGGTTCAGGCCGATACTTTGGTGATTGGTGATCTGATAGAGATACGACCGGGGGCCAGAGTGCCCGCGGATGGCGTAATAACCCAAGGTCAAACGACGATCGACGAAGCAGCGGTCACCGGTGAATCGATGCCAAAACGTAAGACTGAGGGCGACGCGGTTTATGCCGGGTCGATAAATGTTGACGGATTGATCCGCCTGACAGTGGAAAACGAAGCCGAAAACAACATGATCTCGCGCATTCTTGAAATGGTTGAGGACGCCGAGGCGAACAAGGCACCGACCGCCCGATTTATCGATGATTTCAGCAAATATTACACACCGGGCGTCATGGTCGTTGCCATATTGGTCGCAACTATTCCCCCCTTGTTTATGGGGGCCGAATGGATTCCGTCACTGTACAAAGCGCTCGCGATACTCTTGATCGGCTGTCCCTGTGCGCTGGTTTTGTCAACGCCTGCGGCCATAACATCCGGTATATCGGCTGGCGCCAAACATGGTCTTTTGATGAAGGGCGGCGCGGTGCTTGAAGCCATTGGCAAGGTTACAAAGGTTGCATTTGATAAAACCGGGACCCTGACGCGGGGCAATCCAACGGTGACTGACATCAGCGTTTTTGCCGGGCAAGAGGACACCATGCTGGCCCTCGCTGGCGCCGTGGAAGCAGGGTCATTGCATCCTTTGGCTGTCGCTATTGTGAACGAAGTAAAATCACGCGACATCGCCCTTATGGATACCACCGAGGCCAAAGCGCTGAGCGGGCGTGGGGTTGAGGCCAATGTAGGCGGTAAATTAGTGACCATTGCCTCGCCAAACTACGGACGTGAGATTTCCAAATTTAGTACCAAACAGAACCGCGAAATTGAGACGCTGGAGGAGCAGGGAAAAACTGTGGCTGCGGTGATTGTTGACGGTGTTTTGACTGGTTTATTCGCCATGCGCGACGAATTGCGTGAAGATGCTAAATCAGCAATGGAGGAGCTCGCAGATATGGGTGTTTCGGCCATTATGCTGACCGGCGACAACCAGCGCACCGGCAATGCGCTCGGCGAACAACTGGGTATAGAGGTCAAGGCGGAGCTGTTGCCGCAAGATAAGTTGAGCGCAATCCAGGCCCTAAAAGAACAAGGCAGCATCGCGATGGTTGGCGACGGGATCAATGACGCCCCGGCTCTGGCGCTGGCGGATGTTGGCATTGCCATGGGCGGTGGTACCGATGTTGCACTGGAAACCGCCGACGCTGCCCTGTTGCATGAAAAAGTTGGTGATGTTGTTTCGCTGATCAAATTGTCACGCGCAACAATGTCGAACATTCACCAGAACATCACTATTGCACTGGGTCTGAAATCGGTCTTTCTGGTAACAACTTTGTTGGGTGTCACGTCGCTCTGGATGGCGATTCTGGCCGATACTGGTGCCACGGTTTTGGTGACAATTAACGCGCTGCGTCTGTTAGGGTACAAGTTTAACAAGTAAAACGGCGTTGCATTGTTTGTGTATGACAATAGATATGGAAGATGGTTTCGGTGCGTGGATCAGTGCCGAAACCATTTTTAGGAGGCCCCATGCTGACAATCGGTACGCTGTCGCGAAAAACCGGAACCAAGGTGCAGACCATCCGTTACTACGAGCAGATCGGTTTGTTACCCGAGCCTGAGCGTTCGCGCGGTGGTCAACGCCGGTATCGTGACAGTGATCTGGACAGATTGTCTTTTGTTCGCCACGCCCGGCAACTGGGTTTTCCGCTAAACGACATTCGTGATTTACTGGATATGGCTGATCATCCGAAAAGCTCGTGCGAGAGTGTCGATCTGATTGCCCGACGGCAGTTGAAAGAAGTTGAACAGCGCCTTGCAAGGCTTACCGTGTTGCGTAAAGAACTAAAGCGTATGATTGTCCAATGCGGTGGAAACAGCGTTGCAGAGTGCAGGATTTTGCAGGTTCTGGGTGACCACGCCGAGTGCCTGACTCAACACAACGAAATTGGCGCGAATTAGGGCTTGAACCTAAAGCCGCTTTAGCAATTAAAAAATTACCACTGATTACGAATTCGCCGACGGACGGATGGAACTGGCGAAAAAATACGCGAACAGGTGGAATTCGAGATTGCGGCTAGTTAAACTACTTGAACGCTTGGTAACTGCCACTGGCCTCGTGTTTGCTTGGCTAACTGTCTTTCCGATCGCATTTTTCAGTATTCTCCAGATCATCGATCGAAAAATGCAATTGGGCGTTTCTGCATACCTGCCAGATGTCTCGACTGCTCTGCTGTTCATCATGATCATGATGCTGTTTGGGTTCACTTATTTGCGCGACGGACATGTCCGGGTGGATGTGCTGCGGCGCAACTGGCCCAAGCGCCGCTTGGCGATTATCGAAATCATCGGAGTGATCGCAATCTTGCTGCCTCTTTGTGCAATTTTGACCTATTTCGGCTGGGATGGCCTGATGCGAACCACCCGGTTTGCCGATAACGATGTGTGGGCGATGCGTATTTCGGCCGTCATCGGTCCACTTCTTTTGGCGATTGCAGGTATGGTTGTAACCATGCGCAACGTGGCGTTTTTATTGGGAAAGCACGACGGTATCGCCCCGAGCAAAGCCGCGGATTCCAGCACCCATGGTTGAAGCAGTTACCATTGGCATGTTGCTGATTATGGCAGTTGGTGTGTTTTCTGGATTTCCGGTGGCTCTCGTGCTTGCCGGGACAGGATTTATCGGCTTTGGCGCGGCACTGGCGATGGACCTGACCGAATTCCGAAATCTTGGCCTGTTTTACTTGCGGGTTCGCGGCACACTGACCAACGAAAGCGTGCAGTTTACCAGCGTACCGTTGCTTATCTTACTGGGTATGATCCTGAACGGCAGCGGTATTGCCGGGGTCATATTCAACACATTGGGGCGGGTGCTAAAAAACATACCGGGAAGATATGCCATCGCTACGCTGCTGATCGGATTGATACTGGCCCCTGCGGCAGGTGTTATCGGCGCCTCGGTGGTGACGGTTGCTTTAGTGGCATACAAGCCCATGCTCAATGCGGGTTATTCCCCAAGCAAAGCTGGCGCAGCCGTGGCCGCATCCGGGGCAATTGGCGTTGTGTTTCCACCGGCGATCCTTTTGTTTTTTGTCGCCAATCTTTTTAGACTGCGCATTGGTCTGATGTATGTCGCGATGGTGGTCCCGGTGCTGCTGCTGGTGACGCTGTTCGCGATATATTTCAGCGCGACACTTCGTAAATCCAGTTCGTCTGTTCCTGAAGCCGATGTAAGTACCCAAGGCGGTGTATTTGCAATGCTTGGCGCGCTTTCGGTTATTGTGGCTATCCCATGGAGCATCGTGTCCGGCCTCGCAACCCTGTCAGAAGCCGCCGGGGTTGGGGTGTTTGCGGCGGTTTTGTTAACGGCGGTCAGGCGAAAGCTTTCATGGGGGATGCTGAACAAGGCGATTATTCAAACCGGCTCTTACACAGCCATGGTGTTTTTCATCGTCGTGGGTGCCACGGTGTTTTCGCTTAGTTTCCATCTGGTTGGGGGCCCCGGCGTTTTATTTGACTGGCTCACCGGCTTTGACCTAACGCGCTGGGAAATGCTGTCATTATTGC
>CAZRHV010000010.1:5467-58371 GCA_964599985.1 uncultured Marinosulfonomonas sp. | reverse complement strand
TTTGTCAAAGGAGACAGGGCATGGGTTTACCGATCATGGCGAAAGCCACCGCCGTTTGGCTGGTGGATAATACAACGCTGACCTTTAAACAGGTCGCGGATTTCTGTGGGCTGCATGAACTGGAAGTTCAGGGCATTGCCGACGGTGACGTGGCTGCTGGTGTGAAAGGGTTTGATCCGATCAGCAATAATCAGTTGACGCGTGATGAAATCGAAACCGCCGAAAAAGATCGCACCCATAAACTTGAGTTGAAATTCAACCCGGCCGCCGTTGGCGAAACCAAGCGCCGTGGCCCACGCTATACGCCATTGTCAAAACGTCAGGATCGCCCGGCGTCCATTCTGTGGCTGGTCAAGTTCCACCCGGAGCTGTCAGACGCTCAGATCGGGAAACTGATCGGTACCACCAAGCCAACTATTCAGGCGCTGCGTGAACGTACACACTGGAATATAAACAACATCCAGCCAATTGATCCGGTTGCGCTGGGCCTGTGCAAGCAGTCCGAACTGGATGCCATCGTGCAAAAGGCCGCGGCCAAGAAAGCCGCCAGTGGCGAAGTGATGGACGACGATGCTCGCCGCAAGCTGGTGGGTACTGAACAAAGCCTGTCCATGGATACCGAGCCTAAAATACCAGCCGCTATTTCCGGGCTGGAGACGTTTACCCTGACCGATGATGACAACGAAAAAGAAGCGCCATTGCCTGATGCGGACAGCCTGTTCAACCTGCCGGATAGTGATGAAAGCGACGGAGACAGCGACGAAAAGTAAGCGTTGCAGGAAATGTAATCTGAAAACCCGGTCCCAGTGGCCGGGTTTTTTGTTTCTTGGGGGCAAACATCCGGTTGATCAAACCCTTGCATTGAACTAAAGCCGTCGCTTCCACTTCAACAAGCTGTTCACGGGTCATCTTTATGTCTGGTTCAAACGTGCCAAAAACACTGGCGATCGATTTTGGCACCTCAAATTCTGCCGCTGGGTACATGGGGGATGATGGACCAGAACTAATAGAAATCGAAACCGGCGAAACCACCCTGCCGACCTCGATTTTCTTTGATTTCGCAACCGGTGAAACCCTGTTTGGCAACCCGGCGAATATGGCTTTGATTGATGGGTTGGAAGGGCGGTTCATGCGGGCACTGAAAAGCGTGCTTGGGACATCTTTAGTGCATGAAAGTCGCCAGATAATGAACCAGGAGCTGACATTTATTGATATAATCAGTCAATTCTTGAGCCAACTAAAAACCCGCGCTGAAAATGCTACGGGTCAGAGATTTGACGCGGTACTTTCCGGACGCCCGGTGCATTTCCACTCAGCCGACAGCAAAAAAGACAAACAGGCGCTGGTGGATTTGACTCAATGTTACCATCAGGCAGGGTTCGAGCGTATAGAATTCATGTATGAGCCAGAGGCAGCAGCTCTGGCCCACGGCTCATTGGGGGCTACTGGAAAACTCGGTCTGATCGTCGACATCGGCGGCGGAACCTCTGATTTCACGGTGTTTCGATCCGCAGGGAACGTTGGAATTGAGGTGCTCGCCAGCCACGGAGTACGCATCGGCGGCACGGATTTCGACAAAAGCCTGAGCATTGATCATGTAATGCCGCTGTTTGGCAAAGGTTCGCAGATAGGGCGCGAAATGGGGGTCGGTAGCTTCGCTGCTCCGAACGCCATTTTTCAGGAATTGGCGACGTGGCAGAAAATTCAGTTCCTGTATTCGCCACAAACACGGCGCGATGTGGCTGACCTTCGGAAACTTGCGCTGCAACCGCATCTGTTCAAACGTCTGGCGGATGTGTTCGAAATGGAGCTGGGGCATGATATTGCCTTTGCGGTTGAACGTGGAAAGATTGATGCAAACCGCGCAGGCGTGGATACTGCGAAAATTAGTTTGGGCGTGGTTGAACCGGAATTGAGTGTCAGCATCTCAACGGCTGATCTGAGCATATCCCTGGGAAAATATGCCGGGGAAATCAGGGCCAGTGCTTTGGAAACTCTGGAAATGGCGGGATGCCGCGCGGCAGAAATCGACGCGGTCATTTTTGTTGGCGGCTCCAGTCTGATGTCGGTTATTGAGCAGGCGATGTCACGAACATTTCCAACGGCTATGCTTAGTTATGGCGAAGCCTTTACGGCTATAATTGATGGTTTAACGATTGCGTCCGGCCAGCGGAGTTCGCCAGCCTAAAACGCCTTACGTGCCTTCATGGCCGCAGAAATCGTGCCATCATCCAGATAATCCAGCTCACCGCCAATCGGCACACCCTGGGCCAGGGAAGTTACGGTCACCCGGCTGCCAAGCTCATCGGCGATGTAATGCGCCGTGGTCGCGCCGTCGATGGTGGCGTTCAGTGCAAGGATCACTTCGGTGATGTTTTCGGACGCCACCCGGTCCAATAGCTTGGGGATGCGCAGTTCATCCGGCCCAATGGCGTCCAGTGCCGACAGGGTGCCACCCAACACATGGTAGCGGCCTTTGAAAACACTGGCGCGCTCCATTGCCCAGAGATCAGCCACGTCCTCGACCACACAAAGTTCACCGGTGGCGCGTTTTTCCGATCTACAGATGTCGCAAATATCGCTGATGCCGATATTGCCGCAGTTCAGGCATTCCCGCGCTGTAGCAGCGACATTTTGCAGCGTATCGGCCAGCGGCGTCATCAACAGCGCGCGCTTTTTGATCATGTGCAACACCGCGCGCCGGGCTGAGCGTGGCCCGAGGCCCGGTAGTTTGGCCATCAGCTCAATCAAGGCTTCAATATCGCGGGTGGCTTCGTTCATGTTTTTTGATCCCGTATCTTGACCCGAAAACCGGTAACCACCTTTCGGGACGCGGGCATTAGAACGGCAGCTTCATGTCGGCGGGCAGGCCCATACCTTCGGTCAGACGGCGCATTTCTTCTTCGCTTTTGGCGCTGGCTTTGGTCTGCGCGTCTTTGATTGCCGCCATAATCAGGTCTTCCACCACCTCTTTTTCATCCGGGTGGAAAATTGACGGATCAATATCCAGCCCGATCAGTTCACCCTTTGCTGTAGCAGTGGCTTTCACCAGACCCGCGCCGGATTCGCCGACCACAGTGATGGCGTTCAACCCTTCCTGCATTTCGGTCATTTTGCCCTGCATTTCCTGGGCTGCTTTCATCATTTTGGCCATATCGCCAAGACCACCGAGGCCTTTGAGCATTGGAATTCTCCTGGTTTGAACAGTGTTTGAGCTTTGAGTTTAGATACGCGCTGAAAGGGCTTGCTTCAAGGTCAGTCCTCTTCAAACGGGTCCCATTCTTCGCTGACTTCGGGCAGGGCATCTTCGGCAGCATCTGCCATGATGTCCTGTGGCGTGCGTATTTCGATGATCTTCGCTTTTGGGAAGGCTTCAAACACCGCTTTGACCAGCGGGTGTTGCCGGGCTTCGGCTTCTTCTTCCAACTGGTCGGCGTCGCGCAGTTCGGCGATCGTTGGGGCGTCGCCTTTTGAAACAACACTCACCCCCCATCTGACACCGGTCCAGCCCTGCAATCGACCGGCCAGCCGGGTTGCCAGATCGGACGGCGCGTTTTCGGTCGGGGCGAATTCAATGCGACCGGGGCGGTAACTGACCAGCCGCAGGGTGGTTTCCACTTCGATCAGCAGTTTCACGTCGCGGTTTTGGCGGATTAGCTCGACCACGGTTTCGAATGTCACAAACCGGGCCAGCGCGTTTTCAGGGGCCACGGCCAGTGCTGTGGCGGCACCAGATTGCGCGATAGGTCCGCTGGAAGGTGCCGGGTTAGAAGCCGTTGGTGCTGCTTGCACCGCTGAACCACCCGATTGCGGGGCCGGGGCGCCACCACCGGTTGGTGCTGGGGGTACAGGCGTGTTTTGCAACTTGCGCAGCAATTCTTCCGGGCTGGGCAGGTCCGCCACATGGGTCAGCCGGATGATAGCCATTTCGGCGGCCATCATGGCGTTTGGCGCCAGTGCGACCTCTTCCAGCGCTTTCAGTAACATCTGCCACATCCGGGTCATCGCCCGCATCGGCAGTTTTTCGGCCATAGCTTGCCCGCGGGCGCGTTCATCTGGCGATACGGTCGGATCCTGCGCCGCATCCGGGGTTATCTTGATCACCGATACCCAGTGGGTCAGTTCCGCCAGATCACGCAGCACCGCCATCGGGTCAGCGCCATCGGCGTATTGCGACGAAAGCTCTGCCAGCGCGCTGGCCGCGTCACCGCGCATGATCAGATCAAACAGGTCCATCACCCGACCCCGATCCGCCAGCCCGATCATTGCGCGCACCTGATCGACGGTGGTTTCACCGGCCCCGTGTGATACCGCCTGATCCAGCAGCGATTCTGCGTCGCGGGCCGAACCTTCCGCTGCGCGGGTGATCAGCGCCAGTGCTTCATCGCTGATCTCTGCACCCTCAGCGTCGGCAATCCGGCGCAGCAGGGCGATCATATCTTCCGGCTCAATCCGGCGCAGATCAAAGCGCTGGCAGCGCGACAGCACCGTTACCGGTACCTTGCGGATTTCCGTGGTGGCAAAGATGAATTTCACATGTTTGGGCGGTTCTTCCAGCGTTTTCAGCAGCGCGTTGAACGCACTGGTGGACAGCATGTGAACTTCATCGATGATATATATCTTGTAACGCGCCGAAGCCGGCGCATATTGCACCGAACCCAATATATTCGCCCGCATATCGTCAATTTTCGTCTGCGAAGCCCCGTCCATTTCCAGCACGTCCACATGACGCCCTTCCATGATCGCCACACAATGTTCGCAAACCCCGCAGGGCTCTGTCGTGGGTTTGCCGTTCCCGTCCGGCCCGATGCAGTTCATCCCCTTGGCAATGATCCGTGCGGTGCTGGTTTTGCCGGTGCCACGTATGCCGGTCATGATAAACGCCTGGGCAATACGTTCGGCGTCGAACGCATTTTTCAGCGTGCGCACCATGGCGTCCTGACCGATCAGATCCTTGAACGTCTCGGGGCGGTATTTGCGGGCAAAAACCTGATAGCTGGTGTCTTTCTGCTCGCCCATGGGACCCCTTTGGTGAATCGCAACCTGCTCAGGATAAGGCTTGGGCGCCCCGACGTCCAGCGATGGTCGGGGAAAATTGCGGCTTTTCGCGCGACGTTGGGAAGGGTAGGTTAAGGACTTAATCCTGGGTAGAGAGGGCACAGTATGGCAGTGGAAAAGCAAGACAGCAAAACGCTGCTACTGATGGGCCTGCTGGCACTGTGGCTGGCGGTTTATGGCTATTCGATCATTTATTACCTGACCACCGGCGACAAATCCTCCGCCACCCTGCCGGGGTTAAGCCGCGTTGCGGGCTTTATGGGCTGGCAAGGGGTTGCGGGCATGATCGCGTTTGGTTGCTGGGGGATTGGCTGGTCGTTTCCCAAGAGTTCCGGGATACGCCGTATAAGTGCTGTGCCGTTGGGAATGGCGCTGGCGCTGGTATTGGCGGTTTTGGGGATGGCGGTGTTTGGCGGGTGAAGAGGTGATTCTATGGAGGTGGCTGCGCCACCAAGAGATTTATTGTATTCCGTCCTTCGGACGGGCCTCCGGCGGGGATATTTATACAAAAAAGAAGCCAAAGAGGGCTGAATTTTTCTACGGGATGTAATCACCCACACATAAACACATCATAGCGCGTCGATTTCCCCAGTATCTGATGTGACGCCGCCGGTATCCCCGCCATCGGCGCGGCCCGTAGCGGCCATTTCAGCACTACACGCTTGCTTGCACTGTTCAGCGCGACCTGCATCAGTTCAGCCGCGTCCCTATCGGTGCCAACAATATCCCGCAGCATGCGCATTTCCTGTTTGACCAGCGCTGAGCCTTTGCGCGGCGGGTGCATCGGGTCCACCAGCACCACCTCGGGCTTCAGCCCCGCCAAAAGATTGCGGGCATCGCCATGCAGCAAGGTCATGCGGGCGATGATTTCAGCGACTTCTCCCCCCGCAACCCGCGCCAGGTTCAGCGCGTCTGCAAGCAATCCGTGCATCTGACCGGAACGTTCAATCAGCGTTACCTCTGCCCCAAGGGAAGCCAGCAAAAACCCATCCCGCCCCAGCCCGGCAGTAGCATCAACCACATGTTGGACCGGGCCGGATTTCATACCAACCGCGCGGGGCAGGGCCTGACCACGGCCACCGCCAAAGCGGCGCCGGTGGTCGACGGAACCGGTGGTGAAATCAATGGTTAGCTGTTCCATTCCGACATTATGGAGGGTGGCTAATCCGCCCACCACCCCTAATAAAAATCACCTTTTTTGGCCTTTGCTCGCGCTTTACCGCCCGCATGCACCTTTCCCAATGTACGCGTGCGTTCCCGGCTTTGTGCCAGAGTTTCAGTATGGCGCGCATCCTCGCGCTGCAATTTCTGCCAGCGCATCAGCCGCGCAGGGTCCAGATCTCCGGCCTCGATGGCAGCGCGAATCGCACAACCCGGTTCGCTGTCATGTTCGCAGTCACGAAACTTGCAACCCTGAGCCAGTTCGGCGACATCAGCAAACACCATATCTACGCCCTCTGCCACATCCGTGAGGCGCAGACTGCGCATTCCGGGCGTGTCGATCACCCAGCCACCCGCAGGGGTGCGGTGCATCGAGCGGCGGGTTGTGGTGTGGCGACCTTTGGCGTCGTCTTCGCGGATGTCCTGGGTGAGCGTTCCAGCACCTGTCAGCGCATTGATCAGGGTTGATTTGCCAACGCCCGAGGAACCCAGCAGCGCCACCGTCAGCCCCTTGGAACACCACGATTCCAGTTGCTTCGCCACGTCAGGATCAGTCGCAACAACGGTTTCCACAATCACATCACGCAGGGCGGATTCTGCCCGCCCCCGATAGTCCGTCGGATCGTCGCACAGATCGGCCTTGGTCAGAATAATCACCGGGTCAATCTGGGCTTGGCGCGCCAGCGCCATATAGCGTTCCAGTCGGGCGATGTTGAAGTCAGCATTACAGGAAGACACGATAAACAGCGTGTCCACATTGGCGGCGATCAGTTGCGCCGAGGGTTCATCACCAGAGGCGCGGCGTTTCAGCAAGGTTTTGCGCTCCAGCACCCGTACGGGCAGGCCGGTTTCATTGTTGGTGACGATCCAGTCGCCGACAGCAACGCCGTGGTCTATCAACTCGCCGGTCATTGGCAGGCGCGCAGCACCGGCTTGGCCGGTGGTTTCCAGTGCATTTCGATGCACCTGCGTTACGCGCACTGGGGTCAGTCGATCATATTCCTCAATCTCGATCTGCGATTGAAAGAACGGAGTCCAGCCCATATCGGGCAGGGGTGTATCTGTGGGGTTCATTTATTCAAGCCTTGGATAATAACAGAGAACCGCACACGCTCCCGGCGCGGGCAGTAAAATCATCGGGCTAGTGGCAAATAGTGGACCTATGCGGCCCAAGGGCACGCCCGGAGGGTTTCAGCGACAATCATAAATGGCCCTCCTATGTTATAGGGCGGAAATCAGGTGAGAGGCTGGACAACGACCCAAACGGGACTCGTTACGGTTGCTTCCTTCCGGACCTGGCCGGGTTGGCGAGGCGTCCGCCCGCGCCAACCTCTCGATGTCAATATAGGTGGCAGATACGGTTTTCGCAATAACAGATAGTGCACCCGAATAAATTGAATACCCCCGCCCTTGTGCCGCAACACCAAGGGCTCTAATTTTGCACATGGTTACAGAAATATATCATAAGATTCCCGAAACCCCCGGGGCCAGATTGTTTCTGTGGGAAGGGGCAGCCCTGTTTATTGGCCCGCTTAGTGACACCACCCAACACCGACACCATGCCGCGCAGGTCAGCATCGGTCTGTCGGGCAGTTTTCGTATTCGCGCCGGCAGTCGCTGGCAAGGGACTGATTACGCGTGCATCCCGGCCAATCACCCCCATCAGGTACAATGCGACAGTGGTGCCATTGCGGTTGCGCTTTTTGACGGAGCAACGGCGCCGGGGCGCGCAATTGGCAAGGGCGGTCCCGGGACAACAGCACGCCCCTTGGCTCCACCCCCTGCCATCCCAGGCAATATTGGCGAGGCGAAACAATTCCTGGACTTCATGATCAGCCCGTTTTGCGTTCAGATGACCGCACCAATGCCGCTCGACGAACGTATTGCCACCATTTTGTCGATCCTCGCGGATCCTGAAACAGCCCAAATCCGGACAAAAAATCTGGCCCGAGAGGTTGGCCTGTCTGAGGGTCGATTCATGCACCTTTTCAAAGACGAAACCGGATTGCCGGTCAGACGGTACGTGTTGTGGCGGCGGATTATCAAAAGTGTCGACGCTGCCAGTCACGGCGCTGACATGACCACAGCAGCCCATGCGGGTGGGTTTTCGGATTCCGCACATTTCAGCCGAATATTTCGAGCCACATTCGGGCTGTCACCATCAAAATTGTTCAAAAACAGCAGGAACATTCAAGTCACGACCAGTTGGGATGGCTAAACCTTTCTGTGAAACGCAGGAGGTTTAAACAATGACAGCCCAACCTAATTCAAGTGATTTGACCGCAACCAGCCCACTTTTGGATTACGAACATCCGGCAATCCGGGCATTGATCGCAAAGCGCGGTTGGCGAAAGCTATCTACCTATGACGCGATCGGCGCGGTATATGATTTCGCACGCGACGAGATCAAATTTGGCTACAACCGTGATGACGCCATTGCCGCCAGCGAAGTTCTGAGCGACGGGATTGGCCAGTGCAACACCAAGGCGACGTTGCTGATGGCGCTGTTGCGGGCCCTCGGCGTGCGCTGCCGCTTACACGGATTCACTATCCACAAGAATTTACAACGCGGCGTAGTCCCGGAATCCGCATACCGGATTACGCCCGAAAATATCATTCATTCCTGGGTCGAGATCGATTTTGAAGGCCAATGGATCAATCTGGAAGGCTTCATTCTGGACGCTGCGTTTCTGAACAAGTTGCAAGCGGCATTTGTGGAAAAGTCGGGTGCCTATTGTGGTTATGGTGCCGGGACCCAAGATTTACAGAACCCTGAAATCGGTTGGACAGGCCAAAATACCTATATCCAAAGCACCGCGATAAATCAGGATTTCGGCCTGTTTGATACGCCGGACCAATTCTACATACTTCACCGCCAGGAATTCAGCCCGCCGAAGAAATGGCTCTACATCTATTTCATTCGCCACTGGATGAACCGCCGGGTTGAGAGCTTTCGGTCGGGCAAAAAATTCCGACCATTGCCCGCTCATGTTGAACCACAGGCAACAGTCATCCAGATTGCGAGGCAGCGATGAGCTCGGCGATATTTAGCTCCTGAAACAGTGATACGTGAAAAACCCAGCAATTTTTAGTATTGAAAACTCAAAAAAATATTGCACCGGGCTTCGCGCGTCGTGGCACCTCCGGGGAAGTCGATGAAAAAAAGAAACCCTTCTTCTGTTCACAAATACTTCCGCCGGAGGCAAATCGGCGCGTAGCGCCTAAAAGCCGTGACGCCGTCAGGCGTCGCCGTTTACATCGAGATACGGAACCGCGCGAAGCCTTCAGGCCCCTCACCCGCTGGCTCAATATCCACACCTTTGACGTCATCCATATATTGCGTCGCGGCAGGCCCGGTATCGAACAGCACACTGGCACCATCCAGCGGTGCAAATGTCCAATTCGCATCCGCTGACGGGTTAATCGTGCCTTCCTGAACAATATAGCGCACGATCACATCGCGGTTGGTATCGGGTGCCTCAAAGATGATCGTGTCCCCCTTGGCACCGGGGAAAGACCCTCCGCCCGATGCACGGTAGTTATTCGTGGCGATGACAAATTCCATGTCATCGGTCACCGGTTTACCCTCAAACATCAGGTTGACGATGCGGTTCGCGTCCGGGTTCAGATCTTCGCCTTTCGTCCCGTATTTCGACGGTTGCGACAGGTCGATCTGGTAGGTCACCCCGTCCATCACATCAAAATTGTAGCTTGGAAACGCATCATTGAGCAGCAACTGATCGGCTTCACCTGGCGTGATCTGGTTGAACATGCCAGCCGAGCGTTCCAGCCAGTCCTTGACCTGCGTACCGCTGATCTTCACTGCCCGTACAGTGTTGGGGTACAGGTACAGATCAGCCACGTTCTTGATCGCTACGTCGCCGGCTGCCACATCTGTGTAATATTCCGGGCCACCGCGACCACCGGCCTTGAACGGTGCCGCCGCCGACAGGATCGGCAGGCCTTCGTACTCGGTGCCTTTCATCATTTCTTCAATGTACCATTTCTGGGCGATGGACACGATTTGCACCGACGGATCGTCTGCTACCAGTGCAAAATAGCTGTGCAATGGCGCAGAAGTCGTCCCGACGCCGCGCCGGATATATTCCAGCGTAGCCGCGTGTTCGGTCGCAACCGAATCCAGCACACTTTGCTCGCTTTCCACCAGCGCCGTGGTTGAACGATCTTCATTACGCTTGGAAATAGGCCGCACTTCGGTCGAGGTCGTCACAACCCGCCACTCACCGCCCTCGTTTTCCAGCATCAGGTCAATCACGCCCAGATGCGATCCCCAAAACCCGCCCATGGTGGCCGGTTTGCCGTGGATCGTGCCGCTGGCCACATCTACCCCGGCAAATTCGTCGTATTTGCTTGAGGGGAATACCAAATGGCTGTGGCCAGTCATCAGCGCATCAATGCCGTCAACCAGCGCCAGAGGAACGCTGGCGTTTTCCATACCGTCAGTATGATCCGCCGACCCAATGCCCGAATGGCTGAGCGCGATGATAATATCGGCGCCGGCTTCTTTCATCTCGGGCACGTAGGCCTGCGCAGTCGCAATAATATCGCGGGTGTTCACAGAGCCTTCCAGATGCTGGCGATCCCAGTTCATGATCTGTGGCGGTACAAAGCCGATCAAGCCAACCTTGATCGTGTGCTCTACCCCATCGCCGTCTGTTACCATTCGGTCCAGAATAATGTAGGGCGGGATCAGGGTGTCATCATCCCTGGGGCCGGCGCCCATGCTTTTGGCGATATTTGCCGACACCACCGGAAAATTTGCCCCTGCCAGTGTTTTCATCAGAAAATCAAGACCATAGTTGAATTCGTGGTTGCCCAGTGTCCCGGCATCATAGCCCAGAGTATTCATCGCCAGAATAACCGGGTGCATGTCGCCTTCTTTCATGCCGCGCTCATAGGCGATGTAATCGCCCATTGGGTTGCCCTGCAAAAAGTCGCCATTATCAATGAGCATTGTATTGGTCGCCTCGGCACGGATATCGGCGATATGTGCCGCCGTGCGGGCCAGACCAAGCGTGTCGCGCGGCTTGTCGGCATAATAATCATAGGGGTAGACATGGACATGCAAATCGGTGGTTTCCATGATCCGCAAATGTGCCTGATTGCCGGCGGCATGGGCGGAAAATGGATGCAAGGCGATCATTGAAGCCCCGACGGTTGTGGTAGCCAGAAATTTGCGCCGTGAAATAGCTGTTGTTGAACGATAGGTCATCGTAATCCTCCCAGAAATATATGTATGGGGGAATATTAACACGATACTGAAGGGCTCAGTAAGGGGAGTCGGGGCACAATTTCCAAAATAGCGGGAAATTGCTGGGGGGATCGGTTAGGCGCACACCTAATTTTGACAGGCCAGCTCTTCACCGGGCGTTTACGCCGCTGCGCTCCTATGGCACAGGATATGCGGATATACGGAGGCGGGTAATGCGGCTGGCGGAAACGGTGACATTCGGCGACGACGGGTTGGATCGTGCGGCGCATTTACGCGGCGACGATCAGGAAATGGCGCGCCTTGCGGGTGATCCCGCGGCCAGAGGCATTGCCATGTGGCACGGCAATCCTTTGCTTGCGGGGGCCGAGCAACCAGAACTATCGTTGTTGCCGCTGGATCACAAAATATTTTTGCTTGCCGACACGCCACCGGTATTTCTGGGGAATAGTCCGGATGGATCAATATTCGCCTACGACATATCCGGCTGGCAGCCCGACGCCCACACTGACGACCCATCAGACGAAATAATCCCACTGTCCCATCCATCTGAACTGCGCCACCCTGACCTGCCTGACGACCATCGTTTCGTCGATATCCGGGCCGAAATGGCGCGCCTTTCCCCTCGCGACGCTGGTATGGCCGCCAGTGCCAAGGCGATCCTTGGCTGGCATGTGACCCACGGGTACTGTGCCAAATGTGGTGCTAAAACCGATATTTCGATGGCCGGTTGGCAACGCCAGTGCCCAACTTGCGAAACCAGACATTTCCCGCGCACCGACCCGGTGGTGATCATGCTGATTACCCATGGAAATAGTGTGCTGCTTGGCCGCTCGCCGGGTTGGCCCGAAGATATGTATTCGCTGCTTGCCGGATTTGTTGAACCGGGTGAAACCCTGGAAACCGCCGTGCGCCGAGAGGTAATGGAAGAGGTCAACGTCAGAGTTGGCCCGGTGGATTATCTGGCCTCGCAGCCCTGGCCGTTTCCATCTTCGCTAATGATTGGCTGTCGCGGCGAAGCACTAAACACAGAAATTACTGTCGATCCGGTGGAAATTGAACATGCCCTCTGGATAAGTCGAGAGGACCTGATGGATGTATTTTCGGGTACGAAAGCCGGCATAAAACCTGCTCGCCCCGGTTCAATTGCACATTTTTTGTTGCAGAACTGGCTTGCGGATAGCTTAAATTAGACGCAAAACTACCGGAACTTAAATTAGACGCAAAACTACCGGAAGTAGAAAAAACGGCGCGGGCATGAAATTTTCGACACGACAGGACATTAAGGCACCGATTGAGTTTGTCTTTACCCGCGCAGCGGATTTTGAGGCCCATGGGCGTCAGGCTCTGCGCCGCGGGATCGAAATAAATCGCGCTGACGATATGACCTGCGTCGGCACCGGTATGCAGTGGAACGCGCGGTTTCCGTTTCGTGGCAAACTGCGCAAAGTACAGGGCGAACTGACCGAGTTTGATCTACCAAACAGTTTTTTAATTAAATCGGTATCGGGTGGGCTAGAGGCCGATTTTGATATTGAATTCCTGCCCCTTTCACGCAATCGCACCCGGATTAAGGTGGGTCTTGATCTGGCCCCCAAAACCCTGTCGGCGCGTTTGCTGATCCAGTCGCTGAAGCTGGCCAAGTCAAATCTGGACAAAAGGTTTACAAACCGGATGGCAAAGTATGCCAGCGAAATTCAGGATCACTATGACCGCGCGAACGGGGTACAGTTCTAGGACGCCGCCCCCCGGCGTCCCTTATCCGCCGGATAGACCCCCAACAGTGTTACCTCTGACGTGAAATATTCCAATTCTTCCATCGCCAGTTGTACACTGCGATCATCCGGGTGGCCTTCAATATCAGCGTAAAACTGTGTCGCGGTAAAGGAACCATCAACCATATAGCTTTCCAGCTTGGTCATGTTGACGCCGTTGGTCGCAAAACCACCTGTCGCCTTATACAAAGCCGCCGGAATATTGCGCACGCGAAATACAAAAGATGTGATCATGCCAGCGTCGCCGCGCCGTTTCAGGTCCATTTTGCGCGACATCAGCAGGAACCGGGTGGTGTTGTGGCTGTGGTCTTCGATGTGACGGGCCAGTATATTCAATCCGTAAGTGTCTGCTGCAAGGTCAGAGGCCAGTGCCGCCACCGACATATCATCCTGCTCGGCGATAAGCGCTGCCGCACCGGCACTATCGGCGGCCGCCTCACCGGAAATTCCGTTTTCCTTCAGAAAATCGCGGCATTGCGGCAACAAAACCAAATGCGCACGCACCGTTTTTATGTCACCCAAAGTCGCGCCCTGTTTCGCCATCAGACTGATATGCACGCGCACAAACGCCTCATCCACGATGTGCAGGCCCGATTCCGGCATTAAGCGATGAATATCCGCCACGCGCCCGTATGTGGTGTTTTCAACCGGCAACATTGCCAGATCGGCATTCCCCCGGCGCACGGTTTCGATAACGTCCTCGAACGTGGCACAGGGCACTGGTTCCAGCGCAGAATTGTACTCGCGGCAAGCCTGATGGGAATAGGCGCCGGGCTCTCCCTGGAATGCAATTCGTCCTGTCATTGTGTCACTTTAACCAATTTATGCCCGAAGGGCGTTTAGTCGCGGCTCTTATACCTTGAAACTTGTGCAGGGAAGCGGATAGATAGCGCCGGAATCTGGATCATACGGAACGCGACATGTTCGACACAATGACAATGACTAAAGTTATCGCCGCACTTTGTGGGGCTTTGTTGATTTTTTTGTTCGGAAGTTGGGCTGCCAGCAGCCTTTACGGGGTTGAAGGTAGTGGCCATGGGGAAGAAAAAGCCCAAAACGCCTATCCAATCGAAACTGACGATGGCCAAGAAGAAGCAGAAGTTGAAGAAGGCCCAAGTTTTGCAGAGCTTCTTGCATCAGCCGACGTCGAAAAAGGTGCTAAAGTATATGGCAAGTGTAAAGCCTGCCACAAACTGGAAGAAGGTGCCAACGCCGTTGGACCAAGCCTGTATGGCATTCTTGATCGTGACATCGGATCCGAGGGCGGCTTTAGCTATTCCAGCATCATGACCGAACTGCCCGGCGACTGGACAGGTGAAGCGCTGGACGAATTCCTGGCCAGCCCGAAAACATACGCCTCTGGCACCAAAATGACGTTCTCGGGTCTGAAAAAAGATACCGACCGCGCCAATCTGATCGCCTACCTTGGCACAATTGGCGGCTAAAACGTCAGACAAGTTTCAAAAGGCCGCCCCGGGGTTGGGCGGCTTTTTTATGCGCGGTACCCGGAATTCGTCACAAAAAGCGACCATAACAGGGTGTTGCGCTAAAAAATGATCACCGTTCGGTGTGTTCACGGGGTATTCACTCTAAATGAACTTGATTGTTCGCTAAAGCACCTTTTAGCTCTATTTTGAATAAATGGGTCTTGCAGCGACCTAAAGCATCGGACGGAGGAAAGATTCATGAAGACCAAAGCAATTGCGATAACCCGCGTGAAAGCAGACAGCCGGTTTATGCGGCTAAGTCTGGCAACAGGTTTTTTGGTGCTTGGGGTTTTCTGGGGTCTGAGCGCCGTTGCGCAGGAAGTCACCAAAAGCCATGGCTTCAATTTTCTGGGTGCCCTGAAATACCCGGCCGATTTTGAACATCTGGACTATGTGAACCCCGACGCCCCCAAGGGCGGTGAAATGGCACAATGGACCCAAGGCACATTTGACAGTTTTAACCCCTACGCCCGCCAAGGCGCGTCGGCCTGGGGTGCTTCACTGGGGTTCGAACGCCTGATGCTTGGTACGGCTGACGAAATCAGCAGCGAATATTGTCTGCTTTGCGAAACACTGGAATATCCGGAAGATCAATCCTGGGTGATTTTCAACATGCGACCCGAGGCCAGGTTTTCCGACGGTTCACCGCTGACCGCTGAAGACATCGTATTCACCCACAATCTGTTCATGGAGCAGGGGTTAATTTCGTTCCGCGAAGGGGTATCGCGGGTAATTTCCGGGGTTGAGGTGTTGGAAGGCAACCGCGTCAAATTCAGCTTTGTAGAAGACAGCCCGGTGCGTGACCGAATTTCACAGGCCGGTTCTACTATCGCATTTTCCAAAGCATGGTACGAATCTACAGGCGCGCGGCTGGATGAACCTAATCTCGAAATCGCTCTGGCCTCAGGGCCATACGTTCTGGATAAATATGACATCAACCGACAGATCATTTACAAACGAAATCCCGATTATTGGGGCAAAGACCTGCCGATCAATGTGGGCCGCGAAAACTTTGACACATTGCGCGTCGAATATTTCGCCGACAGTAACGCAGCATTTGAAGGCTTTAAATCAGGCGCGTACACCTTCCGGTTGGAAAATTCGTCCAAGGTCTGGGCTACCGGGTACGATTTCCCTGCCCTGAACGATGGCTACGTGATCAAGGCCGAACTAAGCGATGGCACCATGGCCAGCGGTCAAAGCTTTGTCTTCAATATGCGCCGCGAAAAGTTTCAGGACATTCGGGTGCGTGAAGCGATTGCTCTGATGTTCAATTTTGAATGGTCCAATGAAAGCCTGTTTTTCGGGCTGTACGCGCGGATCAATTCGTTTGCTGAAAACTCTTATCTGGCAGCCGTTGGGCTGCCCGGTCCGAAAGAACTGGCGTATTTGCAGCCCTTGGTGGATCAGGGATTGATTGATGCGTCTCTACTCACGACCTCCCCGGTTGATGGCCCTGTATCCGGCACTCGCCAGCTTGATCGCAACAACCTGCGCAAAGCGTCCGCCTTGCTGGATGAAGCCGGCTGGCTGGTTGGCGATGACGGTATGCGGCGCAACGCGGCAGGTGAAACCCTAAAAGTTGAATTTATGGAACGCAGCCCGGCATTCGACCGGGTGGTAAACCCATACGTTGACAACCTGCGTAAACTTGGCGTCGATGCGGTACTGAACCGGATTGATAATGCCCAGTGGGTCGATCGCCGTTATGCGTTTGACTATGACATGGTAAACGCCAGCATCGCGACCGGGTATGAGCCGGGCTCAAACCTGTCCCAATCCATGGGTTCAGAAGACGCGGAAACATCTGTTTTCAACCCGATGGGTCTGAAAAGCCCTGCCGTTGACGCGCTGATTGAGGTCATCCGGGATATTCAGGTGGCAGAAGAACTGATCCCAGCCGTCCAGGCGCTGGACCGGGTGCTGCGGGCTGAAAGGTTCTGGGTGCCACAATGGTTCAAAGACGTTCATACGGTCGCGTATTTTGACATGTTCGAATACCCGGAACCACTGCCGCCATTCGCCTTGGGCAACACCGATTTCTGGTGGTACAACGCGGATAAGGCCGAGGCCCTGAAAACCGCTGGCGCGTTGCGTTAGGGCAGGCAAAGGACAGGTAGCACCGGATGGGCGCATATATACTCAGGCGATTGTTGCTGATCATTCCAACGCTGTTGGGCATTATGATCATCAACTTCACGCTGACGCAATTTGTGCCCGGTGGTCCGATTGAACAGATCATCGCCCAGCTTGAAGGCGAAGGTGATGTGTTTGAAACCATCGCTGGCGGTGGGTCTGAGACGATTGAAAACCTGAGCCTTGGCAACGACAGTGACTATATCGGCGCCCGCGGTTTGCCGCCTGAATTCATTGCTGAGCTGGAGAAGCAATTTGGCTTTGACAAACCGCCGCTGGAACGCTTCCTGAATATGATGTGGAACTACATTCGCTTTGATTTTGGCGAAAGCTATTTTCGATCCGTCGGGGTGCTTGATCTGGTCTGGGAAAAGCTACCGGTGTCGATCACACTGGGGCTGTGGTCGACGATAATTGCCTATGCAGTCTCAATTCCCCTGGGCATCAAAAAGGCCGTATCAGATGGCAGCCGGTTCGACACTTGGACCAGCGGCCTGATCATTTTTGCCTTCGCCATACCGGGGTTTTTATTCGCCATTCTGTTGGTTGTCCTGCTGGCTGGTGGTTCCTATTGGCAAATATTCCCTTTGCGCGGGCTGACCTCTGACAACTGGTCCGATCTGTCGATGTTTGGCAAAGCGAAAGACTATTTGTGGCATATTTTCCTGCCGGTTCTGGCGTCATCTATCGGCGGTTTTGCCACCCTGACATTGCTCACGAAAAATTCGTTCCTTGATGAGATCGGCAAACAATATGTGGTCACCGCCAAAGCAAAAGGGCTAAAGGAGTCCAGCGTGCTGTATGGCCATGTTTTCCGCAACGCCATGCTGATTGTCATCGCCGGTTTCCCAAGTGTATTCCTCGGCGTGTTCTTTGGTGGCTCTGTAATCATTGAAACCATATTTTCGCTGGATGGCCTTGGCCGAATGGGCTTTGAAGCCGCCGTGGCGCGGGATTATCCACTGATTTTCGGCACCCTGTTCTTCTTTGGCCTGATTGGCCTGGTCGTCGGAATATTGTCCGACCTGATGTACGTCTTTGTCGATCCGCGCATTGACTTCGAAGTGAGGGAAACCTGATGGTACTCGCCCCACAAGAAAACCCCGATCAGGTGGACGCGCCGGAAGTGGCTGCAAAACCGCGCAAAAAACCGCGACTGTCACCGTTGAACCAGCGCCGCCTGCGCAATTTCAAACGCAATCGCCGAGCGCTTTGGTCGCTGTGGATCTTCGGCATATTGTTCGGCCTGTCTCTGTTCGCCGAATTCATCGCCAACGAAAAGCCGATACTGGTCAGCTATCGCGGCGAATTGCGAATGCCGATATTCAGCTTCTACCCGGAAACCGCCTTTGGCGGTGACTTCAAAACCGAAGCAATATACCGCGACCCAGAGGTCGAATGCCTGATCGTATCGGGCGGCCTGCAAGACTGCTGGGATGACCCGGAAGGGGTTATTTTGGATGCCGCCGATGGTGTGGTTGATGGCCAGCAGATTGATAAAGGCTGGACCATATGGCCGCCGGTCAGATCGTCCTATACCACCATCAGCAACGCACGCGGCGTGGCCCCGGCCCCGCCTTCACGTCAGCACCTGTTGGGAACCGATGACACCAAACGCGACGTTCTCGCACGGGTGATATATGGGTTCCGATTATCGATATTTTTCGCGATTATTGTGACGGCTGCCACTTCGATTGTTGGTGTTATTGCCGGGGCGTTGCAGGGCTACTTTGGCGGCTGGCTTGATCTGATATTCCAGCGCGCATTGGAAATATGGGGCTCTACCCCTTCGCTATTTGTAATCATCATTCTGTTCGCAATCTTAGGGCGAAGTTTCTGGTTGCTGGTCTTCGTGTCGATCCTGTTCGGCTGGCCCGCCCTGGTGGGCGTGGTGCGCGCCGAATTTCTACGGGCGCGCAATTTTGAATACGTCCGCGCCGCGCGCGCCCTTGGTGTGTCGAACTGGACCATCATGTTCCGCCATATGCTGCCCAATGCGATGGTCGCAACCCTGACCTTGCTGCCGTTCATCATCACCGGTGTAATCGCCGGTTTGGCCGGGCTTGATTTCCTGGGCTACGGATTACCATCTTCAGCCCCGTCCCTGGGGGAGCTGACCCTGCAAGCCAAACAGAATCTGCAAGCCCCGTGGCTGGCGTTTACGGCGTTTACCACCTACGCGATTATGCTGTCGCTGTTGGTCTTTATATTCGAGGGTGTGCGCGATGCGTTTGACCCCAGAAAGACCTTTCAATGAGCAACGTACTGGAGGTCAAAAACCTGAACGTGTCGTTTACTCAGGACGGCCAGCTGCACCCTGCAGTCTGTAATGTGGATTTTCACATCGCCAGAGGGGAAACTCTGGCGATTGTTGGTGAAAGTGGGTCAGGCAAATCCGTGACAGCCCTTTCAACCGTGTCTTTGCTGCCCGAAAATGCCGAAGTGACTGGTTCCGTGACTTATCTGGGCGAAGAATTGATTGGTGCGACGCAGGCCAAGCTGCGACAGGTGCGCGGCAACGACATCAGCTTTATCTTTCAGGAGCCAATGACAAGCCTGAACCCACTACACACGCTGGAACGGCAACTGGCCGAGAGCCTGGCACTGCATCAGGGTGTAAGCGGCGCGTCGGCGCGGCCACGCATTCTGGAGCTGTTGCACAAGGTGGGTATTCAGGATCCGGAAACCCGTTTGGGGGCCTATCCTCACCAGTTGTCCGGTGGGCAGCGACAGCGGGTGATGATCGCGATGGCACTGGCGAACGGGCCGGAACTGCTGATTGCGGATGAACCTACAACGGCGCTGGATGTGACCATTCAGGCGCAGATACTGGACCTGCTGGGTGAGCTGAAAAAGTCCGAAAGCATGTCTATGCTGTTCATCACCCATGATCTTAGCATTGTGCGCCGGATTGCCGACCGGGTTTGCGTGATGCAGGACGGTGAGATTGTTGAGCAGGGGCCAACGGCGGAAATTTTCGAAAACCCACAGCACCCCTATACGATCAAATTATTATCCGCCGAAGCCACCGGCACGCCCGATCCGGTGCCCGAAGGGGCCGAAGAAATTGCGCGTATCGAAGACCTGCGCATCTGGTTCCCGATCCAGCGCGGGCTGCTGAAACGCACTGTGGGTTATGTGAAAGCAGTAAATGCGGCAACGCTTAGCGTGCGCGCTGGCGAGACTGTGGGTATTGTTGGGGAAAGTGGTTCCGGCAAGACCACGCTGGCACTGGCGATGATGCGGCTGATTTCATCGCAAGGGCCGATTGTATTTCTGGGCGATGACATCCAGCAATGGAAATCCAAAGCCCTGCGCCCCTTGCGCCGTGACATGCAGATCGTGTTTCAGGACCCATACGGCTCACTTTCGCCGCGCATGACAGCGGAAGAAGTCATCGCCGAAGGGCTGGGTGTGCATGGCATTGAGCCGGGTTTGAACAGTCGCGATATGGTGCGCGATATTATGATCGAGGTGGGTCTGGACCCACAAACCATGCACCGCTATCCGCATGAATTTTCCGGCGGCCAGCGACAGCGCATCGCCATAGCACGCGCCATGATTCTGCGCCCGAAACTGGTGGTACTGGATGAGCCAACTTCTGCACTGGATATGACAGTACAGGTACAGATCGTGCAACTGCTGCGGGACCTGCAGCAAAAATATAAGCTGGCTTATCTGTTCATCAGCCACGACCTGAAGGTTGTGCGCGCGCTGTCACACAAGGTGATTGTGATGAAGCAGGGTGATATTGTTGAGGAAGGTAGTGCCGAGGCGATATTCGAGGCACCGAAATCGGAATATACCAAGACATTGATGGCGGCGGCGTTTGGCTAAATAGGGACGCCTGCCGGCGTCACGAGATGAGCCCGTGCCGGGCGATTTTCCGCTCCGCTCGGGGGATATTTAATCTGAAAAGAAGAGGTTCTAGGTCGGACCAAGTGCCGTGCATTGTTGATCGCGTGCACTAAGGCGGCGACAGGCAAGGGCGGCCATGTCTTTTGAGAGACCAACGAAATTTGCCTCATATCCGCGGCTGCTTTTGACGACCTTGCGCAGGGCCTCATCTAATGTGCCAAGTTCGCGCAGGGCGGTTTTCAGCAGGATGCGCTCTGCCTCATAGCGGGAATTGAAGCTGCCAACATTGATACCCCAGAAACGGCCACCCGAAGTTGAGATGCGGGTGACGACTTCTGGTGCTTCAAGTTCTGCCGGTAAAACCGCGTTGCTTATAGCAGCCAGGGTTAGGGTGCTGGGGCGGGCCTGTGGCAATTGAGCAGTGCCGCCGGGCTCGTTGGTGGCGACGAGAATTGGGGCCTGCCCGGCAACTTCGTTTTGCACATCGGCAAGCGCGCTCTGAATGTCCTGAGCCATCGCCATCAGTAATTCTTCTGAAAGGTCCGGGGTTTTGTCGTCGGGCCGAATGACGGGGCGCATACTTTGTGTAACGGCCCGCACCAGTCGCAGGGTTTTGCCAGATGGGCGACCTGCACTGTCTGAGCCCATATCCGCAGCGGCATACACCGGCAGCGACGGGTGGCTGACAGGCGCGTTGGACGGGGCGCGGCGGAACCCGAGATTCATCAGTTCAGCCACTTTGGCGTTACGCGACGCCGTGGAAACGCCGCCAAAAACGGTGGTGATAATGCGCTCATTGCCGCGCCGGGCTGAAGCCACAAGGTTAAAACCGGCCGCGCGGGTATAGCCGGTTTTGATCCCGTCAGATCCCTTATAGCTGTTCAGAAAGCGGATATTGGTATTGGAAACCGTGCGCCGCTCAACTGTGGTAGTGCGCCGGGAAAACAGGTTGTAATAATCCGGGTAATCAAAAAACAGCCGCCGGCCCAGGGTTGTCATGTCGCGCGCCGTGGACATATGGCCGCCTTCGGTCAGGCCATGGGCGTTTTTGAATGTGGTGCGAGACATGCCAAGTGCCTTGGCGGTGCGGTTCATCCTGCGGGCAAACGCGGCCTCGGAACCTGACACAGCTTCACCCAGTGCGGTCGCGGCATCATTGGCGGATTTCACAGCCGCTGCACGGATCAAATAGCGGATTTTTATTTTCTGACCCGCCTTAAGACCCAGTTTTGAAGGTGGCTCATTCGCCGCCTTGCTGGAGATTTTTACAACTGTATCAAGGCTGATCTCACCCTTGCGAATTGCCTCAAACGTCACATACAGCGTCATCATTTTGGTTAAAGATGCCGGATGCAGTCGGGTATCGGCGTTGCGTGAATGCAAAACCTCGCCCGAACGTGCGTCAATTACCATCGCCGCATAGGGCGCCGAATTTGCCTGCAGCGGCGGCAATAGCGCCAGCGCAGTCAATGCTAATAAAAATAGCCCATAGCGGGCAATCTGCCCCAGACGTTTTTCCACGTCGCTCGCCTTCTTCTGCCTCAAGATGCCGGAATCTATCGCCCCTGGCTTTCTTATTCGCGGACCCTAGCACAGCTGTTTGAATCGGAAAATCCCCTAATTTCAATAAGTTTCGGGGTGTTGTTAAGCATTAAATTCAACATGTAGTGGTTTGTTGGATGTAGTCCACAAGATAGGGATATTGTCCAAATTGTCGGGCTTTGCGCTTACAGCCCGCCAACCAAATCACCCAACTGCCCGAGATCTGTGATCTCATGGAACCGATCATGCCCGTCGGGTCGCTCATCATGTTCCAGCGCCCAGCTTAGTTCGTGGGGTACAAACACCCCCCAACTGCCCGCATTCAGTGCCGGGATTACGTCAGAGTGCAGAGAATTTCCCACCATCATCGCCGCTGCTGGCCCATCCCCGTAACGCGCGAATATCTCGCCATACGCCTCGGGCGTTTTTTGCGACAGAATTTCAACGCCGTGAAACAGTTCGCCCAGCCCGGATTGCGCCAGTTTACGTTCCTGATCCAATAAATCGCCCTTGGTGATCAGCAAGATCCGATGGCTTTCGGCCAGTTGTTCCACCGTTTTTTGTGCATGTGGCAGCAGCTCAATCGGGTGTTGCAGCATATCCTGCCCGGCGGCGATCAGTTCACGGATCACCGACGCTGGCACCTGTTCATCTGTGACTTCAATCGCCACCTCGATCATCGACAGAACGAACCCTTTGATGCCAAACCCATAACGCCCAAGATTGCGCTTTTCGGCGGCCAGCAGACGGGCTTGCAGGTGATCCGGCTCAGCGAAATCCGCCAACAATCTGGCAAAGCGTTCCTGTGTCATGCGAAAGAATTGTTCGTTCTCCCACAGGGTATCATCCGCATCAAAGCCAATTGTTGTCAGTTTAGCGGCCATATTTCCCCTGTTTACCCAATTCGCAAACTACCCTTTTCACCCGGGCACTTGCGCCTATATACTTCAGTGACCAACCGCCATCCAGCCCGGAGCCTGCCAAATTGACCACGACTAAGATCACCATGTCGAACAAGGATGACGACCCCGGTAGCGACATCGGGGTAATGACCGATACGCGGCCAAAGACCAAGCGCCCGCCGCTGTATAAAATACTGCTGCTGAACGATGATTTCACGCCGATGGAATTTGTTGTCACGCTGCTGGAACGGTTCTTTGGCCTGACCAGCACCCAGGCGTTTGACATCATGCTGACGGTTCACAAGAAAGGCGTCGCCGTTGTTGGTGTGTTTTCCCATGAGATTGCAGAAACCAAAGTGACACAGGTGATGGATTACGCCCGTCGCCACCAGCACCCTCTGCAATGCACCATGGAAAAAGAATAGGCGCGCGCTTATGGCGGCTTCTCGTCTGACATACGCGATTGAAGCCGGTGCGCTGAAGCTGCCTGATGTCGGTGACATCGCGCTGTTTCGCCCGCGCGCTGATTGTGACATCTCGGCGTTGGACAAGACCCGTATAGAGATCATACAGGGCAGTTACCCCGATTATCATTCCTTTGAAGAACGTGGTTACCGGGTGGCGGTTTCCCCCAATGAAACCTACGCCGCAGCTGTCATCTTTCTGCCCCGCGCCAAGGCCCATGGCCGCGCTTTGATTGCACAGGCGCTGGCTGTTACCGGTGGTGGGCCGGTGGTAGTGGACGGGCTGAAAACCGATGGCGCGAATGCGATGCTCAAGGAATGTCGCAAGCGCGGCGCTGAAATTGGCGAAGTTACCGCCAAGGCACATGGCAAGATATTCACCATATCAGAGGGCGACTTTTCCGATTGGGCGGCGCAAGACCGCCAACAGGTTGACGGTGGGTTTCTGACTTCAGCCGGCGTATTTTCAGCCGATGGGGTTGATAAGGGCTCAGCGGCACTGGTTTGGGCATTGCCCGCTAAAATGAGCGGCAGGGTTGCGGATCTGGGTGCCGGCTGGGGCTATCTTTCGCACCATATATTGCAGCGAACAGATGTAACCGCCTGCCATCTGGTTGAATCAGAACATGACGCCCTGCAATGCGCACGCGTAAATATCACCGACCCGAGGGCACATTTCCACTGGGATGACGCCCTGACATTCGATGCCGAAACTGGCTTTGATCATATCGTATGTAATCCGCCCTTCCATACCGGGCGCGCCGCTGACCCGGATCTGGGGCGCAGGTTTATACAGGCGGCGGCCAGGCTTACCGCACGTCACGGCACACTATGGCTGGTGGCAAACCGACATTTGCCCTATGAACAAAATCTGTTGGCTGCCTTCCATGAAGTCAGCGAAGTTGCTGGTGACGCCTCGTTCAAGGTTTTTCGTGCTGCAAAACCGCAGCAAAAGCGTAAATAGGCCCAAATTCCGGGCGAGCAACAGCAAGGACAGATATGTCATTTTCAATCAATGGTAAAACCGCGATTGTCACAGGTGCTGCCAACGGTATCGGTTTGGCAATTGCACGGCATTTTGCAGCGCAGGGTGCTAACGTGATGATGGCTGATATGGATGAGGCCCGGTTGGCTGAAGAAATCGAAGATCTTGGCGACGGCGATGAAGGTAACGTGCGTTGTTTTGGCGGCGATCTGCGCAAGAAACTGACCCAGGCCAACCTGTTGTCTGCCACTATCGATGCGTTTGACCGGGTCGATATTCTGGTAAATGCCAGCCGCCAGATATTGCCCACAGATGCGCTCGATCTGAAAGACAAGTCACTTAACTGCCTGCTGGAACAAAACGTCACCACGGGATACCGGCTAAGCCAGACTATCGCCGCGCGGATGATTTCACAGGCCAAACAGGACGAACAGGTTGACGGCCCGATAGGCACGATCATCAACATTTCGTCGATTGCTTCTGAGCGTGCGCACCCTGATCTGCTTGCCTATTCGGTCAGCGCCGCCGCCCTGAACCAACTGACCCGCACCATGGCGCTGGCCTTGGCGCCGCACCGTATCCGGGTAAATGCCGTGGCCTTTGGTTCTTTCATGAGCGCAAGCCTGCGCGAAGCCTTAAGCGAGCAGGAAGAGGCCCGCACAGAAATCATAAAGCACACCCCATTGGGCCGCATTGCCAGCCCGTTGGAATTGGCGGAATCTGTGCAGTATTTAGCGTCCGAGGCATCCGGTTTCATGACCGGCGAAATCGTCACTGTTGATGGCGGTCGGACCCTGCTGGACGCGGTGGACACAGCGGCGCATTAACCGCCCCGAATAGCGCAGAAAAATCTTAAAAAAGATTTGCCCCGCCCTAGGTTGCCGGATGCACAATCTGGCACTCAGCAATCACCGCATCCGCCCTTTGGGTCAGCTCGGCCCGTTTGGTGATAAGGGAATTTAGCTTTGCGGCCTCAGCGTTCAGGTCGATGGCCTGGGGTACTTTGCGGGTTTCTGCCACTGGCACTTCACAGTAAACCTCGACATTTTCCACCACGCCGCACACCTGTTCCTCGGTGTCCAGATATTCCTGGGTCACAATCGCATAGCCCCGGTTGATGTTGCCCTCGGTCGTTGCAATCAGCCGGTTAAGCACCCGGATGTCTTTGGTTGCGTTGGATATACAGCGCTCCAGCGGTGTTGCGCAGGCGGCAAGACCCAGCAGTGAAACCATTAAAAATCGACGCATCGTTAAGACCTCCGGGGCGGTTACGGTTGCGCTAGAATAGGTCGCATGGGATGAAACTGAAAGCGGGTTATAAATACGCCCGCACAACCAACCGCCTAAGGGGCAAGCCATGGACGAAATGACAGACCAGAAATCCCGCGCGGCCAACTGGTTCCGCACGTTGCGCGATGAAATCGTCGCCAGCTTTGAAGCCCTTGAAGACAGCCAGACAACCGGCCCCTTTGCCGACCAGCCTGCGGGACGGTTCGAAGTATCCAAGACCAAACGCGCCTCAGATGATGGCTCCGACGCCGGTGGTGGTTTGATGAGCGTGATGCGCGGTGGCCGGGTTTTCGAAAAAATCGGCGTCAATGTTTCCACCGTCCACGGCCAACTGGGCGAACGCGCACAAGCCGCCATGGCCGCGCGCAAGGGTATCCCCGGCATGAAAGACGATCCGCGTTTCTGGGCCGCCGGCATCAGTCTTGTCGCCCACATGCAAAACCCGCACATGCCCTCGGTTCACATGAATACCCGCATGTTCTGGACGCCGCACGCCTGGTGGTTCGGCGGCGGTTCAGACCTGAACCCGTGCATCGAATATGATAACGACACCGCCCAGTTCCACGCCGTGCAAAAACAGCACTGCGACCCGCACGACCCGGAATATTATCCGCGGTTCAAAGAATGGGCCGACGAATACTTTTACATTCCGCACCGCAAACGCGCCCGTGGGGTGGGCGGCATATTCTTTGACGACCACAACACCGGCAACTGGGATGCCGATTTCGCCTTTACGCAATCCGCCGGCCGCGCCTTCCTGCCCGCTTATGTGCCGCTGGTTGAAAAACGCCGCAACACCCCGTGGACGGACGCCGACAAAGACACACAACTGATCCACCGGGGCCTATATGCTGAATATAATCTGGTCTATGACCGGGGCACCAAATTCGGCCTCGAAACCGGCCACGACGCCAACGCAGTGCTGATGAGCCTGCCACCGCTGGCCAAATGGGTATAACCTGAATTCATTGAATTCAGCCGCCCCAGCCCCCACCTGTCACCCGTGTAACAGTAACGAGGAACCCCATGACCGAAACCATCGATCCCCCCGTCAGTACCCGCATTAAAATCTCTGGCCTGTGGGTCAGCCTCCTGTTTATCTTTGCTTACGTTGACATTTTTTCCCTGTACCGACTGGATGTTGCCCAGGGCATTCTGGACGGAAAACTCTACATATTTGATGTCAGCCAGACCTTCCTCGCGCTCACCACGGTCTACATCCTGATCCCCAGCCTGATGGTGTTCCTGACGCTGGTCATGCCGCCAAAACTGAACCGCTGGGCCAACATCGTGGTGGCGCTGCTATACGCCCTGACCATTGTCGGCAGCTGTATCGGTGAAACATGGATCTACTTCCTGCTCGGCAGCGCGGTAGAGGTGATATTGCTACTGGTGCTGGTCCGGTATGCGTGGAAAATGCCGGGCTGAAAAACGCGGCCTCTCAACTGGAACCCCTTAACCCGGCTCGCCGGGCCGCGCCCGGTCCTCCCCCAAGGGGAGGGCGCATCGCACCCACCCTGAGGTCCAGGCTCTGCCCTCCATAGATTGTGGGGTGAAGTTGCCGTTTTAAGACTCAAGAAAGATGAACTCTGCGGAACGTATCAGGATAGTCGAGCACAAGACCAAACTCGTCGATTTCCAACTCAGCAGTAAAAGTGCGGAATAGGCCCTCATAGCGGTAGCGTTGATCGAGTACCAGACAGGTGTAACGCTGCTCCGCACGCCGGGGAAGAAAATTTCCTTCGATTTGATTAAGCAGCGGCACATAAGCCACCGTGATTTCCTGGCTTTCCTGTTCATTCAGATTCAGCCGTTTGATCGGAAGCGTGTTCGTCGCGGGGGTGACGCCAATATCGACGTCTAGGCAACCATCAAGCGATGGTATTGTGCGGTCGGAAATGAGATCGCGCCAGTGTCCCTCTGTATCAGATTCGATATGCAGGCGTGGACCAGAAACATATTCAAAACGAACCTCCCGAGTCCTGAAATTTGCGTCGGTTCGGACAAAATAATGGCCACCATACAGTCCTTCGCGAGTTCCGGCGACCACGCCCTCTAGTATCAATCCGCTGTGGTCCTTAAGATACGTGCAATGCTCTAGGCCTTCACCGTCCCAATCTCGCCAACGAACGACAGTTATCATTTATGCCTCTAAATTTGAATACTTAAAAACTCTATGCAGCGGATGAACGTCTGTAAAGAGCTCGACGCCGACGTTCGAATTCGCCAGCCGAATATGAAGATTATCCTCAAATAAACCCCAACCTATCCCCCTTAACCTTCATCTCCCACGCCGCATAGGGAAACCCCCGAACCACCACAGCACCACCAACACGCAGCACAATCTTCCACGTCTGCCGCTCTTCGGGCGCGGCCCCCGCAAACGCCGCACAGTCCAACACCGCGACATTCGCCAACCTCTCGGGGTGACGCACCGATCCATACCGGATCAACCCGGCGCCCGCCTTTCGCGCCCGGTCAGCCAGTTCCAGACAGGCCGTATAATCATCCGGGTCGCTCCACTTGACCGCCTGCGCCGACAATGGCCCCGCCATCAAATCAACCGCAGCCTCAACATCAACACCCACCGAAAACGCCGTAAATTCCGCCGCCCCCTTGGGCAAAACCGCGCCCTCAGCCGCCGCAAAAAAACGCAACCGCGACCACACCGTTTCCGCCGCTGCCGTGATCGCCGCCTCGCTTGCATAAAACACCCCCGGCGTCAGACCCCGACGGCGAAACCGAGAATCCACCGGGTATAGCCCGTAACGAAACGGTGCGGCCATCAGGTAATGTAAATGCTGACACTCGGGCGGGACAGGGGGTTTGGAGCGTTCCAGAATGTCTTCCAGCAACTGCTGCTCTTCCAGACTGTCCACCAGCGCCATGGTCGACACCAGATGCTGCCCCTCAACCATCCGCCAGACGCGGCCTATATATGGCTCAGAGCGGAGCACGCTGCGCATCAAGATAATTCATCACATTGATCAACCCGGCAGTGCTGACAACCAACCCCTTGGGCACGCCGCGCAGATCACGGTTATTCGCCGCCATCCATGATTTCATTGCCTGCGCATCACCGCCAACAATCGCATCTAAAGATCGATAAATGCGGATCAGATAGCTCATCAGTTCAAACGGTTTACCGCTCACCGCGAAGCCGCCATCCTTCATCCGAGACACGGTGGCAGGGCTGACACCAATGGTATCACCAAGGGTTTTCTGGCTTAGCCCAAGGGCTTTGGCCGCACGAAACCCGGCCTTTGACAGGATAGTGCCCTCAGATGGGGCAGGGTGGAGTTGGGCAAGTATGGCCATCGAAGCACCTCTCTGTAGAAAGAATATAAAGTAAATTTATCCACAGCGCAAGTATTTGGTGCTACACGTCGCGCTCTCGCTCCCGTTCCAGCGCGATGTTTTTCTTTATTTCGATCCAGCGCTGCATCTGCTCGGCCATTTGGTATTCTTTGTATTGCAGCGATTTGGCATCCGCTTCCTCCAACGCATCATAGTCAGACGCTGGCACCAAAGCCGCTATTATTTTGCCGTGGTTCAGGATCATCACCCGGTTCCCGGTGTGGTTGACCCGCGCGCAGACAAACCCCAGACGGCGACGCAGTTTGCTCAGGGTGATGTCGATCATGGTGGCCATGGTTTTCAAATTCGATAGGGCAGGGAGCATCAGGCTAACCGCCACCGGTAAACGTAAACCTAGCGGCCCGTTCGCAGGCTCAAATCCCGGTATTCAAACCCGGTTTGTACAATTCATATGTACCAATATTACCAATTGCACCGTTTATCCGCGGATCGTGTCGATCATCAGCTGCACATTTTCCGGGTTAGCATCGGGCGTGATCCCGTGGCCGAGATTAAAGATATGCGGCCCCTTGGAAAACGCCTTTACGATGCGCTTAGTTTCATCAATCAGTGCCTGTCCACCCGTCACCATATGCCCCGGTGCCAGATTGCCCTGCACGCAGCCATCTACCTGAACATTATCCGCAACCCATTGGGTAGAAACGGAATTATCTACCGCCACACAGTCCGCACCAGTCGCCTTGGCAAAACCAACATAGCGTTTTCCCGCTTCCCGAGGGAACGCGATCACCGGCACATCCGGGTGCTTTGCTTTCAACGCCCCAATAATCTGCACCGCCGGGGCCAGCGCATACTTGTCAAAATCCGCGCCTTTTAGCGACCCGGCCCAGCTGTCAAACAGCTTCACCACCTCGGCTCCGGCCTCTATCTGTTTGGAAAGATAGGATATTGTGGCTTCTGTGATCCGTTCCAACAACGCCTCAAACGTCGCACGATCCTGCGCAATCAGCCCATGTGCCGGCCCCTGATCCGGTGTGCCACGCCCGGCAATCATGTATGTGGCTACCGTCCACGGCGCCCCGGCAAAGCCAATTAGCGCAGTGTTATCAGGTAGTTCGCGTCTCAGGATTTTGATAGTCTCATAGATCGGCGACAGAGTTTCGTGAATATCCTCCACCGGCTTCAAAGCTGTCACCCCGTCCGGTGTAGTGATCGTCGAAAGTCGCGGTCCTTCGCCAGTGACAAACCACAAATCCGCCCCAAGTGCTTGGGGAACAAGCAATATATCAGCAAACAAGATCGCCGCATCAAACCCATAGCGCCGGATCGGCTGTAACGTAACTTCCGCTGCAAGATCAGGGGTATAGCACAGCGTCAGGAAATCCCCGGCCCGTTCCCGCGTCGCCATGTACTCCGGTAAATACCGCCCCGCCTGACGCATCATCCAGACCGGCGGTACCGCCAGCGTTTCACCCGCAAGTGCCCGCAATATTTTCTTTTGCTCCGCCATTCTACGCCCCTAAATCTACTTCCCCCGTTAGGTCTTGTGCCTGCAACACTTTGTCAACCCGATGGCGGTTGTCAGGGCACGTTGTCACAAGTATTCAGGCTCCTATGACAATGAGTTTACCCAACACCGATAATCCGCTGAAGATTGGCACCCGTGGTTCACCGCTGGCACTGGCGCAAGCTGTTGAAACGCGCCGCCGGCTGATGACAGCGTTTGATTTGCCCGAGGGTGCGTTTGAGGTGGTCGTCATTACCACCACCGGGGATCGGATACAGGACCGTCCGTTAAAAGACATTGGTGGCAAGGGGTTATTCACCCGCGAGATCGAAGATGACCTGCTTGGCGATGCCATCGACATCGCCGTGCATTCGATGAAAGACATGCCGGTTTTGCAACCCGACGGCTTGTTGCTGGACTGTTACCTGCCACGCGAAGACCCGCGCGATGCTTTTGTCTCGCTCAGCCCCGGCGGATTGGATGGGTTGGCGCAGGGCAGCGTTGTTGGCACCTCTAGCCTGCGTCGCCGCGCGCAACTGCTACACAAGCGCCCCGACCTGCAAATCGTTGAATTTCGCGGCAACGTGCAGACCCGTTTGCGCAAATTGAATGAAGGCGTGGCGCAGGCGACATTTCTTGCCATTGCCGGGCTGAACCGGCTGGGGGCGACGGACGTGCCCGCCCACGCCCTTGCACCCGAGTCGATGCTGCCCGCTGTGGCGCAGGGTGCGATCGGCATTGAACGCCGCGCCGATGACCCCCGGACTGCATCAATGCTGGACGCAATCCACCACGTTGAAACAGGCCAACGCCTCGCGGCAGAGCGTGCGTTTTTGGAGGCACTGGATGGCTCCTGCCAAACCCCGATTGCCGGGCTGGCAGAACTGTCAGGCAGAACTTTACGCTTGCGCGGTGAAATCCTGCGCACAGATGGTTCCGAGGCCTATTCGGATGATCAAACCGGCGCAATCGAAGACGGGGCAGAAATGGGCCGCTCGATGGCCGCGAAATTGTTAGAACGCGCTGGTAAAGGGTTCTTTGATTGGCACTAAACCCCTAAACAGGTGGCAAAACCTTCCCCGGATTCATTATCCCATTCGGATCAAGCGCCTGTTTGATGCTCTGCATAACCGCCAGTGCAACTGCGTCTTTTTCCCGTCCCATGGACCCGAGCTTGGACAGCCCAATTCCATGCTCTGCGGAAAATGAACCACCAAGTTCCACTGTCACCTGATCAATCATCGACAGGATTTTATCCTTATGCTCTGCGCTATCTGCTGTCGGCCAAACGGTAAAATGCAAATTACCGTCCCCCAGATGTGCCACGGTATTTGTCTCTGCGCCCGCATCGATTTTTGCTAAACGAACGTGGGCCAGTTCGAGGAATGTCTCAACCTTGTCCAGTGGCACCGATACATCGGAATCCACATGGGGAGTGCGACCCATGGTAATTTCTGCAGCAGCTTCACGTATTGCCCACATTTTCTTCCGCTCAGAGCCAGATTGCGCGACAATTGCATCACGGGCGGGGCCGGCCTCTATCATCTCCATCAAAGTGGATTCCAATAAATTTACAACCGGGATTGAACCATCTTCGTTGACTGCGGTATCCCGCGGCGCGGTTGCTCCCAATTCCACCAGGATCGTGAAATCCTGATCGTAGCCCAAAGGGGGTGTCAGATCAGGGCGTACCAATTTCAGCCGTTTTAAATAACTGCGCGGCATGAATTCAAAGGCTTCCACCATGCCACCCGTCTCTTGCTGTAATTTGTTCAACAGTTCCAGTGCCCCTGCCAAGGAGGTGGCGGCCACCATTGCCGTGGCGTAGGCCGAGGGTCTGGGCACCAGCTTTAGTACAGCCGCGGTGATAATCCCAAGCGTTCCCTCAGCCCCGATAAACAGATCTTTCAAATCGTATCCGGTGTTGTCCTTGTGCAGTTCGCTCATCAAATTCATCACTCGACCACCGGCCAGAACTACCTCTAGCCCCAAACAAAGCGCACGGGTGTTGCCGTAGCGTAAAACATTCGACCCTCCGGCATTGGTCGAGAGGTTCCCACCAATCATCGCAGAGCCCCGTGCCCCGAAATACAGTGGAAAATCAAGGTTATAGGCGTTAGATGCTTCGTGTAGTTTCGACAAAATAACCCCGGACTCAACAATCGCAATCCGTGTATCCGGGCGTATTTCCCGGATGGAATTCATCCGCTCCAATGAAATCATCAACCGATCAGGCGCATGGGTTCCCCCCACCAATCCAGTGTTGCCACCAATTGGTACAACAGGTGTTCCCATCTCATCTGCCAGCCGCAAAACAGTGGAAACCTCCGCCGTATTCGCCGGGCGTACAACCAAATGTGGTTCCGAGACATAGGCCCCCATCCAGTCACGGCCATAGGGTGCGGCGTCCGCTCCTCGCAGCACATTTTTTTCACCCAGCAATTTCACAAGTTGTCTTACAAGCGCCATTTTCCCTCGCAAATTTGGTAGATGCAAAACAGCTAACACCAGCCCTGACTTGTTTCCATGCCTTCTTCTGTTCAAAAATATTCCCGCCGGAGGCATATCGCCCGCAGGGCAAAAAGAAGTGCGCCGTCAGGCGCTCAACTAAACTGCGGGACTGTGGCCACCTTCGTTCACGGCGTAGGTGTCCAGTTTACGGGCAATCATCCGGGTCAGAGGGCGGGCATGGGGCAAAATGGTCAACGCTTCATTGGTATTGGTCAACATCTCTGGGAACCAATCCATCAAGGGCGCAGTGATTGCATGCAGATTTTCAACCGGTAATCCCAGCTCATCCGCAATATCCCCGTAAAAAATCGCAAAATCACACATCAGCTTTTCAATCAACCGGCCCCGCAGCAGGTCTTCGTCGGTGAATTCATGCCCGCGACTGGTGGATAAATCACCGCCTCGAACCGCCTTTTGATAGGCCGACGTAGACGGGGCGTTTTGCGCATACCCTTGTGGATAACGTGAAATCGCAGATGCTCCGACGCCGATCAGCACGGTACTGGAATCTTCGGTGTAGCCCTGAAAATTCCGGTGCATCACTCGGTTCTTCTGCGCAATCGCCAGCCCGTCATCGGGGCGTGCAAAGTGATCAATACCGATTTCCACGTATCCATCCGCTACAAAAATATCGCGCGCAGTCTCATACAGTTCAAGACGTTCAGGTGGCGTCGGCAGTGCTTCGGTTGGGATCAGCGATTGCCGCTTTGCCATCCATGGTACATGGGCATAGCCAAATAGTGCCACCCGGTCCGGCGACAGGGATACAACCTTTTCAACCGAATCTGTGATCCGTTCATTGGTTTGATGCGGTAGGCCAAACAAAATATCCATATTCAGGCTTTGGATGCCACGGGCCCGCAAACCGTCCACTGCCGTTTTTGTAATCCCGAAACTCTGCTCACGGCCAATTGCCTGTTGAATTTCCGGGTCAAAATCCTGCACCCCGATTGACGCCCGGTTCATTCCAGCTACCGCCAGCGCATCTAGCCGCGCGTCGTCAATTTCATTCGGGTCAATCTCGACCGAAAACTGCGCGTCTTTTGCCAGGGGGATATCGTCAAATATTGCAGCTGCCAGATCGGTGATAGACCCGGCAGGCAATAAAGTAGGGGTTCCTCCACCCCAATGCAGATGCTCCAACTCGACCCCGGTAGGCAACATTGTCGCAATCAGCTTCAATTCTTTTTTGAGCGTCCCTACATAGGCCTCAACCGGGTCCAGTTTGGTTGTGCCTTGTGTTCGGCAGGCACAAAACCAACACAGACGCCGACAAAATGGAATGTGAATATATAGTGAAACCTTGGAACCGGCCGGAATTGCCGTTATCCATGACCTAGCAGACAAAGGATCAACCGTGCCTGAAAAATGGGGGGCAGTTGGATAGCTCGTGTAGCGTGGTACACGGGCGTCAAAGAGCCCCAGTTTACTGAGTTGCGAGTGCATAGACATCCGATTATCTATTCGGGATGTAAAAATTACTACCATGATCCAGATCAACAAGAGGACAGAGTTTGAACGCTCCTGTTTTTAATAACCGAGACTGCGGCACCTGCCCGATCCGCCACCGAGCGGTTTGTGCGCGCTGTGAGCCGGATGAACTGGAATATCTGGATACTATAAAATATTACCGCACCTTTGAGGCGGGCCAACCGGTGGTGTGGTATGGCGACAAGCTGGATTTTGTCGCCTCAGTTGTTGTTGGTATCGCGTCCCTGACCCAAACAATGGAAGATGGGCGCACCCAGATGATCGGGCTTTTGTTGCCTTCGGATTTTTTGGGACGTCCGGGGCGCGAATTTGCATCCTATGATGTTACGGCCATTTCGGATCTGACACTTTGCTGTTTTCGTCGCGCTCCGTTTGAGGAAAAACTAAAATCCACACCGCATTTAAGCCAGCGTTTGCTGGAAATGACGCTGGATGAATTGGACGCTGCGCGCGAATGGATGTTGGTTCTGGGTCGTAAAACCGCGCGTGAAAAGATTGCGTCACTATTGTCGATCATCGCTCGGCGCGAGGCCAGGCTGCATATGGCGAAAACGCCGGATGGCTCAAAGTTTGAATTACCGCTGACCCGCGAAGCGATGGCCGATTATCTTGGCCTGACTTTGGAAACAGTCAGCCGCCAGATATCGGCGCTGAAAAAGGATGGCGTAATAATCATTAAAGGCAATCGCAGCGTTTATATCCCTGACTTTGATCGCCTTATTGCCGAAACCGGCGATGATGCAGATGGTGGAGTGCTAGCTTAGTGCGCCATTAACACCGGCACCTCGGTCATCTGTAAGGTGTTTCGGGTTGCCCCGCCCAAAATTGATTCGCGTATCCGCGAATGGCCGTAGGCCCCCATAACCAGCATATCGGCGTTCTGATCCTTTACATGGCGCGCAATAACGTCCGAAATCCTCGGCATGGTTTTTGCCAATACTGAAACTTCCGCCTGAATCCCGTGACGTGACAGCATCAGTGACAAAGCACCGCCAGGATCAGAACGATCCGGCGCGTGGGAAGGTGGGTCAACCAACGTGATATTCACGACTTCGGCTGATTTCAGAATTGGCATTGCAGCGCGCACGGCCGTCAATGCTTCGTGGCTTTCGTCCCAGGCGACGACAACACGTTTCACGTCGTCCGGAAATCCGGTGCCGTCGGGGATAATCACAACCGGGATTTTGGCGTCGAACAGGGCCGATTCTACAATGGCCGCTTTTTCGTGGCCCCTGCCTTCACCGTAAGGGCGGGTCAGCACTGCGATGTCGGTAAAACGAGTTTGATGGGCAAGGAACTGCGCAAGTCCCGGCAGTTGGGCAGATACAGCGCGCGCGGACCAATGTACTTCTTTGTATTCGAGCAATTCTTTGATGCCCTGCTCAATTTCATGTGCGTCCGATTCGGCTTCCGCAAAGCTAGATTGCAAAGTTATCGCATTGGCACCGGCATAATATGCGCCCGGCTGAGTTGGGTCGATCCCTAAACAAAGCACTTCCAGATGGCCATTGTCCCGATGCGCCACCTTAACGGCAGCGTCGAGCGCTGCCCGGTCGGTTTCAAGGTCGGTGATTACGGTGCTTACAGTCATAAAAGCCATGTTTAGCGTCCTGAAAAAACCAATTCACAGCCATTATTGATGTTCTTGGCTGCGGCGCTTTGACTTCGATCAAACTAATGGTTGGGCCTTTTGACATAGATCAAAGTGTTGTACTGGCAATGTGCCAAATACAACCTGTCGAACTGGGTCGCGGGCGTTTTGCGTCTGTCTGGATAAGAACAAAGGGACGCAAAATGTGGAATTATTCTAAATTGGCAATATTTGCGCTGGTCACTGTGCTGGCAGCTATAGCTGCTAACTACGCACGCGATCTGGCATATCAGGTACACGCCGTTTCCATCATGTTGATTGCAGGGGGTTTGTTCCTCTGGTCGGTACGTCAAACAGACGAGCCGGTGGTAGCAAGCGGCAAAGAATATATGGACGGACCAATCCGGGCCGGTGTAATTGCAACTGCATTTTTTGGGGTGGTTGGATTTACTGTCGGTACGTGGATTGCGTTCCAGCTCGCGTTTCCAAGCTTGAACTATGAATGGTTACAGGGCTACGGCAACTTTGGTCGTCTTAGACCGCTCCACACATCTTCGGTTATTTTTGCATTCGGCGGCAACGCATTGATTGCGACATCGTTTTACGTTGTGCAACGCACCAGCGCCGTGCGGCTTTGGGGCGGTAATCTGGCGTGGTTTGTATTTTGGGGCTACCAGTTGTTCATCTACATGGCCGCTACCGGTTATCTGATGGGGGCAACACAATCCAAAGAATACGCTGAACCAGAATGGTATGTGGATATTTGGCTGACCATCGTTTGGGTTGCCTATCTGATCGTCTTTATGGGCACGCTTTTCAAGCGTAAGGAAAAGCACATTTATGTGGCCAACTGGTTCTATCTGGCGTTCATCGTAACAATTGCGATGCTGCATATCATCAACAATATTTCCATCCCGGTATCTGTCTTTGGCTCAAAATCGGTACAGGTCTTTTCCGGAGTGCAGGATGCTATGGTCCAGTGGTGGTATGGCCACAATGCTGTAGGCTTTTTCCTGACGGCGGGTTTTCTGGGCATGATGTACTATTTCGTACCCAAACAGGCCGAACGTCCGGTCTACAGTTACAAGCTGTCAATCGTGCACTTTTGGGCGTTGATTTTCCTTTATATCTGGGCCGGTCCACACCACCTGCATTACACTGCATTGCCTGACTGGGCGATGACACTTGGTATGGTTTTCTCAATCGTATTGTGGATGCCCAGCTGGGGCGGCATGATCAACGGCTTGATGACGCTGTCGGGTGCATGGGATAAATTGCGAACCGATCCGGTTATACGGATGATGGTTATTTCGATCGGCTTTTACGGCATGTCGACCTTTGAGGGTCCGATGATGTCCATCAAGGCGGTGAACTCACTATCGCATTACACTGACTGGACAATTGGCCACGTACATTCCGGTGCTTTGGGCTGGAACGGTATGATCACCTTTGGTGCGATGTACTTTCTGGTGCCTAAACTATGGAACCGTCCAAGGCTCTATAGTTTGTCACTGGTTAACTGGCACTTCTGGCTGGCGACAATCGGTATCATTCTTTACGCGGCTTCAATGTGGGTCAGCGGTATCATGGAAGGTCTGATGTGGCGTGAAGTTGATGCCAATGGTTTCCTGGTAAACTCATTCGCTGATACGGTCGCGGCTAAGAAGCCAATGAATATTGTGCGTGCTACCGGGGGCCTGCTGTTCCTCGCAGGTGCGATAATCATGTGCTATAACCTCTGGATGACCGTGCGCGGTGTACCGGCAAATGCCGATACACCTGCCATGGCTCCGGCTGAATAAGGGGGGCCGGAAACATGGGTATCCTAGACAAACACAAGTTCATCGAAACCAACGCGACCGTGCTGCTGGTTGGCAGCCTGGTCGTGGTGTCAATCGGCGGGATCGTGGAAATCGCGCCACTGTTCTATCTGGAAAATACGATCGAAGAAGTGGACGGCATGCGCCCCTACTCTCCGCTCGAATTGGCCGGGCGTGACATCTACATCCGCGAAGGTTGCTACGTTTGCCACAGCCAGATGATCCGGGCCTTGCGCGATGAAGTTGAGCGCTATGGTCATTATTCGCTGGCAGCGGAATCAATGTATGATCACCCGTTTCAGTGGGGATCTAAACGAACCGGGCCGGATCTGGCTCGGGTGGGTGGGCGCTATTCTGATGAGTGGCATGTAGATCACTTGAGTGATCCACAATCCGTGGTTCCGGAATCGGTTATGCCAAAATACAGCTTTCTGCTGAACCGGCCGCTTGATGGCAAATACATCGATGAGCTGATGACAACGCATCGCTTTGTTGGTGTGCCATACACAGACGAGATGATTGAAATGGCCAAGGCTGATTTTGACGCGCAAGCAGACCCGGACAGTGATACTGACGGGTTGATGGAACGCTACCCCAAGGCACAGGTCGCCAACTTTGACGGTCAGCCGGGTATATCCGAAATGGATGCACTGATTGCCTATATGCAAATGCTGGGTACTTTGGTTGATTTCTCAACTTTCACCCCAGACGCAAGCCGGTAAGGGAGAATTAGAATGGACACCTATTCGATATTACGTGAGATCGCCGGTAGCTGGGTTTTGATAGGGCTCTTTGGTTTCTTCGTTGCGGCAGTTCTCTGGGTATTTCGTCCCGGCAGCAAACGCATTTACAAAGACATTGCAGACATCCCGTTTCGCTATGAAGACAAACCAGCCCAGGATGATGACATCCTGTCAGAGGAGGCCCGCTAATGGCCAAAGGACCAGAAAAGAAAGATCCAGAAACAACTGGCCACGTTTGGGACGGTATTGAAGAATTCAACAATCCCCTGCCGCGCTGGTGGTTGTGGACGCTCTATGTCTGCATCATCTGGGCCATCGGTTATGCTATCGCCTATCCGGCATGGCCGCTGATCAAAGGCGCAACACCGGGGTTGCTCGGGTTTTCGTCCCGTGGAGAAGCGGCGGCGGACATTCAAAAGTTTATTGATGCTAATGCGACGATTGATGCAAAACTTGCTTCGGCGGACATCACAACGGTTTCGGCGGATGCTGATTTGCAGAGTTATGCGATCAATTCAGGAGCCGCGGTATTTCGCAACAACTGTTCGCAGTGTCACGGGTCAGGCGCGGCTGGGACTGGGATATATCCAAACCTGATCGATGATGACTGGCTCTGGGGTGGAAAGATCGACGAAATCGTTCAAACCGTCGCTTTTGGTATTCGCAGCGAACACGACGAAACGCGCTTTTCGGAAATGCCTGCGTTTGGTGAATTCCTTGAGGAAGTGGAAATTGTGCAGGCCGTTAACTTTGTGCGTTCTCTAAGTGATCTTGAACATGATGCAGCCTTGGCAACAGCGGGTGCGGTTGTCTTTGAGGACAATTGTTCGTCCTGCCACATGGAAGATGGCACAGGTGATCGTGAGCAGGGTGCGCCGAACCTGACAGACTTTATCTGGCTGTTTGGAGACGACGTTGAAGAAATCACCAATACGGTTACTTTTGCCCGTAATTCGGAAATGCCAGCCTGGGGTGAGCGTCTGACGACGTCCCAGATCAATGCGGTTGCAGCCTATGTCCACCAACTTGGAGGTGGCGAATAGGCTAATAAATTCCGGGAGCTTCCAGCCCCGGATAGGCACCGACCCCAGATCCTGTTCGCGCGTTTCTTCGGGGTCGGTGCCGCATCTAAACTAAAATGTGCGCCCCAAGCGGGCGCATTTTTTTGATCTTTGGGCGATTTGCCTGCCCTTTTCTTTGCGAATTTTGCCAAACTGAGGGCATAATCCGTTGTTATTAACAGGATCATGCTGGTGATAGCGCAACAAAACTCGCTTATAGCGGGGGGCCTTAGGGTACTGAAAAAGAACGGTCTTTTGATCGGGCTGGTGCTTGCGCATTTTATTTTGGCGATATTGGTGGGTGCGGTTACCGGCGCACCTTTTGATCCTGGAATGGCACAAACGCTGGCAATGCTGTTTAGTGTCCTATTACCATGGTTTGTCGTGATATTGGTGGTCTGGCATTTGATTCAGATGGCAATATATGTACGCCCTGAAAAACCGATTGCGCAATTCCTTGCAGATATGAAAAACCTAGTTGGCGACGCCGAACGGATGGCAAATGGTGTGCTGTCATTGCTGTTGATCACGTTGTTCATTGGCACATTTTCATATTTCAAATCCATAGTTCCGTTCCTGAACCCGTTCCAATGGGACGTGAAATTTGCCGAACTTGACCGCTTAATACACTTTGGCTTTGATCCATACACCTTGCTTGCCCCGGTTTTCGCTAGCCCGCTTGCCACAACGATTTTGAATGCCCTGTATCATCTTTGGTTTTTCATGGTGTATTTCATCGTTTTTCTCGCCAGTTTCTCAAGTCGCAAATCTCAGTCCGGGTCAATATTCTTGTTGGCTTTTGTTTTGACATTCGCGATTGGCGGCAATCTGCTGGCAACGGTTTTTTCATCTGCCGGGCCGGTGTATTATGAACGTCTGGGGTATGGGGGCGATTTTACGCCCTTGATGGAAATGCTGAACGGTTTCAATGAAATCATGCCGGTTTGGGCACTTGGTGTACAAGAAGCGCTTTGGCAATCCCACACAAATGGCGGCCCGATTAGCGGTATTTCGGCAATGCCCAGCATGCACGTCGCCAGCACAACGCTGTTGGCGCTTTACGGATTTCGATATGCGCGCTGGGCTGGGGTGTTGCTCGGCCTGTTCGCCGTCAGCATTATGGTAGGTTCGGTTCACCTTGGCTGGCATTACGCCATTGACGGATACTTTGGCGCTGCTCTGGCAGTGATCTGTTGGCGCCTGTCGATCATCCTGAATGACAGGTTTCTTCCGGCAGATTAGTTAGTATCAAGGGACCAGAGAGTATCCGCGATCCCGGTCTTTATGTTCACGTTTTGGCGGGAGCTTCACGAGCGGCGCGATCGTCACAGGTAAATTGTTTGCCTTAAAAAGTGACTTCAAGGTGTGATACTGCGTTAATCCCCCCCGAAGACATCCTGAATGCCCGGTCCGGTGACTTCTATCAAATCGTATTCAATACCCTAATGTACCCATGAAGCAGGCCACCAGAATACGACGGTTTCTTTGGGGAATTTGTTTAGCCATTCGTCGGATGTCACATTGGATGGGGTGGCTGATAATCCTCATTACTGGCTCGCTGCTTCGATCCAGATACTTGAACCGAAGGCCTCAAACATTACCCGTCTGTTCAAGGGTTCCAGGAGCATGGCAAAGGTAGCAATGCAAAACGAGTGCTGTCAGTGAAATATTTAGCTTCTTGCGGCCAATTGCCCCGAATGGATATTTGGTAGATAATTCAACGCGGTATTACTGACGGAATTGTTGCCATGACCTGTCAATTGACCTAAGTCAAAGCACCATTATCTGAGTGTTTTAATAGACAATCAGCGCGAACAGCATATGGACCAGTAACTAATGTCTCCATCCGACAATTCAGAACCACTTTACGCCGCGCGTGAGCCAATATTTCCTCGCCGGGTTTCCGGAAAATTCCGCACGTTAAAATGGTGGTTAATGGGATTTACCCTTGGCATTTATTACTTAACGCCTTGGATTCGTTGGGATCGAGGGCCAAATCTACCTGATCAGGCTGTGCTGATTGATCTGTCAGCGCGGCGGTTTTACTTTTTCTGGATCGAAATTTGGCCCCATGAATTCTATTTCATTGCGGGCCTCTTGATCATGGCCGGGCTGGGGTTGTTTTTGTTTACGTCAGCACTTGGTCGGGTTTGGTGTGGGTATGCCTGCCCGCAAACGGTCTGGACCGACCTTTTTATATTGGTAGAGCGCTGGATAGAGGGTGACCGAAATGCGCGCATCAGGCTGCTGAAAGCAAAATGGACTGCCAAAAAGTGGCGATTGAGAATTACCAAGTGGATTGTCTGGGTGTTGATCGGTTTGGCGACTGGCGGGGCCTGGGTGTTCTATTTCGCAGATGCACCGACGCTTTTAGTTAGTCTTGTAACGCTAACTGCCCATCCGGTCGCGTACACAACGATTGTTGTTTTGACTTTGTTTACCGTGTTGTTTGGCGGGTTCGCCCGTGAACAGATTTGCATTTATATGTGCCCCTGGCCACGTATTCAGGCTGCGATGCTGGACGAAGATACCATCACCGTTGCTTATCGTGACTGGCGCGGAGAGCCGCGTGGTAAGCACCGCAAGGCGGAAGGCGCAGATCAGCTGGGCGACTGCATTGATTGTATGGCCTGCGTAAATGTTTGCCCTGTTGGTATTGATATCAGAGACGGTCAACAGCTGGAATGTATCACCTGCGCGCTGTGTATCGATGCCTGTGATGACATCATGGACAAGATCGGCAAGCCGCGCGGTTTGGTCGATTATATGGCGCTTACAGATGAAACGGATGAGCGGGCCGGCGATCCGCCCAAAAATGTCTGGAGGCACATACTACGGCCACGAACCATTCTTTACACGTCGCTTTGGTCCCTTATCGGTGTTGGGCTGGTATTCGCACTTTTTGTGCGTCCAGACATCGATATGACTGTAGCCCCAATTCGAAATCCGACATTCGTAATCCTGTCTGACGGGTCAATTCGAAACGCATATGATGTGCGGCTGCGTAATAAAAACGGAGACGCGCGACCATTTGAAATATCGCTTACCTCAGATTCTGAGTTTATCATAGAACTGGAAGGTGCAGAGGGAACACTGGTTGAAGTTCCTGCTGACGCTTCCATGTTACAACGGGTTTATGTGATTGCGCCGGTTCACAGTGGAGCAGATAGTTTGGACCGCACAGATTTGCGACTTTGGGTCGAAGATATTGTAAACGGTGAACGAAGTTTCAACGACACAGTATTCAACGGGAGAGAAAAATGAGTTCGAAAGAAATAACGGGTCGTAAGTTCTTTTTGATTTTTGCATCCTTTTTTGGTGTGATTATTACGGTGAACCTCTTTATGGCCTACTCGGCTGTATCTACATTCCCCGGTTTGGAAACTCGTAATTCCTACGTTGCGTCGCAAAGCTTTAACGAAGAGCGGGCTGCGCAGTTGGCACTTGGCTGGGATGTGCGGGGGGACGTTTCTGACGATATGTTGACGCTGTCGATAACCGATGTGAATGGCAGCCCGGTTGTAGTGGCGAAGCTGGACGCAATCCTTGGCCGTGCCACCCATGTTGCGGATGATATGACACCAGCGTTCGAATTCAACGGTACAGCCTATATGGCACCAGTTGAACTCGCACCGGGGAACTGGAATTTGCGGATGATTGCAATTGCGCAGGATGGCACCCAGTTTCGCCAGCGTGTTGTGATCTACGTTCAGGAATAGCAATGGCCAACGGTTCCAACATGGCGGCCTGTCCGGCCTGCGTTGCGGGGCCAGCGGCTGTTGACTTGGCGGATGCTAAGGATGACGGCCCCGCAGGTATCATGCTGTCGCTGCCCACGATCCACTGTGCGGGGTGTATCTCGGCTGTGGAACGGGCGTTGCTGGCGGAACCAGGGGTTCAGTCGGCGCGGGTAAATCTGACATTGAAGCGAGTGAATGTTGAGGCGGTTGAAGCTATCACCGCAGACCAGTTGACAGATGTGTTGGCGCAAGCGGGCTATGAGGCGCATGAGCTAGACGCAGGCCTGATTGCCGCCACCCAGACCGACCAGCGGGGCAATGCGTTGTTGATGCGCCTTGCCGTGGCCGGTTTCGCGATGATGAACGTCATGCTATTGTCGGTCGCCGTCTGGTCCGGTGCAGCGGAAGCAACACGCGATATGTTCCACTGGATTTCGGCGGCAATCGCCCTGCCGGCCATCGCGTTTTCAGCGCAGCCGTTTTTCACCAATGCGTGGGCGGCGCTTCGGGTTGGGCGACTGAACATGGATGTGCCAATATCGCTGGCGATCCTGCTGGCTTCGGCAATGTCGGTCTATGAGACATCGCAAAGCGGCGAACACGCCTATTTTGATGCGGCTCTGTCTTTGACGTTTTTCCTGTTGGCGGGTCGGTTTCTGGATCATCGTACCCGAAGTGTGGCGCGTTCCGCCGCAGAGGAACTGGCGGCACTGGAAGTACCGCGTGCGCTTGGGTTGGACGGTGAATCAATTCCGATTGCCGAGCTGAATGTGGGCGATCAGGTGCGCGTTCTGCCCGGCGCGCGCGTACCCGTTGACGGGGTGGTTACCAAAGGGACCAGCGAGATTGACCGTTCGTTGCTGACCGGGGAAAGCCTGCCGGTGGCGGTGCTACCCGACGCGGTGCTGAGCGCGGGTGAAATTAACCTGACCGGCCCGCTGGATGTGCGCGTTACTGCGGCTGGGAAAGACAGTTCACTACACCGTCTGGCGGATCTTGTGGCCATCGCCGAGACGTCACGAAATCGATATACCTCGCTGGCTGACAAAGCCGCACGTATTTATGCGCCGCTGGTTCATATTCTGTCATTCGTGGCATTTATCGGCTGGTATTGGGCCACAGGTGACTTTCGCCTGTCGATGAATATTGCTGTTGCGGTGCTGATCATTACCTGCCCTTGCGCCCTTGGACTGGCGGTGCCAGCGGTAACGACTGCGGCGTCAGGGCGGTTGTTCCGGGTAGGGATGCTGATCAAAAATGCGACGGCGCTGGAACGTTTGGCCGAGGTGGATACGGTGGTTTTTGACAAAACTGGCACGTTGACAGCCGGGCAGCCGGATTTATCGAACTCTGCGGATATTTCGACCAATGACATGCAGGTTGCGATAGCCCTTGCTGAAGGGTCTGCCCATCCGCTGGCGTTGTCGCTTGCGAAGGCCGGGCAGCAAGCTGGGGTGCAGGCGGCAATAGTTACTGAGCTGAAAGAGGTGCCGGGTTACGGTGTTGAAGGCCTCTGGAATGATCAGAAAGTGCGACTTGGCCGTGCCGGTTGGCTGGGGGCAGTGTCGGTTGGGACGACCGCCACTTATTTGAAGATAGACGATGCTGGCCCGGTGGCTTTCACGTTCACCGATACATTGCGGGATGGGGCGGAAACTGCCGTTAAGGATTTGTTGGAACAGGGCAAGGATGTGATCCTGTTGTCAGGTGACGCGCCGGCCGCGGTTGCAGACATAGCTGATCGCGTTGGAATTTCGGCGTGGGATGCTGAAATGCTTCCGGTCGATAAAGCCGCCCGGATCGCGGTGCTGACCAAAGCTGGTCGCAAGGTTCTGATGGTTGGTGACGGGCTGAACGATACAGCGGCCCTGGCCGGGGCGCATGTGTCAATTTCCCCTGCTACGGCACTGGAGGCGGCGCGTGTGGTATCTGACATTGTGTTGCTCGGTGGTTCGCTTGAGCCGATTGGCGAGGCGATCGATGTCGCAAAATCTGCCACCCGGCGGATCAAGGAAAACTTTGCAATTGCAGCGGTTTACAACATGGTGGCGGTTCCAATTGCACTTGCAGGTTTCGCGACTCCATTGGCGGCGGCACTGGCGATGTCGGCGTCTTCAATATCGGTTTCACTGAATGCTTTAAGGCTGACAAAACGATGAATGTACTGGTTTATCTGATCCCGGTTTCACTGATCCTTGGTGGGCTTGGGCTGGCGGCGTTCTTTTGGGCGCTGAAGGGTCAACAGTATGACGACCCTGAAGGCGATAGCCGACGTATCCTGAGCGACGAATACGACGACAAGCCGAAGTCCTAGTCAGTTGTGGCCGAAGCTACCAACGCCGTAACACTTGGGCCAATATCTTCCACAATCAGCTCTACGCCATCTGCGTTTGGGTGAACTGCGTCCGGTTGGAAATACTGCGCCAACACGCTGGCTCGGTCCGGCAATTCCGCAAGCGCACGCAGGAAGTTCGGATAAAGCAACGCACCGTATTGCTTTGCCAGCCCAGGATAAATTGCGTTGAACTGCCCTTGATAATCAGCGCCGTAGTTGCTGGGCGCGCTGATGCCCACCAAAAGAACCGGAACATTTTTGGCAGCCGCTTTGGCCAAAATGCCGTCCAAGTTTGCGCGGGATACAGCCGGGTCAATGCCCCGCAACACATCGTTGCCCCCAAGCGACACAATCAAGGCATCCACATCTGGGCTAAGGGTCCAGTCCACCCGAGCCAGACCACCTGCCGTAGTGTCGCCAGAGACACCAGCATTGATTAACTTTACATCAAGCCCCTGAGCCAGCAGCCACTGTTCCAGCTGTGGGACAAAACCCAGTTCCTGCTGCAGCCCATAGCCGTGAGTAAGGCTGTCGCCCAATGCGGCAATGGTTACCTGCTCTGCTTTAGCCTGACTGAGCGAACTTATTCCAATAATCAGGAAAATAAGCACCGCAGTAAGGTTGTTGGTAACAATTTTTGCCCCATATTCTATGGAACGGGGCAGGCTAAGAAAAAAGGGCAGTTGCATGGCAATCATCTCACTCAGGGACGTGGGCTTACGTCTGGCAGGAAACGCCGGGATGGTCGAGGTGCTGCGCGATGTCTCACTGGATGTTGAAGCAGGTGAAACGATTGGGCTTATCGGGCCGTCCGGGTCGGGCAAGTCGTCTCTCCTTATGTTGCTGGGCGGGCTGGAACGTGCCACCAGCGGTTTGGTCGAGGTGTTGGGCAACGACCTGAGCTCAATGAACGAAGACGCGCTGGCGCGGTTTCGTCGTAAACATATGGGGGTGGTGTTCCAGTCTTTCCACCTGATCCCAACAATGACCGCTTTAGAAAACGTCGCTATTCCGCTGGAATTGGCGGGGGTTACGGATGCGATGAACCGGGCCAATGAAGAATTGGACGCTGTAGGGCTTGGCAGAAGGCGTGATCATTATCCGTCGCAAATGTCTGGCGGTGAACAACAGCGGGTTGCCCTTGCGAGGGCCGCAGCCCCGCGCCCGGATATTTTGCTGGCAGATGAACCTACCGGAAATCTGGACGCTACTACCGGTCAAGCGATTATGGATTTGCTTTTTGAACAGCGCGAGCGCAACGGTACGACTTTGGTGTTAGTAACCCATGCGCCGGATCTGGCCGCACGCTGTGATCGCGTTGTCAGTCTGTCTGATGGTCAGATCGACATGGCCGCTGCACTGGGGAAAGCCAGTTGAGCCTGCAAATCGCTGCAAAAATCGCACGCCGGGAACTGCGGGGCGGTTTAAAGGGCTTTCGGGTGTTTTTGGCGTGTTTGGCACTGGGCATCGCGGCGATTGCTGCTGTTGGAATTGTACGTGAAAGCATTGAACAGGGGTTGGCGCGAGAAGGGGCGGTGATCCTTGGTGGAGACGCAGAAATCGCGCTGACGTATCGACGGGCTAAGGAAGCCGAGCGGTTGTGGATGGACGAAAATGCCATTGCCGTATCTGAGATTATAGATTTTCGTTCAATGGCTGTCGTAGAAAATGGCGATGTTTCGGATCGCGGTCTTACCCAGATCAAAGCGGTCGACGGGGCATATCCGCTTTACGGGCAAGTGCAACTGGAACCGGATATTGGGTTTGACGCTGCACTGGACGGGCAGGGTGGGCTGCCCGGTGCCGTGATGGACCGGGTACTGGTTGACAGACTGGGGTTAACCCCAGGTGACAGTTTCCGGCTTGGTGTCCAGGAATTTGTGCTGACGGCAATTCTTGTGCGTGAACCTGATAGCGCGACCGGCAGTTTCACACTTGGCCCGCGAACGATTGTTCGGTCCAGCGATCTGGCTGAGTCCGGCCTTTTGCAGGCCGGCACACTTTTTGATGCGCACTACCGAATGACTTTCCCGACAGGTACCGATCTGGATGGCGTGAATGTGCAGGCCGAAGAAGTGATCGAAGGTGGCGGTTATCGTTGGCAGGATTACCGAAACGGCGCACCCGGAATATCGCGATTTGTCGAACGTCTGGGGACGTTTCTGGTTCTGGTTGGATTGGCCGGGCTGGCGGTTGGCGGGGTTGGTGTGTCTGCGGCGGTACGCTCCTATCTGGATGAAAAGATTGAAGTCATTGCAGTAATGAAATCATTGGGCGCCGAGGGGCGAACCATATTTCAGGTCTACCTGATCCAAATTGGTGTGCTGACGGTTCTTGGGATCACCTTCGGGCTGGCACTAGGGGCGCTGTTGCCCTTTGTATTCGGGCCTATCATCGAGGCACGTCTGCCAGTACCAATTGTGCTGGGGTTTCATCCGCGACCACTGGCTGAAGCGGCGGTATATGGCGCTCTGGCAGCCACGCTTTTCACCATATGGCCACTTTCGCGCACCGCAAATGTCCGCGCTGCTGCATTGTTCCGGGACGCTTCACTTGGTATTTCGGGCTGGCCGCAATGGCGGTTTATCGCATTCACGGCGCTGATCCTTGCTATGCTAATCGGCACAATGGTGTCCCTGTCAGGCCTGCCAATGTTGTCAATCTGGTTCGCTGTGGGAATGGTTTTGGTCTTTGCCACGCTGGTCGCAACGTCCTATCTGATCCGTGGCTTTGCGCGTTGGTTAGCTAAAAACCGCGCGCTTCGCCAAGCCCCGTCACTGCGACTTGCGCTGGCATCTGTAGGTGGTCCGGGGGGGGAAGCGACCTCGGTGGTACTGTCGCTGGGGCTGGGGCTGGCGGTTTTGGCAACCGTTGGACAAATTGACAGCAACCTGCGTGGCGCAATCTCACGTGAACTGCCTGACATCGCGCCTTCGTTTTTTGTAGTCGACATCCAGTCAGATCAAATGGAGGCCTATCTGGAGCGGGTGGAAAATGACCCAGGTGTAACCCGCGTGCAAAGTGCGCCGATGCTGCGCGGGGTGATCACCAAGATTAACGGATTACCCGCCGCAGAGGTGGTTGGGGATCACTGGGTGATTTCGGGTGATCGAGGTGTGACCTATTCAGCTGATCTGCCCGACGGGAGTAAACTGACAGAGGGCGCGTGGTGGCCCACGGAATACAGTGGCCCGCCGCAGATCAGTTTTAGCGCGACCGAAGCTGAAGAAATGGGACTTTCACTGGGTGATACCATGACAGTCAATGTGTTGGGTCGCGGTATTTCTGGCACAATAACCAGCTTTCGCGATGTGGATTTTTCGAACGCCGGAATGGGGTTTGTCATGTCAATGAACCCGACAGCAATTGCAGGTGCTCCGCACACGTTCATTTCTACCGTTTACGCCGATCAATCGTCAGAGGCCGCAATTTTGCGCGACCTGAGCGAGGCCTACCCAAACATCACTGCCATCAGTGTACGTGACGCGATAGAACGGTTTTCCGGTCTGTTGGGTGGGGTGGCGGCGGCGATAACATATGGGGCATTAGCGACGCTTGTTACCGGTGTTGTGGTGCTTATAGGTGCGGCTGCAGCGGGTGAACGCGCCCGGACATATGAGGCGGCGGTGCTGAAAACCCTTGGCGCGACTCGTGGTGTCGTTCTGGCGAACTTTATGTTTCGTTCTGTAATTCTCGGGGCGGCTGCGGGGGCGGTTGCGGTGTTTGCAGGTGCGGTGGCTGGTTGGGCGGTAATGACTTTTGTGATGGATAGCGAATATGCGTTTGAGCCGGTTTCTGCCATTTCAATAGTTGTTGGCGGTGTGCTGGTGACATTGCTGGCCGGACTAGCATTTTCGCTTCAATCCCTTAACGCTCGCCCTTCCGCTGTGTTACGAACCCGTGAATAGAATTATCTGTCTTATGAGCCAGCGTATGGCATCAATTTGCCTCTTGACGCTCACGCCCCTCTCGCATACCACGCACTCGCTTCTGGCGGAGTAGCTCAGGTGGTTAGAGCAGCGGAATCATAATCCGCGTGTCGGGGGTTCAAGTCCCTCCTCCGCTACCAAAAACTTCAACTAAATTTAGTATATGCCTGTTAAGCTTATATTAAGCGGGAACATTGGTGTTCTTGGCCGGGGTTGCCAAGATTGCTTCGCGGGAAATTCTTTCAGCCTGCATGTCCGAATGATGGCTAGCTGTTAGCGCGCAAACTTGCGTCGAAAGCGCCGTATTCTGGGGGACCACCACACAATTGCGCCGGAAATAGCGAAGACCATCAAGGCAATACTGGTGATGTCACTAAGCAGTGTTCCAAACCGATCACTTGGCCAACCCCGGACGTGCAACCATTTGAACAAGGTTCCCCAGTAGAATTTCTTGTGCAGTTGGGAACCGTCAGGGGCGTAGGTCGTACGTGTAAATCCGGTTTTTACAAAATAGTGGCCGGTTTCGCGGCTGACAATCAGGGTTCCGGGCGATGTTTCGACAAAGATGCTTGGGCGGTTGTGATAGTCCTCACGGAATACCCGGTCTATTTTTGCATTTGGCCAGATGGAATTGGTAAGCTCGGTTGTAGAAGAAATTGTTGCAGGGACTGCGTTTGGCCAGTTTTCGAATTGGGTTTCATCTAGGTCCTGTGATACGAAAATTGAAAAGATAGTGTCCGAGTGATTGAGGTAGAACCCGGTAAAGCCTGCCATGAGAACAAGCGGGAAAATGATCACCCCAAGCAGTGAGTGGATTTTCCGCAGATAGCCCAGCAATTTGAATTTCGTGGCCTGCCGCATTTGTTGCCCCTTTGAACAGATGGTTTCGACACGCATAGGCGATCGAGCCTGACAATTTGCTTACATTCCCTGTCAGCGGATTGATATGTCGCCTGAGTTAAAGATGTCCGACATACAATGATAATCCCCGCCGTAAAGGACAAGTTATGAAAAATTCCAAAAACCCTACCGATACCTCAGTGATGAGCCGCCGTAAGGCGCTAAGCCGTTTGGGAGGGGTTGCGATTATGGCGTATAGCGTTCCAGCCCTGACAACTCTATCCATGGCGCACGCAGGCAGCAGCTCCAGCGCCGCAAGCAAAGCAAGCGCGGCAAGCAAAGCAAGCAAAGCAAGCGTGGCTAGCAAAACAAGCTCGGCTAGCAAAGCAAGCGCGACAAGTGCGACAAGCGCGGCTAGCTCGGCCAGTGGGCCAAGTTCTTCAAAAGGTTCCGGCCCGGCGTATGACGCGTGCGGTAAAGAAAATTTGGCGGATGCTGATTATGTTCAGTGCCTGACAAATAACGGAATTGAAGTACCAGCCTAAGTATTGAAGGCATTCCAAGAATTGGGCCAGTTGAACAGGTGTTGATCTGGCCCACCCATCTCGATGTATATTGCAAAGGAAAATTTTAAGGTCGCTTTGATGTCAACTGCTACACTACTCACGTTTCAAAATCTCGAAGCCGCTGTTTCCCTTGATGTGGATCAGCGGTTTCTTGATGCATTGCCGTTGGTATTTTCAAATTGGCCGTATGAGCTGTTATCAATTTCGGATCGCCCGGTTTTTGCGAGCGTCAGCTATAAAGAAAAAAGATACACGATTTCGTCGCCATTCATGGATGCGCCAGTTTCGTTTTCTGATCCGGTGAACACAATTTGTTCGCTGATTGTTGAACTGGCATGGGCGCATTTACGGGCTGATCCAGCGTTGCTCTGCCTGCATGGAGCGGCCGTTGAAATAAATGGTCGCTTGGTTGTTTTCCCTAACGCAAGGCGCGCGGGGAAAAGCACATTAGCTGTGGCGATGTTGGCAGCTGGATACAGGCTATTTACAGATGATTTTCTACCCCTGAGAATTGATGGCGAAAATCGGATATGCGGCGTTGCTCAGGGTATTGCACCACGGCTTCGATTGCCCTTCCCGGAACAGATTGGTGCTAGGGCAGCTACCTATATTGACCAACACACCTTTATCGCAAACCGACAGTATCAATATGTCATTCCCGCTGGTGGAGAGTTGGCGAAATTTGGCGTTGCTTTGCCGCTAGGTGCGGTGGTGTTTTTGGAGCGGCAAGAAGAAAAAGCACCCACACTTACACCTGTTGATCAGTCCGAGACTCTCAAAAATTTGCTTACTCAGAATTTTTCCCGGGCGATGAATTCTGACGGGATTTTAGAGATTTTGGCGGCGCTGGCGACAAATACGCCTGCCTATGTCATGAATTATAGCGATGTTGAATCAGCGATCGAGATGCTTGATAATGCATTTGGATGCTGGCAGGCTGACCCGGCAGTTGTAGCAAATGGTGGGGCTCTGGCTTTTGGTCAGGCTGGGGATATTGTGCCAGATGAGCAGTTGGATAACTGGGGTGAGGCAATTCTAGAACAGGCAAGTGGCATTAAAGAAATCGCCATCGAAAATAAACGATTTTTGTCCGACCCAAGCGGGCGCAATATTCACTTTCTTAATGCCGGTGCAACAAATATCTGGCGAATATTGGAGAACCCTGCAAACATTGTGGAAATAGTGGATATTTTGGCGACGGCATTTCCCGATCATGCGGTTGGGGAAATTCGAAAAGATGTGAAAGCCACAATTCAGAAGTTCGCTGAAAATGGGTTGGTTCAATGTTCAGTTATCGAAAATGTGGAAAACCAAATCAGCGACAATAATACTGTTGAATGTGGTGGGTAGCCAGAAAATGACAAATAAGGCCACGGAACCTAAGAATATCTCCCGGCGCGCGGCTCTGGCTCGGTTGGGTTTGACGGCTGCAACTGTGTACGTTGTACCCGGATTCATGACACTTAGCTCTGTGCGGGCTTCCAGCAATGCTTCCAACACTGCTTCCGGCACTGCATCCGGCACTGCATCCAGCAATGCTTCCAGCAGTGCTTCACCGCCTTCA
>CAZRHV010000010.1:0-5367 GCA_964599985.1 uncultured Marinosulfonomonas sp. | reverse complement strand
CACTGCATCCGGCACTGCATCCAGCAATGCTTCCAGCAGTGCTTCACCGCCTTCAAACGCATCAGTACCAACACCACCGACCCCACCAACTGCACCAAGTAATGTTGACGAGTTGGAGGTAGATGAGACCGCAACGGATAGCTGTGGTGTAAATACCGACGATGTTTCCGGCGGCCCAGCAACCATTAGCTCAAATGATATGAAACGCGCGCAAGAGGCCGTTGAGGCAGGTTTTGCAAAGCCGTTGGACCAGGTTTGGCCGAATCTAATGGCCGAATACTCCGGGCGGATAATTCGGGTAGAGTTTACCGGGTTCAGATGGCGGCCACGCTACCGTCTTCGCGCGATTTCGAAAACCGGGCATCTTGAGACAGTTATCGTTTCTGCGCGGACCGGACGAATTGAAAGAATTGTGGGCTGTTGATGCGGATACTGGTTGTAGAAGATGAGGCGGCAATTGCAGCGTCGATTGAAAAAGTTTTACGCCATAACGGGTTTATTCCAGAGATTTCGACGGATGGCGAAGACGCCTGGTTCAAAGGTGGTACCGAAGATTATTCGGCGGCTATTTTGGACATTGGATTACCGAAACTGGATGGTCTTAGTGTACTAAGAAACTGGCGCAATGAGCAGGTGAATATGCCAGTGATCCTGCTTTCTGCCAAAAGCAAATGGACCGAAAGGGTTGCGGGTATTGATGCCGGCGCAGATGATTATCTGGTCAAACCATTTCATATGGAAGAACTTGTCGCGCGTCTTCGCGCCCTGCTTCGTCGCAAAAGTAGTGAAAAGAAGACGCAGATTATTGCCGGTAACCTAATGCTGGATACCAAACAGATGCAGGTGTTTGTCGAAAGTGTTCCGGTAAACGTGACACCTTTGGAATTCAGATTGCTGAGCTTTTTGATTCATGAACCAGGACGTGTTTTTTCCCAGGAAGAACTGGCCGCGAACATATATTTTCAGGATCAGGAGCCTGACAGCAATGCCGTTGAAGTATTGGTGGGGCGACTGCGGCGAAAGCTGAAGGTCGACGTGTTGAAAACGCGCCGTGGGTTTGGCTATTTTGTTGAGGCCCCCGAATGAAAATCCCATCCCTTGGGTTTCGGCTTTTCCTACTATCATTTCTGTCAATAGCGCTGGCGCTGGTCGCCACCACGTTTGTTTTGAGTGCTCAGTTTTTTAATTATTTTGAAGACCGCGTTTACAACGAACTTGAGCAACATCTGGAACAACTGACCACCAATCTACAACTCGATACGCAGGGAGAAATAAGGGTCGAACCCCTGTTGGACCGTCGATTTGAACAGCCGTTTGGTGGGCTATATTGGCAAGTGCAGGAACTGGATGGACCGTTGCTATTATCCAGGTCTCTTTGGGGTGGCAGCTTTGATGTACCGATGGATTCTACGCCGGGTACGCAGTTCAATTCCAAGTCCAGCTCACCGATCGGGACCACACTGTTGGTTTCCGGTTGGTCAATTTTACTTGGTGAAGGTGATGCACAGCGTAGGGCGGTTTTGTCAGTTGGGATTGACGATAACGAAGTAGCGTCTGCAGCGGCTGGATTTCGCAAAAGCCTGATTGGCTGGCTGGCCCTGATGTTCGCCGGGCTATTGTTGGCGGCCTGGGCGCAGGTGCGTATCGGATTAGCGCCGTTACAATTGTTGCGTGGGCGGATTGAAAACATACGCGCGGGGACAGATAGCCGGTTAACTGGCCAGTTTCCAAACGAAGTAAAACCGTTGGTTGATGAGGTGAACGAATTGCTGGATTTGCATGAGGCGACGCTGGCGTCGGCGCGCACACGAGCGGGCGATCTGGCGCATGGGTTGAAAACCCCGCTGACAGTTATGCGGGTTTTGGCACAGGATATTGCCGCAGATGGCCAACCGGAAAAGGCTGATGAGATCGAAGAACAGATTGAGTCAATGCACCACTTTGTAGAGCGTGAGCTGGCACGGGCCAGTACCAGCAATGCTTCAATAGCCCCCAACCCCTCAGCGCCGGTAGTAAAGCGCATGGTTGCAAGTATTCGAAAACTGCCCAAAGGCGGGGATCTGACGTGGCACCTGGATATACCCGACGATCTTACAACCCCCTTTGATGAACACGATCTGTCCGAACTGGTCGGGAATATTTTGGACAATGCAAGGAAATTGGCGCGTTCGCGTGTGGATGTTTCGGGCGGGAACAGTGGCCAAACCAGCGGGTGGATAAGTATTGCCGATGATGGTCCAGGAATTCCTGCGGATAAACTGGGTTCGGTTCTGGAGCGTGGTGGCCGGTTGGACATGACAACGCAAAGCTCTGGGCTTGGATTGGCAATAAGTTCAGACATAGTTTCCCAGAAAGGTGGAAAACTGGAGTTTCTCGATTCGAATTTTGGCGGCCTAGCGGTTAAAATTTCCTGGTAGTGCTTTCTAGCTGGCCACAGGAGGGTAGGAATTAACCAATCCCTGGATTGTTGCGCAGTCGCCAGTTTTTGGCTCGAACCCGCAGGTCCCACTTTCTATTTTTTGAAACACAACCTATACCCACTGCAAGCCAAAGAGCGGGCATAGATCGGGCAGTAGGAAGAATAAAATGGCGCATATAATCGTCGTCGGAAACGAAAAGGGCGGGGCTGGTAAATCGACGGTCTCCATGCATGTTGCAACCGCTTTGGCGCGAATGGGCCACAAGGTCGGCGCGCTTGATCTGGATTTGCGCCAACGAACCTTTGCACGTTACATGGAAAACCGTCGGAATTTTTGCAAGTTGCATGATATTTCTTTACCGACGCCTGAATACCATGACCTTCCAGAGATTGATCGCTCGGCTTTGAAGGCAGGGGAAAATGTTTATGACCGCCGGCTTTCGGTTGCTGTCACGGCTTTGGAAAAAAGCTGTGATTTTATTTTGATCGATTGTCCCGGCTCGCATACCCGACTTAGCCAGGTCGCCCATTCATTGGCTGATACCTTGGTTACGCCATTGAATGACAGCTATGTTGATTTTGATCTTTTGGCCCATGTTGATGGGGAAACCAATAAGATCCTTGGCCCTTCCGTCTATTCTGAAATGGTCTGGAATGCGCGTCAGTTACGTTCGCAAGCCGGGTTGAAACCTGTGGATTGGGTGGTCGTGCGTAACCGACTTGGCGCGCAGAACATGCACAACAAAAAGAAAATCGGCGAAGCGCTGGATGATTTGGCGAAACGCATTGGATTTCGGGTGTCCGCCGGATTTGGTGAACGGGTGATATTTCGGGAACTTTTCCCACGTGGGCTGACATTGCTGGACCTGAAAGACATCGGCGTTAAAGGGCAGATGAACATTTCAAATGTTGCGGCCCGTCAGGAACTGCGCGAGCTGCTAAAGGGGCTGCAGCTGCCCGGCGTGGAAGTGACGTTCTAAAGTACCGTCAGGTAAATTTGCGAAAAAACCGGGTGCGGTCGAACATTTCTTCCAGCCCCTGCATCCGTTCTTTGGTTACCGGCCATGTGCGTTCCTGAACTTCGGCGATGACGGTTTCGAGCAGCAATAGGACGGTCACGTTTGAATCCCAAGCTGACGGCACAACTATGCGGCTTTTAAAACTACAATCGGCGAATTTATTGATCGGCGAACACCACTGGTCAGTAAACAAAATGATCTTGGCCCCACGTTCAGCGGCCATTTCAGCCAGCTTTAGCGTGCTGTTTTCGTAGCGCCGCACGTCAAAAATCACCAACACGTCGCCCTCCTTTACGTCCAGCAGATAGTGCGGCCAGGCGTTGGAAATAGATTGAATATGGGTGACATCGGGGCGGGCCACCTGCATGTGCAGGAAAAAATAGTCAGCCAAAGACCGGGTGATCCGGCCGCCGACCACGTAGATTGAGCGATCCATGTCTGCCAAAAATGTGCAGCTATCGTCAAATGTCTGGATGTCGATCTGGCTAAGTGAATGGCGGATATTGCCAATGACGGCTTCGGTAAAGCGGTTCAGAATATGCCCGTCCGGGGCCGCGCCTGCCCATGTGGCGCGCTTGGCAATCGGGTCTGAAACCTTGTCCTGCAGTTCATCCCTGAGTGCCGCCTGAAAGTCAGGAAAACCCTTGTAGCCTAGCTTTTGTACCAGCCGTGCGACTGTCGGAGTGGACACATCGGCGTTTTTGGCAACGATGGTGATCGTACCAAGGCCAGAGACAGGATAGTTTTCCAGAATTGAATCTGCCAGTTGCCGTTCTGCCCGGGTTAGGCGGGAAAAACACTTATGCAGTCGTTCGGAAATTGTGTCGGTGATTTCAAACACGCGCGGTCCTTTCACCTGTTACATTACCAACAGAGTAGAATTGCGTGAAGAAAATTTTACAGAAATTTGTTGACAGGTCGCGTCGGTTTGAAGAATTCTCTTCAGTATGGGGGAGAGTCGCGCTGACATGACTAAAGATAGTTCGACATTTTCTGGCCCTGTTCAGGTTTATAACCCTACCGGGGTTTCGCCGGTTTTGTTGGTTTGCGAACATGCGTCGAATTATATGCCCGCCGAGTATTCCGACCTTGGGTTGGATGCAGGTGCTCGCCTTAGCCATGTGGCGTGGGATCCCGGAGCAATGGCTGTCGCTAAACACCTAAGCAAACTAATGGATTCAGCGCTGGTCGCCGGGTGTGTTTCGCGGCTGATCTATGATTGCAATCGCCCGCCTGAGGCAGATTCTGCGATGCCGGCGCGTAGTGAGTTGTTTGATATTCCGGGGAATTCTGACATAGGCGCCGCGGAACGTGCGCGCCGAATCGCAGAGGTTTATGAGCCCTTTCGTGACACGCTGGCGGCGACTGTTGCAGGGCAGCAAAGCGACAGTATTTTAGTGACAATTCACAGTTTTACCCCTGTTTACTTGGGGATGACACGATCAGTTGAGCTGGGAATATTGCATGACAGCGACAGCCGGATGGCTGACGCGATGCTGGATTTATCTACAAAACACACAGATTTGAACGTGCAACGCAATTCTCCTTATGGGGCTGAAGATGGTGTGACACATACACTCAAGTTGCATGGGGTTGAAAATGGTTTGCTCAACGTCATGTTGGAAATCCGCAACGATCTGATTGCGACCGCGGACCAACAGGAAGGCGTTGCAAAAATGCTCGCCGGGCTGCTCGGTGAAGCGGTTGCCAACGTTAGGGCGCAATCCCCATCCGAGACCACGGCATGTTAGGGTTCATGCGCGGATATATTCGCGTGGTGGACGCGGTGAATTACCGGCTGGGCAGGGTAATCATGTACGGGATCTTCTTTATGATCGGCGTGCTGCTTTGGTCGTCCATTTCCAAGACTTTCCTCTTGCCGTCGCTTTGGACCTTGGAAATCGCCCAGTTTTCCATGGTTGCCTATTA
>CAZRHV010000009.1:13889-62226 GCA_964599985.1 uncultured Marinosulfonomonas sp. | reverse complement strand
CGGCCCCGCTGGAACGGCTGGGCCGGGCGGAAGATATAGGCAACGCGGTGGCGTTCCTGTTGTCGGATCGGGCCGAGTGGATTTCGGGGGCGACGCTAACGGTGGATGGCGGGGTGAATGCGGCGAATACCTGGTGAATTTGGTGGAATTTAAAGTATCGTGTTGAGAGCATGAGACGAAATCATGAAATGATTTCGGGGCGCTTTCTTTTTAAGAAAGCGGTTCTGCCGTCTCAACCGTGGTTAGCCACCGGACGGGTGCGCGATTGCAGAAAATGATGATCTGCCCGGAATTTACAGCGACCTGATAGCCCCGGCGGCGAATTTCAACCATGAACCGGTCCATCCCGGCGAAGCGTTCAATGTCACGCGCCTTACGCCGGATCACACCACCCTGCTGCACGGCTTTGCTGGTGAACAGATTGGCCAGCCAGATGTCGGGGGAAAGTGGAGAGTTGAGATTGCGCATGATTGGATCATTGGCGCAGGCATGGTTAAGGGCGGGTTAAACGCATCATCGGGATGTGCAAGCCCGGGATAAGGCAGGGGATGCCGTTGGGCTGCGTTCAGGGGATTTAATTGGTGGGGTGGAACGGTGGATTGAAAACCTACCCTACTGATTGTGCGATGGGCAAAGGCTGCTCGGTGATAGGTGCAAGCACCCATCCTACGGCTTGCTAAATGCTTCTGTACAGAGTGTACGCTACGGATCCAAAAACTACCAACATCACTACCGCACCAATTGGCGATCTTTTTTGGCTACCTTTTTGTACAATGTTATTTCGAAACTCTTCCCATTCTTGGCGTTCTGTTGCTGTACCGTCGATAATATAGAGATTATAAAGGAAGTTCCGAGCTGCCTCTATGAGCGTAAGAAAAAGGAAAAAAACTAGCATCAGAATGATCGGTCCAATAATTATTAGACCAGCAATTATTATGATATTCTCGAGGTTCATTGCCATAGCATAATGGATGCCGAGGGTCATAGATAGGCTCCAGAATGGATTGGTCAGAAGTGGGATGAGTCTGGTTCCACAATTTGCACCCACCTTTGGCGCAGCTTTGTAGGGCAACGGCAAATTCGTTTTCGGCGCTACCGCCCCCCCCGATACCGCCCGCGCGACCCCGGTCTTCCACCTTTACTCCGCCCCGCACCCTTCACCGCCGCTTCACTCGCCGCCTGCACCGCATACTGCCGCGCCAGCGGGTCGTCGGCGACGGTCAGTTCCACCGCTTCCAGACGTTTCACCTCATCGCGCAGCCTTGCCGCTTCTTCGAATTCCAGGTTCTCGGCCGCCTTCAGCATGTCCTTGCGCAGCCCGTCCAGATGGGTTTGTAGATTTGCGCCGAACAGCGGTTTGTCGATCTTGGCGGTGACGCGGGACATGTCGGTGTCGCCTTGATACAGGCCCTCCAGAACATCCTCGACGTTTTTCTTTACCGTGGCCGGTGTGATGTTGTGTTTCTTGTTGTAGGCGATCTGTTTGTCGCGGCGACGGTCCGTTTCAGCCAGTGCGCGCTCCATGCTGCCGGTGATCCGGTCGGCGTACATGATCACCCGCCCTTCGGCGTTGCGCGAGGCGCGACCAATGGTTTGGATCAGCGAGGTTTCTGAGCGTAAGAAACCCTCTTTGTCCGCGTCCAGTATCGCCACCAATCCGCATTCCGGGATGTCGAGCCCTTCGCGCAGCAGGTTGATGCCGATCAGCACGTCGAACGCGCCAAGGCGCAGGTCGCGCAGGATTTCTATGCGCTCCAAAGTGTCGATGTCCGAGTGCATGTAGCGCACTTTGACGTTTTGTTCGTGCATGTATTCTGTCAGGTCTTCCGCCATGCGTTTGGTCAGCGTGGTGACAAGGGTGCGCATGCCTTTTGCGGTAACAAGTTTTACTTCGTCCAGCAGATCATCGACCTGCATCTCAACCGGGCGAATTTCGATCATCGGGTCGAGCAAACCGGTGGGGCGGATGACCTGTTCAACAAAAACACCACCCGACTGTTCCAGTTCCCACGCCTTTGGGGTGGCCGAGACAAACACAGATTGCGGGCGCATCGCGTCCCATTCTTCGAATTTCAGGGGTCGGTTATCCATGCAGCTGGGCAAGCGAAAGCCGTGTTCCGCCAGCGTGAATTTGCGCCGGTAGTCGCCTTTGTACATGCCGCCGATTTGCGGGATGCTTACGTGGCATTCGTCAGCGAATACGATGGCGTTGTCGGGGATAAATTCGAACAGTGTTGGCGGTGGTTCGCCGGGTTGGCGACCCGTCAGGTAGCGGGAATAGTTTTCGATACCGTTGCAGACACCAGTGGCTTCCAGCATTTCCAGATCAAAATTGGTACGCTGTTCCAAGCGCTGCGCTTCCAGCAATTTACCCTCATTATTCATCCGGTCCAGCGTCAGGCGCAGCTCGTTTTTGATGCTGATCATCGCCTGTTTCATCGTCGGCTTTGGCGTCACGTAGTGGGAATTGGCGTAGATACGGATGTGTTCGAATGTGTCGGTCTTGGCCCCGGTGAGCGGGTCAAATTCGGTGACGGTTTCCAGTTCTTCGCCAAAGAATGACAGGCGCCAGGCGCGGTCATCCAGGTGGGCAGGCCAGATTTCCAGCACGTCACCGCGCACCCGGAATGAGCCGCGGACAAACGCGGCGTCATTGCGTTTGTAGGATTGGGCGACCAGATCGGCCATGATATTGCGCTGGTTGTATTCCTGACCCGCCTGCAAATCGATGGTCATCGCGCCGTAGGTTTCGACCGAGCCGATGCCGTAGATACAGGACACCGAGGCCACGATAATCACGTCGTCCCGTTCCAGCAATGCGCGGGTGGCGGAATGGCGCATGCGGTCAATCTGGTCGTTAATCTGGCTTTCTTTTTCGATATAGGTGTCGGATCGGGCGACGTAAGCCTCGGGCTGGTAGTAGTCATAGAAGCTAACAAAATATTCGACGGCGTTTTCGGGAAAAAACCCTTTGAATTCCCCGTAAAGTTGCGCAGCCAGCGTTTTGTTGGGTGCCAGGATGATCGCGGGGCGTTGGGTTTCTTCGATTACTTTGGCCATGGTGAAAGTTTTGCCGGTGCCGGTCGCGCCAAGCAGCACCTGATCATGTTCGCCTTCATTTATACCCGCCGCCAGTTCAGCAATCGCTGTCGGTTGGTCCCCGGCGGGGGTGAATTCGGTGTGCATAACAAAGGCTTTGCCGCCTTCCAGTTTGGTACGGGTTTCCGGGTCTGGCGAGGCGGAAAGAAGAATATCCTGGGGCATGGTTGATTCCTGACTGGAGGCCAATTTTGATCACTTTTTGTTCTTTTGCAACCACCCGGCGCGGGATTTGGAGTGTTGGCGGGACTCTGCTGACAAAAAGGCGTTTGGTTGCGGCGCTCTAATAGGTTGGTTTAGGCTGGGGGTAATTGGTATTTGGAGATGGGCAATGCTGACACGGCGAGATTTCCACAAATCCCTGACCGGGTTGGCGTTCGCCTCGCTTGCAGCGGGTCCGTTGCGTGCGGCCGGGGATACCGCTGGTGTATTGACAGACGCGCAGTTTCTGAACCGTTTGACCCATGGCGTTACATCGGATGAATTGGCCACGTTGGCGCGATTGGGAAAATCGGGTTGGCTGGACGAACAACTGGCAATGCCTGCAGAAGATGCGGGGCTGTCGGGGCGATTTGCAACCGCCGGGTTGTGGATACAATATGATGAGGGTGAAAACGAAGCCGGTGAGAAGTGGGAGGCAGTCGCCGAGCTCAGGCCGCTGACATTGTTGAATGAAACCCCTGAAGTATTGGTTCAACTGCTCAATTGGGAACGGGCGATTGATTATAGTGAACGTGAGCTACCAGCTTTAGAAGTTATCGCGGCGTCGTTTATCCGCGTGGTTCATGCGCCGGCACAATTGCGCGAAGTGATGACCCAATTCTGGCATGAGCATTTCAGTGTAAACGCGATGAAGGATGAGACTACGGCAGCGCTGTTCCCACCCTATGACGCGATGCTGCGGGAAAACGCGTTTGGCAATTTCCGCGTTATGCTGGGGGAAGTAGCGAGGTCCCCGGCGATGCTGCATTATCTGAACAATGATGAAAGTTCTGCCAGCCCGGCGAATGAGAATTATGCACGCGAATTGCTGGAGCTGCACACGCTTGGGCAGGACAATTATTTTAACGACATTTATGAAAACTGGCGCGAGGTTCCCGGCGCGGATAAGGGCCAGGCCATAGGCTATATTGATGCAGACGTTTATGAAGTTGCCCGCGCTTTAACCGGGTGGAGCATTGGTGACGGGCGCTACACGAGTGAGGGCGCCGAGACCGCCATGACCGGGCGGTTTGCTTATGTAGAGGCCTGGCATGACCCCTATCAAAAGCGGGTGTTGGGCCATGAGCTGGAGGCATTTGGCGGCCCCGGCGAAGATGGCGACGCGGTACTGGATATTCTGGCCGCGCATCCTGCGACGGCGCGATTTGTGACGACTAAGATGCTGCGCCGAATGGGGATCGAAAACCCATCACAGGAATACCGCGATGTGGTTGCCGGGGTGTTTGGCGAAAAAAGCAGCGCGCCGGACCAGATTGGCCAGACCGTTCGCGCTATCGTTGAGCACTCGGAATTTTCAACAACGCCGCCGGAAAAACTGCGTCGGCCCTTTGAATACCTGGCGGCACTTTACCGGACAACGGGTGCAGAGATTTCGCCGAAAGGGCGTGAAATGAATTGGCGGCTAGAAACAGCAGGCTGGTCCCAGCACCGGGTGCGCCCGCCAACCGGGCACAGCGACAAGACCGAAGATTGGGCAGATACGCGCACGATTAACGGCATGGTTGAACTTGCCCGCAACGCCCATGACGACTGGACAGAAATCACCAAAAATATATTGGGCCAGGTGCCGGGTGGGGCAACAACACTGGGTGAAATGGCCGATTACTGGGCGGATAAGTTTGCAATTCCAACCGATCGTTTTGATACGGCGTTTGAGGCGTTTGAATCCGACCGGGGGGAAGAAGTACCAACAGATTTCGGTGATATTGAGTGGGTGAACCAGATTTTTGTGACCAGTGCTGCACTGGGCCCGGAATTCTTGTTCAGGTAGGGGATCGAGATGGTTGAAAACACGCTGGTGGTCGTATTCCTTCGCGGTGGCGCGGATGGGCTGAACATGATTTCACCGACCGGGGACGCCGATTATATCGCAGCGCGGCCAGAACGAATGCGAGTTTTACGCGATGGTGACGAGGCCGGGTATCATTTGTCCGAACAGGCGGCGGATGTCGATTTTCGCTTTCACCCGCAGGCCAAAGGACTTTCCGAGCTTTATGAAGCTGGTGAAATGGCAGTGATTCACGCCGCCGGCCTGACCGACGGTACCCGTAGCCATTTTGACGCTGAAGACCGGATGGAGCGCGCGGCGAAACGTACCGGGGCCGGGGGCTGGTTGGGGCGGAGTTTGAAGGCCGCTCAGCCAGAAGGAATACTGCCGGTTCTTGCCGTTGGTGGATCAGCCCCGGATAGTGTTCGCGGGTCAAAGGATGTTGCTGTCGCCGGTGAGTTAGAGCAGTTGGTTTTGGCAGGTGGTGGAGAGCTTGTTCCGCTGCTACGTCAACGCCTGCGCGCCGGGTTTGGAAAACACCCTTTATTTGCCGCCCCGGTTGAGCGTTTGATCATGCTGAGCGAGGTATTATCCGAACGGCTATACAGTCCGAGCAACGATGAATTTGAGGCTTACGTACCCAGTGTGGAGTACCCTGGCTCGAATTTGGCCGCTGAATTCAGGACCGTTGCACAAGCGATTAAACTGGATCTCGGGTTGCGGGTTGCAACGGTGGATTTTGGCGGCTGGGATACCCATGAAGATCAGCCAAACGATTTTGCCGGAAACTTGGAAACGCTGTCGAAATCGCTGACAGCGTTTTGGCGCGATTTGGGTCCGCTGCGCGAAAATGTGACAGTGGTGGTGATGAGCGAGTTTGGCCGCCGTTTGCGTTCAAATACTTCCGGTGGCACCGATCACGGCTTTGGAAATGCAATGATGGTGCTGGGTGGCGAAGTTAAAGGCGGGCAGATGCTGGGCGAATGGCCGGGGTTAAGTAACGAGGTGCTGGACGATGGTGCTGATTTGGCAATCACTACGGATTACCGCCATGTATTAGCAGAAGTGCTGAGCAAAAGGATGCCGGATTTTGATCCGGGAATAGCTTTTCCAGACTTCGTGGCCGAGCCGAGAGGGATCTTTAGCTGAATGGAGCTGGTTCAGGCATTTTGTCAGAAATATGGCTGGAAATTACTGGGAAAGTTAACAAATGGTTACGGCTTAAGGTAGTATTTTATCAAATTAGATACAACTTAAGGTATAATTTTTCTTGCCATTGGGTGATTTGCGTTCTAGGTTTAGCGCGCAAGCAGCAGTACTGGTTGCCGACCAGGGTGCTGCACCCACCCCACCCCTCGCTCCCTTGCACTTTGGTCGGCAACTACTACCTCCCCCCCAAATCGGTAATATTATGCCAATGAATGGCACTTGCTTTGGTGGCTAAACTTTCCGATAACGCTTTAAATCTTACGGAGATTACATCGATGCGCGCGCGAATATATCAGCCGGCAAAATCTGCAATGTCTTCGGGGGCAGCCAAAACAAAAGGCTGGGTGCTTGAATGTATGCCTACAACACGGCGCGATATTGATCCGTTGATGGGCTGGACCTCAACAGATGAAACCCAGACGCAGGTCAGGATGACGTTCGACAGCAAACAAGCCGCGCTGGATTATGCTAGTGAGCATGGAATTGACGCAACAGTAACAAACCCGCATGGTCGAAAACAAAATATTCGCCCGGGCGGTTATGGGGATAACTTTGCAACCAACCGCCGCACCGTTTGGACCCACTAAATTCCTGTGCGATCCCTTGAATTTGGCCGGTGGCTAAAGCACAAGACCTACAGTGGACCCATAGCTCAACTGGATAGAGCAGCCGACTTCTAATCGGCAGGTTGAGGGTTCGAGTCCTTCTGGGTCCGCCAAACATGCGGCTATCATGACACCGACACAATATTTGCATCGTAGCTGATTAGTGGCAGCATCAGGGTAAACAGCTCAGCTTGCGAAGAAATCTGACATTTTTTGTAAAGCTGTTTTCGGAAAACTTTTACCGTCTGCGGGCTTATTTCTAACCGCATCCCAATAGATGGAGACGAGTGACCCTGAAGGATAAGCATCGCGACTTCGGCTTGCCGGGGGCTAAGGTCTATCCCCAGCTTTCGCTCAGCGGTTTTGACAAGGTTGGGAGGCGACACCTCTCGAGATAGGTCCAACTCAATGTCCAAGTTTCGCCAATGTGACTTCGCCAGTGACTCAACAATTGGTGAAATTCGCTTCGCAAGCGCAATCTCTTTGGTGGTAAACCTTGTGCCAGAGTTACTGTCTTTTCCCAAGCAAATATGTAGTGAGACGCTTTCAGATGGATACAGGATAAAGCCTATCTCATCGGCGAGCGTAGTTTTGCGATAGTATTCAATGAAATAGCGGCTGCGCAGGAAATTATCTGGTGCAATGTCGCTAAGCCGATAAACGCCCGCCGGAACATTGTTCAGATGCAGGTCGTGATAGGGGTCCAGCAGATAAGCGCCTGCAAGGTAAACTTTGACGATGTTTTCATGAGTCAGCGATTGCTGACTTTCGGTCATCAACAACAGGGGTGCTGCATCGGGAAAGTAGGCCAGCGTAGTCAGGTTGTCATACTCGATACAGCTGTGCAGCCACTTTTGCAGGGCTGTCGGGAAATAGTTAGATTTTAGATTTGTTATTGCGGCGGCCAAAAGGGATGCTTCGGCAGAGGTCGATGCGGCATTTTTCGGCACAAATACCCCCATAGGGGTATATACCCCTGTAAATTGGTATATTAGCCTGAATGAGGCGTTTCAAGGGGTAGAGGCGCTGCTCAGGGGGTGCAACTTACATGACCGAAACACTCGCGGTAGATATTATCGACCTGACAAAGCTCTATGGAGACTTTGTTGCATTGAAAAATGTCTCGGTTGATATTCGCGACAATGAGTTTTTTACCCTGCTTGGACCATCCGGTTGTGGTAAAACTACGTTGCTACGCACGATCGCCGGGTTTGAAGAGGTTTCTGGCGGTCAAATCTTGCTTTATGGCGAAGAGATCGAAAATCTCGCGCCGCACCAACGCCCGATCAACACGGTTTTCCAGCACTACGCTTTGTTCCCACATATGACGGTTTACGAAAACATTGCCTTTGGCCTGAAACGGCTGGGCAGGTCGGCAAGCGAAATTGACAAAACTGTCAACGAAATGTTGGCGCTGGTTCAGATGCAGGATTTCGGCGATCGAAAGCCAACAAAAATGTCGGGTGGGCAGATGCAGCGCATCGCGCTGGCCCGTGCCCTTGCCCCCGGTCCCAAGGTGTTGTTGCTGGATGAACCGCTGTCAGCACTTGATCTGAAGCTGCGGCAGGCCATGCGTGATGAGTTGCAAAAACTTCAGCGCGAGACCGGGATCACCTTTATCTTTGTGACCCACGATCAGGACGAAGCCATGTCGATGAGTGATCGAATTGCCGTCATGTCGAACGGCGAAGTGCAACAAATCGGCAGCCCGGATGAGATATACAACCGGCCTGCCAACCGCTTTGTGGCGGACTTCATTGGCGACACGAATATTATCGACGTGACGGTCGACAATAAAAACGGCACCAGCACCGGGTACAAAACCAAATCCGGTATTTCACTGCAAGTTGATCACGCCACTGAATTGGCGCTAGGTGCGGACCTTGCGCTTAACATTCGCCCGGAAAACATTGTTATCACTGACGCTGGTTCCGGGCGCTTGCCTGCAACCATCACCCACAGGGCATTCTTTGGCCGCACGTCAATCTATTCGATGGAATTGACAGATGGCACAATTATTAAGTCGCGTTATTCAAGCCGGGACGAACAGGGGCAAAAGGAGATGTCCGTTGGTGACGCCGTTGGCATCGACTTTGCAAACCATGCAGTTGCGGTGTTGACCTCATGAGTACCGCATTTGAAAAAAATCCCCGCTCAAGGTGGCTGGCCCTTACGCCCACCTACCTGATCATCGGTATTTTCATGATGATACCCTTGCTGATCATGATCGGTATTTCGTTCATGGAGCAGAATGTCTACGGCGGGGTGCATCAGAATTTCACAACAGATGCGTACCGGCAGATACTGTTTGAGACGGATTTCGATAACAATCTGGTTTTCGACCCGGCCTATCTTGTGATCATTGGCCGCTCGCTCTGGTTGGCGACTATCGCAACTGTGGCCACGGTTATCATCGGTTTTCCTGTTGCCTATTACATTGCCCGCCAAGAAGAACGCCGCCGGAACCTGTTGATATTTCTTGTTACATTGCCGTTTTGGACCAACATGTTAATACGCATTTTTGCATGGCTTCTGATCCTTGGTCGCGGCGGCATTCTGGACATTCCGTTAAGGTTTGTGGGCATTTTGGAACCAGACGGATCGCTTGGGCTGCTGTACACACCGGGGGCCGTGGTTCTGGGTTTGACCTATACCTATTTGCCGCTGATGGTGCTGCCTATCTATGCCAGCCTGGAAAAGCTGGATTTCAGATTGGTTGAGGCCGCAGCGGATCTCTATTCCAGCAAATGGGGCGCCATCCGCCATGTTGTGATCCCCCTTACTGGTCCGGGCATCGCCGCCGGGGCCATTCTGGTTTTCATCCCGAGCATGGGAGATTTTATAACCGTAGACATGTTGGGCGGGGCTAAAAACCTGATGCTTGGGACGCTGGTGCAGTTCCAGTTTTCCACCGCGCGCAACTGGCCGTTTGGCTCTGCTATTGCCGCAATTCTGCTGATCTTTGTAATCTGTAACATGCTGCTCTATGCGCGTTTCTCCCGTGCTGACAAGCAAAGGAGCGGATCATGAGCCTGTTGCGCAAATCAAAGCGGCAAGGCGCCGGCAATGTCGCGCATTTCCGCAACCTGTATATTCTGGTCGGGTTCTTTTACGCCTTCCTGTATTTCCCTATCATTGTTCTGATCGCCTATTCCTTTAACACCGGCACAAGGGCCATGGTCTGGCAAGGTTTCGGCTTTAACTGGTACGTCAAGGTGTTTTCCAATGACGCCATACTGGACGCTGCCAAAAATTCGCTGATTATCGGTTTGATCGCGACCGTTCTGGCCACCACGATTGCAACGGCTGGTGCGCTGGCACTGGCAAGGGGCGGATCTTTCAAGGGCAAAGGCCTATCAGTAGGGGTTATGACTTTGCCGCTTATTGTACCGGAAATTGTCACCGCAGTAGCCACCCTGATGTTCTTTTCCGCCATTGGTCTAAACCTTGGCCTTGGTAACCTGATCATCGCCCACACGGTGTTTTGCATTCCGTTTGCCTTCATGCCGATCCGTGCGCGTCTCGAAGGTATGCACACCGATCTGGAACAGGCAGCCTGTGATTTATATTCCACCGAATGGCAGGCGTTTCGCTATATCACCCTGCCGATGATGATGCCGGGGATCATCGCCGGGGCCACGCTGGCCTTTGTCATATCGCTTGATGATTTCATTATTTCGCTGATGGTGTCAGGTGCTGGTAGCACAACCCTGCCAGTCTATATCTATTCGATGATCCGACAGGGTATTTCACCCGAAGTAAACGCCGTTTCCACCGTATTGTTTGCCGTCTCATTAGCACTGGTCTCAGTCTATTGGTTCGCATCAAGACCTAGAACCTAAACCAAATCCCAGGGAGGGACATCTATGTTAAGCAAAGTGAAAACCGGAATTCTTGCGACAGTGGTCGGGCTAACTGCCTCGGCCGCATTTTCTCAGGAACTGCACCTATATAACTGGACGGATTATACCGCACCGGAACTGATCGAAAAATTTGAGGCCGAAACCGGCATCAAAGTGGTCGTCGATACTTACGATTCCAACGAAACCCTGCTGGCCAAACTGCAAACCGGCGCAACCGGTTACGATGTGGTTTTCCCAAGCCAGCATTTCGTTGAAATCATGGTCAAAGAAGACCTGCTGCAAACTATCGACGTCAAAGGCATGTCCAACTATGTAAACGTCGATCCAAAATTCCAAAACCCGCCCTGGGATCCAAATCAGGAATATTCAGTGCCGTGGCATTGGGGTTCGGCGTCAGTTCAGTACAGGTCCGATCTTTACGACGGAAAAATTGAATCCCTTGCAGAATTCTTTGAACCAAGTGATCAGGTAAATGGCCGTTTGCAAGTGTTCAAAAGCGCCGATGAAGTTTTCACTTTGGCAAGCCTGTATCTGGACATCCCGTTTTGCACCGAAGATCCGCAGGACGCCAAACGCATTTTCGAATTGCTGGATGGTCAAAAGGATTCCGTGCTTCTGTACAGCTCTGAAAGCATGACTGACCGTTTGGCCAATGCCGAAGTAATCATGGCAAGTGCCTGGAACGGTGACACGATGAAGGGCCGTTTGGATGTGAACGAAAACATCGTCTATGCGTTTCCAAAAGAAGGTGTTGTTGGATGGTTCGATTCAATGGTTGTACCAAAAGGTGCCAGCAATGTTGATGCGGCAATGAAATTCATGAATTTCATGATGGATCCGGAAAACATTGCTATTAACGCCAACTTTGCCCGCTACGCTACGGCAATTGTTGGTGCTTCAGACTATTTTGACCCGGACATGGTCGGTGCGCCTGAATTGGCTACACCAACTGTTCCGGTTGTTTTTGGTGAAGCGTGTTCAGCTGAAGGTCAGAAACTGATCGAACGCGTTTGGACGCAACTGCTTAAATAAGCGCGTCCAAAAAAAACAAAACCTAAGCTTTACAGTCTTCCCCCGCTTTTGTGGGGGAGGGGTTGGGAAAGGGCATCCTGATGGACACCGAAATCAACTACCTGACGGCGCTGGAAGCGGCCTCTGCTTTTGCGCAAAAATCAGCCTCCCCCGTTGAACTGATGCAAGCCTGCATTGCACAAGCCGAGGCTGTGCAGCCCGCCCTGAATTGCTTTACTGAAACCTATTTTGATGCAGCACTAGACGCTGCCAAAGCGTCCGAAAAGCGTTGGCAAAACGGAACCGCCCGCCGGTTAGAAGGCCTGCCGCTCGCTGTCAAAGAAGAATTTCGGCTGAAGGGTACGCTACGCACGTCTGGTTCCTTACTCTACTCAGAACGCCGGGACGCCGAAACTGACATCTATATCCAACGGCTTTTGGACGAAGGCGCAATCCCGATTGCCAAAACAACCACACCTGAATTCTGCATCGAAGGCACAACACATTCCCGCCAGTGGGGCGTCACCCGGAACCCATGGAACCCAGAATTCACGCCTGGTGGCTCATCGGGTGGCACGGGTGCTGCCCTTGCAACCGGTGCTGCCGTTCTGGGCACAGGATCTGACATCGGTGGTTCGATCAGAATTCCAGCGTCTGCCTGCGGCGTCATCGGCTACAAACCGCCCTATGGTCGCAATCCGGAAATCGACGTCTATAACCTTGATTATTACAGCCATTCCGGCCCCATGGCCCGTTCTGTGGCTGACTGCGCCCTGATGCAAAACATCACCAGCGGGCAGCATAAAACCGACATTGCATCGCTGCGCGAAAAGATCACGCTGAACCTTAAGGGGCCGAAAGATCTGAAAGGCTGGCGCGTCGCCTATTGTCTCGACTTTGGGATTTACGACATCGACGATGCCGTGCGCACAAACACCCTTGCCGCCCTTGATGTGCTGCGCCAACTTGGTGCAGAGGTTGAGGAAGTTGACCTTAAATGGACCCGCAAGCAGGTGCGCGCATCCGAGGATCATCTGGCCCATCTCTCGGGCAGCGGCCTGACGCATCTGTTGGCAGAGCACCGCAATCAATTGTGCGATTACACCATCGCCTTTGCAGAAGCCTCAAAAAAATCCACAGCCGAGGATTTTCAGCGCGCCGACGAAGCCGCGGTTGAAATGTACCAAACCTTTGGCAAAATGATGGAAACCCACGATGTATTCGTCTGCCCAACCCTATCGGTTCCGGCCCCACCCGCAACCAGCAGTCAGGTCAACAATCGCGTGATCCTAAATGGGGTCGAGACCAAAAAACGCCCCGATGAATGGGAAATGACGCTACCGTTTAATATGCTCAGCCGCTGTCCGGTAATCGCTGCCCCCAGTGGTTTTGCCGCCAATGGTGTGCCCACAGGTATTCAGTTTGTCGGGCGGCCCTATTGGGATGAAACCGTGTTCGACATCGCCATGGCATATGAGGCGGTGAACGGCTGGTTCAAAAACTCGGCAAGCCGCCCCGACATAGGAAGTTACCAATGATAACGGTACATTCCGAAAAACACCTGTTGCGGAATTCCAAAACTGAATTGTTTGGGGGCGAACTGGTAGAGCCATTTGAGCGCCCGGCACGGGTGAAATACATCCTTGATAGGATCGCCACTGTGAACCTTGGCGACGTTATCACGCCGGATGATTTCGGCAGGGGTCCAATCCTGAAAATCCACGACCAAGGCTTTGTCGATTTTCTGCAATCCGCCTGGAATGAATGGCGAGCAGAGGGCTTTCAAGGTGAAGCAATGACCACCTGCTGGCCCGCACGGCGCATGGTGCAGCGTTGCCCAAACCACATCGACGGCAGGCTGGGATACTATTCGCTGGCCAGCGAAACCTCGATCAGTGATGGCACATGGGAAGCCGCCTATTCCAGCGCGCAGGTCGCCCTTACCGGTGCGAAATTGGTGATGGACGGTGCCCACAGCATCTTCGCGCTTTGCCGCCCCCCCGGCCACCACGCTGCCCTTGATATGTTTGGTGGCTATTGTTTTTTGAACAACGCCGCTATTGCTGCCCAGAGTTTTCTGGATCAGGGCGCCAAACGGGTGGCCATTCTGGATGTTGATTTCCACCATGGGAACGGTACGCAGGATATTTTCTATCAGCGCAATGATGTGCTGTTCGTCTCGCTGCATGGCCAACCCGAAGATGCGTTCCCGCATTTCCTAGGCTATGCGGACGAAACCGGAAAAGGCGACGGCGCGGGGTTTAATCACAATTATCCAATGGCCCCAGGCACTGGTTTTGGACCATGGCGCGTGGCGCTGATTGATGCGCTGGACAAGGTGAAATCCTATCAACCGGACGCGCTGATAATCTCGCTTGGCGTTGACACGTACGAATCCGATCCGATCAGCTTTTTTAAACTGGTCAGCGATGATTTCACCACGTTTGGCGGTGACATCGCGCAGGCAGGTTTGCCGACGCTATTTGTGATGGAAGGCGGCTATGACATCGCGGAAATTGGCATCAATACGGTCAATGTCCTGCAAGGCTTTGAAGCTAAAATCAATCAACCGACGTTTACGGAGTGAACCGATGAACAAAATTACAACCGATCAAATTCTTGCACAGGACGACCACCTGATCCAGTCATTTGCCGATCTGGACGCCCTGAAACGACAGGGTGCCCGCACTGCGATCGTGGCCGCCAAAGGGGCCCATGTGACAGATAGCGAGGGCAACGAACTGATCGACGGCATCGGCGGGTTGTGGTGCGTTAATGTCGGGCACGGACGCCCTGAAATTATCGAGGCGATTACCAAACAGCTGGAAACGCTGGACTATTATTCGACGTTCTACAATTTCACCCATCCGGCGGCGGCACAACTGGCAGAAAAGCTGGCCAGCCTGGCGCCAGGCACCCTGAACCGGGTGTATTTTGGCAATTCCGGATCGGTGGCCAACGATACTGCCGTGCGGATGCTGCACTACTATAACAACCGACTTGGGCGTCCGAACAAAAAGAAAATCCTGTCGCGGGTCGGCGCTTATCATGGATCAACCCATCTGGCGATGGCGATGACAACCCCTGCCTATAGTGACGGCTGGGATACAGCCGCTGAAGGACTGGTTCATCATTTACGCGCGCCCTACAGCTACCGCGAGGCGGGCGACATGACGGACGCCGAATTCCTGGATGCACTCACCAATGATATGCTGTCGGCAATCCGCGATATTGGTGCAGAGAACATCGCAGCCTTTATTGCCGAACCGATCATGGGTGCCGGTGGCATTCTGGTGGCCCCGGATGGCTATCACCAAAAAATGCGCCAGATCACAGCCGAGCATGACATCAAATATATTGCCGATGAAGTGGTGACCGCCTTTGGTCGGCTGGGGCATATGTTTGCGTCCGAAGATGTGTTCGGCATGGTGCCTGACATCATCAACACCGCCAAGGGCCTGACATCGGGCTACCAACCCCTGTCCGCGACCATAATTTCAGATGAGATATATGACGTGATTTCCGAACCCGGCGCTATGTTCCTGCACGGTATGACCTATTCTGGGCATCCGGCGGCAGCAGCGGCGGCGCTGGCGAATATCGACATCCTGGAACGCGAAGAAATTCCGCAAAATGTACAAATCACTGGCAAGGTGTTTGAAAACGCCCTGCGCGGGTTGGCTGATCTGGATATCGTCGGTGACGTGCGCGGCAGCCATTTCATGATGGGTATCGAGTTTGTGAAAAACAAAACCACCAAAGAAACCTATGCCGATGACGTAAATATCGGGTTGCGGATTGCACAGGAAACCCAAAAACGCGGGCTGATAGCGCGCCCGCTTGGCAATATCCTGATCCTGTCACCGACCCTGATCATGGATGAAGCGATGATCGGCAAGGTCGCAGGCATTCTGCGCGAAAGCATCGTTGCCGTTACTGCCACGTTGCCAGCTTAAGGGGAAGCGCTTGGACATAGAATTAGAGCCAAGCGCTTGTTGATCGACGAAAGGAACGCCAAATGGCAATCGAAAAGACAAACACCCTCATCGTTGGTGCCGGTCAGGCCGGTATCGCCATGAGCGAACATCTGACCAACAATGGTGTGTCGCATATTGTGCTTGAACGCAGCCGAATTGCCGAACGCTGGCGCTCGGAAAGGTGGGATTCACTGGTGGCAAATGGGCCCGCCTGGCATGATCGGTTTCCCAACCGGGAATTTGCCAATTCTGACCCCGACGGGTTTGTCGGCAAAGAAGAGATTGCTGATTACCTTGTGGCCTACGCCGAACAGAACAACGCCCCGATCCGCACCGGGGTTGAAGTGACATCCGTACAAAGGAATATTGGTCGGGCCGGGTTTCAAATTAAGACCTCTGATGGCTCGTTTGAGGCCAGAAATGTCGTCGCTGCAACCGGTGCTTTTCAGACGCCCGTGATCCCGGCGGTTGCCCCCAATGACCCGGCAATCACCCAAATCCATTCCGCCGCCTATCGCAACCCGGATCAGTTGCCTGATGGGGCCGTTCTGGTGATTGGTGCTGGTTCTTCGGGTGTACAGATCGCAGATGAACTCAACGCCGCGGGTAAAAATGTTTTTCTTTCCGTCGGCTCTCATGATCGCCCTTTCCGGTCTTATCGTGGCCGCGATTTCGTCTGGTGGTTGGGTGTTCTTGGCATGTGGGACGATGAAGCGCTTGAACCTGGTAAAGAACACGTCACCATCGCCGTAAGCGGGGCCGATGGCGGCCATACAGTGGATTTTCGTAAACTGGCGGCGCAGGGGATCACGCTTTTGGGTCTTACGGATGGTTTCAAAGACGGTGTGGTGAAATTCCAGCCCAATCTTTCAGAAAACATCGCCAAGGGGGATGCAAGCCTGGCTTCAATGATGGATGACGCTGACGCCTATGCGGCCCGTATGGGGCTTGATTTACCGCTTGAACCAAAGGCCTGCAAAATTATGGCCGATCCTGATTGCATGACCAATCCAATCCTTGAACTGGACATGGCCAAAGCCGGGATCACCTCTATCCTTTGGGCCACAGGGTTCGCGGTTGATTACAGCTGGCTAAAGGTCGATGTGCTTGATGAAACCGGTAAGCCGATACACCAGCGGGGCGTTACCTCCGAACCGGGGATCTATTTTCTGGGTATGCCCTGGCAGTCGCGGCGCGGTTCACCGTTTATCTGGGGGGTTTGGCATGATGCTAAACATCTGGCAGACCACATGGCGACACAGGCCAAGTATTTGGCCTATTGCAGCCCCGCAGACAGCACGACAAAGGACTGAACACATGGCCCATACCCGTATTCGTAAGTTCAATACCAGCGATACCTATCCAGAACAAAACCTCGACAATGATCTCTGTCAGGCAGTGGTCACGGACGGTGGCAAAACGGTATATCTGCGCGGCCAATGTCCGCAAAACCTGGATGATGCGGTCAATATTGGCAGCCATGATCCGGTCGAGCAAACCCACAAAGTGATGCAAAATATCAAACAGCTGATCGAAGAGGCCGGCGGGGATATGCAGCATCTGGTCAAGGTGGTCGTCTACATCACCGATGTGCGCCATCGCGAAGACGTCTATCGCACCATGGGCGAATATATCAAAGGGGTCTATCCGGTGTCCACGGGGCTGGTTGTTCAGGCACTGGCGCGCCCCGACTGGCTGGTGGAAATTGACGCCACCGCCGTAATACCGGAGTAGCTCAATGACATTTTCCCTAGTGTCACGTTGCGAAAAAACCGGCATGTTTGGGGTGGCGATAGCGTCATCCTCACCGGCCGTTGCCGCGCGATGTTCATACACCCGTGCCGGTGTTGGCGCGGTGGCATCGCAAAACATAACCGACCCGTTATTGGGGCCGATGGCGCTCGATCTTATGGGGCGCGGCTTAACAGCAAAAGACGCAGTTGCCGAAATTGTTGCCCGTGCAAAATACATGGAGTACCGGCAGGTTCTGGCCGTTGACGGCTCTGGTTGTACCGCAATTCATTCCGGCCCCAATTCGTTGGGTATCTGGACCCAGGCCCAAGGTGAAAACGTAGCCTCTGGTGGTAATCTGTTGGCAAATGATGGCGTTCCCCAGGCCATTGTTGATGGGTTTCAATCCGCTAAGGGCCATATTGGAGATCGTCTGATTGCGGCGATGCGCGCCGGACTTGTGCAAGGTGGCGAGGCTGGCCCAGTCCATTCCGCAGGGATGCAGATTTGCGATTCTGTGGCTTGGCCGGTGGCCGACCTGCGAAGTGACTGGACTGATGACTGCCCGATTGAAAATATTGCCGCGGCCTGGGAGGTTTATAAACCGCAGCTTGACGCATATGTTCAGCGCGCATTGGATCCAAGCGTGGCACCGTCATACGGTGTGCCGGGTGATGAATGATAGGGGATCAAACCGGTGCAAACTCTTGATATTCTTGATAGGCTGATTGCTTTTCCAACTGTCAGTGCCGACAGCAATCTGGCGATCATCGACTATATTCAAGATTTTTTAGCTTCACGGGGTTTTGCTGTTCATCGCGTACCTGATCAAACCGGTCTGAAAGCCGGGTTATTTGCCAGCATCGGCCCGCCAGATACGCCAGGAATCTTGTTATCTGGCCATACCGACGTTGTGCCAGTCACCGGGCAGAACTGGACAACCGACCCATTCAAAATGACTGTGAAAGATAACCGGGCCTATGGCCGGGGAACCACGGATATGAAGGGATATTTGGCTTGCGTCATGGCACTGGCGGACCGTGTGAGCCGCGTTGAGTTAAAGGAACCGTTGAAAATTGTGTTCTCCTATGACGAAGAAATCGGCTGTGTTGGTATCAAATCCATGGGCGATCACTTGGAAAGTAAAATTGGATTGCCGCGCTTTTGTTTCGTGGGTGAACCAACGTCAATGCAAGTGGCGGTCGGGCATAAGGGGAAAGTCGCATTGCAGGCGATATGCCGTGGAACGGGTGGCCATTCAGCGATGGCTCCAAAATTCCTGAATGCGTTACATCTGGCTACTGATTTTGTGAACGCGTTGCGGGAATTGCAGGAAGATTTTTCCTTAAATGGAGCACGGGATTCTGATTACAATGTGCCTTACACCACAATTCACGTTGCAAAGATATCTGGTGGAATAGCGCCCAACATCGTGCCTGACGAAGCCAGAGTTGGTTTCGAATTTCGCCATTTGGCGACAGACAACCCGCAAGAAGTTCTTGCTCGGATTGAAGCAGTTGCGCTGAGGCTCAGCGCTTTACAACAGACAAAATTCCCCTGCGCCAATATCGATGTGCAGCAAAGTATTTCCTATCCGGCACTTGCGACGGACGTAGACAGCAGCGTCGTACAGTATGCCCAGAAACTGGCACGGATTAACGAAACGACCAAAGTCGCCTTTGGCACTGAAGCCGGGTATTTATCCGAGCACCTGGGGTTGGCGACAATTGTATGCGGGCCGGGGGAAATGGAAGGACAAGGCCACAAACCCGATGAATACATCGAACTTTCGCAATTGTATGCCTGTGATGCGATGTTAGAACGGCTTCTTAATGATATGAAAATGTAGTTCAAGCGGTTTTAACGCCAACGAGGGCAAACATTGTTGGGCGCCGCCCGTTTTCTTCGGTTTACGCCTTCCAGGTCCTGTCCAGCAATTGCAGCCAGTTTTCATGGCACAACCTGACCATCAGGCCGTCGTCATAGCCGTGTTGTCTCATTGCGCCCCGCAGGGCGGGCAGGCCGGAAACATCGCCAATGTCAGCAGGAACCATCGCGCCGTCAAAATCCGAGCCAAAACCAACGCGGTCCTCGCCCAGATGTTCGATCAGGTGATCAAGATGGCGCAACATCAGGTCCAACCCGGTGTCGGCGCGCATTTGCCCGTCAGGGCGCAGGAAGGCCGTGGCAAAGTTCAGGCCCACCATGCCATCGCTGTCTTTGATCGCGGCCAGTTGGTCATCGGTCAGGTTGCGGGAGTTCTGACAGATGGCGTGAACATTCGAATGGGTTGCGACCAGTGGGGCATCGCTGAGCTTGGCCACATCCCAGAAACCGGCGGCGTTCAGGTGTGATAGGTCCACCATGATCCCAAGCCGGTTGCAGTGCTTCACCAGATCTTTGCCCGCGTCGGTCAGGCCTGCACCTGTATCTGGGTCAGACGGAAAAGCAAACGGCACGCCATGACCAAAGGCGGTTGGTCTGCTCCACACCGGTCCAAGGGAACGCAGGCCAGCGCGGTATAAGACCTCTAGCGCATCAAAATTCGTATCTATGCCTTCTGCACCCTCAATGTGCATAATGGCAGCGATGATGCGCTCATCAAAGCAGGTGCGGATTTCTGCGGTGCTGGTGCAAATTTTCAACGCGCCACTGGCTTCCAGCTGGGAAAGAACTGCGGCCTGCGACAGCACAACTGGCAGCGCCTCTGGTTGTGGGATTTCCGGGGGAAGCGGCAGGTTGTAGCTGGGTTGCAGCATTTCGCCCAAGATATCGTCCGCCTCAAAGTCCGAAGGCACGTAGATCGCGAAAAACCCACCGCCAAAGCCACCGATCTTGGCTTTCAGAACATCGATATGATCTTCGTTACCGTTGTGGAAACTCAACCGGGCAGGGTCACCCTGTTCATATTGCTTGAGCAAAACATCGTTGTGGCCGTCAAAAATTAGCGGGTGCGTATTGGATGTCATGCCGTTTCCCAGGATGCTGAAGTTTGTAGATTTCAGCATTTGCGTAGCCGGGGCTAAATTGCAATCCCTTCTATGCTCTGAGGGGGACAAAGGTCAGTTTACTCGAAAATTGACATTCAATACAGCCCGGTTCTTTATCAGCGGACGTTGAATGAAAGCGAATTTCATGTTGTTCGATACCCATCTTCATATGATTTACCCGGACCGTCTGGAATACCCGTGGCTGTCAGGGGTTCAGGTGCTGAACCGGCCCTATCGGCTGGACAAGTATATGCAGAGCGCCAAAAGGCTGGGGATCACCGGCTGCCTGCATATGGAAGTGGACGTTGCTGAGGCGCAGATCAGAGATGAGACCGCGCTGGTTACTGAGCTGATGGATCAGTCAGACGGCTTGATGCGCGGCGCAATATCGGCCTGTCGGCCCGAAAATGGGGACTTTCCAGAGTATCTGGATTGGGCGGTGTCTAATCAGGAAATATTTGGGTTTCGCCGCATATTGCATGAAATGCCGGACGCGCTGTCGCAAACCCCGCTATTTCGTAACAATGTTAAGCGCTTGTCAGGGACCGGGCTGACTTTTGATCTGTGTGTTTTGGGGCGGCAACTGGGGCTGGCGGCAGAACTGGTGGACCATTGCCCGGATGTTCAGTTTATTCTGGATCATTGCGGTGTCCCCGACATTAAAGGTGGGGAATTTGATGGCTGGGCCAAGGGTATGTCTGCTTTGGCGGAACGATCAAATATCATTGCCAAAATCTCGGGTGTTATTGCTTACGCTGACCCGGAAAGCTGGGGGCTGGATGATATCCGTCCCTACGTTGAACACACCGTGCAGTGCTTTGGTCACGGGCGGGTGATCTGGGGTAGCGATAGCCCGGTTTGCAATCTTGGTGGCGGCTTGGAAACCTGGGTTGCGGCGATACGGGCGTTGACTAACGATTGGTCAGCAGATGACCGCGCAGCACTTTTTCAGCGGAATGCGAAAGCAATCTGGAGCCTTTAGGATTTCCATATTAACTGCATGAAATCGCTCATTGTTTCACCCGGATTTAGAATTTTCAAGCCGGGCAGGTCTGGGTCATTATGGGCGTTGATCGCCTGTGAAACCGGTTCAAAGCAAATGAAATCACAATCTGCCCCTTTGGAATAGACGATCGCATGGTTAAGCGCCTCTGATGCAGAGATGTCCACCGAAGTGTTGGCGGCACCTTGGGTAATCCGGGCGGTTCCTGTCCATTCCCCCCAAGGGTTGTCGATCAGGTGGTCAGGCAAAGGGCGATCTGCACTAAAATCCCAATCAGGATTGGCTGAGAGTTCCAGATAATCTGTTGGTAAATTATCATCGTCCTCCATCCAGACGCCCTTTGCTGTGAAGGTCAGTCTGGTGTCGCCATCCCTTGGGAACCACGGGTGAAAGCCATAGCCAAAAGGCAGCGGTTCAGGCCCGGTATTGGTCATGCTCAAGTCAATGCGCAGGCCAGTTGGGGTGAGCGTGAACACTTGTTGTGCGGCGTATCTGAACGGGCCAATCTGGCCGTTGTTCAGTTGCAGAGTCGCCGCACCATCGCGGTGCGAGGTAATATCCCAAGGCTTTTGAAACCCGTCGCCGTGGATGGGCAGGGCTTCAAAGGATACGTTTGGAGCTATAGCATAGCGTGTGCCGTTCCAGTTGAAACCGCCGCCCGACAGCCGGTTCGAAAACGGTACAAGAATGTTAGAGGCCAGATCGAACAGGCTGCCAGATATGTCACCGGTCCATGGGCGCAAAACCGGTTTCGCATCGACATCCAAATACGCAATTGCACCGCCAAGTTCAGGGGCAAGCACAAGGCGCGCGGCTTTGGCTGTTAAGTTCAACAATCTTGTCATTATTTCTTCACCGGCGCACCACCAACAAAGTGGTTTTCATTTACATAATCACAGGGGGCTTCCTGCATCTCCAGATGCAACCCGTCGCCGGTGTAGGGGTGCGCGCGGGCGAGATCTTCGTCAAATTCGACACCCAGTCCCGGGGCAGTGGGGGCGTGGATGAATCCTTCTTCCCAAGTGATTGAATTCTTGATCAAGGCCATATGAAATTCGCCACCGGTCAGGATCGTTTCGGCCATCAACAGGTTGGGGATTGAGACCGACAGGTGGATGTTGGCGGCCCATTCCACCGGGCCACAATAAAGATGCGGGGCGATCTGGGCGTTGTAGACCTCTGCCATAGCTGCAATTTTCTTGCCCTCCCAAATGCCGCCTGCGCGACCCAGTGCGGGTTGCAGGATCGACGCGGCCCCGGCCCGCAGGATCGGTGCAAATTCAGCTTTTGTGGTCAGGCGTTCGCCGGTGGCTATGGGGATGCTGGTGGCTGCAGCGACGCGGGCCATGGAACCAACGCTATCGGGTGGAACCGGTTCTTCAAACCATAAAGGCTGAAATTTTTCCAATGCTTTAGCCAACCGTATCGCGCCGGATGTAGTGAATTGCCCGTGGGTGCCGAACAGCAGGTCTGCCTTGTCGCCGACGGCATCCCGTATGGCCTGGCAAAAGGCAACCGAGCGGGTGATGTCGGACATTGCCGGCTGGTGGCCACCCCGTATGGTATAGGGGCCAGCGGGGTCGAATTTAATGGCGGTAAAACCCAGATCGACCATTGCAGCGGCGCTTTCAGCGGCCAGTTCCGGTGAGGTCCAGAAGTCATGGGCGCTGTGGTCGGGCAGGGGGTAGAGATAGGTGTAGGATCGCACCCGTTCATTCATCATGCCGCCGATCAACGCCCAGACCGGGCGGTCGCGGTCTTTGCCAAGGATGTCCCAGCAGGCAATCTCTAAGCCCGAAAACGCACCCATTATAGTCAGGTCCGGGCGTTGTGTGAAACCGGATGAATATGCTCGGCGGTACATTAGCTCAATGTTTTCCGGGTTTTCGCCTGCCATGTGGCGAGCAAATACGTCGCTGATAACCCCCTTCATTGCCTCGGGTCCGACGCTGCTGGCATAACATTCGCCGTAGCCGACAACGCCGGTATCGGTGGTCAGCTTTACGATGATCCAATACCGCCCACCCCAGCCGGGGGCAGGGGGTGAGACGATGAATATTTCCAAATCCCGGAGGCGCATTTGTTTTTCCCTAAGCAGTTGTCAAAACCTGTGCCTGAATTTATTCTGACGCAAGTGAAATCGAAGGGGTTGGAAATGTCCGACGATATTCAGATTCAAGTGCTGGGGCGGGATGATATGGCCGTTTTGGAAGATATCCGCCCGGACACTTTCGACAATCCGATCATTCCAGAACAGGCCAAGGCGTTTCTTGCATCCGACCTGCACAAAATCGTGGTTGCGCTGGATCAAGGGCAGGTGATCGGCATGGCCAGCGGCGTGTTTATGCTGCACCCGGATAAAGAGCCTGCGTTTTTCATCAATGAGGTAGGTGTGCATAAAGATTATCAGCGCTGCGGCATCGGGCTGCGGTTAGCGCGGGCGTTGCTGGTCTTGGTCAAGGCCGACGGCGACCCGGATATCTGGTTGGCGACCGAGGATAACAACGCAGCCGCCCGCGGGCTTTACCGCAGCCTTGGCGCGCGTGAAACCACGGGCATTGTGGTTTACGATTGGGGTCACGCGATGGACGAGGATTAGCGCCTAAAATACAATGACATTGCGCCGGGCAGCGCCTGATTTGGTGTCAGTTATTGCTTCGTTGATCTGGTCCAGAGACCAGGTACCCGACACCAGTTCATCGAGTTTCAGACGGCCCTGTTGGTACAGGTCCACCATCCACGGAATATCACGCGACAGCACAGTGTCACCCATTTTGGTGCCGACCATCCCCTGACCAAGGGCCGCAATTACCACCGGTTCATAGCTGGAATGTTCACCGGAATGGGGCATACCTACCATTACCATACGGCCTTTCGCGGCCAGATAACGCGGCGCGGTGTCAAAGGCCGGGATCGCGCCGACTGTGACGAAAACCGCATCCGCCCCACGGCCAGCGGCCTTGAACGCAGCTTTCCATGGTTTGGGATCGGTGGCGAGCATGCCGTCGGTCGCGCCGAATTCCCGTGCAGTTGTCAGTTTTTCTTCGGACATATCAACGGCGATGATGCGAGATGCTCCGGCAATCCTCGCGCCCTGAATGGCGTTCAATCCGATACCGCCTGCGCCGATCACGACGACCACTTCGCCGGGGCGGACCTGACCGGTGTTCACCACCGCACCTACGCCAGTAATGACACCGCAGGATAGCAGGCAGGCGGATGTCATCGGCATTTCTTCGGGGATGCGGGCAATTTGTGAGCGGTGGATCACAACCTTTTCGGCGAATGCACCGGTTGACATGCCTTGCTCCATTTCGCCACCGCTTGTTGTGCTCAATGGCCCTTGGTTACGCTCGTATGGTGTTGCGCAGTAGGTCGGTGTGCCGCTGGCGCAGGACGGGCAGGTACCGCAGGCTCGGATCAGGGTGGCAAGCACCGGGTCGCCGATCTTGTAACCGCTGACATTCGCGCCGATCGCAGTAATACGCCCGGCGGCTTCGTGGCCGTATACGGCCGGAAGGGTTCCGCCCCAGCCACCTTCGGCAAACGAAATGTCAGACTGGCAGATCGCGCAGGCTTCCAGCGTGACTTCGACTTCATCCATACCGGGGGTTTTGAGCATGACATCTTCGACGACCAAAGGCTGGCCAAATTCGTGGCAGACGGCAGCTTTGATAATAGGCATTTGGTTCCCCTTGGTTGTCACGCCAGCTTGGTCGTGGTCGCTGTTCGGATCAAGCGGAAAACGCAGGTGTGTCGCTTAGGTTTTGGGCTGTCTTGGTCGGGCGGCGACGAATATCCCAATGCTGATCAGGGTCAGTACCGCTGACAGCAAGAACGGGGCGCCGGGCAGGACAACAGGTGCGCCAGCACTGGTGAAATACCAGAAAATCTGGGTCATCACCAAGGGCGCAATGATGATGGCAACGGCGTTGATACTGGTCAGCATTCCCTGCAATTCGCCCTGTTGGTCATCACTGGCGGTGCGCGACATTATACCTTGCAACGCGGGGCCGGCGATAGAGCCAAGTGCGGTTAATGGGGTGAGCAGGATCGCGAGAGTTCCACTGGTAATGAAGCCGAGCAATATGAATGCGCCGACGTCGATTGATAGGCCCAGGATCACGGTGTTTCGCTCGCCAAGCACGCGCAGGATCGGACGGATCAGCACACCCTGCACGATGGCGATGGACAGACCAAACGCCGCCAGTGACAGACCAATCATTTGGCTGCCCCAGCCAAATCGCGCCTCACCGTAATAGGCCCAGACCGCGGGGTATACGAAAAACGCAACGGCGCTGATGAACACGGTGACCATCAAGCCCTTCAGGCCGGGGAGCTTACCGATGTTTTTGAACGCCCCAAACGGGTTGGCGCGGCGCCACTCAAACGGGCGTCTGATCCGGTCGGTGACCGTTTCGGGCATGGCGAAGTAGCCGAAAATCAGGTTTGCTCCTGCAATGGCTGCGGCTGCATAAAACGGTGCGCGGGTGCCGTAGCCGCCCAGCAAGCCGCCCATCAGTGGGCCAAATACAAAACCGATGCCAAACGCCGCGCCGACCAGTCCAAAGTTCGCAGCTTTTTTGTCTGGTTCGGATATGTCGGCCATCGCCGCACTTGCGGTGGATTGGGTGGCAGAGGCCACACCGCCCACCAGACGGCCCAAAAACAAAAGCCAGATTGTGCCCGCGACGGCCATCACCAGATAATCCAACGTCATTACGAATAGTGAGGCCAGCAATACCGGGCGGCGGCCATATCGGTCAGACAGGTTGCCCAGCACCGGACCAAAAAGGAATTGCATAACGGCGAACGATGTCGCCAGAACGCCACCCCATAATGCGGCCTGACCAAGTGTTGCGCCCTGCACCTGTTTGATCAGCCCCGGCATCACCGGCATGATCAGGCCGATGCCCATAGCGTCAATGACGACAGTGATCAGGATGAAAATGACGGGAAGGCGCGGGGTCATAATTGCTCAGTAAAATGATGCCGGACGTCCAGCGGATCCTTTGCATATAAACCGATCGGTTTAGTTTTCAAAGGGGTTGGGCCGAAAGAAATTTAGGTTCAGGTTTCAGGGCGCAGACAAAGGATTTCGCGGGCTTGCTGGCAGGAGGCCACGGGGCGTTCATATTTTTCACATAGCTCGGTGGCGCGCGCCACCAAAGCGGCATTTGAGGGTGCCAAAGTTTCCCGGTTCAGGCGCATGTTGTCTTCCAGACCGGTGCGGGTATGACCGCCCGCGCGGATCGACCACTCGTTCACTATTATCTGGCCGGGGCCGACACCTGCGCCGCACCAGATGGCGTCGGGGGCGAGGCGTTTCAGGGTCTCGATGTAGAATTTGAATATCGGTTCATCCACCGGGGTGGCGTTTTTAACGCCCATGACGAATTGTACATAGAGCGGGCCTTTCAGACGGCCATCGGCCTGCAAACGGGTGGCGTGCACGATGTGTGAAAGATCAAACGCTTCAATCTCGGGCTTGATGTCGTATTTGACTATTTCGCTGGCCAGCCAATCCACCAGATCGGGCGGGTTTTCGTAGACGCGGGTCGGGAAATTGTTGGATCCAACGCTAAGCGACGCCATGTCAGGGCGCAGGGATAACATGCCGCCGCGCTCCTGACCGGCACCCGAACGCCCACCGGTGGACAACTGGATGATCATGCCGGGGCAATGCTTTTTGATGCCCTCCATCAGGGCGGCGAACCTGTCGGGATCAGAACTGGGGGTCTGGTCATCGTTGCGGACATGGCAATGGGCGATAGACGCCCCGGCCTCATACGCGGCGTGGGTGCTTTCGATTTGTTCCGCTATGGTGATCGGCACTGCCGGGTTGTTTTCTTTACGCGGGACAGAGCCGGTGATGGCAATGCAGATGATGCAGGGGTTGGTCATGGTTTAATCCGAATGTCGCATTTTGAAATGGGCGATGATCTGTCCGTGGTCAGAGGCGAGCTTGTTATAAGGAGCTTCCGGGTGTGAGCCGTCGGTCAGGTGATCGTTCAATACGCTGAAATACTCCATCTCGCTGATATGTTTGGAATATTCCGGCAGGAAATGGCGGGACATCAGGATCTGGTCGATGCTTTCATAGACGCCGCCAAAGGCCGATGTGTAGACCATGTCGCGCAGGGATCGGCGCACGAATTGTTTTTCGGCAGAATGCAGGCGAACTGCTTCGATCGCTTCATGGATCGCTTTGGCATCTTCTTTGGAATAGCGTTGGTTGGCTTTCGTGGCGTCATGGCGGCGCATCCATGAATAATTTTTGAACGGGGTTTCGCCGGTAACTATTTCCGATGAAACCGCGTGTTCGCCATCGTTGAAATCACCCATCACCAGCACCGGGCGGCCCTTGGCCAGTTCTTCCAGTATCAATCCGCGCAACACCCAGGCTTCGGCCATCCGTCGCAACCCGGCGCGCAACGCACCAAGAGAACGGCCATGGGCGTCGTAGTTGGTAAGGTCACTTTCGGGGGCGAATTCAGCGCCTTTGGGTTTGATGAATTCGCCGAGTTTTGATTTCAGGTGGCAGTTGAAAATGGTGATCACCTGATTGTCGACCGGCACGCGGGCCTTTAGGATCGGGCGCGACAGGCGCGAAATTTTGAAATGCCCACCATCGTCGCCGGAAAGTTCCTGAAGCGGAATGCTAAGTGGTTCGGGCAAGTCCTGATAAATCTGCGGTTTGCCGACAAATCCAAGGCGCGAAACTATCGCCAGACCGGGGCGGCGCTGACCGGGCTCGCCGTCGTTAGCGTTAGGTGCAAATGCCAGCGCCGCTTCGGTGTAAGGCGTGTACGCCAGTTTGCGAAATATCGCCTTTTTGGCGTAGCGTTTGGAGCGATCCGGCAGTGCATCGGCATTGCTGGCCTCGCCGCGCAAATCGGTTTCACTGATCACATCGCGCAGGGCTGTTTCGTCAAATATTTCCTGAAAACACACGATGTCGGCGTCCATAGTGAACAGCTGATCGGCCAGCCATGCTTCTTTCCAGGCGTGTTCTTCGGGGGTGTATTTTTCGAACCTGTAATACTCCTGATCTGCACCGATCAGGTTTTTGACATTAAAGCTGGCAATCGTGAATTTGGTCATTTTACTACCTGTGTTTTTCTAGTGCTGTAACGAACATGTCGGCGTCTACATTGCCGCCTGAAACCACGACAATAACTGTATCACCCTGAATTTCTTCACCGTGGTAAAGTGCAGCCGCCAGCGCCACCGCGCCGCCGGGCTCGACAACCAGTTTCAGGCGTCTGAAGGCGTCTGACATGGCGCGCAGGCAATTGTCTTCTGATACAACCAAGCCGGGCCCGCAGTGTTTTTTCATGATTGGAAAGGTCAGTTCGCCACAGATGGGGGTGATCACCGCGTCGCAGATGGAGCCGTCGCGCCGTGTGTTTTCCTCCCGCTTGCCGCAGATCAACGAACGGGCCACATCGTCAAACTCTGCTGGTTCAACCGGGCGAACCGTTAGCTTGGGGGCCTTGGCCGCCAGCGCCAGCGCGACGCCGGATGTCAGCCCGCCACCACCGCAGGGCACAAGAACGGTTGCGTCTTCAATCCCGGCCTCAGCGGCCTGTTCGGCTATTTCCAGACCACAGGTGCCTTGCCCGGCGATCACATATTCATTGTCGAAAGGTTTGATCAGCGTCAGGCCGCGCTCTGCCGCCAGCCGGCTACCAATTTCATCGCGGTCCTCGGTTGCGCGGTCATATAGCACGACCTCTGCGCCCAGTTTCCGGGTGTTTTTGATTTTCTGCTCTGGCGCGTCTGAGGGCATGATGATCACCGCCGGAAACTGGTGCTTCTGCGCGGCCAGCGCAATGCCCTGCGCGTGGTTGCCGCTGGAATAGGCGATAACACCCTTGGCGCCGTCTTCTGGTGACAGCATGGAAATTGCAGACCACGCGCCGCGGAATTTGAACGAACCGGTGTGTTGCAGGCATTCAGGTTTAATGAACACGCGGCGTCCGGCGATTTCATCGAGGAACGGGGAAGTCAGTAATGGCGTGCGCCGTGCCTGTCCTTTTAGCCGCTGCCGGGCGGCTTCAATCATGTCGATATTCATTGGCACGCCTCTAACCAGCTGCGGATTACAGCCAACGCTTCAGGCTCATCCAAAAACGGGATGTGGCCCCGGTCGGGTACATTGGAAAACACCATATCGGGGCGGCGTTTACGCATCTCGGCGGTCGTGTTCGTGGATAGCAGGTCAGAATTAGCGCCTCGGATCAGCGCCAGCGGCAGCCCGCCCAAAGCGTCAAACAATGGCCAGAGATCTGGATCAGGTTGCTTTGAAGCCGCTTCAAAAACAACCCGCAGTTTGGGATCATAGTTCACAGTTAGACCCTGCGCCGTCTCAAGCGTGTGCCGCTCCACCTCGTCCTGCCAGCGCTGGATTGGTACATTGGCAAAGCCAATCATGCCAGCGGGCATCGCGGCGGCCATTTCAGCCTGTGTTTTGAATTTTGGGTCTGTCCCAAGATAATCCTTGATCCGGTCCAGCCCGATTTGGTCAATCTCGGGTCCAATGTCGTTCAGCGCCACACCCAGCAGCCGGTCTTTGGCGGTTGCCGCCAGCATCATAGCAATAATCCCGCCCCGCGATGTGCCAAGGATGGCGGCCTTTTCCAGCCCCAGATGGTCGAGCAGGGCGATTACGTCCTGTGCCTCAACGGGAACGGAGTAGGTCAGCGGGTCGTCGGCCCAATCCGAGGCCCCACGTCCTCGGTAATCCAACCGGATCAGGCGCACATCTGGCAGGTGGGGTGCCAAATAATCAAAATCGTGAGAAGTGCGGGTCAGGCCCGGCAGGCAAAGGACCGGCAGGCCGGTGCCTTCATCCATGTAGGCCAGTTTCAACCCGTCGAATGTGGTAAAGTATTGCATCACAGCGCTGCGGCCAGTTCGGGTATTTTGGTGAGGTCGGTCAGGATGTTTTCAGGAGTCCATGGCAGACGATCCACCGGTTCGCCTGCGCGATTAGCCCAGACGGTGTGAAAACCAAAACCGGTTGCAGCGGCGGCGTCCCAACCATTGGAAGAGACGAACAACACCTGATTTTTGGTGCATTTAAACCGGTCCGGAACCATCTGGTAGACCGATTTGTGGGGTTTGAAAATGCCGACGTCTTGCACGGAAAGGACGTCATCCAGCACGTCCCGCAACCCGGCGGATTGCACGGCTGCGTCCAGCATATCCGGCGAGCCGTTGGACAGGATAGCGGTGTTCAGGCCTGCCGTTTTCAGCGCACCCAGCATCACCGGTACTTCCGGATAGGCTGACAATTTCCAATACAGCGCCAAAAGGCGTTCGCGCAAGGCTGGGTCATTCAGTTCGTTGGCCTCCAGTGCCCAGTCCAGCCCGTTCTGGGTGACTTCCCAGAAATCTGTATGGGCGTCTGATAGCGCGCGCAACCATGTGTATTGCAGCTGTTTCAAGCGCCAATCCGCAGCCAATTTTTGCCAAACCTTGTTGAGCTGTTCCTGCCCCGGTTCTGACGCTACTTCACGCGCGGCCGCGGCGACGTCAAACAATGTGCCATAGGCGTCGAAAATACAGGTGGTGATCGCCATGTTGGCCCTTTCGATTTGCGAAAGAGTGACATGGGTGGCTGGTAGTGTGAAGGGGTGGTTTAGAAGTAGGCCTGGAACAACAGCCAGCTCGCGCTAAAGTGTGCGGCCATGGTGAATGCGTAGGCGGCAAGGGCGATCAGACCAGTGTCGGCGTCCATCTTTGTGCGCCCGGACGGGCTGCGGCGGAGCAGGCTTTGCGCACCAACGGCGGCCATGACCATCAGGGCGACGGAACTGGTGCGAAGCGATGCGGTGGCCATCGCCGCGCTCATGAATACCGTCATCGCGGGCGCCAGATTTGGCCAGAAATTGGCGACGGCTGTACGCGCGCATCTTCCACCGTCAAAGGGCCAGAACGGCAATAGGTTGATAAAGTTCAACGCGCCACAGGTGACTGAAAATATCCAGAACGTCCTGGCAACTTCGGGCATTGTCGGGGCCAGGGCGGCTGACAGCGTCATCGCCAAGGCCATCGGACCCAAACAAAATGCCGGGCCCATAATAGCTACGAAGAATTCTTCGCCGTCGGTTTTCAGTGGCTGATCGGAGATTTTAGATTTGCTTAGCAGCGGGACAAGGCGAAATCTTACACCCTCATGCCCCAGCATTCGATAGGCGAGGACGTGGCCCAGTTCATGTAAAAGCAAGGCGATAATCAAAGGTATACCAAACGGAATGCCCAGTGTCGCCGCCGCGCCAACAAAGACGATAAAGCCCGCCACTACCCCAATGCCGTTAAAACCAGATACGGTGACCGAGCCGGCACCCGCATAATTGCCACGCAACGCAAAAACCGTCGCAAGACAAAGCAGCAAAGAGAAGAAAACCAGAACCATTGGTAAAACCGCCCACCAATATTTGAAACTGCCCCCCCGGCGGTTTCGCTTGGCTCAATTTACAACGATTGTTGGTGGCTCTTATAGAGGTACTCTGTAGACAGACTGTTTCCAGATCAGAGGTTTTCAGCCGCCGGCATGCCCATAATGTGATAACCGCCATCGACATGGATCACTTCGCCAGAGGTGCTGGAGCCATAGTCAGATGCCAGATAAACCGCTGTTCCGCCTATGGATTCCTGCGTTGCGTTGGCACGCATTGGGGCGTTGGCTTCAGAGTGGCGGAAGGTTTTCCGCGCCCCGCCAATGGCCGCCCCGGCAAGGGTTTTCATCGGGCCGGGGGAAATTGCGTTAACACGGATGCCGTCGGTGCCTAGATCACTGGCCAGATATCGCACGGTTGATTCCAATGCGGCTTTGGCCACACCCATCACATTGTAGTTCGGCATAACACTGGTTGAGCCGTCAAAGGTAAGGGTCAGAATTGTGCCGCCATTTTTCATCAATGGGGCGGCACGTCGGGCGACATCGATCAGCGAATAGCAGGAAATATCCAGCGTATTGCGAAAGTTTTCGCGCGACGTGTTGACAAACCGTCCGGTCAGTTCATTTTTGTCCGAAAATGCGATGGCGTGGATGACAAAATCCAGTTGGTCCCACTTCGCAGCGATTTGCGAAAATGCTGCATCCATTGACGCGGCATCGGTGACGTCCACATCGACCAGCAGGTCCGATCCAATGGATTCCGCAAGTGGTTGCAGTCGACGCCCAAACGCTTCGCCCTGATAAGAAAACGCCAGTTTTGCGCCCTCGCTGGCCAAAGTCCTGGCAATACCCCACGCGATTGAGCGTTCATTCGCGACACCCATTACAAGGCCGCGTTTTCCGGTCATCAGATCAGCCATTGTGTCACCCGTGATATTTGCTCATGGCCAGGCTGGCATTGGTGCCGCCAAAGCCAAAGCTGTTGGACAGGACAGTGTCGAGTTCGGCCTCTTGCATAACGGTTGCAATCTCTTCCGGGCGAATGGCAGGGTCAAGTTCGTTGACGTTGATCGACGGCGCGATAAAGCCATGCTCCATCATCAAGAGGGAATAGATCGCCTCATTTACGCCTGCCGCGCCAAGCGCGTGGCCGGTCATTGATTTGGTCGACGATATTGGCGCGTGGTCTTCACCCAGTACGGCGCGCACACCTTCGACCTCGATAACGTCTCCAACCGGCGTAGATGTGCCGTGGGCGTTGATATAATCCACTTTCCGATCGCCAATGGTTGCTGTGGCCAGTTTCATTGCCCGCTGCCCGCCTTCACCTGACGGGGCCACCATATCGTGGCCATCAGAAGTGGCACCGTAACCCGTAACTTCGGCATAAATCTTGGCGCCGCGTGCCTTGGCGTGCTCCAGTTCCTCCAGCACGAGCATGCCACCACCGCCGCCAATCACAAAACCGTCGCGGGTCGCGTCAAATGCGCGGGCGGCTTTTTCGGGGGTGTCGTTATACTTGCTGCTCATCGCGCCCATGGCGTCGAACAGGCAAGACAGGGTCCAGTCCACTTCTTCGCCGCCGCCGGCGAATATGATGTCCTGTTTGCCAAACTGGATTTGTTCAACGCCGGCACCGATGCAATGGGCGGATGTGGAACAGGCCGAGGTGATGGAATAGTTCACGCCCTTGATCTTGAACGGTGTCGCCAGACAGGCCGAAACGGTGGAGGACATGCCCCGCGTCACCATGAACGGCCCCATGCGTTTTGGCGCGCCTTTTTCAATGACGATATTGTGGGCGTTGAACAGGTTGGATGTGCTTGGACCACCGGACCCGGCAATCAGACCAGTGCGCTCATTGGAAACATCACCTTCCTCCAGTCCACTGTCAGAAATAGCCTGCTCCATCGCCAGATAAGCATAGGCCGCCGTCGGCCCCATGAAACGCAACTGACGCTTGTCGATACTGGCGACCAGATCAATTTCCGGCACCCCGGCGATCTGGCTGCGAAAGCCGTGTTCAGCGTATTTTGGCTCGGCTTTGATGCCGGATTTACCGGCCTTCAGGCTGGCGGTAACATCAGCCAGCGTATTTCCGATCGGGGATACAATCCCCATTCCTGTAATGACCACTCGGCGCATGGGCGGCTCCTTCATTCATATTTATGTTAGCTTTCGGACAGTGCGACTTTCATGTCTTTAACGAGGTAGATAACCTCTCCATCTGCTTCAACCCTGCCATCTGCTACACCCATAGTCAGGCGGCGGTTCTGGATGGCTTTGGTGAAATCGACGTAATAGGTGATCATCTTGCGATCCGGGCGCACCATGCCGGTCAGCTTGACCTCACCCACACCCAGCGCATAGCCGCGCCCCTGCCAGCCACGCCAACCCAGATTGAAACCGGTCAGCTGCCACAACCCGTCCAGGCCAAGGCAGCCGGGCATGATCGGGTTGCCCGGAAAATGGCAATCGAAAAACCACAGGTCGGGGTTGATGTCGAATTCCGCCACCACATGGCCCTTGCCATGTTCGCCGCCGTCTTCGCTGATTTCTGTTACCCGGTCCATCATCAGCATCGGGGGCTCGGGTAATTGCGCATTGCCGGGGCCAAAAAGTTCCCCACGCGCGCATTTAAGCAACCCTTCTTTGTCAAAACTTGTCGGAAAATCTGCCATTCAGTTATGCCTCAATTGGTATTTATCCTGCTCTCTTCCCGTCTACCATCCACCTCTTGGCGGTGGCAAGTGCAGGCAGTACACGGGAAATTGGCGATTTTTGTTTGATACCGAGGGGATTTGCGCCCTATATAGAAGGGAAGAATGGGAAATAACATGTCGAATATCCAAACTGAAATAACACGCGGCACCAGTTGGCTTGCCAGCGGTGGCCTGCGCCCGACCCGCCAACGGCTGGCTTTGGCCACACTTTTGGTCGGTGACGGTCAGGACCGGCATGTCACAGCCGAAAGCCTGTTTGAGGCGACCCGATCCAATGAGGATACAGTTTCGCTGGCCACAGTTTACAACACGCTAAAGGCATTCAGCGCCGCCGGGCTATTGCGGGAAATAACGGTGAACGGGTCCAAGTGCTATTTTGATACACGCCTCGATGATCATCCGCATTTTTTGTGGGAAGACAGTGCCGAATTGATGGACGCCCCGGCCGACGGGCTTGAGATCTCCAGCTTGCCAGATGCTCCAGCTGGTGCGGAAATTTCCAAGGTGGATGTGGTTATCAGGCTGCGGCGTACATAGCCTAATCGAGGCCCAGGCTTTTCCCATCGACATGGATTGTGGGAACAGACGTAGGGTCAAACCCTTCAAGACACCTTGTGTTAATTGCCCAACCTTCGAAAGATTTGTATCCGCGCACCCTTTCCTCGGCCGTTAACGTGCGTGGGCGGCGAAACGTCAATATTGCGCAGGTGTGGCAAATATAGTCCCGCGCGGTATTGGTTCCCCATTGGTAGAGATGCAGGCCTTCAAGCGGTGTGATGATTTCCAGAGCGTTTTCGGGTACTCTGAATATGAGCGCGCCCCGCTTGCTACAGACTGAACAGTTACATTCCCGGACGTGGTCAATTGCGGCCGCCACTTTAAACCGTACAAAGCCGCAATGGCAGCGCCCATTGTAAACTTGGAGTTTTGGATTGTCGTTCAGAACCACTGCCCCGGTTCCATCAGACCCAGATCCAGCAATTGCTGCGAATTCCATTCAAATTCCACCGAATTGTGCCAGTGAAATGTCTCAATATCAAAAGTTGAGCCAGAGTTGTTTTTTAGTGCCTTAGCGGTTCTGAATGACATCAGGGACACAGTGATGTTGTGGTGCCAGGGGCAGGAATAGGTATTGTATTCTTCGTCGTTAAACGTGTGATCGGCACGCAGTTTCAACCCCGGTTTGGCTTTGAACAGCGGTATTCTGTCAATGCGGCGGCGAATTTCAGGGATGTGTTCCTCAAACCGCCAGCGTAACCCGCCAAAGAAATTCAACTGGCGTTTTTTGGCCTCGCCCGGGCTTATCTCATCCATCCGACCAAGGGCATAATAGCCGGACTTGTCCAGATAGGCGTGATCCAGCGAAACAGCCTTGGGGTTTTGGCTCAGGTCGCCCGCATAAAGATCAATTACATATCCCAACAGGGCATCGCGGCGCTCTTCTGTGTGGAAGGCCAGCAACTCTGAAATATTTCGGCTTTCACAAAACGGGTGGAACAGGAATTCGGCATTGTAACAATAATAAACCCATTGCCCGGGGACGGCGTCAATAATTGCGTTTACGGCCGTTTCAGTCGCCTGATCAGCCATCATATCGTATTTCACCCGGTGTACGAACAGTTCAAGTTCTTCCGGCAGGACAAGATTTTCGGGGGCGAATATGACAACCGATTTGAACCCAGCCATAATGTGATGGCGAATGGTGGTGTCAACTTCAACCATATCCTCCACTAAAATAAGCGCGATCGGGCCCTTGTTCAGGCCCTCAGCGCCGGTATTCAGAAAATCCGCAAGGCTTTCGTAATTCATTTCAATTCCATAGCAGCTTATTTGCTTACTGCGGTGAAAATCACATGAATACCCGGAAATGCAACCGTTGCAGGGCAAGTTGTTCCCCTGTAGTTACGCGGTTTCAACATATGCCGGAACTTCCCTATGCCAGACGCCAAGAAACTGTTCATTAAGACCTATGGTTGTCAGATGAATGTCTATGACAGCGAACGTATGGCCGAAGTGCTGGCGGTATCGGGGTATGAAACCACTGCCACGCCCGATGACGCAGATATGATCCTGCTGAATACCTGCCATATCCGGGAAAAAGCTGCCGAAAAAATATATTCCGAACTGGGCCGTTTCAAGGGGCTGAAGGCTGACAATCCTGACCTGAAAATCGGCGTTGCGGGTTGCGTGGCGCAGGCCGAGGGGCAGGAAATCATGCGCCGCCAGCCGATGGTTGATCTGGTGGTTGGGCCACAAAGCTATCACCGTCTGGGTGAGCTGGAAGCAAAGGCGGGTAACGGCGTTAAGGCGCTGGATACGGATTTTCCAGAGGAAGATAAATTTGAACACCTCGCCAAACGGCCCAAAGCGCGCCGGGGACCAACGGCGTTTTTAACCGTACAGGAAGGTTGCGACAAGTTCTGTGCGTTTTGCGTTGTTCCCTATACCCGTGGGGTTGAGGTCTCGCGCCCACCCGCGCGTATTCTGGACGAGGCCCGCGATCTTGTTGAACGGGGCGTGCGCGAAATTACCCTGCTGGGGCAGAACGTGAATGCCTACCACGGGAACGGCGAAACGCTGGCCGGTTTAATCGAAAAGCTGGCGGAAATAGAGGGGCTAAAGCGCATCCGATATACCACCAGCCACCCCAATGACATGGGTGACGATCTGATCGAAGCCCACGCCAACTGCAAAAAGCTGATGCCCTATCTGCATTTACCGGTGCAGTCGGGCAGCGACAAAATATTGAAAGCGATGAACCGCAAACACACGGCAGAAGATTACCTGCAACTGATCGAAAAAATCCGCGCAGCACAGCCCGATCTGCTGTTGTCCGGCGATTTCATTGTCGGGTTTCCTGGCGAAACCGATGATGATTTTGAACAGACAATGGCGCTGGTCCGCGTGGTTGGCTACGGGCAGGCCTATTCGTTCAAATATTCCGCCAGACCGGGGACACCTGCGGCGGAGCGGGCAGAAGTGGATGAGGGCGTGAAGGCTGAGCGCCTTGCCCGGTTACAGGCTTTGTTAAGCGAGCAACAAAAACACGCGCAGGAACAGATGGTTGGGCGCGCGGTGTCGGTGCTGTTCGAAAAACCCGGCCGGCTGGACGGGCAATTGATTGGCAAGTCCGAACACCTGCACGCCGTGCATGTGGTTAGCCCGGCGGATAATCTCGGCGCAGTCTGCAAAGTGAAAATTATCAAAACCGAAGCAAATTCGCTAACCGGTGAGCTGATCCAGTAAATCTACCAGAGCGGGTATAATGGGGCTCGGGCTCTCCAAAATACCACATTTAGTGTTTATTCCTTCACTTTGCAGCGAAACTTGTTAATCTGCTCAGCAACAATAACAAGCGATACGCTGGGCGCATGTCTTTGACATGTTTTGGGGGTTTAATGAAAAATATTTTCGTAAAAAATACAGGGACTTGGCGCAGGAAAATCGCGTTGGCGTTTACGGTATTCTCAGCTTTCTCGCTGGGAATCGCCGGTACAGTTGTTGCAGCAGGCAACACGGAACCCCGCACGATTATCGGCGAAAAATACGTGCCAACGATCTGGGTTGACCCGGATGGCTGCGAACACTGGGTGTTTGACGACGGTTGGGAAGGCTACATGACCCCGCACGTCACCCGTGACGGTCGCCCGGTTTGCCGGACCAGCAATACCTGCGCGGTACTGAATTCGGATCAGCTGTTCGCAACCAATCAAACTGCAATATCTGCCGGAAATCGGGCGAGACTGATGAAATTTTTCAAAGACGTACCGGCCAAGTCGTTTATTATTGCAGGACATACCGACAGTCGGGCCAGTGATGAATACAACATGAAGCTGTCGCAGCGTCGCGCGAACGCGGTAGCTTTGGTGGCACAGGCAGCTGGCGCAGATGTGTTCGATGTTCGCGGTTACGGCGAACGGGCTCCAAAAGCATCTAACCGAACCGCCGCCGGAAAAGCGCAGAACCGGCGCGTTGAAATCATATGTGTGTATTAGGGTTTGGGTAATGGTTATTTTTAGAGCGACTGGCGTTGTGATCGCAGGGTTTGTGCTGATGTCCTGCGAGGGGCTGACTGGCGATCGTTCAGACAAGACCCGTGATCACGGGCTGGATTCCAAACCGCTTAGTGAACTACAGGCCGGTATCTGGATCGATCCAACCGGGTGCGATCACTGGATTATTGATGACGGGATTGAAGGCTATCTGTCTCAGCGTTTGAATCGCGATGGCACTCCGGTTTGTTCCGGTTCTGCATTGTCAAACTATGCGACTGGCGACTTTAAAGGTGGTTCAACCGTTGCGGATGCGATTTAGGCCCTGAAATCCCGAAAGCGTTACAATTTCATGTTCTTGCTTGCGTGAAGCATGGCAAATTGGCACCATTACCCCAAAGCACCTTAACGGAGATTCTTTTTGGGAATTAGCGCAATTACCCCGCCGCCATCACCTGATGACGTTCACCAAACACTATTGGAATTTCCCGACAACCGGCTGTTAATCGACCTTTGTGGCGAATTTGACCGTAATCTCGCGCAGATTGAGCATAATCTGGACGTGCAGATCGTGCGCCGTGGCAATCAGCTTGCAATAATGGGGGATGCGTCATCGCGTGAACAGGCCGCCGGGGTTTTGCAGGGGCTTTACGCCAAACTGGAAGCAGGCCGCGCAATAGATGCCGGTGAGATTGAGGGTGAAATTCGCATGGGTGGTGTCGAAGGAATTAGCGCCGACACCAATGGCGATCAGACCGATATGTTCCGTGGCGGGCGCGCGGAAATCAAGACCCGCAAAATGACCGTGGAACCCCGCACCAAGGCGCAGAACGATTATGTGCGCTCGCTCTATGAAAATGAACTGGCCTTTGGCATTGGCCCGGCCGGGACCGGTAAAACCTATCTGGCAGTGGCCGTAGGGGTGAACATGTTTATCAGCGGGCAGGTGGATAAGATCATCCTGTCACGCCCGGCTGTTGAAGCGGGTGAGCGTCTGGGTTTCCTGCCCGGCGACATGAAAGACAAGGTCGATCCCTACATGCAACCGCTTTATGATGCGCTGAACGATTTTTTGCCGGGCAAACAAATGGCCCGGATGATTGAAGAAAAACAGATCGAAATTGCACCGCTGGCGTTTATGCGCGGGCGTACATTGTCGAACGCCTTTGTGGTGCTGGATGAGGCGCAGAACGCCACTACAATGCAGATGAAGATGTTCCTGACCCGTCTGGGTAAAGGCAGCCGTATGGTGATCACCGGTGATAGGACACAGGTTGATCTGGCACGTCATGTCCCTAGCGGGTTGGTAGATGCTGAAAGGCTGTTGGCTGGGATCAACAAGATCAGCTTTAACTATTTCACCGCAAAAGATGTGGTGCGCCATCCCTTGGTTGCACGGATAATTGAAGCGTACGACGCCGATACGGATACCGATGGCTGATCTGGTTGATGTTCTGATTGAAGATCAAAGATGGGTGGTCGTTGGGCTAGGGGAATTGGCGCAAACCTTTGGCATGGCGACGCTTGGCCACTTAGGGTTGAACCCGGCACAATATGAAATCAGCCTGCTGGGATGTAATGATGCCCGGATCGCAGAGCTAAACGCCGATTTTCGGGAAAAACCGGGGGCGACGAATGTGCTTTCGTGGCCGTCACAGGAACGGGGTGGGACCAAACCCGGCGCTAAACCGAAGCTGCCGCAACACAGTGGCTCAGAGCCGCTTGAACTGGGCGATATCGCGATTGCCTATGAAACCTGTCTGAATGAGGCAGAGCAGGCGAACACTGATTTCGGCCATCATGTCGCCCATTTACTGGTTCATGCTACGTTACATCTGTTGGGTTATGACCACATAAACGGGCAAGATGCAGCGTTAATGGAAGGATTAGAGCAACAGATACTTGCAAGCATGGGTCATCCCGACCCATATGGTAACGAATAGGGCAAAACTGCCGCAACACTGGAAAGGAACTATGGGCGATACTGACGAAGGGTCTTCTAGCGCAGCGCAAAGCGCGCAAAGACCAACAAGGACGAAGCAACCTGGCATTTTGGGCCGGATTGTTGCTGCCCTTAGCCCCTCGGATATTTCCGGGGATCAAGTAGATAACTCAGTTGCCCACAGTAACGGGTCAGCGGTTTTGGGTGCCTCTCTTGGGTTGCTCAACCTGCGCCGTATGCGTGTGGAAGACGTGGCCGTTCCCAAGGCCGAAATTATTTCAGTCCCCAGTGACATAAAAAAGGATGGTCTGGTTAAGATTTTCCGCGACACAGGTCTGACCCGTATACCGGTTTACAAGGAAACGCTGGATACACCGGTTGGGCTGGTACACCTGAAAGATTTTGCCCTTAAACACGGGTTTAACGGCGGCGGCCCACGCTATAATTTGCAGAAAATGGTGCGGCCTTTGTTGTTTGCACCCCCTTCAATGCCTATCGGTGTATTGCTGCAAAAAATGCAGAGTGAGCGGATACATATGGCGCTGGTGGTCGATGAATATGGCGGCGTTGACGGGCTGGTGACGATCGAGGATCTGATCGAACAGGTTGTCGGCGAAATTGAAGATGAACACGACGTGACAGACGGTGAATTGTGGGTAAACGAAAAGCCGGGTTGTTATCTGGCAGACGCAAAAACCCCACTTGATGAATTCGAAGCCGAAATTGGGCTAACACTGGTTGATCCACTGGAAGACGAAGAAATTGACACACTTGGTGGGTTGGTGGCTTTACTGACAGGCCGCATTCCGTCGCGCGGTGAGGTGATCGTGCATCCAAAAGGCCCCGAATTTGAAATCGTGGACGCCGATCCGCGGCGCATTAAACACCTGCGCATTCGCCTGCCGCATTTGCAAACGGATGACTGACGGTTTGGCCGGCCTGATCGATCGGCTGTCTCGCATCACTGGCTGGCGCGGCGGGTTATTATCTGCAGTTATTGGGCTTGGAATTGGCTTGGGTCAGGCCCCGTTCGGGTTTGTCTGGCTGGGGTTTCCGGCGATCGGACTGGTGATATTACTCGGCTACACCTCAACCAACCCACGTCAGGCCGCTTGGCGGGGTTTTGCGGCGGGTTTTGGCTTTGCTTTGCTGGTGTTTTCCTGGATTGTTGAACCCTTTTTGGTGGATGTCAAAACATTCGGCTGGATGGCCCCGTTTGCGTTGCTGTTCATGGCGGCGGGCTTCGCTTTTTTCTGGTGCTTGGCGTTTTGGCTGGCGCGCCGGTTGGCCGGACAGGGGACGCTGGCGCTTGCTTTGTTGATCCCGGTTCTCTGGACCGGGTCCGAGCTTTTGCGTTCCTACATCCTGACCGGGTTCCCATGGGCGCTCACTTCCTACATCTGGGTCGACACTCCGGTTTACCAGTGGGCGGCGTTTGTCGGGCCGCACGGATTAACACTGGCTACGTTTCTATTGGCGGCCGGGCTGGCGATTGCTTTGGCTAAGCGCAGTTTTGCCAAGGTATTTGTCGGCGCTGCGCTGCTCGTTAGCGCGGTTGCCGGAGGCGCTTGGTTACAGGCCCAACCTGTCCCGGATACAACTAACCCGCAGCCGGTGGTTCGCCTGATCCAACCCAATGCCAACCAAAAGCAAAAATGGGACCCGGAAATGATCCCGGTTTTCTACAATCGCCAGCTTGACCTGACGGCTGAACCCGGCGATGCACCGGTCGATCTGGTGATCTGGCCCGAAGTGGCGGTGCCGTTTTTGTTAAACGATCCTTCGGCTTCATTTTGGGAAATTTCAGAGGCTGCGAACGGTGCCAGGGTTATTCTAGGGGCGCAACGTCTGGATGGTCTCAGGGCGTTCAACAGTCTGGCGGTGCTGGGGCAGGGCGGTGAAATCACCCAGACCTATGACAAAAATCATCTGGTACCGTTTGGCGAATATATCCCCGGTAACTGGCTGCTTGGGCGGATTGGCCTAAAGGCCATGACTGCAAAATATGGTTATGGCTATAGTGCCGGGCCAGGATTGCGGGTGCTGGATCTCGGCGACCTTGGCAAAGTGATGCCATTGATCTGCTATGAGGCGATATTCCCCCATGAAATGCGTCGGGTGGCTGAGCGCCCCGACTGGATGTTGCTGATCACCAATGACGCCTGGTTTGGTGAGGCCGCCGGTCCCTATCAGCATTTGGCACAGGCGCGCGCGCGCGCGGTTGAGTTCGGCCTGCCGATGGTGCGGGTCGCAAATACCGGCATATCAGCAGTGATTGACGCGCGGGGACAGGTCGTTGATTCTATGCCGCTTGGGGTTTCCGGGCGTCTGGACGTGAAATTACCGGGCACGCTACCTGCCAGTATTTATTGGAAAACCGGCGACACTCCGGTGGTTTTACTGTTGATTGTCCTTGGCTTTGCGGCGCTTTGGTTGAAAAGGCGATATGCAATTGACCCGGCAGGCACCCCCATGTAATCGGGGCGAATTAACCGTCACAACGGCTTCCTGACGTGGCGGGGCATAAAAATGGAGCAATCATATGTCACGGCAAAACTATATTTTCACTTCGGAATCCGTATCCGAGGGGCACCCCGATAAATTATGCGATCGTATTTCTGATGCAGTTCTGGACGCCTTTCTGGCGGAAGAACCCGAGGCGCGGGTTGCCTGTGAAACATTTGCAACCACCAACCGAATTGTTGTAGGCGGCGAAGTTGGTCTGTCCAGCAAGGAAAAGCTGGCCGATTATATGGGCCGGATCGAAGGAATTGCCCGCGATTGCGTAAAAGACATTGGTTATGAGCAGGATAAGTTCCACTGGAATACCTTGAAGGTGTCGAACTACCTGCACGAGCAATCCGCCCACATTGCGCAAGGCGTGGATGCGGCTGCCAACAAGGACGAAGGTGCGGGTGATCAGGGGATCATGTTTGGCTATGCCACCACCGAAACCCCGGAACTGATGCCTGCCCCGATCCAGTATTCCCACGCGATCCTGCGGCGTTTGGCAGAGGTGCGTAAATCTGGCCAGGAACCCAGCCTGCGCCCTGACGCAAAATCACAACTTTCGCTGCGTTACGTTGATGGCAAGCCGGTTGAGGTCACCTCGATTGTTCTGTCCACGCAGCACGCGAGCGAGGACCAGACCTCAGACGACATCCGCGCCATTGTGGAACCCCACATCCGCGATGTGCTGCCAGCGGAATGGATTACACCCGAAACCAAATGGTGGGTGAACCCGACCGGCACATTCGTCATTGGTGGCCCCGATGGTGACGCCGGGCTGACCGGGCGTAAAATCATCGTCGACACCTACGGTGGTGCCGCGCCGCACGGCGGCGGCGCATTTTCCGGCAAGGATCCAACAAAGGTTGACCGTTCCGCCGCCTATATCGCGCGCTATCTGGCCAAGAACGTTGTCGCTTCGGGTATGGCAGATCGCTGCCTCATCCAGCTTTCCTATGCTATCGGGGTGGCCAAACCCCTGTCGATCTATGTCGATACCTTCGGGCAAAGCGAAATTCCGCCCGCACAGATCGAACAGGCAATTGATCAGGTCATGGACCTGACGCCGCGCGGTATCCGTGAACATCTGGGCATGAACCGCCCGATTTATCAGCGTACCGCAGCCTACGGCCACTTTGGCCGCGCGCCAGAAGCTGACGGCGGGTTTAGCTGGGAAAAGACCGATCTGGTTGAGGCATTGAAAAAAGCTGTTTGACTGACCGGTGCCTGAGGGGTTGACCTTCGGTGTCAGGTTTTGAAAGAAGCCCCGGAGAACCTCCGGGTTTTTTTTGATTGTGACGAAGGACGACAGGCAAATGGTGGATAAGCCACGGCGCAATTTTTACGGTCGCCAGCATGGCAAGACCTTGCGCAATCGCCATAAGGAATTTCTGGCCAATGATTTGGCTGCGCTATCCCCCGGGCTGATCAGCCCGCAGGATAACCCTGAACGGGTACCACTGGATTTGCCGACACGGTTTGGCGGCAGGCCGGTTTGGCTGGAAATCGGCTTTGGCGGTGGTGAACATCTGGTGCATCAGGCAGCGAGTAACCCGGATGTGGAAATCATTGGCTGTGAGCCGTTTATCAATGGTGTCGCCATGTTGCTGGGTAAAATCCATGACGCTGGTGTGGACAATATAGCTGTCTATCCCGGCGATGTGCGCGATCTGTTTGATGTGCTGCCAGCCGGGTCTATCAAACGGGCGTTTCTGCTATACCCTGATCCGTGGCCCAAGCAGCGCCATGTGGGTCGGCGGTTTATGAACCAGACCTATTTGGAACCACTGGCGCGTGTTTTGGCGCCGGGGGCAGTGTTTCGGGTGGTGACAGATATTCCCGAATATGTGCAGCGCACGTTAGTACAGGTGCCGGGGCACGGGTTTGAGCTGATAGCACAGATCAGCGCGCCGTGGGAGGACTGGGTAAGCACCCGCTATGAAAGAAAGGCCCTGCGAGAGGGCCGTGTGCCGCACTACATGACCTTTCAGCGTTTGGGTTAGGGCGGATGCCTCCGGCGGAGATATTTAAGAAAAGAAGAAGGGTGTAGAGCTTCCGGCATGGACGCTTTAGCTGGTCTGGGTTATCAAACCGATCGCAACCACTTTTAAGGATTTTACATGTCCAGCCACGGCGCGGCCATTCCAATGACATCCCGCCCTTGTGGTCCGCTGAAAGGCGTGGCTGAAGTACCCGGCGACAAGTCAATTTCGCACCGGGCGCTGATATTGGGCGCAATGGCTGTGGGTGAAACCCGGATCACCGGCTTGCTGGAAGGCCAGGATGTGCTGGACACGGCGGCCGCGATGCGGGCGTTTGGGGCTAAGGTTGAGCAGACCGGTCCGGGGGAGTGGTCAGTGCACGGGGTCGGTGTCGGCGGTTTTAGCGAACCAGATGACGTGATTGATTGCGGCAATTCCGGCACCGGGGTGCGCCTGATTATGGGGGCGATGGCAACGTCCGGTATTACGGCGACATTTACCGGTGACGGGTCATTGCGCTTGCGACCTATGGCGCGAATAACCGACCCGATTTCTTTATTCGGAGCAACGTCTTATGGCCGTTCAGGTGGCCGGCTGCCGATGACAATCGTTGGTGCGGCTGACCCGGTTCCAGTGCGGTACGAATTGCCAATGCCCTCGGCGCAGGTGAAATCTGCGGTATTGCTGGCCGGGCTGAATGCACCGGGGCAGACGGTGGTGATCGAACATGTGGCGACGCGGGATCACACCGAGCGGATGCTGGCGGGATTTGGCGCGAATATTATTACCAAGGATGGCGTGATCACGCTGACCGGGCAGCCCGAACTAAAGCCGCAGGATATTGTGGTGCCGCGCGACCCAAGCTCGGCGGCGTTTCCGGTGTGTGCCGCACTGATTGTGCAAGGCTCCGAGGTGCTGGTACCCGGCGTCAGCCAGAACCCGACACGCAATGGGCTGTACACCACACTGATCGAAATGGGCGCGGATATTGCATTTGAAAATGAACGTTTCGAAGGTGGTGAGCCGGTGGCGGACTTGCGGGTTCGGGCATCGCTGTTGAAGGGCGTTGAGGTTCCGGCCAGCCGCGCCGCCAGTATGATTGACGAATTTCCGATCCTTGCGGTGGTGGCGGCCAGTGCGCGCGGCACGACGATAATGCGCGGCGTCAAAGAGTTACGGGTAAAAGAATGTGACCGGATCGACGCAATGGCGCGCGGGCTGGAAGCCAATGGCGTGCGCATTGAAGAGGACGATGATACCCTGATCGTACATGGCATGGGGCCGGGCGGGGTACCCGGTGGTGGCACCTGCGCGACCCATCTGGATCACAGGATTGCGATGGCGTTCATGTGCCTTGGGATGGCGGCGATTAAGCCGGTGAACATAGATGATGGCGGCCCGATTGTGACCTCATTCCCGATATTTGAGGGGCTGATGGGTGGATTGGGCGCGCAGCTTGTGCGGGCAAACCGGTGAAATTCACCGTCGCCATAGACGGCCCGGCGGCAGCTGGGAAAGGCACGATTTCCAAAGGGGTGGCAGCGCATTTTGGCTTTGCACATCTGGATACCGGGCTGCTGTATCGCGCAGTTGGGCGTAAGGTTCTGGGCGGGATGGACCCGCTTGAGGCGGCGAATTCTTTGACGAATGAAGATCTGAATGGTGATGATCTGCGCACGCCTGAGGTGGCGCAGGCGACCTCGCAAGTAGCTGTTAAAAAAGAGGTTCGCTCAGCTTTGCTGGCGTTTCAGCGTGATTTTGCACGCCGGGATGGCGGTACGGTTCTTGATGGCCGCGACATTGGCACGGTGATCTGCCCGGACGCAGAGGTGAAGCTGTTTGTAACCGCCTCGGACAATGTACGGGCAGTTCGAAGGTACGCCGAGCTGACCGGCAAAGGCATCAACATAACGCTGGCCCAGGTTCAGGCCGATTTGCAGGCCCGCGATGCGCGCGACGCCGGGCGGGAAACCGCACCGACGAAGCAGGCGCGGGATGCGGTGTTGCTGGATACATCTGACATGACGATTGAAACGGCGCTGGCGGTGGCGATTGCGGCTGTAAATGCGGTGTATTCGGGCGCGTAGAGGAAGCGCCTAGGCAAGTTCTTCCAACAGGGCAGGCAGGTCGAGGTGTGAATTTACCATATCCAGTTCACCAGCAACATTACGCGGCCAGTCTTTAGGCGCGCGGTCACGGTAAATCTCAATGCCGTTGCCATCCGGATCACTGAAATAAATCGCCTCGGACACCCCGTGGTCCGCCGCACCCTCAACATTCACGCCCGCATCCATCACCCGGCGCAGGGCAGCGGCCAGCGCCGCGCGGTCCGGGTAAAGAAACGCGGTATGATACAGCCCGGTATGGCCCTTGGGCGGAGGTGTGCCGCCCTTACTGTCCCACGTATTCAGACCGATATGGTGGTGATAATCGCCCGCCGACAGGAACGCGGCAGTTCGGCCGAATTTCTGTTGCAGATCGAAACCCATCACATCGCGGTAAAACGAGATCGCGCGCTCCAGATCAGCGACCCGCAAATGGATATGGCCGATGCGGGTCTCGGGGTGGGTTGTGTAGGTCATGGTATGCTCCGCTGTTACGGGGAACATAGAGGTGTTTACCTGCGCACGAAATGGGCGAGATTGCACGGGTGGTGTGCGGACTTCCTCCATGGGGAGCGAGCGCCGAAATAGAAACCGTACGGGGTACGGTTTCAGGCGAGAGCGGGCGGAGCCCAGCTTCGCACCCACCCCGAGGTTCGGGCGGTGCCCTATGGAAAAGTTTGTGGCCAACCTTTGTGCAGAACCTTAAGGTGTATTGAGTCTACAGACCATTGGGGGGTGGTATGAAGGAAGCTCTAGCTATTGATATTGTTTGTGCATTGTTCGGTGGTGAACAAGAGGTGCGGCATGCCTATAACGCTGACCAAAGCCCTCATTACATCCAAGTGGATTGTGAAAGTGACGTCTATGTCATGGAAATGGGAATGGACAAGCGATCAAGTTTTGACAGCATTCATCAAGTTATTTTTGCATCGATATTAACCGGCAAAAAGCCCAAGATTGTGATAATTGATACGGATTTGCGCAGAAAGGCTGAAGAGTACCAAATTCAGCTCGCTGCTGAAAAACTTGGCATTGAGTATCTCAGCATCTACTTAGGAGACATTCCTAAGTATTTGGAAATCCCCTCAGTTCGTGCGAAACTTGGAATGGAATAATTGAAATCTTGGTCTGAACAGATACATTTTCACCGCCCCCGAACCAACCCCACAATATCATAGGTCTTCTCCAGTATCGGCTGC
>CAZRHV010000009.1:0-13789 GCA_964599985.1 uncultured Marinosulfonomonas sp. | reverse complement strand
TCACCGCCCCCGAACCAACCCCACAATATCATAGGTCTTCTCCAGTATCGGCTGCGCCACCGCCTTGGCCTTCTCGGCCCCTGCTGCCAGTATCCGGTCAATCTCAGCCGGATCATCCATCAACCGGGACATCTCGCTAGAAATCGGTGCCAGCTTTGCCACCGCCAGATCGGCCAGTGCGGGTTTGAACCGGCCCCAGCCAGCCCCGGCGTATTCGGCAATCACCGCCTCGGGCGTCACATCGGACAGACCGGCGTAGATATCCACCAGATTGCGCGCCTCGGCCCGCCCGTCCAGAGCTTTCAGCGTGTCCGGCAATGGTTCAGGATCAGTCCGCGCCTTCTTGAACTTTTTTGCAATCAGGTCCGCGTCATCCGTCATGTTGATCCGCTCCATATCGCTCTCGCCGGATTTTGACATCTTCTTGGACCCGTCGCGCAGGTTCATAACCCGGGTGCCGGGGCCTTCAATCACTGGCTCGGTGATTGGGAAAAAATCAACCTTGTAGTCGTGGTTGAACTTGGCGGCGATGTCGCGGGTCAGCTCAACATGTTGTTTCTGATCCTCGCCCACAGGAACGTGGGTCGCGTGATGCACCAGAATATCCGCCGCCATCAGTGCTGGATAGGCGTAAAGCCCAAGTGAAACTTTTTCGGCGTTCTTGCCGGCCTTGTCTTTGAACTGGGTCATGCGGTTCATCCAGCCAACACGCGCCACGCAATTGAAAATCCAGCCCAGCTCGGCGTGGGCAGGCACTTGCGACTGGTTGAACAGGGTCGAGCGCGCCGGATCGATGCCCGACGCCAGCAGTGCCGCCGTGGTTTCGCGGGTGGCATGGCGCAAATCAACCGGGTCCTGCCAGACGGTGATGGCGTGCAAGTCAACCACGCAATAGGTGTTCTCATAATCCTCGTCCTGCATCGCAACCCAGCGTTTGAAGGCACCCAGATAATTGCCAAGTGTTATCCCGCCCGAGGGTTTAACGCCGGAAAAAACGCGCGGGGTGAAAATAGTCTGGGCCATGGGGTTGCTCCGTGCTGGATTATTCGTTCCCGCTCGCTTACCCATGCAGGCAACAAGCGTCAAGGAAAGGACCGATATGACCCACCCGCAGGATGAACTGCCGTTCAACCCGATGCCCCCGGTGGTGGTGGCGCTGGCGCTGCTGATATTGGGGATTGAGCTGGTGTTTCAGGCCGGATCGCGTGGATTGCTGGGCGGGCAGCAAGGCGTCGGCTGGCGGTTGGCAGCAATGCGGGAATATTCGTTTTCCGGCCCCATTTTAAACTGGATGATAGAAACCGGGCGCTGGCCGCTCGAGCATCTGAAACGCTTTGTGACCTATCCGTTCATCCATGTCAGCTTTACCCACGCTGCGTTTGTGCTGGTGTTCCTGCTGGCGCTTGGAAAAATGGTGGGCGAAGTGTTTGGCACGCTTGCGTTTCTAATCGTGTTCTTCCTGTCGGCCTTTGTCGGGGCGCTGGCCTATGGGCTGTTGCTAAACGATCCCAGCCCGGTAGTTGGTGGCTATCCGGCCGTTTACGGCTTGATCGGGTCGTACACTTTCATGCTCTGGGTCAGCCTGACCGGAACCGGCAATACCCAATACCGGGCCTTTACGCTGATCGGGTTTCTGATGGGGTTGCAACTGGTGTTTGGGTTATTATTTGGCAGCAACAAAGACTGGCTGGCGGATATTTTCGGCTTCGCCACCGGGTTTTTCGTCTCGATGCTGATGGTGCCGGGGGCGATTGGGCGGATACGGGCGCGGTTGCGGCGGCGTTAATGGTGCGCCTTTGGCGCGCTGTTATTTGTTTGCACCGCACTTCGTGCGCCGCGGTGCCTCCGGCAGGAGTATTGGGGAACACGAGAAGACCTTCTTTTCAGAATAAATATCCCCCGAGCGGAGCGTGAATCGCCCGTAGGGCTAATAGTAATGCGCCCAAAGGGCGCCCCTTTTTAGCGTTTCAATGATGCGCGAATTTCCAAAATCCGAAACGCACCAATCAACTGGCTAATCGCAAAATAGCTGGCAGCGCCGACACTCACCAAAACTAACAGTGCCAGATAGCGCCAGCCCGACATTGTGAACAACGGTTCAAGGAAATAGTTCACCACCAGCAACACTGCCCCCATGCCGATGGATGCCAGACCTATGCGCGCTGAGCGCTGGATGAACCGCTGATCAAATTTGGCCGTTTCCCCCATGTCTTGCGAACCGCGCCAAAGCAAAAACACCATACCCCAGCCCGCCAGCGTGGTGCCGATAGCGGATGCCAGATAGCCAATAAACGGCGCCAGCCCGATGGCAATTACGGCGTTGATGATCATCGCAACCAGTGCATATTTGAACGGCGTCTTGGTGTCTTCGCGGGCGAAATACAGCGGCTGCAACACTTTTTGCATCACAAAGGATGGCAGGCCAAAGCCATAAATTGCAACAACCAGCGCGGTGGCAGCTGCGTCCTCGGGCGTAAAGCGCCCCCGCTGGAACAGCACCGACACCAGCGGTTCCGGGATCACGATCAAAGCCACGGCCGCGGGCAGGGTCAGCAGCAGTGCAAATTCGCCAGCACGGTTCATCGCGTCGCGCCCGGACGCGGTATCTCCGGCCTGCAAGCGACGGGAAAGTTCCGGCAGCAGCACCACGCCGATGGCAATCGCCACCACACCAAGCGGCAGCTGATACAGCCGATCAGCCAGGTTCAGATACTGGATCGATCCTTCAAAGAAACTGGCAACCTGGCGGCCCACCAGCAGGTTGATCTGCACCACTCCACCGGCCAGCGCTGCGGGGGCGGCGATGATCGCAAGGCGTTTCAGTTCCGGCGTCATCCGTGGCCAGCGCGGGATCAGCCGATACCCGGCACGCGCGGCGGCGAACCAGACCAGCGTTAGCTGCGCGACGCCGCCAATCGGCACCGCCCAGACCAGCGCGCGGCCCACATCCATGCCCGCGCGCGCCGCGAATAGCATCATGCCGGACATCACAATATTCAGCAGCACCGGGGCGGCGGCGGCGGCGGCGAAACGTCCGGTGGCGTTCAGCACCCCGGACAACAGGGCAGTGAGTGAGATGAACAGGATATAGGGAAACGTGATGCGCCCGAAATCCACCGCCAGATCAAAACGCCCGTCGCCGACAAAGCCGCTGGCCATCGCCCAGACAAACCACGGCATGAAAACCTGCGCGCTCAGGGTGAAAATGATCAGGATTGTCGCGAGGCCGGAAAACGCGTCACGGGCGAATTCCAAAGACCCGTTGCCGCTTTGCACTTTTTTGGAAAACAGCGGGATAAACGCCATGTTAAACGCGCCTTCTGCGAACAATCGGCGGAACATGGTGGGCAGGGAAAAGGCGACCACAAAAGCCTCGGCCACTGGCCCGGCGCCAAGGTAAGCCGCAATCAGAATGTCACGCACGAAACCCATGACCCGGCTGGCCATGGTCCAGATGCCGACGGTCAGGAAACCTTTTATCAGACGGGGCCGCGGCATCAGACCCGCGCCCTTTTGGCGCCCTGTTCGATGGCGTCGATCAGCTTTTTCTCAAGCGCGATCTGGCGTGTCTCGGAATGGAATTTCACCCCGACCATATCTTTCACATAAAACGTATCCACCACCTGTTCGCCGTAGGTCGCGATCACGGCGGATGCGATATAGACATGGTTGTCGGCCAATGTGCGGGTCAGGTCGAACAGCAGGCCGGGGCGGTCTCTGGTATCGACCTCGATGATCGTGTATATTTCGCTGCCTTCGTTATCAAACAGGATCGTCGTGGGCACCTTAAAGGCGCGTTCGCGTTTCTTGATCTTGTCGCGCTCTTTCATTGCCTCTTTGGCCAGCACTTCACCTTTCAACGTCTTGGTGATCATGCTGCGCAGCCGGGTCAGTTTCGACTTGGCGTAAGGCTTGCCCTCAATATCCTGCACCCAGAACACGGCCGTCGCGTAGCCGTCTTTCGACGTATAGGTGCGCGCGTCCACCACATTGGCACCGACCAGCGCCAGCGCACCGGCAAGGCGGGAAAAAATACCCGGATGATCGGCCAGAACAAACACCGCACGCGTCGCGTCGCGGTCCAGATCAGGGAACAGATCAATCTTGATCTCATCATCGCCAATACCGCGCAGCAGATCGGCGACCACAACATGGGCAGTGGTGGGCAGGCCTTGCCAATAGGGATTGTAATGTCGCGCGGTCTCAACCCGCAGTTCCTTCTTTTCCCAATCTGCCAGCGCCTTACGCAATGCCTTTTTGGCAATGTCCGAACTGCCCTTAAAGTTAACCTCTTCCAGACCCGTATCCAGCGCATCCCGGCAATGGCCATAAAGATTACGCAGCAGCACTGCTTTCCAGTTGTTCCACGTCGTTGGCCCGACCGCGCGGATGTCACAAACCGTCAGCACCGTCAGCAGGTCCAGCCGCGCGCGGGTTTTCACCGCCTTGGCAAAATCACGCACCGTGCGCGGATCGGAAATATCGCGTTTCTGCGCCACATCAGACATCAGCAAATGGTTGCGCACCAGCCATTCCACGGTTTTAACTTCATCCGGCTTCAGCCCAAGGCGCGGCGCAATTTTGCGCGCCATCCTAGCCCCAAGGATTGAGTGATCCTCAACCCGGCCCTTACCCAGATCATGCACCAGCAGCGCCACGTACAGCACTTTGCGGTTTACGCCCGATTTCAGAATACCGCTGGCGATCGGCAGTTCTTCCACCAACTCATTGCGCTCAATCTGCGCCAGCGTGGAAATGCACTGAATAGTGTGCTCATCCACTGTGTAGGAATGGTACATATTGAACTGCATCATCGCCACAATCGGCTCGAATTCCGGGATAAAAGTCGCCAGCACTCCCAGCTCATTCATCCGGCGCAATGCGCGTTCCGGGTTGCCGTGTTTCAGCAACAGCCCCATGAAGACTTTGGCCGCTTCGGGGTCGTTGCGCACACTGTCATCAATCAGGTCGAGATTAGCCGAGATCATCCGCATTGCATCCGGGTGCAGCAACAGCCCGGTGCGCAATGCCTCATCGAAGATGCAAAGCAAGTTCAACCGGTTTTTCAGAAAGCGCTTTTCATTGGTGACTGTCAGGCGGTTCTGCACCACCTTGCAGCCTTCACGTACCTTTTTGCGACGCCGGAAAAACCCCACCAGACGGGGTTCTTTTTTCAGGTGGTTTTCTTCCAGCGAGGTCAGAAAAATCCGGGTCAGCTCGCCCACATGGGTTGCATGGCGAAAATAGTCCTGCATGAAATGTTCCACCGCGCGCCGCCCGTCGTGATCGGTATAGCCCATGCGCGCCGCCACCTCGACCTGCATATCAAATGTCAGCTTATCCGTTGCGCGATTGGTGATCAGATGCAGATGGGTGCGCACCGCCATCAGGAAATTCTCGGCGTCCTCGAATTCGTCATATTCATCCTGCGTGAACACCTTAAGGCGCACCAGTTCGGCGGTATCGGAAATCCCATGCACATATTTATCAATCCAATACAGTGATTGCAGATCCCGCAGCCCGCCTTTGCCCTCTTTCACATTGGGTTCAACCATATAACGCTGACCACCCTGCCTGGTATGGCGGACCGCACGTTCATTCAGTTTGGCCTCGATAAATTCAGCCCCGGTGCCTTTGAACAAGTCTTTGTGCAGTCTGGTGCTTAGCTCCTCTGCCAGTTCAGCATCACCCTCCAGAAACCTGTGCTCCAGCAGGGCGGTGCGAATGGTGTAATCCTCGCGCCCCAGCCGAATGCAGTCCTTAATCGTGCGCGTAGACTGGCCCACCTTCAGATGCAGGTCCCACAGGATATACAGCATGCTTTCAATCACGCTCTCGGCCCAGGCCGTCATTTTGTATGGTGTCAGAAACAGCAGATCGACGTCAGAATGTGGTGCCATTTCAGCGCGCCCATATCCGCCGACGGCCAACAGAGCCAGACGCTCAGATTTTGTGGCCACTGACACCGGATGCAGGTGGCGGGTGGCAACATCCAGCACGATGTGGATGATGCAGTCGGTCAGGTAGGCGTAGGCCTGGTGTGCGGGTCTGGCATTGGTCGGGTCGGCGTTAAAGGCCTCGGCAATAGCCGTGCGGCCCTTGGCGTTGGCAACTTGCAGCGTTTCAACTGTCGCGCGGCGTATAGACTTTTGATCAGAGGCGTCCAACACAGCCTGCTCAATTTCACCGCGAACATGCTCAAAATCAAACAAGTCAGGCGCCGGGCAAATCATATTCCCCGGCGCCTTTGGCAGATCAAACAGTTCCGCTTGGTCAGAAACCGGCGGCACCAAAACTTGTTGGGGCTGGGTCAATGACAACCACCTGACTTTCCTGGATCTGAGCAACAGCAAGGCCGCGTTGATTGGTGCCATCCGCCAGCAGGCGGAACACCCCGTTCACCCCGACAAAACCAGACGCTTGCGTTAGCGCACCGCGGGTCAATGCATCGCTCTGGCCATTGGCAGCCAGTGCTCCGATAGCAGCGATCCCGTCATAGGCGAGGCCGGCAATCGGGTGCGGGATAGTACCGTAGGTGGCATTATAGCGGCTTTGGAAGGTGTTGCTCAGGTTTGGATCAGGCAGCGCGATCCAGCCATTTTGCATACCAGACAAGGTCAGGGCAGTGGTGGGAATATCCCATCTTTGCAGGCCGATATACTGAATTTTGGCCGGGTCCAGCCCGTTTTCCGGCAGCAATTGCGCCAGAAACGGTAATGCACCCGAATTACCCGAGGTCAGAAATATCGCCTGTGCGCCACTATTACGCGCATCCTGCGATATTTGCGGGATGGCGTTGATCACACCGCGCTGCGAAACTTCAAACGTGCTGACCCCGGCAATTGCGCCACCACTATTTGCAATGGCGCGGCTGATGGCGTCGCTGCCCGAAGTTTCAGCCGGGTCCTGTCCGGCGACAATCAGGATATTGCCCTTGCCACGGTTAACCGCGTACCGGGCCAGCCGGTCGGCAGTGTTCTGGAATGTTGGCCCAAGGATAAACACGTTACCCCCTGCGACAGAGGCATTGTTGGAAAACGCCAGCAGGTTCACGTTACGGTTTGCAACGGCAACACCAGCGGCCGCAGCGGATTGCGCGAATACCGGGCCAATGATGATTTTCGCACCCTCATTTACCGCTCTGGACGCCATATCAGCGGCAATACCAGCGTTACCGGCGGTGTTATAAACCCGCAGATCAATCTGCACGCCTTGCAAATCGGCAATGGCTAAACGGGCAGCATTTTCCAGACTTGCCGCCAGAATAGCGTCGCCCGAATTTTCTGAACCCCCGGGCACCAGCAGCGCCACCGGAATTGGCTTGCTCAGGTTGATTGTGGGTCCGTTGCCAAGGGCAGATGGGTCACAAGCGGCCAGAAACATGGCAAAGAAAATGAATGTAATACGCGCCAAAGCCTTGCGGCTGGCTAAAAATCGGAAAAACATGGAACTTATCCTTACTCCCTAAGGGCAACACAACACCGGTTGGACAGTATGCAAAACCCTGAACTTAGTAAACGGCGCAATCATGCAGGTGCGACATGAACGTCGAAATTCGCCCGCTTGACCCGGGGCTCTATTTTGTGGCGACGCCTATTGGCAGTGCGCGAGACATTACACTGCGCGGTTTGGATGTGTTGGCGGCCGCGGATGTGATTGCGGCTGAAGATACCCGAACAGCGCGGAAACTTATGGAAATACATGGGGTTGCGCTGAATGGGCGGCCCGTCATTGCTTACCACGACCACAACGGCGCCGCCGCGAGGCCACGGTTGTTGCAGGCGCTGGAAGATGGGAAATCTGTAGCCTATGTGTCTGAGGCCGGAACGCCAATGGTGGCGGATCCGGGGTTTGTGCTGGCACGCGAAGCAATAGGGGCGGGGTACACAGTTACCAGCGCGCCGGGACCATCGGCTGTGATTGCAGCGCTGACCATTGCCGGGTTGCCGACGGACCGGTTCCTGTTTGCCGGATTCGCGCCAAATGCGACGGGTGCGCGGAAACGGTTTTTCGCCGAATTCGCCGACATACCCGCGACCTGCGTGTTTTATGAAAGCCCGAAACGTATTCATAAATCCATTGCAGATATGACGTCTGAATTGGGCGGTGAACGACAGGCGGCGGTGTGTCGGGAATTAACCAAGAAGTTCGAAGAGGTTTTGCGCGGGACCCTAAGTGAGTTAAACCATTTGCTAACGGCTCGGGTGCTAAAAGGTGAAATCGTCGTTGTCGTAGACCGAAAGCGTACCGGCGCAAATGAACAGGATGTTGACGTGGCATTGGAACAGGCACTGGAAGATATGTCGGTAAAAGACGCGGCGGCCTTTGTGGCGGAACAGCTAAAATTACCTCGTCGTCAGGTGTATCAGGCGGCGTTAAAGATTGGAAAAAGTAAATGAGCGGTGCAGTTTCTTATTATGGCGGTCTGGCCGCCGAAGATCAGGTTGCAGCAGATTACCAGCGGCGTGGTTATGAAATCTGTGGCCATCGCTGGCGCGGTAAGGGCGGCGAAATTGATCTGATCGCAAAGGACCGCAACGGTTTTATTTTTATCGAAGTCAAAAAGGCCCGCGATTTTGCCCGCGCCGTTGAACGCTTAACCCAACGCCAGCTGCAACGTATCTATAATACAGCGGGTGAATTTCTTGGCATGACCCCGCAAGGTCTGGATACGCAGTCGCGTATCGATGTGGCACTGGTCAACGGTTCCGGCAACATCAAAATCATCGAAAACGCTTTCGGTCATTGAACCTGCCCATTCGCTGCGCCATGTATTGGGTGACGCAGCAAAGGGGTGAATATGCCGTTGAAAATAGCCATCCAGATGGACCCGATTGGTTTGATCGATATCGATGCCGACAGCACGTTTCGCATTGCTCTGGAAGCGCAGGCACGCGGGCATCAGCTGTTTTATTACACACCCGATAAGCTGGCGTTTCAAAATGGCCGGGTAACCGCGCGCGGCTGGCCGCTGGAGGTTCGCGCGGTAAAAGGCGATCATTTCAGCCTTGGCGACGAGGTTCAGGTTGATCTGGCGGATTGGGATGTGGTCTGGCTGCGTCAGGATCCGCCCTTTGATATGGGCTATATCACCTCGACACACCTGCTGGATCTGATCCACCCAGAGACATTGGTTGTGAATGACCCGTTTTGGGTGCGCAACTATCCCGAAAAACTGCTGGTTTTACAGTTCCCAGACCTGATCCCCCCAAGCACCATCGCCCGGGATCTGGACACGATCCGCGCCTTTAAAGACCAACACAAAGACATCATCCTGAAACCGCTCTACGGCAACGGAGGTGCTGGCGTATTTCGACTTGGACCAGACGACAAAAACCTGTCCTCCCTGCATGAGCTGTTCACCAGCATCAACTCCGAGCCCCTGATCGCGCAAAAATTTCTCGCAGACGTGTCGAACGGCGACAAGCGGATCATTATCATTGATGGTGAACCGGTGGGTGCCATAAATCGCGTACCGAAACCCGGGGAAACCCGTTCGAACATGCACGTAGGTGGTAAAGCGGAAAAGATTGGCCTGACGGCGCGCGACCTCGAAATATGTGATGCTATTGGCCCATTGCTGCGCGAAAAGGGCCAGATATTTGTCGGCATCGACGTGATCGGCGATTACCTGACCGAAATTAACCTGACCTCGCCCACTGGTATTCAAGAGCTGGAGCGTTTTGACGGCACCAACGTCGCCGCGCGCATCTGGCAGGCAATTGAGGCAAGGCGCGCCGGGTAATGAGCCCGCTTTTGCGCACTATAATGGTCGGGATGCGGCTGCTGGCCAAACCTCACCTGCAGGCACTGCACGACCCGGCGAAAGCCCGGGCGAACTTTGCCCATGCGGCGCGCCATGGCTTTAACATCCCGCCCTATTCGCTGTTTCTGTCGGAAGAATTCGTTAGCGACAACAAAACGCGCCCGGCACTTTGGGTGTCCTGCGGCAAGGTTCGGCCACGTCAGGTTATCCTCTATCTGCATGGCGGCGGCTTTGTGGTTGGCAGCCCTGAAACCCACCGTACTATGACTGCCCGCCTGTCGCACCTGACCAGCACGCGGGTGTTTTCGCCAAGCTACCGGCTGGCCCCGGAAAACCCGTACCCAGCGGCGCTACGGGATGCCGAGGCCGCGTTTCAGGTGCTTGAAAACAAAGGCTATCATCCAAGTGACATTGTGATTGGCGGCGACAGTGCGGGGGGTAGCCTGGCCCTGGCGCTGGTCGCAAAGCTCTGCCAATCCGGGCGTATACCGGCGGGGTGTTTCGTGTTTTCGCCCTGGACTGATCTGACGCTAAGCGGGGCGTCGCTGCACGAAAACAAGCAAAATGATCCGCTGTTGCCGGCGTCCAGAATAGAAGAGCTGCGCGATTATTACACCGCTGGCGCCGACCCGACAGACCCCGGTATCTCGCCACTATTCGCAGATTATTCGGGCTGTTCCCCGGTTTTCATTCAGTTTTCCGCCACAGAAATCCTGCGCGATGACTGTTTGCGGATGGGCGAACATCTAAAGGCGCAGGGCGTTTCGGTGACGCTGGATCAGTGGCCCGACGCCCCCCATGTCTGGCATCTGTTCGATGGCTGGCTGGAAGAATCGCGCGTGGCGTTGCAAACCACCGCCGATTTTATCACGCAGGTACTTTGCTCTCGCGCAGAGAAAGGCGAAAACTGACCGCTTCGGCGACGTGACATTTCAATACTTTTTCCGCACCCTCCAGATCAGCAATAGTTCGCGCCACCCGCAGCACCCGGTGGTACCCCCGCGCCGACAGGCCGAACTTTTCAGCCACCCGGATCAGCAAGTCTTTGCCATCGGTGTCAGGGCTTGCGACCTGTTCAAGCAGACTGCCCTCGGCGTCGGAATTCACCCGAACTCCGGAGATTTCACCGAACCGCTCTGCCTGAATATCACGCGCGGCACGCACCCGGGCGGCAACCTTGGCTGTGGGTTCGCCGCTTTCAGGCAGATCAAGATCCGAAAATGCCACAGGCGGGACTTCTACCCGCAGATCAAACCGATCCATCAGCGGCCCTGAAATCCGCCCCAAATAATCTTCGCCGCACACCGGCGCGCGGGTGCAGGCCCGGCCCGGATCAGCCAGATAACCGCATTTGCAGGGGTTGGCAGCCGCCACCAGCATAAACCGGCAGGGGTAACGGATATGGGCATTGGCCCGCGACACCACGATCTCACCGGTTTCAATCGGCTGGCGCAGGGTTTCCAGCACCGCGCGGGGGAATTCGGGGAACTCATCCATGAACAAAACACCGTTATGGGCCAGCGAAATTTCACCAGGTTTGGCACCTTTGCCGCCCCCAACAATCGCCGCCATCGAAGCCGTATGATGCGGCTCACGAAACGGGCGGTCGCGGCAAATTCCGCCCTCATCCAGAATGCCCGACAGCGAATGGATCATCGAGGTTTCCAACGCCTCAATCGCGGAAAGGGGCGGCAATATACCGGGCAGGCGGGCTGCCAGCATGGATTTCCCGGAGCCAGGCGATCCCACCATCAGCAAATGATGGCGACCAGCCGCGGCGATTTCCAGCGCGCGTTTGGCCCGTTCCTGACCCTTGACGTCCAGCAGATCGCGCCCGGTTACAGCCTGCTTCACTTCGCCCGGACTGGCCGGGGCCAGTGGCAACTGGCCGGTGTAGTGCTGGATCACTGCCGTCAGGGATTGCGCGGCCAGAACCTGTGTGGCGCCCACCCATGCGGCTTCCGCGCCGCAAGCCTCTGGGCACAACAACGCGCGGCCCTGCTCGGCGGCGGCCATTGCGGCGGGCAACGCGCCCATCACTGCGACCAGCGACCCATCAAGCGACAATTCCCCCAAAGCCACCGTATGTTCAATGTCTTCGCGCGGCACAATTTCCAAAGCCGCCAGCAATGCCATCGCAATCGGCAAATCAAAATGCGAACCTTCTTTAGGCAAATCCGCTGGTGAAAGGTTCACCGTTATCCGTTTCGACGGCAGTGCAATCGACAGCGATGACATCGCAGAGCGCACCCGTTCACGCGCCTCTGACACCGCTTTGTCGGGCAATCCAACGATGGAAAAAGACGGCAGGCCGGGGGTGACAGCGCATTGTACTTCGACGATGCGCGCCTCTACCCCTTCAAACGCAACCGTGTAGGCCCGTGCAACCAATCTGTTTCTCCGCTGATAACCTTGGTTAACGGGTAAAGGAGAATTGGTTTATGAATGGTAAAGTTTCATGAAATCAGGCCACGCTTCGGGGTCAGACAGAGTTTTGTCGCGGCAAAAGGCGTTACAGAATCCAAATACCCGGCCCTCCAGTTCAAGAAAATGCGTTACCGGCTTGCCGGAATAGGGGCAGGCCACGTTTTCTGCGGGTCCATTTTCCACCGCGTTAGCCGTAAATGCCGCTGGCCCCGGCCACGGGACATTTGGCAGGCCCAGCGCGTAGGGCATCGGATCATAGCTCTTGGTGGCGCCCATAGCGCGCCATCGACGAAATGCGCTGTCTTCTAGGTGCAGCGCTACATAAGCGCTAGAATCCGGGCCCATTTCCAACCCATACCCCGCGATCCGCGCAGCCACGGGCGCATAAAATACATCCGCCAGCGAATATTCTCCAAACAGCCAAGGGCCCGACGACCCATGGCGCGCCCGCGCCAGTGACCAGAGTTCCTGCACACGTTCCAGATCGGCAACCACCTCCGCCGACGGTTTAAACCCCTGAAACTGATACAATAACTGCATCGGGCAATCATTTCGCAGCGCCCCAAACCCGGCGTGCATTTCGGCCACCAGCCAACGGGCCAGCATCCGCGCCGATGGATCGCTCGGCCAAAGCCCGGCGTCCGGGTGACGCTCGGCCAGCGTTTCCGCCATTGCCATAGTTTCACCAACCACGTCGCCTTCGGGCGTGCGCATCACCGGTACCAGCCGCGCCGGGACCAGCGTATTCAAATCCTGCTTCATCGTGCCAGAGTACAACCCGGCCATTTTGGTACGAAAGGGGATGTCGAATTTTTCAAACATCAGCCATCCGCGCAGCGACCAGCTGGAAAACGTGCGGTCGCCGATAATCAGTTCGTATTTCATGAACACAGGATAGGCTTCAGCTGACCCCAAGTAAAATCAGGGATTTTGAAACTTTCCATCAACGGATGTGATGTGTTTTCCTATCGTTGTGTAAATAGTATAGAGCCTGACGCTGCACCTGACCGGAGCCTGAAATGAAAAGCCTATTGATCTTATTGGTAGTTTGCCTTGGGTTTTTATCCCTTGCCCCGGCCGGCGCGCAGGAATTCCCGGAAATTTATGCGCCGGTCTACGGCAATTGGTGCGGACCGAACCACCCGGTTAGCATTGAAAATGCCCCGGCCCCCGTGGACCAGCTCGACAGTGCCTGTATGCGCCATGATTATTGTGTGGCAGCGCAGGGCGATTATAATTGCGGCTGCGATCTGGCATTTCTGACAGAGCTGCGCTCGACCCGCTGGAGCGGCCCGGTAATCCAGCAAAATGCCCGTGGAATTTACGACGCCATCGCGCTGATGCCCTGCAGCTCACCCGAAGGTACGGCGCAAAAACACGCGATGTTTGCAATTGATCAGTCGTTAGATCTGTTATTGGGACGCGGCACGCCGATGGATGTGCTGGAACGCTGGCGTAGTCTTTTTATGGGGCCAGAGTATCGCTAGGGCAGGTGACTGATCGCCCCAAGTTGCCAGCCAGACCCATCCCAGTCCATCCGCGTGACCGACAGGTTGTCGATGCTGTGGCCGATTGCCTGATAGGCGCTAATGTTTC
>CAZRHV010000008.1:17742-71628 GCA_964599985.1 uncultured Marinosulfonomonas sp. | reverse complement strand
GCGCTGACCAGTTCATATGAAAAGGTCAATGCAATCCACAAACTGGGCCGAAAAGGGCATTGTTGCATTTCAGCAATTTGCGACCTTCGCAGCATAAGTGCGTCCGAAAACTCGAAGCACGCGCACCCTGAAAATCTTTGCGACAGAACCGTCCTGCCTGTAGCTTTTTTGAAAACCATATTGCAGAATACAGGGGATAAGGAAACAATCGGAAAACTTTGCGACAGAACCTCAAGCCGTCGCTCCATCCAAGATGACCGAAACGTTCAGTTTAGGAATACTTGTTCAGATTCCTTGGCAGCATTTATCGCTGCTTTGCTCATTAAACAAAATGCCGTTGACAGCCCATCCGCCAGTGCGGCCTTATGTGATACAACACTAATTTTTGACCACTTGCCATCTGGGTATCCACTTCGCGGATCAAGAATATGGCCTGTCGATCCAGCATCGTCAAACGTGGTACCCAATGGCGACGATGTGGCCACAGACATATTGCGAAGCGCAATTTCTGGCCCATCAGAACCAGCCCGTTTTATCTGCCACGCGTTTCCATTTGGTGCATGGCCCACGGCGGATATTTCGCCGGTATTTATCAAAACATTTTCTACCCCTTCACGCCGAAACAGAGCTGATATTTTATCAGCGATGTAACCTTGGGCAATACCGTTGAGGGTAAGCATGACACCAGAGCGTTCGAACGAAACCTTGCTGGCCGAGTAGCTGACATGCCCCCATCCAGTCACCGCCAATGCCTCTGATATCTGCTGTGCTGTCGGGGTCGAACTGGCGCTTATTTCCTTGGCATAAAGCGCCCATAGTCTCTGAACTGTTGGATCAAATGCGCCTTTGGTCCGTATGTGCAAGCCCGTGCAAATCGAGAACAGTTCGATCATTTCAAATGCGGGATCGACCAGCGCGCCATCACGATTAAGGCGCGATAGCTGGCTGTCATTTTGATACAGGCTAAAGATGCCTTCCAATCGAATGATTTCACTCACAGCCATTGAAATCAGTTGGTCCGCCTTTGGGTGATCCAGCACGATCTGAGCAGGTGCCCCAAGCGCAATGCCCTGCCATCGCGCTACATTTGCCTGCACTTTTGCGCCCAGAAACGGGAGCGCCGCGGATCCGGCCAAGATTGTCAAAACACGTCTACGGGTGGTCATTCACTTGTCTCCAATGAGGTTGAATCAAACTCAACGGGGGCCAGAACAACTTCAACCGGGATTTGGTCCAGACGCATGATCTCGCCACCATGTTCGGCAGCAAAACCATCGGCATCGGCTTGATTGCCAAAAGGCACGACCTCGGGGGCGCCCATGCCGCCAATCGCGTCTGATCCAATGACAAAATAGGCGTCACTCGCTATGATCCAGTTGCCTTTACCAATCTTGGTCCAGCTGGTCGCGCGGCCCATGTCATTGACATATAGCACCCGTATCTCGGCGCTTTGCTCAGGGGATTTCAGGTAGGCAATGCCATCGCGTACTTGCGAAAACCACAAGGGGGCAAACATACCTTCCAGATGCACCTGCGCCTTTGGGCCTTGATGCTCTAAAATCGCCATTTGGCAATAATGACCTGCGGCCTCTTGGGTCAATTCCACCGGATCTGGAATTTGGCTTGCCGCTTGATCTTCTTTGCAAGCCATAAGCAAAAGTAGCATAGCTGGTATCAGATATTTCATGGCTCCACCCTTTTAAAGACCATCCAGGCCGCATAAAGTGCGGCCACTGGCCACAATAGCAACGAGGCCAATTGCCCTATCACCCCTGATGCGCCACCCGCAGCCCCGGTCCCCGAGGCCAGCACAGACACCGATACATCCGGCATGTTGATCAGCCTAAACGCATCCGCCGGGTTCGCCACCAACAGCCACGGAAACACGGATTTGGTGAAATACCCACCGTCATCCGCCACCAATGCGCCCAGTAGGCCAAGGTCATACAGCACCACGCAGACCAGCCAGATGATGATAACTATACCGGACGCCACGCCGGTTTGGCGCACCATTGCCGATACCAGATACCCTATCCCCAAAAATGCCGATCCCAGCGCCAGAGATGTTGCAAACAACCTGAACAGTGGTGCGAATGACAGATCAGCCATGCCATATTGCCAGATAGTCAACCCAGCCGTCAGACCCAGACCGACCGCAATGGCAAATCCCAGCACACAGATATGAGCGCCAAATTTCCCCAACAGGATTTCGCCGCGCGACAGTGGATAGGTTAGACTAAGCGCCAATGTGCCACGCTCGGCCTCGCCTGAAATGGCGTCAAATGACAGCAGCAAACCGATCAGCGGCACCAGATAAACCGATAGCGTAGTGATCGATGTGACCGCAACAATCAGCGGATCAACCCCCAGCGTTCCGGTTGGTGCACCGCCGGCAAGTGTCAGCACAGTGGTGAACAGCCCCATCAGAATGACCGAGGTGGTCACCCACATATTGCGCCGGGCCAGCAGCAGTTCCAGACGGGCGATGGTCAGGATAGACATCACAAATCCGCCCCCTGTTGGCCGCTATAATGGCGGTACAATTCTTCCAGACTGGCCGGTGTGACATCCAGATCCTGAATGTCTCTGCCAAGGGCCATGATCTGTTGCAGTTTGGCCAGTTTTTCATCCGGCTGGCAGGTTGTAGATACGGACTGCGCGTTCATTCGGACACCACCCAGATGGGCGCAAACGCGGTCGGCGGCTTGGGCGCTGGTGGTGACATCCAGCCGGATTGGCAGGCGTGCGGCTTGCCGCAAAGCGGTCAGACTGTCATTGGCCACCAGCAGCCCGTTGCTCATGATCGCGATCCGATCAGTGCGGGTTTCCAGATCGGTCAGGGCATGGGACGATAGCAACACCGCTGTGCCACCAGCCGCCAGATCATCAACAATATCGTAAAATTCATGCCGCGAGATCGGGTCAAGCCCACTGGTTGGTTCATCTAGAAGCGCCAGTTTTGGTCTGCCCAGTAACGCCTGTGCCAGACCAATCCGCTGGCGCATCCCTTTGGAATAGGTGTGGATTTTTCGATCCGCCGCGTGGTTCAGCCCAACCCGTTCCAGCAGGTCATCAGCCGCCAGGACCGGCATCGATTTCAGGCGGGAAAAATGGTGCAATTGTTCACGCCCTGTCAGCGCCCCGTGGAACGCCACGCTTTCGGGTAAAAAACCGATTGCGGTGCGGGCGGTGCGTGATCCGGGCCTGTCGCCCAGCACGTTGATTGTGCCCGACGATATTGGTGTCAGCCCCAAAACCATCCGCATCAAGGTGGTTTTTCCAGCGCCATTATGGCCCAGAAGCGCCAGACGTTCACCGGCCTCAACCCGCAGGCTGACGCCTGCCACGGCTTCAAGGGTGCCATATTTTTTGACGACATTTTCAATCAACAAGGTGCTCAATTTTGATCCCCCCAGACCGGAATATCAGGGCGGACGGGCTGCATCATCGGGGCGCGATCAATCACGCCACCGGGCAACATCGCCGGAAATGTCGATTGCGACCAGCGGATCAACTGGACGGCGGGAGACCCCAGCAGGGATTTTGCTGCGGGTTGTGTCCACAACACATGGTCCATGATGTCATTGGGTCGGTAAGCACTGTCGGCAATGCCATTGCCATCCAGATCAAACGCCGCATGGTCGGACCAGTAATTGCCGCTGCCATCAACGCTCCAATCTACCCATTTGGAACCGACGTATTTCACCTGCGTGCGATTGCCGATAAAGGCATTTCCAGCCATTTTATTGCGTTCGGACCCTGCGGTAAAGTGAATGCCAATACCGCACCCTTCAAACACATTGCCCTGAAAACTATTTTTATGGGCATTGTAGATGAACACGCATTTATCTTTGACCTGAACAATAGTATTGTCCTCGACGTGGCTTTTGTTGGTGTAGTTCATCATGATGCCGTGATCACGATCCCCCACTGACAGATTGCCTTTGATCAAAACATTGTCGGAATACATGATGGCAAATCCGATATGGTTGCCCATGGATATATTGCCCGAAACGGTCGAATTATTCGCATACATATAGTGAACGGCGAACCGTAAATCCCGAAAGCGGTTGCCGATAAATTCATTGTTCTTCGAGGTGTTTACAAACAACCCGTCACGGCCATAGCGCACATCATTACCGATCACCCGCGTGCCCGGCGCATTCCAGATGTAGATGCCGTTGCCGCGATCATTCATCCGGTGGTCCTGCCGCCCTATGATCACATTATCCTGCACCAGCGCATCACGCGCACCATGAACATCAATGCCGACCAGATTGCCCAGCAGGCGGTTATTACGCACCACCGCACGATCAGCAGTATTGGTCAGCGTAATGCCTGCGTCCAGCCCGTTTCCCGCCGAACCAGACCCGATCACAGTCAGTCCCTGCACGGATACATCCGGCACCGTTACAGTAATAACCGATCCAGACTTGCGCCCGTCAATGGTGGTATCGTTGCCGATCAGCGTAAGCGGTGTCTCAATAATAATCGGCCCAAAATAAGTGCCTTGCGACAGGCGGAGGACATCCCCCGCCTGCGCATTTTTCAAAGCATCTGCCAATGCCGCGTCTGATGCCGGCACATTCACCTCGGCTGCACCGGCAATGGATACCGGCAACAGCAAGGCAATCAGCAAGAACAGACGCAACATCATCGCAGTTTTCCTTTATGCAGGCTCAACCAGCATCCGGCCCCGCATTTCCATATGCAGCGCATGGCAGAACCATTGGCAATAGAACCAGTGAACACCCGGGCGGCCCGCGATAAATGTGGCCGAGGCTGTCGCCTGTGGCGCGACCTCGAATGCGATACCGTGGTTGCCAAGTGTAAAGCCGTGGGTCAGATCATCCACATCATCAATGTTGGTGATATAGACGGTCACCTCATCACCTTGCTTAACTGTGAACTGCTCCATAGAGAAGGTTGGCGCCGAGGAATACATATAAACCCGCACCTTATTGCCATCACGGATAACTTCGTCAGAGCCTTCTTCCAGATCAACGCCATCGGCTTCGGCCTGTTTGCGGGCATCTTCCCATGTCACATCATTGCGATCCCAGACGTCTACGGGGTTAATGATGTCGCGACGCACGATAATACAGTCATGCGGTTCGGCAAAGGTCGGGCCGTCGTGCACAACTTCCAGATTGCCATCTGAAATGTCCAGCAACTGATCATTCTCGGGTTTTAGCGGCCCGACATTCAGGAACCGGTCTTTCGAGAACTTGTTCAGCGATATCAGCCATTTTCCATCGGCCTCTTTGGTTTCACCCATGGAAGTGTGGTTGTGACCGGGTTGATACATAACATCGGTTTTACGAATGATCGGATCAACATCGGCACCGCCATAAAGCTTGATCGCTTTGTCGATGTTCCACATTACCATCTGACTGTCCAAAAACAGCGTGGTATAGGCATTGCCCTTACCATCAAATGCAGTGTGAAGCGGGCCAAGGCCTAGTTCAGGCTCGCCCACAACGGCAGAACGCGGATCGGCACCATCAAATACTGCTTCCAGTTTATCCCATTGGATAATTGATACGGTTGGCGATAGCTTGCCGTTGATCATCACGTATTTTCCGTCAGGGGACGAATTCACGCCATGCGGGCTGTTGGGGATTGGAATGTATGTGGTTAGTTTGGATCCCTTTTTACCATCCAGAACTTTAACACCATTATAGACCTCGTATTCACCCGCCGCGACAGCAGCCTCGATGCGGGCGATGTTGAACACCACCACATGGTCCATCTCGGCTTCCATCATACCCGTTAGTTCAACAGCACCTTCCGAGTTGTAGCTGCTCGACATAGCGTATTTGCCCTGATAATCGCAATCCGTGTTATCAAGGTTACCTGTTACGATGACCTGCCAGGCAATTTCCATTGTGTCACCGTCAATCGCGCTAAAGATCGACACGTAGTTTTCCACGTCATCCATATTTGTGCCGTCATTGACCAGCGGCACACGGTGCTCGCCGTTGGCAAACACATAGCCGGTGCGTGGGAATTTCTGTGGGCGCAGGCCGTGTATGTCAGATGCGTTGGGTATCTCGATAATCTTGTCGCATTTCATCACGTCGCAACGCACACGGGCAACACGGGTATTGGCCTTGTCGTTCATGAACAGATAGCGGCCGTCATAGGTGCCATCAGTGAATGACATATGCGGGTGGTGCAAATCGCCGTTGTGGTAGGTATCCATGCCGCGCTTGGCGAGGAACTCCTTTGTTTCAGGCATCAGGCCTTCGGTCAGGATTTTCTTGGATTCATTGGTGTCACCCCAACCCGTGGCTGAGCAGCGGTTGAACACAGGAACGCGCATCAATTCGCGCATGGAAGGCACGCCAATAATGCGTAATTCACCTGCCTGACCTGACGACCAAAAGCCGTAATAATCATCCAGCTCGCCCGGCGCGACGACCTCGGTAGCCGCAGCCGCCGGGCCAGATGTCAGCGCAGTGCCGCCAACAGCCGCAAGCGTGCCGGCTATCGCTGCCCCCTTGATTGGGCCTTTTAGAACATCGCGGCGCGAGAGGCCCTCATTGGTTTTATCGTGATCAGACATATCAGATCTCCTTAGTTGGTTTTGATAAAGTTGAGTTTGGTTCGGTAATTAGACGGTCCAAGACATCAGCACTTGTGGCCATTTTTGCCCGCCGTTTGTCTTTGCGAATAACAACGGGACATTTGCTGTGGTCCTGATACAGAACCTGACAATGCAGACAGGACAAGCATTCGTTCGGGTTGATTTCGCCGGTCGGGTGGATTGCCTGAACGAAACATTCATTGGCGCAGGTTTGGCAAGGGCTGCCGCATTCCTTATAGCGCTTCAGCCAGTCAAACATCCGTATCCGTCCAGGGATCGCCAGTGCTGCCCCCAGCGGGCAAATGTAGCGACAATAGAATCGCTCGATAAACAGGCCCATGCCCAGAACCACAGTGGCAAACAGCACATAGGGCCAAGCGCGTACGAATTTCAGAATGATCGAGGTCTTGAACGGCTCGACCTCGGCAAAATGTTCTGCCAGCGATATTGAGACCATAGACAGGCCGAACAGGCCAAGGAATATCATGTATTTCAGCGGCCAAAGCCGTTCATGCAAGCCCCATGGCAGGGTCCATTGCGGCACCTTGAAAAACCGCGCAATCTGGTTGGTGATTTCTTGCAATGCGCCAAACGGGCACAGCCATCCGCAAAACCCGCCGCGCCCCCAAAACAGCAATGTCACAGCAACTGAAACCCACAGGATGAATACCAGCGGGTCCATCAAAAAAGCATCCCAACTGAACCCGCTGTTCAGTGACGCCCCCAGCGCCATCAGGTTCACGATCGACAGCTGTGCATTCTGGTGCCAGCCCAGAAATAACAGCGTTACCAGCAGGAATGACATGCGAAACCAGTAGAATGCGCGTTTGTGCCGTGTGGCCTGCACCTGAAAGAAAAACACACCCGTCAGAATCGTCAACATCCCGAGCAGCAGGCCAATTTCAATGGTTTTACTTTTCCAGATTCGTTGCCAAAGCGCTTTGCGAGCGGCTGTATCAGCCTCTGATTCAATGACCGTATCCAGAGTTGGCACAGCCAAAGATGTTAGATACTGCGCAGGGGTTTTATACCCCAGATCATAAGCCAGAAACGTTTTTTCAATCGGCCCGACAACGCGCTGCGCCAACAGCTGGATGCGCCATGGCTTGGTCGGATCAAACCCTGAATCAGCCGGAATTTTGAACATGTCGATCTCGACAAAAGATGGTGCGCCCTCTGCCGCCAACTTGCCCAAACGGCGGTGCCCCTTGTCACGGAATCGCACCGAAATGTCGCCCTGAATCAGCTGGATCCGGTCAAATATCCCGCCGCGCACATAGCCGTTTCCCTTAAAGGAAAACACGCCCCGACCCATAATCAAGATCGCTTGCTCGCCCTCCTCCATCCAGTTAACCAGATTGTCGTATTCCTTTTCACCCATCAGGCTAAGCCCGATGGCGGGTGCCGAAACCAGCGCTACGTGCATGTCGATATAGGTATCACCATCTGCGCCTATTTCCGCGTGCTTTTGAACCCGCTTGTCACCTGTCGCTGCGAAGGCCTCGTTGATCTGGCCGATGTCCAGCGTCATGCGCCGCACCGTGCCGTCCCCCACCATAGTGTTCCAGTCGCTAATCGTGCGCTCGTCCATATTCAATTCATGGGTCGGTCCGGCGTTGGCCGCGTCATTGTTCAGGCCACCCAAGCCCAACGCACGCGCCACTTTGATACTGGAGCGCACAACGGAATCATCAATAATCATAATGGTCACGGTCGCACCTGAAATGATATTAATATCATGGGCCGAGCCACCCGCCGCCGCCTCGGCAACAATATCAAGCCCGACGTAGCTTTCGGTCATGGCTTTGATTTTACTGTTGGGAATGCCAATCAGAACAATCGGTTCCGAGTGTTTGACCAGATTGGCCCCCAGCAATTTGGCGTCATTATCAATTGCCACCATCACATGGATCGGCTTGCCCGAATAACCGGTGGTGCCAACAAAATCCGAGGTGATATAAGCATAGCCCATAACCTCGCCGCCCTTCAGGACCGGGACAACGGGGATGTTTTCCAGCAAATCGCCATAGGCATCAGCGCCAGCAACCAATTCACCGGCTGGGATTTCCGGGATAAATTGATTCAAAATAGGAGAGGCTTGTGCCGCAACGCTTCCGGCAATGGCCAAAAGCATGATCTGCAGAAGTGCAAAAAAGCGGAGTGTTGCGAAGATTTTTGAATCGGGATTTTTCAAAAACATGGTGTACCCCATGCATTAGAAAGCCCCTGAACCTGTTCTTTGGTTGGTAAAGATATAGATGCTGTCATGATACTGTTCTTGCTCGCGATTGGCGGCCCGCGACACGCAAACCAGTATTGCTTTGGGCCCGTCAGACCGATGGTCTGCGGGTTTCCATAGATAATGTTGGTAAAATCGAAAGATGTCAGGATGCCTGAATGCGGTATCATATTGCCTTGGGCATTATGGTCAGAAATCAGGCAATATGAACAGTGGCTGCATTCGCCTTGATTGGGGTCATCTCCATCCAGCTGGATAAGCTTGATACCCTCGCCACTACAAATCACGATCCAGTCACCCTCACCAGCACCGTGGCTTGCCGCCATCGGCATAGCCTGCGCCAGAAAAATCGACAAAGCAACAAGGGCAGCAACAATTTGATGGACCCCGCCAAGCCGCTTTATGTTTTTTCGAGTTGTTATTATCGAAGAGTCGGGTGACATTGATTTGATATCTAATTGGTTACACTTTCAGTATACATGTGTGTTCCGCGGGATATTGCCTTGATATACATCAAGTGCCGAGTGGGTCATATTGTCTGACGTCAGCACTCGTGGGACAGATTTAAGGTTTAGCTAACGGAGGGGTGTTGTCGCAAATTTCGCGAAGGGTTAAACGTTATCTGTTGCCAGACACAGTTATCCAGCGAGTGCAGCAAACTGTGTGAAGCTGTCACCTTGCATATCGAATTGTTGCTTCCGGATTATTTGAGCGACCTCGATGCCTTCGAGCGTGGCTGAAGCCGAATGGAACGATTTGAATCCGAGCATTGGGCGCGTTCTTCGTTTGATAAACCGATGATCTTGCTCAATCATATTGTTGAGATACTTGGATCTGACGGTGGTGATCTTGGTGGGGCAGCCAAAGCGCTGAAGGATTTTGTTGACCTCTTTGATCCCAGCCCCATTGGCCCCACTTTTGCCGATCACAATCCGCAAAGGGATTCCGCTACTAGCCAAAGCCTTCGCAAAGAATAGCGTCGCCGCTGCTGTATTGCGTCGCTCTGAAAGCATGAAGTCAAGGGTTTTCCCGTCTCGATCGACAGCGCGGTATAAGTACATCCATTGGCCACGAACCTTGATATAGGCTTCGTCCATTCTTCAGGAAACAGCGCCTGGCCTTTTGCGTTTGTGCGCCTCGATAGCAACTAACGGTGAGAATTTCACAACCCACCTGCTGAGCGTTGCATGATCAACCGCCACACCGCGTTCGGCCAAAATCTCTTCCAGATCCCGCAATGAAACTGAATACCGAAGATAAAAGTAAATCGCGTGAAGAATGACAGGCTTCGGGAAAAGGCAACCTTTGAACGATATCATGACAAGCACCTACGTGACCAATTTGATGATACATCATGTCGGCCAACGCCATTTAGGGCAATCAAGTCAAAAACTTTGCGACAGAGCCGATTGCGTTGCAATCCACTGACGGGCAATGAATGGGCCGTTGGAAGGCCGTCATAGGGCCGAAGCTGAAAGCCCGGCGTTTTGAAAACCAGCAAACGGAGGCCAAGGTCAGCGTCGCCATTCTCAACAAAATGACCGGGCTCGGACGACCCGTGTTCGAGTAAATCGCATGACCAAAATTACGGGTAAGGGTCAATTCCGACTAACATCTGATCCATGCAACAAGGCCGTGCGACCGATAGAATTTTCACGGCCTCACCGAAAGCTTGCGACAGAACCAGAAATCCGACTAAAGGCAGCGTCACTGAACCCTACTCATGAGCCGTCCTTTGTCTAGGAAGATCAGGGCAAACGTCAATGCAAGAAGCGACAGAGCAATTACAAATGAAAGAGAAAGACCAAAGTTTAAATGCGCCAGCAAAGAGACGGTTGCGACGCCTCCAAGGCGTGCGAATGTAATATCTAGGCTGACGACAATAGCCCTCAGCCCATTGGGAGAGAATTTCAACACGAGTTGCGTAGACGGCGCGTTGCTACAAGCAAATCCCGCGCCCATAAACACCGCAGAAAGTATGAGAAAGGCCATTTGGTCTGAGAAATATGCCACCAAAAAACTGCCGATTATAAAAAGCGGAGCCGCTAGTACAATTCGCCTAATATGAAAGCCGTCAACCCAGTTCCGAAGGAGCGTGCTGGCAACAGAAAAACTGAACCATATTGATGCGAGGATGATACTAATCGCTCCCGCACCAACATCGGTGTCCGCCAACCGCAACGGCAGACTGAAAAGGTAAAATGTTATCGCCCCGTAGGTGCAAAAGATGTAGCCGAAGACGAGCCAGAGATCGCGCCTCTGGAATAGTAAGTGTAAGTTTGGGGAATTCCGGATGATGTGCTCAGAAGTTTGTGACGTTCTCTCAAAAGACATTGCAAGTGCCGCCCCCGCCAAGATTGCAAAGAACACAAACACGGATTGCCACCCGATAAAAGCGATAGCCCAAGCAGCGGCCAATGGTGCAAATGCGGCGGCATAGCCCGTGAGGCTACCCCAAATGACCAGGATTTTTCCCGGCCGCTTTGGCAATGCCTCTATGAGGAGTAATGGAACCAGCGGAGAGTAGAAGCCGCCGCCGAAGCCCTGTAGGATACGCCCAACGATTATAGACTCAAATCTACCAGCCAAAACTATAGTGGTCGATCCCAATGCGAACATCAATACGCCGATGAAAAATATTTTTCTGACTCCGACAATATCACTGATCCAGCCACCTGCGATTACGCCGATGGCTACGGCAAAGCCGTAAGAATTAAAAAACCAGGCGACGTTTCCGATTGTCAAACTAAAGTCGGATTGGATTATCGGAAGAAGCAGCGGCACCAACGTCAGTTCCATAACGAACGCAATGCTTGCAATGATTGGGCTTGCGATCAATCTGTAAGACGAAATGGTCATCGCGGCTCCACAAAAACTCTTTCTTAGTAAGGCTCTCTCTGTTAGCGATCGGTGGGTCAGGCCCTCCGATCGCCGTTTTGTCCTCAGGCTACCGCGCAGATGGTGTTCTCCATCTCTGTTCTACTTGGAATTGTGCGCTTATGCGAGAGAGCCTTTGGCGGAGTGTCAAGGAACTGCACAATGTCTTTTGCGCTCATCCAGACAAGCGCCTCTTCCGCCGTCACCTGATTTTCTGGTCCATACCATGCTCCCGGTTCACAGTGCGTATAGCCATACCGAACTGGAATTCCTTTAAAGGCCAGCGCTGATGGCACAAAGCCAAACACGTAGTCGGGCATCCAAATTTTGCGCGCGAGTTCGAAAACAATGCGCGAAAGTAGTGCTGTGAAGCCTTGGTTTCTGTGCCCACCTTCGCCGCCACTGAGCCAAAATTCGCCATGGTAACACACTTGCCCGGTTATGTTTTCAAGAGCGGACGATTGTGAATAGAAGGTCCGGTCGGGGTCGAGTGTTGAATTCGGCGTGATATACTTGTGCCTATGAACATTGAGGTGTTGTTTCAAAGAAATTTTAGACATGTTCAGAAGCCTAATCGCCTGCGTGTGGACCAACTCGTCATTGTCGTTGAAACCGCAAACCCAGAAGGCATTGGAGGCATCAACATAGGAACAGGCTGCATCGAACATTGGATAGATCCGCGATCTATCCGTCTGTGAGTTTCGCAGTTTTCGATAGGCGGCAAAATCCCCTCCAATCTCTAGGCGCATTCCTGCGGCTTCGAGCTCTTTGGTGATGTTCGCAACATTACGGATCATCGTGAAAAGATTGAGTGCTGACATTGGATTTCCTTCCTTTTGCTGTGTCACAACCTCGAAAGGTAAGGTATCAGTTAAATGCCTTGAATAGCCCCTTATGCGCATATCTTTCTCAGAAATGAGATAAATCAAATTTCGAAGTCCATCACAAGTTCCTCTGGGACACAGGAGATCTCCACATCGCAAAGCGCGTCAATGTCGATTTGGTTCGTCATGAGCACGAGGACAGCCAGACCCGATGTCCCGTCTGGAAAGACGCAACCCATCAGTAACCGCTGAAAGCTGACTGGTATGGGTTCATCACAGCCTTCTCGCGGCAGGTGAGCATACAAATGATCCAAACGCACTCCACCTTCGCCGTAAATACGTGCATAAGCCCCGGAGATAAATTCGTTGAAGTCATCACCGGCGTTATCGTCTTCAGATAGCCTTCCTACCGCACTTTTTGACCAAGCCCATCCAAACCATTTCGCATAGGCCGACCGTTCACCTATCTCAACGCAGATCCAACCTGTCTGACTCTTTCTATAGATGACTAAAAATGGCCTGACATCCGACGTCGCAGGGTCTTCAATTTGTGTATGAGCTTGCCCCCAAGCAGCAAGCGTCTTTTTCATTATAGGCAGACCGTTTTTTGCGATCCGGATTATTGGTTGTTGCTGTGAAAAGAACTCGCGCCCATTGGCGTCCAGATAATTAGCGCTTTCCAACCATTGCGATCTACGTTTGGTCATTCTCGACCGTGTCGCCCACGACTCGAGCTGCCTTAGGATACTCTCAGCGTCGGCAACACACCCCTTGCCATAGGCCGTCAATACGTATTCTTGCTTTTCTAGTGAAAAGAGTGCTTGCCCCATAATCACCTCCAGGTCAGTGATGTGACGCCGGACAGTCTGCCTCGTTGCACCCACCAGTTTTGTGGTCTCTGTCAAATTCAACGTTTTGCTCAAACTAACAAATGCGCGAAGCATGGCGACTGTGACACCAGTATTATCTAAAATCCAAGACAAACGTGCTCTCCATACAATTTACGAACCTGAGGCGGATGATAAGTCATCCATACCGGGGGTATTTTTTGTGCCTAACCGTCTAGAATATTGGTAATTTTCAATACTATATGATCCGTCCTAAAACAACTAAAGAGCGATAAATTTTATGTCGACTCTTGTTGAAGTGGTTGATGTGAGGCGAGTTGAAGGTGAGGCGGCTAAATGAAACTGATCCCCGAAGAAATCGACTTTCATGTTGGCGCTAAACTTCGTTACTTGCGAGATGTTTACGGGCTTTCTCAATCCGACCTGGCAAACAAAGCAGGCCTCACGCTGCAGCAAATTCAAAAATATGAGCAAGGAAAAAACCGAATATCAGCAAGTAAGCTTTGGCAATTCTGTGGTTTACTCCATGTCACGCCAAATGACTTTTTTGAAGGGTTGGAAGATGAAATATTGGCAGATCAAGTTAAGTTTTCCCGAAAAGTCGCTGAAACTGCGCGGCACCTGCACAATTTGGAAAATGCAGACATAATGGACAGCATGTTAGAACTAATCCGAGTCTGTAAATCCGATGATGGTTAACCGGCTTTTGAGTTTTCGCGCTGAAGAGCGTTTTTCGATCCGCACCCAATTCAAATTTAGCAATATCTTGTAATGAAGTATCCTCATATTTGGTTTTAACTTGGTTCTGTCGCAAACTTTTGTCACACGATTGCAAAATCTGGCCCATTTGGTTGGTCCGACTTTTACATCCAAACAATTTGAGGCCAGTAGATGATTTCGTTCAAAGGCAGCCACTTCCCCAAACCGGTGATTATTTTCGCGGTCTATTTCTATGTGCGATACTCAGTTTCCTATCGCGACCTGGAGGAGATTATGGCTGAACGCGGAGTGGTTGTTGATCATGCGACCCTAAATCGGTGGATTAAATTGTTCACCCAACCTTCTGGCGCACATCTCGCCCCTTGGATGGGCCCATATCCTCATCACAGGTGAATATAGGTGGTCAAAACAGTGAAATTGCGGCTTAGCGTAGGATTTAGCACTCAGCCGGAGCAGGCCCCTATGACAATGCGGGCTATAGCTTGACATTTAACTCGATTGGATGAGGATCGAGAATAGTTTCATGCGCTTTCAAAATACCAGTACAAAAAAGGGCATCGTCAATGGTTAGGGTCGCTGCCGACAGTTCTGCCAAAATGCCGGTTATCAGTAGCAGTTTCTATGCAGACGTTATTAGTGCTATCGGCTCTGAGATGTTCTTTTCGAAATTAGCTGATCTGACCAGCAACCACATCGTTTTTGATGGCCTTTTCGTTTGCCTTTATAGCAAGAACAGTGCGCCAATTTCTTTGGGGTGTTTCAAAGATGCCCAGAGTTTTCAAACCGGCATCGAAAATTATCTGAAGTATTCTTATGTCATAAACCCGGTTTATCGAGCCTTTCAAGAACATGTCCCAACCGGTGTCTATACAATGACTGATCTTTTGCACGCAGGTATGAAAGACGAAATAGCCCGGAGCGAATTTCACATTTGGGTTGATGATCAAGAGGTCATTGGCTACCGCACACCCGGTTGGCCCAAAAAAATGGTAGAAGTTCTGGGGCTTGTCTTGCTCCCCGACAATACCATGGTGGAGCTGTGTTTTCTGAATGCGCAAGAGGGCGATCGGGCACAAAAATGCAAAGCTGGCCTGAAAGAAATTTACCCGGTATTGTCCAGTGCCCTAGTCAAGCATTTTGAAGTGTTCGCACAGTATTTCGATGTGTCAAAGGCAGAGCCAAATCTTGAGTTTCGGATTCTGGATTTCGGGGATCAGGTGCTGACCGGACGCGAACAGGACGTGGTGCAATTGATCCTTAAAGGTTATTCAAGCAATGCAATTACGCTGACCTTGAAAATATCCTTGCCCACTGTAAAAACGCACCGCCGGAATATTTATGCGAAGTTGCAAATATCTTCTCAGGTGGAATTGTTTAATCTATTCGTCCAGAAAATGATGGAAACCAGCGCTTAGTCACCCCTGGGCGCAGATCATCCCTTAGGATGATACCCGACACTGCACATCCACGAAATACTGGTCACGCTATCAAAGCCGGCTCCTGGAACTCTGGAGCAAAAAATGGGGTGGACTTTGATGTTTCCAATTGCCGACATTCGCGAGCTTTTTCCAGCACTTTCACAAACTGATAGCGGCCACGGGCGCGTCTATCTGGACAATCCTGCTGGCACACAGGTTCCGGCGTCGGTTGCAAAGGCGGTTGCTGATTATATGCTGAGCGATGCCAGCAATATGGGCGGGCATTTCACCACCAGTCTGCGCACCGACGAAATTACTTTGAAGGCGCATCAGGATGCGGCCGTGTTTTTGGGTGCACATTCTTCCAAAGAAATCATCATCGGCCAAAGCATGACGTCTTTGACGTTTCATATGTCCCGTAGCATATGCCGTGACTTCCAGCCCGGTGATGAAATCATAGTCTCGCGCGTTGAGCACGAAGGCAATGTCGGCCCGTGGCTCGAAATTGCCAAGGACAAAGACCTGAAAATCCGTTGGGTCGATTTTGACATTGAGACATGGCTGATAGAGCCGGACAACCTTGCGGCGGTCTTGGGTGACAGAACCAAACTTGTTTGTTTGAACTATGCAAGCAACATGACAGGTTCGATCAACGATATCGCCACTTTGACTCGCATGGCACAAGACGCGGGCGCACAGGTTTTTGTTGATGCCGTGCAATTGGCACCACATCATTTGGTGGATGTGCAGGCGCTTGGCTGTGACTACCTTGTGTGTTCGTCCTACAAATTTTTTGGGCCCCATTTGGGCATTATGTGGGGCAAAGAAGACGTGCTTACCGCCCTTCACCCCTACAAAGGTCGCTGTACGTCAGACGAATTGCCGGATCGGTTTGAATTGGGTACGCCGCAGTTTGAACTTTTGGCGGGCCTTTCGGCGACGGTCAGGTACTATGAGGACATGGGCCGCAAAACGTTGCCAGATGGATTGCAACGCGCACTTATTGGCGCTGCTTACCAGCAGTCGCGCGACTATGAAGAGCCATTGACCAGCCGCCTTATTGACGGGTTGGGGCAGATTCCCGGCATTTCAATTTACGGGATAACCAATCCAAATCGTGTGCACCAACGTGTTCCGACGATTTCAATTCGGCACAATATGCTAGTGCCATCCGAAATTGCCAAATCACTGGCAGATTCCGGTATCTATGTTTGGCACGGCCACAATTACGCTTATGAACCAACCCGGTTTCTGAAGATTCCCGAAGACGAGGGCGTCGTGCGGATCGGGTTGGCCCACTACAATACAGACCAAGAAGTGACCCGGGTGGTGGATGCGATCGGAAAGATTGTCGCCAACGCTCGCTAAGAAGAAACGATGATCAATAATCAAACAAGGAGGATGTTATGAAAATTCTATCGTTAAAATCACTAGCTATTGGGGCTGTTGCAATGCTTGCGGCAGGATCTGTGTCGGCGGAAACTTTGCGAGTGGGCATGGAGTGCACATATGCGCCGTTCAATTATCGGACCGCTGATGGCGAATTGGCAGGGTATGATGTTGATGTTGCAAACGGGGTTGCCGAGATTATCGGCGCCGATCTGGAATTTGTGTGCCAGCAATGGGATGGAATGATCCCTGCTTTGTTAGCCAATAAATTCGATTTGATCGTTGCCTCAATGTCGATCACTGATACCCGCATGGAAAAAATCGATTTTTCTGGACCGTACCGGGATTCTGTTGGCCGCCTTATCGGAAAAGCCGATGGCGACCTGAACCTTTTTGACGATGCCGGCGCGCCTATTGCAGCCAGCTTTGACGGGCTCCGCGTCGGGCTTGAACGGGCTTCTACCTATGAGAACTGGTTCAATGCAAAATTACCAGGTGCTGAAATTGTGCTCTATGATGGATCAGAGCCGCTTTACCTTGATCTGCAAAACGGCCGGGTAGACATGATCATGACCAACCCGATGAAGGCGCAGTTGCGTTTCCTTAGCAAAGAAGAAGGCAACAAGTTCGCCTTTGTCAGTCCGGCCATTAGCGAAGTCGAGTTCTTTGGCGTAGGTGTCGGCATTGGCTTGCGTCAGGGCCAGGACGAACTGCGCGAAAGACTGAGCGCGGCCATTCGCGAACTGATCAACAATGGATCGCTGGAAGAATATGCGTTGAAAATCTTTCCGTTCCCAATCCACAATCCGGAATGGGGCCAGGAATAACCAACCGCTTTTGAAAAATGGGGAGGCAGGGGATAACCTTGCCTCCTGATCTGGAACCGGGAGGGCACCAATGGAAGCGGTAACAGGATGGTGGGATGACTATTTCTGGGGGTCTATGATCGTCCTTCAGGTATTTTTCTTTTCGTTGATTTTGATGGTTATTTTTGGTTTGATCGGTGCTGCCGCCAAATTATCAGACAATCGTGTGGCCCAGAAAATCGCGGGTGCTTATACAGTCATTTTTCGCGGCACACCGGAAATCCTTGTCATATTACTGCTCTATTTTGGGTCCGCAATCACCCTGACGGCCATTGTTCAGGTATTCAATCCGGACGTAAAATTTGTTGATGTTCCGCCCGTTTGGGCCGGCACAATTGCCATTGCTTTGATTGTTGGCTCCTATGCTACCGAGACCTTTCGCGGCGCTTTCCTGGGGGTCAAACCCGGCAGCGTCGAGGCCGCCCGCGCCCTTGGCATGTCCAACCTGCATACGTTCATCTACATCCGTATTCCCGAGATGTGGCGTCTGGCCTTGCCGCCCTTTGGCAACCACATGCTGTCACTGATCAAAGACACTGCGCTGATTTCAATCATTGGATTGAACGAAACATTCTTTGTCGCCAAACAGGCCATCGGCACAACCGGCGAACCTTTCACAATGTATATCGTGGTGGGCTGCATCTATTTGGCGTTTTCCACCGTTATCACCCTGTCGGTGATGGGGATGGAAAAATTCGGTGAACGAACAGGCTTGGGGGCACACTGATGTTTGATCTGACCCTTGTCACCGAAAGCCTGCCGAAAATTCTGTCTGGTATTGGCATTACTTTCTATCTGATGTTCCTGTCTGCGGTGCTTGGTCTGATCCTTGCCGTCATACTTTTGTTGATGCGGATTAGCGGCAAATGGTATCTGTCATGGCCCGCACAGGTGCATATCTATATCTTTCGCGGCACGCCTATTCTGGTGCAAATATTCATCATCTACTACGGCCTGCCACAGTTCGAATTCATCCGCGAAGGCATCTTCTGGCCCATTCTGCGCGAACCCTTCGGGTGCGCAGTTTTGGCCCTGACCCTGAACACCGGCGCCTACGTTTCAGAAATCTTACGTGGCGGTGTGCTTGGTGTGGATCGCGGTATACTCGAAGCGGGCTCGGCCCTTGGCCTGTCAGCCCGGCAAAAATTCATCTACCTGACCACCCCGATCGCGGCGCGCCTTGCCTTACCAGCTTACAGCAATGATTTCATCAGCCTGATGAAAGCGACATCTTTGGCCAGCACCATAACCTTGTTGGATATGACTGGGATCGCTCGCACAATCGTGGCGCAAACATTCGCGCCCTATGAAATTTTCATATCACTTGCAATCATCTACATGATCCTGACCTTCTTTATTCAGAAAACCTTTGGCCGGATTGAAAAATATCTTAGCCGCTATGTGAACCCATGAGGCACGCCATGACCGACACTTTAATCCGAATGCAGAACGTCAATAAATTCTTTGGTACGTTTCAGGCACTGAAAAATATCAACCTCGAGGTGACCCGAGGGGAACGCATCGTGGTTTGCGGCCCCTCAGGTTCCGGAAAATCGACAATGATCCGTTGTATAAATCGGCTGGAAAAACACAATGACGGGCACATTTTTATTGCCGGCAAGGAACTGACCGATCAGGTCAAAGATATTGACGCAGTACGGCGCGAAGTTGGCATGGTGTTTCAAAGTTTCAATCTGTTCCCACACATGACGATTGTGAAAAACCTGATGTTGGCGCAAAAACTGGTGCGTAAGATTCCCAAAGCCGAAGCCCACAAAACCGCCATGCATTTTCTGGAACGGGTAAAAATTGCCGAACAAGCGAATAAATACCCGGTGCAGCTATCAGGCGGGCAGCAACAACGCGTGGCCATTGCCCGCGCCCTTTGCATGAAGCCCGAGATAATACTGTTTGACGAGCCAACCTCGGCGCTTGATCCTGAAATGATCAACGAAGTGCTGGAGGTGATGACCGATCTTGCCCGCGAAGGCATGACGATGATTTGTGTCACCCATGAAATGGGTTTTGCCCGGTCGGTGGCGGATCGGGTGATCTTTATGGATCAAGGCGAGATTGTTGAAGAGGCCGGGCCAGAAGAGTTTTTTGATAACCCGAAAAATGAGCGGACCAAACAATTCCTAAGTCAAATCCTGACCCACTAGAGATGACGCAAATGAAGCACCAATACCCCCCGCATGAAGTGTTCCTGGCATTTGCGGAAGAGCTGGCCGATGCCAGCCGTGAAATGTTGCAACAAACCGCCAACCAATCTTTGAAAATAAACCTCAAGGCCGATGCGTCTTTTGTCACCGAAGCGGACAAAGCGATTGAAAAACGGATGCGCGAAATGATTGCCGACGCGTTTCCCCACCATGGTGTTCTGGGCGAAGAATTTCCCAACATCAATCTGGACGCCGAATTTGTCTGGGTACTCGACCCGATTGATGGCACGGCACCCTTTATCGCGGGCATCCCGGTTTTTGGCACGCTGATTGGTCTGGCATGGCAGGGCAAACCCTTTGTTGGTGTTATGGATCACCCTGCAACACCTGACCGCTGGACGGGCGTGGCGCATACGTTTGCGACACGAAATGGTCAGCCCGCCAAGGTGAAATCCTGTGCTGGTTTGTCAGATGCTTTCGTCACCTGTAGCAATCCTGATTTCATGTCCAAATCTGAACTGACGCGGTTCAGTAACCTGCGCAAACAGGTTCCGTATGTGCAATATGGCGGCTCTTGTTTTGCTTACGGAATGCTCGCGTCAGGGCGCACCGATATTGCAATTGATTGCAAATACGAGCCCTATGACGTTTTTGCCAACGCGGCTGTTATTTCGGGTGCCGGGGGGCATATGACCGATTGGGACGGACAGGAAATTACACTGGACTGGTCCGGGCAGGTCATCGCGGCGGGGGATGAGGCCTGCCTGAACGCGGCTCTTGCGGCCATTTCCGAAACTAGTGCTGGTTAGGTTAAAAGATGAAATCAAAGCTATTCATAAATGGTGAATGGGTTGCTGCGCAGTCCGGTGAAATGATCGACGTCATCAATCCCGCAACCGAAGAAGTATTTCATCAGGTGGCCTCAGCTGGTGCAGACGACATTGATGCAGCAGTCCTGGCCGCCAGGGATGCGTTTGATACCGGTCTATGGCCTGCCATGAACGGTTCTGATCGGGCGGTAATCTTGCGAAAAATTGCGGCTGAAATTGAAAGGCAAACCGATGAGCTAGCTCGGTTGGAGGTGTTAGACAATGGCAAGCCCTTCCCAGAGGCGCAGTGGGATATCGAAGATACGGTCGCATGCTTTTTATTTTACGCCGAGCTGGCCGAAGAACTGCACAAGAATCCTGACACCGAAATACCGCTGAGCGATGCGCGTTTCAAATCGCACGTCGTCGAAGAGGCCGTTGGCGTGGTCGCCGCAATCATCCCATGGAACTATCCATTGCTAATGGCGTCGTGGAAAGTTGCGCCTGCTCTCGCGGCGGGTTGTACAATCATACTTAAACCGTCGGAGGTTACTTCGCTAACCGCGCTTGAACTCGGCAACATTTCAAAAGCTTGCGGGTTGCCGGATGGGGTGTTGAATATCGTGACCGGGCTTGGACCAACAGCCGGGCAACCCCTGACAGAACACCCGGATGTCGATAAAATTGCCTTTACCGGGTCTGTCACAACTGGTTCTCGCATTATGCAATCGGCAGCCAAGGACGTCAAAAACCTGTCGCTCGAACTGGGTGGAAAATCGCCTTTTGTTGTGTTTTCTGACAGCAATCTGGACGAGGCCGTCGAGTGGATAATGTTCGGTGTTTTCTGGAATCAAGGTGAGGTTTGCTCATCGACATCGCGGGTGTTGGTCGAAGAAGATATCTATGAAGAATTGTTGGCGCGCCTAAAAGAAGAAACCAAAAAGATTACGATCGGTGATGGCATGGGTGACGGCGTTTTGCTTGGCCCGGTTGTCAATGAAGCCCAATACAAAAAAGTCCTGGGTTACATTTCAAAAGGCATCGAAGACGGTGCGCGTCTGATCGCCGGCGGCGACCAAAAAATCCGCGACACAGGCTATTTCATCGCACCTACCATATTTGCCGACGTTGATGAGACCAGCACTATCTGGCGGGAAGAGATTTTTGGCCCCGTCGTTTGCATCAAGCCATTCAAGGAAGAAAGCGAAGCAATCCGCATGGCCAATGACAGTGAATTTGGTTTGGCGGCGGCGGTAATGTCAAAAGATGATGCGCGCTGCGAACGTGTGGCCCGGGCATTTCGGGCAGGTATTGTCTGGATTAACTGCTCGCAACCGACATTTGTCGAGGCCCCTTGGGGCGGGTACAAAAAATCGGGCATCGGCCGTGAATTGGGTAGATGGGGACTGAACAATTACCTTGAGACCAAACAAATCACCCGGTTCGACGGCAACAAACCATGGGGTTGGTATTTGAAGTAGTTCTCGGGTTTTGCCAGGTTTGCCCGTTGATTGGTCTTGTGTTTTACCGGGCCTTATCCGGCTACTATAGCGTTGTAGCCGCAGTATCTCGCCGCTCGAACAGCATAAATACTGGCCTATCAGGAACTTAAAGCAACAATATCGTGAATGGCTATCGATTGTCAAAATAGAATAAAAATTCCGTAAGGATTGTTTTTAGAAAAGTATTGCACACGTATGCAAAAAATGTCATCGTAGCCTCATCGCGCATTTTCGAAAAATTTAGCGTGAAAAAAATTACGACCAACATGGGAGATGCAAGAAATGATACGTAACAGAAATGTGTTGGCAGCGTTGGCAGCAACGACGATACTGACAACCGGCGCTGTGTTTGCTGATCATGGCAAGGAAATCAACTTATCAGTCTGGTCCATTGCAGGTCCAAGCGACATATACCGCATTGGTGCAATTGAAATCGCTGCGGATTTACTGGAGCGCGAGTATGCGGTTCGCGGCGAGCCAATTCATATCAACATCGAAGGAAAGCCGTTCACACAATGGGATGAATTTCGCCAAGGTGTGACGCTCGCGGCCGAGGCTGGCGATGCGCCAAACATCGTCGTGGCATCGCATGTTGACATAGCGCCCTGGGCACAGTCCGGATTGATCGTGCCGGTGGAAGACTATGTAGATATTGACGCCTGGCCGCTTAATGACATCTATCCAAATTTGCTTGAGATTACGACATTTCAAGACCAGATTTGGGCGGTTCCGCAGGATGCAGAATCGCGCCCGTTCTTTTTCTGGAAGGACCACATGAAGGCCATCGGCTATTCCGATGCCGACCTTGACGGTCTTGCTGAAAGCGTCAGGTCGGGGGACTATACTTTGTCAGACATGCTGATTGATGCCAAAAAGATGATCGATGCGGGCCTTGTTGAAGAAAACAAAGGTTTTTGGCCACGCCCGTCCAAGGGGCCGGACTACTGGATGTTCTACATGGCATTTGGCGGCGAAATGGAAGATGGCAATGGCCGGCTTCTGCTCGACAAAACGGCTATGGCTGAGTTCTATCAGTTCTTCGTTGATGCGGTCGAACTGGGCGTGATCGGCAAGAACCACATCGGCACACCCTGGGATCAGTGGCACGGCTCACTGACATCGGGTCAGGTTGGCATGTGGCAGGGCGGCACCTGGCAATTTGCCGAGTGGACCGGCAAATACGAACTGGATTTCTTTGCCAACGCCACATTTTCTCTGGTTCCGGGCGGGGGCGACAATGGTCGCGCCAATACGCTTACCCAGCCGCTGGTCTATTTGATGACCCAGCAGGATGACGAGGAAACAATGGGCATTGCCGGCGAGCTGATCACCATCGCTTCAGAGCCGCGGATCAATGCCTTGCACGCGGTCAATTCGGCGCATCTGGGTATTTCCAAAGCCGAAGAAACTGTGGGCCTTTATGCGGATGACCGATGGATCCGCGAAGCCACGCCGGTGCTGCTGCCGTTTGCGTCGGCACAACCCAACAACGTGAACTTCGGGCAGTATTTCGAAGTTATGTTCAGTGGTTTGCAAGCCGCCTGGACGGGTCAGAAAACCGTGGATGAGGCGATTGCAGATGTTGAAACCGAGCTTAAGGCAGCTTTGGGCGACAATATCGTAATCCGCTGATATGACATTGCCACCGGCACGGATTTTTCGTGCCGGTGGCCACAAATTCCGGGGACAATGATGGGAAATTCAAAACATCTGGGATTGTTTCTGCTCGCCCCCGCAGGCATTTTTGTTATTTTGTTTTTTCTGGCGCCGGTGGTTCTGACCGGCGTTTTCGGCTTTACCAATATGAGCACGGCGACCGGCATCACCGGCGGGTCTTACATGGTTTCGGAAAGCGCGCTGCGCCCGTTACGAAGCCGGTATGGCGAAGACGAGCTGGCCGATCAGCTATCGCTGCGGGTTTACACGATTGATCTGGCGGGCCTGACATCGGCAGCGCAGGCTGGCGGTGACGCGGCGGCGCTAAAAGAGCTGGAAGAAAAATTCCTCGGCACAAGTTATGAGCGCCGGCGGGATGTCGAGAAGGCAATCAAATCTCTGAACGCCCGGCCATCCTCAACCCGGGCCGTCAAAACCATTTCGGCGCAGTTTGAACGATCCGTGGTCAATGTCCGGTTTGATACGCCAGAACAGATGCTGGCAGCGATTGACGGTTTTGGCATCGAACTGAACGAAGAGCAGACCGAGGCGATGGTTGACGTTGCCTATACCGGCTGGACCTTCACCACCCAGAATTTCAAAACCATGCTGGAGCTGCCGGATACCAAGAAGACGCTGATCAACACCCTGTTCTATGTGTTCACCACACTGATCCTGTTCAACACCGGTTTCGCGCTGGTGCTGTCGATCTCGACCCATTACATGCCGACCGGCCCGGCGGGGTTCTTCCGCTCGATCTGGCTGCTGCCCCGGGTCACGCCACCGGTGCTTTATGTTCTGATGTGGAAATGGCTGGCCTGGGATAGCGGGTTTTTGTCGGTTATTTTGGAACCACTGGGGTTTGCGCCACGAAACTGGATGCTGGACAGCCCGGCCAACGCCTGGACATTCATCATCCTGATCAACGGTATCGTTGGTGCTTCGATGGGGATGCTGATATTCTCGTCCGCGATCAAGGCCATTCCTCCGTCGCTGTTTCATGCCAGCGAGGTCGACGGGGCAACCCGTCGCCAGCAGATATGGCACATTATCCTGCCCCAGTTGCGCTGGCCGATCCTGTTCATCACCATCTACCAAACCCTGTCGCTGCTGACCTCGTTTGAATATATCCTGCTGGCCACCGATGGTGGTCCGGGTGGGGCAACCGAGGTCTGGGCGCTGTCCACCTATCTGAAAGCGCTGTCCAACTATGGCGGTGCTTTGCAATACGGTTACGGTGCGGCGCTGTCGCTGGTGTTGGTGGTCATCGGCATTGCAGTTTCGCTGATTTACCTCAGGCTGTTCGATTTCAAAAATCTGACCGCACCACCGAAGATCGAGTAGCGCAGGGGGGATGTTCAAATGAGTGGCAATTACCGCAAATGGCCGACGCTGGTGTTTCTGTCGGTGCTGACCGCGCCGTTGATCCTGATGTATATCTACCTGTTCGTGGATACCATCACCAACACGCCACCGGGCAGCATGATCCCCAATGAATTTACACTGGAACACTGGCGATTTCTGACAGAAACCATCCCGGGGCGGCCTTCGATCTGGCTGGCCACCTGGAATACATTTGTATTTGCCACCGCGACCACCGTCATCGTGCTGGTGGTATCTTCGTCAGCCGGATACGCGCTGTCACGCCTGCAATTACCGGCGCGGTCGTTTTTTCTGGGCGGCATCATGGTGCTGCATGCCTTTCCGACGGTCACCTTGCTGATCGCGATTTTTCTGATCCTGCAAATGCTGGGGCTGTATAATTCGCTGATCGGGGTCATTCTGGTGAAAACCGCGCTGGAGCTGCCGTTCGGCATCTGGATCATGAAGGGGTTTTACGACACCGTGCCCTGGGAAATTGAAATGGCCGGCATCCAGGATGGCGCCAGCCGGTTTCAGGTCTGGACCAAGCTGGTATTGCCCCAAGTCAAACCGGCAATCCTGGCGCTTGGAATATTCTCGTTTCTCGCAGGCTGGTCGGAATTCATTCTGCCGCTGGTGTTGGCGCCCGATAACAGCGTGCAGGTGTTGTCGGTTTATCTGGCAGCGTTGATTGCTGATGATCAGAATTTTGACATGGCGCTGTTTAAATCGGTTGGCGTATTTTACGTTATTCCGGTGATTATTCTGTTCGTATTTTTCCAAAACAGACTGATGAATATCTATAGCGGGGGGACCAAAGGCTAATGCGTATATTATTGGATAAATTCACCAAAAAATTTGGCGACCTGACAGTGATTGATGAGATGGACCTTGAAGTCCATGACGGTGAAATGGTGGCCCTGCTGGGCGGCTCGGGTTGCGGCAAATCCACGACGCTGTTTGCGATTTGCGGTATCCACAAGGTCAACGGTGGCCGGATATTGTTTGGTGATCGTGATGTCACCAACATCACCTCGCAGGAACGTAATGTCGGCGTGGTTTTCCAATCTTTCGCGCTGTATCCCCACATGGACGTCGCGCATAATATCGGCTTTCCGCTAAAGCTGCGTAAGGAAAGTGCGACCGAGATCAAACGCAAGGTCGATGAAATAGCTGAAATGGTGCATATTGAGGCGCTGCTTGGGCGTCGCCCCGGTGAATTGTCGGGCGGCCAGCAGCAGCGGGTGGCATTGGCACGTGCCCTGATCCGACGCCCCGATGTTTTGTTGCTGGATGAACCGCTGGCCAATCTGGATGCAACCCTGCGCCTTGAAATGCGCTCTGAAATCAGGCGTATTCAGCGTGAAACCGGCATCACCGCGGTGCTGGTGACCCATGATCAGGTGGAAGCCATGAGCATGTGCGACCGGATCGCCATTATGGACGCCGGTAAGATTTTGCAGATCACCGAGCCTAAGGACATGTATGAAAATCCGGTGTCTGATTATGTCGCCGGGTTTCTCGGTTCGCCACCCATTGCATTTTTGAACGGCCAAATCCAGAATGGCCGTTTCGTGGAGCCGGCCACAGGCAGCAAAATTCCAGTGAGCAAAAGCATTTCTGCCTCGCATGCGGGACGCGACGTGCGCATCGGCATCCGGCCGGAATATTTTCAACCGGGCGACGGCGCGTTGATCACCGGCACGGTTTCGATGATCGAGGCTCAGGGGCGCGAAACCCTGTATGTGGTGACTTTGGCGGACGGAACGGTTCTGCGCTCGATCCAGGGCAGCCATTCAACGGTGAAAATTGGTGATCAGGTCAGCTGGGGCGTGCAGGCCGACCATGTACTGGTTTTTGATCAGGATGGATCGTTGATTTGACTCTGACAAAAGACTGGTTGAAAAAGTTTGATTGGCCCGAAACTCTGCTTACCGGCCATCCACTGGCAATCGCCCACCGCGGCGCCAGCGACTATGCCCCTGAAAATACCCTGAAAGCTTTTCGGATCGCGGCCGACCTTTGCGCCGAAATGTGGGAGCTTGATTTGCGCCTGTCCGCTGACGGGGTTTGCGTGGTTTCGCACGACGATGATCTGAGCCGGATTTCGGGGCGTGAACTGCTGATTTCAAAATCCAGTTGGGCGGAAATTTCAGCCGTTCAGCTTGCTGAGGGCCAGCGCATACTGCGTTTTGAAGACGTGATCGCCCTGGCTGAAAATTCCGGTTGTGGTCTCTATGTCGATATCAAATCGGAAGGCGCGGGGCGGGCGGCGTGGCGCGTGTTGCAAAAGGCAAATTTCCGCTTTGCGGTTCTGGGTTCTTTTGTGGTGGACTGGATCTCTGATCTGCGTGACATGGGCTGTGAATATCCCTTGGCGGTTCTAATTCCAGCCAATTCTGACCCTTTGGAATATATCAATGGCGTATCGGTTGATGTTATCCATATTTGTTGGCGCGGGGCATTGGCCAGGCCTGACCAGCTGTTGACCGACCAGTTATTCACCAATTTGCAAGGCTACCAGATTGTCCTGTGGGATGAGGACCGGGTTTCGGTTCTTGCCGGAATTTGGGACAAACCGGTGATGGGTATTTGCTCTAACCGCCCGGAAATGCTGAAACCCTATAAACGTGACACGGTCAATCCGGTGGACATTGTATGCCACCGTGGCGCCAACATTCTGGCGCCCGAGAACACGCTTGGGGCCGCAAAAATTTGCCTCGACCAGGGGTTCCAGTTTATTGAAATAGATGTTCGCTCGACATCCGAAGGCGCACTTGCGGTGATCCATGACGCTAACCTAAAACGCACCACCAACGGGCACGGGTCTGTTGCCGATCACACATTGGCGCAAATTCAGGCGCTGGATGCGGGCGGCTGGTTTCGCGACGGAACGGTCGGCTATGCTGTTCCAAGTCTGGACCAAGTTTTTGATCTGGCGAAAGGCCGTGCCGGTATATATGTAGAAATCAAACAAGCGCAGGCCGAGGCGGTACTAAAAGTTGCTCAGGCCAAAAACATACTGGATAACTGTTTTTTTTGGAGCTCTGACATCAAACTGCTGCATTGGCTGCGCGATCAATCGCCAGAAATCATGTTGATGGCCCCGCGCTGGAAATTTTCCTCGGTTGCTCAGGCGATTGATGCTTATGGTGCTCAGATTGTTGAGTTTGATGTGGAAAAGGATGATCTGTCGGAGATCAATCAATGTCAGGCGCTGGGCGTGCGGTCGATGATTTTCAGCACCCGATCCGGCTGGGACGAACTCTCGTCTTACCTTCAATACAAGCCTGATATGGTAAATCTGGATTATCCGGACCGCTTTAAAATCCTTACATCCTACCCTAATGTTCGCCGTCATTTTGTGGCAATGGGAAACGCCCGAATTTCATGAGTGGAACCCGCCCAACACCTTCCTCGGTTACATCATTGGATGTAGCTAAATTGGCCGGGGTTTCACGTTCTGCAGTTTCACGGGCGTTTACGCCCGGCGCAAGCATATCTGATAAAACAAACAAAAAAGTGCAAAAGGCAGCGTCTGAACTCGGGTATCGTGTCAATCTTGTTGCGCGTGGATTGAACAAGCGTCGTACAGATCTTGTTGGAATGATTGCCGCTGGCATGAACAATCCGTTTCGTTCAGAACAGATCGATGCCCTGGCCAAGCGTCTGGTGCGCGAAGGCTTTCGCCCGATGCTATTTTGCATTGACGGGGATATGGATGAGGAACGGCTTTTATCTATATTGCTGAATTATCAGGTTTCCGGGGTGGTCATTACCTCAGATGCGCCACCCAAGGAAATCTGCGAAGAATGCGCAAGAATGCAGGTGCCGCTGGTACTGGTCGGGCGGGGGGATGCGTTGCCCTATGTTGACCTGATCAACGGAGATGATGCCAAAGGTGGTCGCTTGGCCGCTGAAGCGCTATTTGCAGCCGGGCGGCGCCGTTTTCTGGTACTGGCGCCTGTTAAACCTGTGCATTCAGTCAGCGCCCGCATTTTAGCATTTAATAAAAGGGCATCAGAACTGGGCCTTGAAGCCGAGCAATTCACTCTAAATTCGCATGACTATGAGAGCGGCCGGGATGCAGCCGTGAAGATCGCGAAACGACGTGATGACAAGCTGGGGATTTTTTGTCCTACCGATGTGTGCGCTTTGGGACTACTGGATGCCCTTCGTTCGCAGCATGGTATTCGCGTTCCCCATGACATAAGTCTGATTGGATATGATGATATTCCTCAGGCCGAGTGGGTATTTGCCAATCTCACAACTGTAAAACAATCAGTTGAGGAATTTGCCCGCGTCACGGTTGATCTTCTTCAGGAACGTATTAAAAATCCGAGTGCAGATCCTAAAAGCGAAATAATTGATGTGAAACTGATTTCGCGGGGCACGGTGTAACGATGCCCGGATCAGCTAAGCGAAGCCCGTGATCTGAAGGAAGTTGTGGCTGAGCAGACGCTGGAACTGCCAAATAGGCCAAATTTCGCAATCGGGAGGTAAAATCTTTGCGACAGAACCGAATTCTTGCGTTTTGTCATGTCAGATTTTATTAACTAAGTGATCGGGCCGTCAACTTGACGATACCTATCTGAGTTACCAATCAGCTTTTTCCAACGATAAAATTGCGGCAAAACCGTATTCGGGTCGTAAATAAGGCCACAACGACAGCGGCAAACTTGCGCCGCATAAATAATTGCATTCGATTGTTTCATTTATGTCAACGAACCATGACATATCACCATTCTGTTAACAAACCTCTAGACAGTAAATCTGGTGAAATGCTAGATGCGGCGCGTACGGGGCGCAAAGCGCCTATATATAGCTTTTAGTCCCGAAAGCGAACTTATGTGATTTAGTTTTCTAGGAGTAACAATTTGCCAGGCTCTTTTCCCATTCGAATTTTCGCAGTTTTCATATTTTCGCTTTTCCTGGCCATCCCGGCGTTTGCCGCGATTGATGTCAATAAAAGCTTTTCGCCAGCGACCCGCTATCCAACAGAAATCACGCGAATTACAGTTGAGTTGCAAAATTCTGCAACATCCATTGCCAGCGCAACGGCGTTCACTGACATTTTGCCCGACGGTGTATTTGTGGCGTCGGTACCAAACCTGACGAATACATGCGGTGGCGTGGCAACACCCAATAATACAGCATTGCGGGGCGAGGTCGCTCTTACGGGTGGTATAATTCCTGCCGGGGATGGTACCAACCCTGGGGTTTGTAAGGTGTCATTTGACGCGTTTGCGTCTGGGCAAGGCACTTTTGTAAATTCAATCCCAGTTGGCGATGTGACGGCCACCGTGAATGGCCTGCCAGTCAATAACGTTCAGGCATCCCAGGCATCGCTAACGGTGGTCATTCAGGAAATCACCGGTTCGATCAGTACGGATGTCGGAAGCTATCTACAGGGCAACGAGACAACGCGGTATCATATCCGACTGACCAACCCGAACCCTGTGCCTTTGACGAATGTGTCTTTTATCCACGATATGAATGCACAGGGCTACAATTACCGGGCGATAGACAATGCAAACAAAGGGACAACCTGCGGTACCGGGACTATTGGAATTGCACCAAAACCGCCTCGCTCAAGCGCCTATGGTCCGACTTCGGAAGTTACGTTCGCCAGTGGGACGATCCCCGCAAACGCAACATGCGATATCTTTTTTGATGTTGAAATAGCCCGTGACCCTACGGCGGTTTATGCCAGCCATGGTGTTTGGCACCGCATTCTGGCCAACAGTATTACGTCGACTGAGGGCGCGACAAACACTTCAAATATCCAAAACTACATGCGGTCGATTTCTGGTATTCGGGTCACCAAACGCTTTAACAATAGCTCAAATTCTTCGGTAAACCTGTTTGCCGGCAATACCGCGACCCTGACCATCGATATTCAAGATTACAATGCGGTGGATATTGACCCGATCAATCTGACGGACGTTATGCCTGCCGGGTTAACGGTGAACAGTATCACTTCAAACACGTGCGGTGGCACAACATCAAACACAGCCAATGATCTAACGATCAGCAATGGCGCGCTTTCCGGGGCTACCGCGGGTCAAAGCGGCCTTCAGGCACCATTATGCAGAATTACCGCAGTTGTTGGGTTCTCGGCCGCCGGAACTTATATCAATGACATTCCAGCAGGCACCCAAGATGGTCATAGCTTTAGCCGTACTGTGGCGATCCTGAATGTGTCGGGCGCTTCGTTGTCGGTTAGCAAGGGGTTCAAGCTTTCTTACAGCTCCAGCCCCGGATTAGTGACGGCGTATCAGGGCGATACAATACGCGCAGTTTTGACGTTGAAAAATGAAACCCCGGCAACACCGATCACCAACGTTGATTTTGATGACCTCCTTACAACCATGGGGGCTGGGTTCACCATTTCCCCCAATGGTGTCATGGCAAATTCCTGCGGTGGAACCGTCACAGCACCTTCGGGTGGCACGACAATTCAATTCCGCGATCTGGCAATCCCAGGCGCGACCACTTGTACAGTGGAAGTGGAATTGAATGTTTCCTCGCAGGCCTTTCCGGTCAATCAGTGGCGCCGAAATACAATTCCTTCTGGTGATATAACTTTTCAAGTGGGTGGTGGCGCTTCGCAAGTATATGGGCTTCAAGTTCAAGGCCAAGTGTATCTTCGACCTGCTATCCGGGTGTTCAAATACTGGAGCCCTGCAACAGTCGGGCCGTTGGGGATCAGCCGTGCGCGAATTCGGATCCTTCGGTATTCTACGTCCAGGACCTGGGCGGCGACTTCAACCAGTGGCATTGATATCATCGATACGCTTCCGGCTGGGCACATAGTTGCGGCGACGCCGAATGTGACAAATTCCTGTGGTGGGGCAGTTACCGCCGCGTCTGGAACAAACACCATACAACTGGTCGGTGGTGCACTGCCATCTTTGGGTAGCTCTTCCACCAAAGAATGCAGCATCTATGTAAATGTTCAGTCCCCGCCATTTTCTGCCGGTGGTCCGACTGAGTCAGCCACCAACACTATCCCTGGTGATGCCAATGGCACGCCAACAAACTTTTCGGCCATCAACGATGGTGATCCAACGGCGAACAAGCTGTTGCAGAACTACTTTAGTGCGTCTGCGGTATTGACCCGTCAGGCTTCGGCCGTGTCGATGAGCAAAGAATTTCGCCCGGCTACGATTAATGGCGGCGGTGTTTCCAGGGTGCGCTTTATTATATCCAATCTGCAGCCCACAGCGATCAACCTAACCAATTTGGGTATGACCGATACTTTCCCGGCCAATCTGTTCTTGCACACGAACATTGATCCAAAATTTACAGATACGTCTGGTAATCCGAATGCCAATGGTTGTTCTGGTGGTACTTTCACCGGTGTTCCAGGGGGCACATCAATTACGATGACCGGCGGGCAGATGAATGCCGGCACACAGTGTTGGGTTGAGTTCAATGTGACGTCCGTATTCGGTGGCAACCACGTGAATACTTTTGACGCGGGTGACCTGACCACCAATGAAGGTATCTCGAACAACGCTAATATTTCGGCGACACTTACCGTCGCTCGGAATGTTCAAATCGGCAAAGGCTTTTCGCCCAGTGTCATAGGTGCGGGCGAGGCTTCAACACTTCGCCTTGAGGTTTTCAATTCTAACCTTGCCGGAACCGAAACAGGTACTGCGCCAGCATTGGTTGATGTCATGCCGTCCGGCGTTCAGATTACCGGGGCACCAACAACAAACTGCGCCGGGGCTACCGTTACCAACGGGGTAAACGGAGCAGGGTTGCACACACTTACGCTGTCAGGTGGTACCTATCCGGGCCAGACCACGTGTGAAATTCTGGCACCTGTTACTGCCAGCGCTACAGGTAATTATGTGAATACGATCGGATTGGGCGATCTGACGATGGTTTCGGGCGTTTCAAATCCGGATCCAGCCACTGCGACACTGATTGTCAGTGGCAAGCCCACAATTACCAAACAGTTTTCACCCACATCCATTGCTGTCGGTGCGACCAGCTCTTTGCGATTGAGGGTTTATAATCCCAACAATGCCGCGATCCTTCCGACCGGATTTTCGGGTGTTTCGTTCACCGATACGCTGACCAACATGGTTGTGGCGTCGCCCGCAACGATAAGCACCAACTGTTCCGGCCTTGTGCACAACGTCGCCGTTGGCGCGACTGCGCTGAGTTTTTCAAGCATCTCAATACCGCCAAGTGGTAACTGCTTTATCTATATCCCGGTCACTTCGACCCAAATTGGCACCCACCCAAACCAGACAAGTGGTGCGGATACAAACCAGACCAGTTCACCCGGCACGCCTTCCAATTCGGCAAACCTGACTGTGCTAGCGCCTGTAACCATGGCCAAGACATTTTCGGTTCCCTCGCAAACCGTATACGGCCCGGTCACCATGACGGTGACATTAAGCAACCCGAACAGTGCCGCTGTTTCAATGACGATCAACGCCCTGACGGATAATTTCCCGTTTGTTCCGGGTGCTATGGTTGTTGCCCCAACACCCAATGCCGCAACATCATGCCCAGGTTCGCGTGTCCGGAACCTTTCTGGAAATACGAACGCTTTGGTGGCCGCTGGTGATACCGGCTTCAAGCTGCACTATGGCAGCATTCCTGCCAACGGGTCCTGTACTGTTACGGTTGATGTTACATCTGCAACGCCGGGTGCTTACACGAATACCACTGGAGCGTTGACAAGTGCCGCAGGGACCACGCCGCCGGCTTCGGCAAACGTGGCGTTTACCCCCGGCACCCCCGGCCTTCAGCTAAGCAAAACCGTTTCCGGTAGTGCCGACACCAACGGTTCTGGGCTGATCGACGCTGGAGACACTGTCAGCTATACCTTCGTGGTTACAAACACCGGCAATCTGCCGCTGACCAATATTACCGTGACCGATCCTAAGGCCACAATGGCCGGAGGCCCGATTGCATCGCTCGCACCAAGTGGTACGGACAATTCCACCTTCACGGCGACATATGTTTTGCAGGCTGCGGATATTACCGCCGGCGGCGTCGAAAACACGGCACTTGTGACCGGGTCTTCGCCCAGTGGCACAAACGATGTCACTGATGTGTCTGACAGCGGTGTTGGCAATGAAGCCACGGAAACCCCAAATCTGACCGGCGGGACCGATGGCGATGCTACCAATGATCCCACGGTTTTCCTGACCCAGATTTCGGGCATTCAGCTGACAAAAACCATCAGTACAATCACGGACGTTAATTCCAACGGGATCAACGATGCGGGCGATATTATCAACTATGCGTTCGCAGTCACCAACACTGGTAACGTAACACTAACACCGGTGACGGTTGCAGATGCCAAGGTTACGATGGCTGGTTCGTTGGCGACGCTGGGGGCTGGCTTAACAAATACTGCGGCCTTCACGGCGACCTATACAATTCTGTCATCGGATATGAATGCAGGTGGTGTTGAAAATACAGCCACCGCCACTGGTACACCTCCACCGCCACCAAGCGGGGGTGCTGCGGTTCCGGTAACTGATGTGTCTGATGCCGGTAACGAGGCCGTTGAAACCCCGGCGCTGAATGGCAGCACCGATGGCGATCCAACCAATGACCCAACCGTACAGTTGTTGGCACAAACTGGCGGGATCAAACTGACAAAAACAATCGGTAGCGTCACCGACACCAATGGCAATTCCATCACCGACGCGGGCGACGTCATCCATTATGTATTTACTGTTGAAAACACCGGCGTTGTTACCCTTGCCCCTGTTACGATCACTGACCCTAAGGTCTCGGTTGTTGGGACGTTGGCCAGTCTGGCCGCTGGGGCGATTGATAATTCGACGTTCACGGCGACCTATGCAATTCAACCTATCGACGTGAATGCGGGTGGCGTGGAAAACACCGCAACCGCAAGCGGTACACCACCCAACCTGCCAGATGGCTCGGCTGCGACACCAGTAACCGACGTGTCTGATGCGGGTGATGAGACCACTGAAACACCGGGGCTGACCGGCACCACAGATGGTGACCCCACCAATGACCCAACCGTGCAATTGATTGCGCAGACCGGTGGTATCCGACTGACCAAAACCATCAGTTCGGTTGTCGACACCAATGGCAACGGACTTACGGATGCTGGCGATACCATCAACTATGCCTTCTCAGTCACCAACACTGGCATTGTCACATTGGCCCCTGTTACGATTTCTGACCCCAAAGTGACGGTTGCCGGTTCGCTGGCCAGCCTTGCCGCAGGTGCGACAGATGCCGCGGCCTTTACGGCCAGTTATGTGATCCTGCCAGCTGATATGAATGCCGGCGGGGTGGACAACACCGCGATTGCCACAGGCACGCCGCCAAACAAACCCGATGGTTCCGCAGGTACACCTGCAACGGATATGTCCGATGCCGGAGATGAGGCGACAGAAACGCCTTCACTGAACGGCACCACCGATGGCGATCCCACCAACGATCCAACCGTTCAACTGTTGGCGCAGACCGGTGGTATTCAGCTGACCAAAACCATCAGTTCGGTTGCCGATACCAACGGCAACGGCATTACCGATGCAGGCGATACAATCAACTATGCGTTTTCCGTCACCAATACCGGGGTTGTCACCCTGGCGCCGGTTACGATCACGGACGCCAAAGTGACAGTTGCCGGGACGTTGGCCAGCCTTGCCGCAGGTGCGACAGATGCCGCGGCCTTTACGGCCAGCTATGTTATTCAACCCGGTGACTTTGATGCGGGTGGTGTTGAAAATACCGCGACCGCAACAGGTACGCCACCGAACCTGCCGGATGGATCTGCAGCGACACCGGTTACTGATATCTCGGACGCGGGGAATGAAACCACTGAAACGCCGGCGCTGGACGGAACCACTGACGGTGATCCGACCAATGATCCGACTATTCAGTTGCTGGCTCCAAGCGCCGGTATCCAGTTGACCAAAGCGATCAGCGGTGTTGTTGATACCAATGGCAACGGGATCACCGATGCCGGCGACACCATCAACTATGTATTCTCGGTCACCAACACGGGTAATGTTACACTTGCCCCTGTTACGATTGCGGACCCCAAAGTGACAGTTGCAGGGACGTTGGCCAGTTTGGCCGCCGGTGCGACGGATACGGCCGCCTTTACAGCAAGTTACATAATTCAGGTGGCTGATGCGGATGCAGGTGGTGTTGAAAACACGGCCACCGCTACAGGCACGCCGCCAAACTTGCCGGATGGTTCTGCTGCAACGCCTGTAACTGATATATCGGACGCTGGTGATGAGACCACTGAAACGCCGGGTCTGACCGGCACGACGGATGGTGACCCTACCAATGATCCGACGGTACAACTGATCGCACAATCGGCCGTCATCCAGCTGACCAAAGTAATCACAGGTGTGTCGGATACAAATGGCAACGGCGTTACTGATGCCGGGGACACAATTAACTATGCGTTTACATTGACCAACGCCGGCAACGTCACCTTGACCAATATCAACGTCAACGACCCACTGGTGAGCGTTGTTTCGGCAACGGGTTCGGCGATTGCCAGCCTTGCACCTGGGGCATCTGACAGTACCACGTTTACTGCCGGATACGTTATCACACCGGCGGATGTAACAGCCGGTGGTGTCCAGAACTCTGCTGACACGGCAGGCACACCGCCAAATCTTCCCAATGGTACGCCTGTTGCGCCAGTGACTGACGTTTCGGATCCAGGAAACGAAACCGGTGAAACTGGTGATCTGGTCGGCGGCACAGATGGTGATCCGACCAACGACCCCACATTGTTCGTCTTGGGGGTATCCGCTTTTTCAGTCCCGGTAGTGGCAACAAAAGTCGTTGATAAAACCGAAGTTAAACGCGGAGAAACCGTTACCTATACATTGCAATTCACTACCGTACGCGCCGTTCCGATTGTAAATGTTACCGCCATTGATGAGCTTCCGGCCGGAGTAGTATACATCGCCGGGACCGCGACGGTTAACGGCGGTCCTTTGGATCCCATCCAGACAGGTCAGACTCTTAGCTGGCCGGGTCAAACCGTGTCTAGCGCGACACCGCTTTTGATTACCTTTGATGCGCGTGTTGTTCCTGGTAACGGAGCAGGAACGCTGAGCAATACTACCCACCTTTTCAATCCGGCTACGGGGGCAACGGTTTCGAATGTCGCAGCCGCTGTCGTAAGGATCATTCCAGAGCATGTCTTCGACTGTTCGGATGTAATTGGCAAAGTGTTCGATGATGTCGATATTGATGGATATCAGGGCGAAGATGAACCTGGCCTCCCAGGGGTGCGTCTGGCCACTATCAGTGGGGTTCTAATCACTACCGATGAATTTGGGCGCTTCAATGTTCCCTGTGCAGAACTGCCAGCGGCCACTGGTTCCAACTTCCTGTTGAAACTGGATACGCGGTCGTTGCCTTCGGGATATCGAGTAACAACCGAGAACCCACGGGTCATACGCCTGACAGCCGGTAAGATCGCACGCCTGAACTTTGGTGCGGCTCTGACCAATGTCATCGACATTGACTTGACTGCTTCTGCCTTCGTAACAGCGGCTGACGGAACCATAGGGTTAAGCGAAGATTTGAAAGCTGGAATTGCGTCATTGATTGCCCAATACGACGCAACGCCTTCCGTGATCCGGTTAAGCTATTTTGTTAGCTCTGAAAGCACTGCAGTCGCACGGGCTAGAACCACTATTGTTGAAAAACTGTTGCGTAAGTCCTGGCCGAACCAAGGGCGTTACCGCTTGTTGATTGAACGTACAATCAAGCGGCTGCAGTGAGGATGAGTAACATGACCAGTAAAAACCAAAAAATCGCCACCGGTACCTTGTTGGGGGCAACTGCCCTGGCAATAATATTTGGCGCGCAACCGACCATGGCTCAGAATTGCGAGCTGGTGAACGGAGTTTTACCAAACGGTTGTACGCGGGCGGATGCAAATACCGTCGTGCGAATTCCGGTTGGCAAAAACACGGAAATCCTGCGTTCTGGTCGACGCCCCGACCAGGGATTTACAATTCTGGTCGACGGCATTCCGCAAAGCGGTGATCTTGGCCTTGTGGGCACATTGCGACGTCAGGATATTGCACTGGAAGCTGCTGATATTCAGGTACGTTTTGACGGGTTAGGTACAACGCCGCGCCTAGATCTGGTTACCGCCGGTCCGCGACAGTTCTATCGGGCTGGTGATCTGGTCACATTTGAAAGCCAAACCAACTATCCCCATTGGTTGCAAAGGGGCGAAGTCAGGATCATTGATCTGGGTGCCAGCGGTGGTGCGCGAACGGTTGCAATTGTACCGATCAAACCAAACGGCCAGACACAGATCGCCCTTCCAGAGGGCGAAGATCTGATTGCCGTTCATCGTGTCTATGACCGATCCGGGCGCTATGACGAAACCTTTGGCCTGAACCTAAGTAGCCGGTCACTGAATGGCGGAAATAATCAGGATGATGTCCTAACCGATCCACCTGAAGAAGGTACAGATCGTACAGCACGGCGGCGTATTCCGGTTCGTGGCGGTTCTATAACAGTGTCCAGTAATCAGCTGTCCCCCGGTGCAACAATTCAGACATTGGGTGAAACAGTCCGCGCGGATGCCCAGGGAAATTTCGTGATCAATCGTATCCTGCCTGCTGGCATGCATGCGGTTTCTGTTGACGTGGCGACAGGGGGGCAAAACCTTCACCTGATCCGCGATGTCGAAATTCCAAGTTCCGAATGGTTCTATGTAGCAACAGCTGATTTAACCTTTGGAATCAACCGCAACAAAACGTCCGATGTTTCGGCAAACTATGACAGCGGGCGTTTGGGATTTTACGCCAAAGGAACAACACAAGGCGGTTACACTATCACCGCGTCTGCTGATACCGGCGAAGAGGGTATCGATAGTTTGTTCACGACACTGAACGAACGTGATCCACGTTCGATGCTGTTGCGGATTGATCCGGACGACTTGTACCCGACTTACGGCGACGATTCCACGTTGTTGGAAAATGCGCCCACATCCGGGAAATTTTATCTAAAGGTCGAACGGAACCAGAATTTCTTCCTTTGGGGAAATTACCGGGCTCAGGTGAATGGATCTCATTTCCTGCGCAACGAGCGTACGCTCTATGGGGCGCAGGCCGAATGGGCATCGCCGGCTCAAACCAGCCAAGGTGAAGCGCGTGTTGCGGTATCTCTTTATGCGGCGCAACCGGACAATCTGCCGGGGCGTGACGTGTTCCAGGGAACCGGCGGTTCCATCTATTTTCTAAGCCAACAGGATATTTCACTTGGGTCTGAAACCCTGTCGATAGAGGTGCGTGACAGTACCACTGGACGGGTCATTAACCGGCGTCAGCTAAGCTATGGCCAGGATTACACGATCAACCATGTTCAGGGTGTGATTACACTATCCCAGCCGCTGAATAGCGCGGGTGGAAATGGCGTCGTGATAACAAATCCGGGCGGCCAGTTCGAATACCATCTTGTAGCACAATACGAATTTACGCCGGACTCGGGGAGCGCTGATGGATTGGCATATGGCGGTCGGGTGGAAACATGGGTTACGGACAATGTTCGCGTTGGCCTGACTGGGATGGCCGAAGAAACCGGTGCTGCAAACCAAACTGCAATTGGTGCGGATGTGCTGTACCGCTTTTCGGAAGGCACCAACGCAACGCTGGAATTCGCCAAAAGCGACGGACCCGGGTTTGGCACTACATTTTCGACCGATGGTGGGTTGTTGGTCAACAACCAAGCTGTGGCCGTCGGTAACGGACAGGCATTACGCTTTGAAGGGCATGCCGATCTAAACGAGCTCGGGCTGACAACACCCGGCCAAGTGAATGTGTATTACGAGGACCGTACAGAAGGGTTTTCGACGCTTGATTACCAAATCACTGCAGCAACCGGTGACGAAAGACTTTGGGGCTTGGAAACTCAGTTTCAAACCAGTGAAAACCTGGAATGGAAACTGAACTATGATGACTACACCAACGGCGTCGGTGAGATAAAACGCGAGGGCGGCATAGAGCTCGCTTTTCAGGCTTCTGACCGTGTGAAATATTCGCTTGGACTGGAATATGTGGACCGGAATACAGGAACCGAAATTGGCGACCGCATAGATGCAGCGCTTCGGGTGGATGTTGAGGCCAACGAGCGCCTGTCTTGGAACCTGTTTGGTCAGGCAACGGTGGCGGCCAATGGATTGGGGCGTAATGATCGGCTTGGTGCCGGGGTTGCCTATCAGTTTGGCAATGGCTGGAGCGTTGAGGGCGAACTGTCCCACGGCACATTGGGTGCAGGTGGCAAAGCCTTACTTGCCTATGCCGACGGCGTGGATCGGTCCCTGTACTTTGGCTATGAAGTGACACCAAATCGCGAGCTGGCCGGTGTAACACTGGATGGAAACGATCAGGGGCGCTTTGTCATGGGCGGACGCCAACGGGTTAGCGACAATGTCGTTTACTATGGCGAGAACAGCTATGACTTGTTCGGCAGCCACAAGTCACTGATCAGCGCCTACGGCGTTGAATATACACCAACAGATGCGCTGACATATTCGGCAGCACTTGAAGTCGGTTCGATCAATGACAGCGTCAACGGCGATTTTGATCGCCAGGCTATTTCGCTGGGGATGAACTATCAGACCGAAAGCTGGACAACCCGCGGCCGTATTGAATTGCGTCGAGAACGCGGGCTGCTTGCGGCAAGTAATCGCGATACAAATGGTTTGTTGGCCTCGTTCAACGGGCGGTACAAGATCGACGATGACCGTCGAGTGGTGTTTTCGTTGGAAGCCGCGCAAACCGAAGGACTGTCCGGGACTGCGGAAAGCGGGATACTGGGGGATGCACAAATCGGCTATGCCTTCCGCCCTGTGGACAATGATCGCCTGAACATGTTGGTGAAATACCGGGGGTTGTATGACCTTTATGGTCAGACCATCGACGGCGTATCAGGTGCCCGTACCCGCCAAAAATCCAATGTCTTTAGCATTGATGCTGAATATGACTTGTCGGAACAGTGGTCACTGGGTGGAAAGCTTGGTTTCCGTCTTGGCCAAACTTCACCGGATGCGTTAACACCGTTCACGCCAAACAATGCTGGCTTGGCAATAATCAACGCGCGTTATCACTTGGTTCACAACTGGGATATTCTTATCGAGGGTCGAACCTTTGCTGCAGAACAGGCACAGACAACGGAATCTGGTTTGTTGATGGGTGTGTACCGCCAAATGGGCAACAACGCGAAAGTTGGATTGATATACAACTTCACTTCGTTTTCGGATGACTTGACAAACCTGTCGACCAACAATGATGGTCTTTCGATTAACTTCGTTTCCAAGTTCTGATCGACCGTAATTGCAAATTACCTGACAGGGTGACGCCTGTTTCTGGGATCAGCGCCTATGGGGGGATCGTCAAGTTGTTGGTCGTTGCTTAAGTGGTTTTTCCGGCGTGATGCTGACCGATCCGGTGTACCAGTATGACGGGTTCTGTCGCAAAGTTCACGCCACCGGTCGCAGTCAAAGCCCACATAGGAAAACCCCAAACACTACGGTCCTGGCGGATGGACAAAACCGGCATCGTTGCATGGATCAATCAATGATCTCAGGACACCGATTATTGATGGAAATGTGATTGGCTACGCAGCGGCAGAAGACTTATCATGGTGACGTGTGGCACTAGTCTCTTTTGGTTAGGTATGTCTGAACTGTGGGTGACGGGTCTCACTCGGGTGGGTGGTTTGTGCGCCTGAGTATGAAACTGGCTCGCGAAAGGTATTTCATGGCATCGGTATTTGGCTCTCAATCCCGCTTCTTCCTTCTTGCGTTTATAGTGGCGCTTACACTGTTCAGGTTTGATGCTTTGCAGGCCCAGGACACAACAACCCAACCTGCCTATGTCATTGAGCAGTTTGGCGAACCGCCCGTGGTGCCAGTAGGTCCGCTGTCAGCGGAAATGAAGGCAGCTGTGCAGATCGCCTTTATCGATAGTATGTCGCAATCTGTCTGGGGAAATGAACAAACGTTAGCTTTAGACGTGATTGCCGAGTCAAAAGATCCCCGGCTTGTTTGGATTGTCAGTGATTTGATGCGGTTCGTCACGAACCGCGATTTGACCGAGGTGCTCCGTGGTGTTGCCTCCGAATTGCTGGGCAAAGATTTTGGAAATCAAAACCCCTGGGGGGCGGTAACCGACCATCTTATTGCATGGGATATTCCGGCACCGCCTGATTATTTACAGGCAAAGCGCGCTATTTTCACAAATATCGTGCCGGGCTGGGACAGGATCTTTGTTGAAGGCGACATAGACTGGAGACACGTTTCCTGGGGGGGCGTGCTTATCGATGATCGCCCGTATGATACGACCGATGAAACGTGCAATTGCATCCCCGCAGCCGACAACCCCGAAGTGAGCAGCGCTACAGATGCCACATGGCTTAAGGACGATGATATTGTTTTTGGTATTGGGGTAAACGGTGACTACCGGGCTTATCCGCGTCGCATAATGGAAATACGTGAGATGGTGAACGACACCCTGGGTGGCCGAAACCTGGGGATCCCATATTGCACTTTGTGTGGTTCGGCGCAGGCGTATTTCACCGATAAACTGCCCGCGGGAATTGATCGGCCGGTCCTTCGTACTTCCGGGTTGTTAATACGATCCAACAAAGTGATGTATGACGTTAACACCTATTCGGTGTTTGACACGTTTCGGGGTAACGCGGTGACGGGGCCGCTCGCAGAAATATCTCTGCAACTGGAGCAAGCCACTGTGATCACGGCCAGCTGGGGGGAGTGGAAAGCTGCCCACCCGGAAACCACGGTTCTGATCGAAGCGCTGGCACTCGGACGCGATATGGATTTTCGCAATGGCCGGGATGCCAATGGCCCGATATTTCCGATCGGGGATGTTGATCCTCGTTTGCCGGTCCATGAGGACGTCATTGGCGCCATAACTGCGTCCGGCAAGGCGGTTGCATTTCCGCAAGCCACCGCATTGTTGGCTTTGCAGAATGGCGATGAGATCGCCTATGAGAATATTCGTCTGGCACTTGAAGCCGGCGGCATCGTAGCCACCGATGTAAATGGTTCTGATCTGGGTAGCCACCAGGCGTTCTGGTTTGCCTGGTCGCAGTTTTACCCTGATACGGCGCTCTGGCCGGAATAGGCTGGCTGTCGGTTCGTGTTTGAAGTCGTAATCGGGTGATGGGAAGATTTAAGTCTCCTCGACATGCTCGACTATTCTTATCCGTGCACGATAAAATTTATGTTCTTTTCCGACCCCGTCGCCAACAACTAAACGCCAGGTCTTACCGTCACGCTAGATCAGACGTCTTTGCGATCTGGCATGAATTCACGAGCAAAAATTGCAATCGGCTAAACTGGCTGGATTGGAAAATTTCAAACTACGATCCATAACCTGACGATACCCTTATGCATGCTGGTGAAAGTATTCGTAGCGTTGTGTTTTTCTAAATGGACCAAACAACCGGAAATCAGGTAGTCTGATGAGGCAATTGGAATATCCGCCTGGCCGGTAATTGCCGTTACGTGGCACGGTATTCACGCAGGGTGTCCGGGGGGCTTGCCACGTTAGGTCAGGTGAATTCTCTTTAGAAACTCCAGTAAGTAGTCTATAAAATGAGACAGTTTCTTGATTTACGAGAATTAAATGCACATCGACCGCCTCATCACAATTCTTGAAATGATCGCCGTCGCCGGGCGGCCAATCAAGGTGGCGGACATTCAAAAGGCCACCGGCCTGCCACGGCCCACATGTTATCGGTTGCTGCAAACACTGCTTGAAAACCGGCTGATTGAGGATGACAACGACACCTCGCGCTATGTGATAGGTGAACGGCTGATCCGCATCGCCCTGCTGGGGAAATCCGATGTTGATGTGCGCCGCGTGTCGGCAGCCCTGCTAAAATCCGCAGCTATTAAGTTTGGGGAAACGGTGTTTCTGTCACGCTACCGCAGTTCTTTTGTGGAAATAATTCACGTTGAAACACCGGACGATCCGAACCGGGATTATGTACACCCGGGCATGGGTCAGCGTCCGATGCACGCCTGTAGCTGTTCCAAAGCAATCGCCGCTTTTTCTGAAGTCGAGTTTCAGGAACAAATACTGAAAGGTGATCTGAAACAATACACCGAACATACCAAGACCTTGGATTGGGAATTGCGCGCCGAATTTGAACAGATCGTAAAGCAGGGATACGCCGAATGTGATCAGGAAATTGATCTGGGCGTGGCCAGCGTTGCCGCCCCGATCACCGTGGGCAGTATTGGCGCTACATTCAGTGTTGGCACCGTCGGCCCGATCCGGCGTTTTACAAAAAATTATCGAAAAGAATTGGGCCAGGAAATTGTGCTGCTTGCCGAAAAAGTCAGTGGAGCGATCCAGCTTTGTAACGTAGCAAAAGTATAGTCACTAGCAACAAAATTGACCCCAAAAAGGGGCGTTAAAGGCCGAAAATAACGGCGTTCACCAACGGGAGAAAACAAATGAATTTAAGACCAGATCCAACATTCCATGCGACGCCAAAACTGGCGATGGAAGCGCCGGTTGAAAACCTGGCATTCACGCTGATGCTCAGCCCGGACGGTAAGAACCCGGACGGTCTGGCAGTGGTCGACGTGAACCCATCATCAAAAACTTACGGCGAAATTGTAAACAGCCTGTTCGTGCCAAATCTGGGGGATGAATTCCACCATTTTGGCTGGAACGCCTGTTCATCGGCCCTGTCCCCGATGACTGGTCACGCTTTTCTGGAACGCCGCTATTTGATCATTCCGGGCATTCGTTCTTCACGGATTTACATCATTGATGTGAAAGATCCGATGGATATGAAAATTCATAAAACCATCGAAGCCGATGAAATCATGAGGAAAACCGGTTATTCTCGCCCTCACACCATCCATTGTGGCCCCGAAGGTATTTATGTGTCGACACTGGGCGGCGGCGGCAAGGACGGTACTGACGGCCCCCCCGGCATCTTCATCATGGATTGCGAAACGTTCGAAGTTCTGGGCCGTTACGAAATGGACCGCGGCGCGCAGGATAAACACTATGATTTCTGGTGGAACCTGCCCCGCGACTACATGATCAGCTCCGAATGGGGCCTGCCACCGCAATATGAAGGTGGTATCGTTGCCGAAGATTTGCTGAGCAATAAATACGGCCATTCGATCCATTTCTGGGACTTGCGGGCGCGCAAGAACATTCAGACCATTGATCTGGGTGCCAACCACCAAATGGCGCTGGAAATCCGCCCGGCCCATGACCCGGCCAAAGAATATGGCTTTTGTGGCGTTGTGGTGGATACCGAAAACCTGCAAGGCGCTATTTTCACGTGGTGGCGCAAGGATGACGGCACATTTGAAGCCAAGAAAACCATCACCATTGATCCGGTGCCGGCAGATGCGGATGATCTGCCCGAGCTGCTAAAGGGCTTTGGCGCGGTGCCGCCGCTGGTCACCGATATCGACCTGAGCATGGACGACAAATATCTGTACGTTGCCTGCTGGGGCCTTGGCGAAATGCATCAGTATGATGTGTCCGATCCGATGAAGCCGAAGCTGACAGGCAAGGTTGATATCGGTGGTATCGTCACCAAGACAAAACATCCCAATGGCAAAGATTTTGCCTATGGGCCGCAAATGGTTGAAATCAGCCGCGACGGCAAGCGGGTGTACTGGACCAATTCGCTTTATTCCAGCTGGGATGATCAGTTCTACCCGGATGACGAGGGCGGTCAGATGGTCATGGCGGAAGTTGGCGAAAATGGAGGGCTGACACTGGCCAAGGATTTCTTTGTTGAATTCCCCGAAGGGTATCGCAGCCACCAGATCCGTCTGGAGGGCGGCGATTGTTCCACTGACAGTTTCTGCTACCCATCCGTCTGATACATGGAGCATATGAACAATGTGGCGGCCCTTTGGTGGGCCGTCATTGCTGCGGGGGTATACCACGGCATTAATCCCGGCATGGGCTGGCCACTGGCCATTTCTGCTGCATTGATGGAAAAACGCAAATCCGCGCTGATAGGCGCGCTGGCGGCGATGGCCTTCGGGCATTTTCTGGCGATGACCGCAATTTTGCTGCCGTTTTCGATGATGACGACGCTGGTGCAATGGGACACTGAGATCCGGGTTGCGGCTGGCCTGTTGGTCATCGCTCTGGGCATCTACCTGCTGATCAACCGCAAACATCCAAAATTTCTGTCGCGGGTGCCGCCGTCAAAGCTGGCTCTGTGGTCGTTTCTGGCGGCAATGGCCCACGGAGCCGGGTTGATGCTGGTGCCGATATTTCTGGGGATGAATGCCGGTGCCGGTATGGCAGGAATGGAAAGCGACATGCCCACGGGTATGCAGGCCGGGCATTCGGCTGCGGGCACATTGATGGCTGGCAACATTAGGTCCGCCCTGTTGGTTTCGTTGGTACACACGGCCGCAATGACCATTGCAGGCGGGTTGATTGCCACGGTGATCTATTTCTGGCTGGGGTTAAAATTCCTGTCCCGAACCTGGTTCAATCTGGATGTGGTCTGGGCTCTAAGCCTGATCCTGGTGGGCGGTATCGGCATCTGGACGGCGCTTTAATACCGATGTAATCCCATTGGATAAAGTCGCCAACTTGGCGCACGGCACCGACAAATGTTTGGCTTTGCCAGAAATGAACCCGGCGATAGAAAGGCATTCGGCAACTTCAGTTTCACCAATGCTGCAATCTTGCATGCAACTGTCATAGCCAGGATTGAAGCTGGTGCCGCGTCAGATGCAATCGGCTGCGTTCGAAATTTCTCGCTCACCGACGGGGCCAACATCCGCGAACAGCTATTGTCCCTGTCCGACCTGGACCACAGCTTTTCCTACTCCATTCTAGAGGCCGATATCCCACTGCAAGACTACATCGCACATTTCTCCCTGTTGCCGGTCACCGATGGCAACACCACCTTCGCAACATGGTCCGCCAGGTTTACCTGCCCGACAGGCATGGAAGATGAACTGAAACAAACCGTCAGCCAGGGCGTTTTTCAGGCGGGATTTGACGCGCTCAAAGCAAGATTTACCTAAGGCGGTATTGTCACTTTAACTCCGCCAAAACTTGCAAGTGTATTGCCAAGTTGTTTTTGAATCCTTCATCCAGCGTGGCCACTGCAGAATCGAAGTTGTACAGATGATCCGGAAGAAACAGTTCTGCTCCAACGCAAGCGGCTTTGAACAATTCTTGGCACTTGCTACTCGCTGGATTGGTATGCCCGAACAATAGGCCAGTTATCGACCAGAAAAAGTTTGCAACAGAACCCTGTAATTGTCCCATTTTTGCTGCCCTTAGGGAAAGTCTATTAGTTACTAAGTTGCGGTTGCCACCCCCCCCAGGTTTGAGCGCGGTATCGTATGGGTTTCTGCTAATAAAATCATGTAATTGTTTATTTACCTGTTCAGGGTTGCTGATTGCAGCGATATTCGGTAATAAATTATTACCGATTTGGCACTAGGGAGGGATCGTCGGATCAAATACACCAATCACACCTGAAGATTTTCTGAATAAAAGTAGCAATAATTCATCGTTTGATGACTTGTTGGATAATCAGGGCGCCTTTAGGCGGTGGTTTTTTGACTGAACGTATCCAGAAAATTTGGTGCTAAGTTTATATGAAACCAGCAACTGCTGGAATCCAGTAGATTCCTTGGGAGGAAATATGACTGAAAACGTAAACCGCAGAAAATTTCTACGCGGCACCGCACTTGCCGGCGTCGCAACACTCGCAGCACCAGCTGTCGCCACAGCACAGTCCGGTGTAGTTCTTAAAATGCAAGCGGCCTGGGGCGGCGGTATTTTCCTTGAAAATGCACAGTCCTATGTTGACCGGGTCAATGCGATGGCCGGGTCTGCGCTCAAGATCGACTTATTGCCGGTCGACTCGGTTGTTAAAACAAGCCAGATGCAGGATGCCGTTCACCGCGGCGTTTTAGACGCAGCACATTACGTGCCAGCTTACTGGTATTCCAAGTCCAAGGCTGCTTCGCTGTTTGGCACCGGCCCTTGCTTTGGCTGGTCTTCACAAGAAGTTCTGGGCTGGGTTAACTACGGTGGTGGTCAGGAACTGTTTGACGAGCTGATGGAAACACTTCGGCTGAATGTTGTTTCATTCTTTAACTCACCAATGCCAGCGCAACCATTTGGATGGTTCAAAGAAGAAATCAAGGACGTCTCGCAACTGAATGGTCTCAAGTACCGGACCGTTGGTCTGGCTGCTGACGTTCTGCTGGAAATGGGCATGTCTGTTGTGCAGCTTCCCGGTGGAGAAATTCAGCCGGCAATGAAGTCGGGCCTGATTGACGCCGCAGAGTTCAATAACCCGACATCGGATCGTGACTTTGGTATGCAGGACGTTTCCAAGTTCTACCACCTGGCATCGTTCCACCAGTCGCAGGAATTCTTCGAAGTGACGTTTAACAAGAAGAAATATGAAGCACTGCCATCCGAGCTTCAGTCGATTCTGAAATATGCGTCGGAAGCTGAAAATGCCAACTTCTACTGGAATAACACAAAGCGTTATGCCGACGATTTGACAACCCTGCGCGAGAAGCAGGGAGTTAACGTCATCCGCACGCCTGACAGCGTCATGACCGCTCAGCTGGAAGCCTGGGATATTGTGGTTGACCGGATCTCTGGTGAAGATGATTTCTTTGCACGGGTTATCGAGAGCCAGAAAACCTATGCCAAAAACGTAATGGGTTATCTGAATCTGAACCAGCCCGACTACAAATTGGCCTATAATCATTACTTTGGGTAAGGCCTGATTAGAGAGCAATCAATAATCGGGGGCCGCGTTGTCGGCCCCCGAAGCCCCTACTGGGACGACATGTATCGCCTGGTTATTTATCGACACTACACGTTGTCCGGGAGGCAGATGTGAGCGAAAAAATCGTTTATGCAATTGAAGGCCTGAACAACTGGGTGGGCCGCGCTTTTGGCTGGTGCATCATGATTCTGACCCTGTCGGTGGCCTATGAAGTATTCGTACGCTACGTGATAAATTCGCCAACTGTCTGGGCCTTTGACATGATGGTCCAGATGTATGGCGCGCTATTTCTGATGGCCGGGCCCTATGCGCTGGCTCAGGATGCCCATGTGCGCGGCGATGTTTTGTACCGCCTGTTTCCGGTGCGTTGGCAGGCGCGCGTTGATTTTGTTTTGTATCTGCTGTTTTTCTTTCCCGGCATGCTGGCCCTGTTTTGGTTCGGTTGGGAAATCGCCTCGGATAGTTGGCGCTATCAGGAAGTCAGCTGGAACAGCCCGGCCCGCATACAGATCTATTTCTTCAAGACGCTCATCCCGCTAGCTGGGTTCCTGATGATCCTTCAGGGGGTAGCCGAACTGATCCGCTGTTGGAAAGCCATGAAAACCGGTGTTTGGATGGAGCGAATGGACGATGTTCATGAAACCGAAGACATGTTGATGCACTCGTCGGGAAATCCTGAAAACTAAGTTGGCACAGCCCCCTAGAAAGACAATATCATGACAGATCCCCAAGTCGCCATTCTGATGTTATGCCTGTTTATTGGGCTTGTAATGCTTGGTTTTCCCATTGCCTTCACCCTGCTCGCAATGGGCGTTGGATTTGGGTACTATGCTTACTACCAAGGCGGATTTGAAACTTTTTCAGACGCCTTCAGCAACAATATTTTCTATCTTCTGAACCAGAACACCTATTCGGTGATGGAAAATGATACATTGGTCGCGATCCCACTGTTCCTGTTTATGGGCTATGTGGTCGAACGCGCCAATATTATCGATAAACTGTTCTTTTCGCTTTACATGGCAGCGCGAAATTTACCCGGTTCTCTGGCGATCGCGGCGCTGCTGACATGTGCGGTATTTTCGACCGCATCGGGGATTGTGGGCGCGGTGGTGACACTGATGGGGTTACTGGCCTACCCGGCAATGGCGAACGCCAATTATGATCGTAGTTTTGCGTCGGGTGTTATTTGCGCTGGCGGGACACTGGGTATCCTGATTCCACCATCCATCATGCTGATCGTTTACGCAGCAATTGCAGAATTGTCGCCGCTGCGTCTTTATGCGGCGGCGGTGTTTCCGGGCCTTTTGCTAGCAGGGTTGTATATCGTCTATGTGATCATCCGGGTCTGGATTAACCCGTCAATTGCCCCGAAACCTGATCTTAAAAATGTACCGCCACCCAAACAAATTTATTGGGATCTTCTGGTGTCGTTCGTTCCGCTCACGGTGCTGATCACGCTGGTTCTTGGGTCCATCCTTGGCGGCCTTGCCACCCCGGCTGAAGCCGCTGCAATGGGTGCGCTTGGCGGCTTGGTTCTGGCGATCCTTTACCGGTCTCTGACCTGGCAGAAAGTTAAGGAAAGTGTATTTTTAACGGCCAAGGCGACCGCAATGGTGTGCTGGTTGTTTGTAGGTTCCTGGACCTTCGCGTCGGTGTTTTCAATTCTTGGCGGGCATGACTTGATTGCCGACTGGGTTATTGGAATGGATCTGAAGCCCTGGCAGTTTCTGGTTATGGCGCAGCTAATTATCTTCTTCCTGGGCTGGCCATTGGAATGGTCGGAAATTCTGATCATCTTTGTGCCAATCTTCTTGCCCATGCTGGAAATATTTGGCGTGAATCCGTATTTCTTTGCCATGTTGGTTGCGCTGAACCTTCAGACCTCTTTCCTGACCCCGCCAATGGCGATGTCGGCCTATTATCTGAAAGGGGTGCTGAAAAAGCAGATTGAGCTGATTGAGATATTCAAGGGTATCATGCCCTATCTCGGGATCGTGATTTTTACGATGTTCCTGATGTATCAGTTCCCCGGCATCGCGCTGTGGTTCCCTGATTATCTGTTCGGGATTTATATTCCCTGATGGATGCTCCGAACACTTTGTCGGCGACTGAAGCGGCGCGTCAGATACGTGAAGGTCGCTTATCTTCGGTAGATCTGGTCAAGGCGTGCCTTGCCCGGATTGACGAAACAGACGGTGCAATCAAGGCCTGGGCGCATATCGACGCAAAAGGTGCATTGGCGCGCGCCGGCGAAATGGACGACATCCGCAAATCAGGCCGGGCGGTTGGCCGGTTGCACGGTATTCCGGTTGGCCTGAAAGACATCATCGATACCCGCGACATGCCCACACAGCGCGGCACCCCGATTTTTGCCGGGCGCCAACCCGACGCTGACGCCGCACTGGTGGAACGGCTGCACGGGGCCGGTGCGGTTATTCTTGGCAAGACGGTGACCACGGAATTCGCCTTTGTCCATGCCAATGAGACCCGCAATCCGCATAACCCGGATCATTCGCCGGGTGGATCATCCAGCGGATCGGCAGCCGCGGTCGCGGCGTTTCATGTACCGTTGGCAATCGGATCCCAAACCAATGGTTCGGTCATCCGACCGGCATCTTACTGCGGCGTTTTTGGGTTCAAGCCAACGCGCGGTGTGGTATCGCGCCGGGGTGTTCTTGAAACCTCGCGCGCACTGGATCAGATGGGATGTTTCGGGCGCACGTTGCAAGACATAGCTTTGCTGGCGGATGTTGTTGGCAGTTATGACCCGGCCGACAGCCTGTCATTTCCGCGCCCGCGCCCACAGATGCTTATGGGCGCCATGGCCGAGGTGCCGGTCGAGCCTGATCTGGTCTGGTTCAATATGCCCTACAATGACCGCCTTGACAGCGATGCCCGCGAAGGCCTTGCGGAATTACGCGATGTTTTAGGGGCCAGGGTACAGGTTCTTGATTCTGCACCAACTTTGTCTGATCTGGTTGGTGTGCAGAACACCATCCACGAATACGAAATTTGCCAACATCTCGCGCAGGTGTTCAACGATCATTGGGACAAGATCAGTGCTACCCTGCAACCAGTCATCGAACGCGGTCGAAAAATCAGCAAGGCGCAGTACGAAGATGCTATGGCAGTAAAGGCTTCATCGGACACCTTTTTTGCAGAACTGTTCTTGGAATTTGACGCCGTGATCGCCCCCAGTGCTACCGGCCAAGCGCCAAAATTTGGACAGGGAACAGGGGATCCGATTTTCAGTACAATCTGGACATTGGCCGGGTTGCCATCCTTGAACCTACCGGTTCTTATGGGGGAAACCGGTTTGCCGATTGGCCTGCAACTTATTGGCAGCACCGAAACCGATGACCGTCTGCTGCGCACAGCGTCCTGGGTCCTGCGAAACCTGCAGACGCCGGCCGTCTGATTAAAGAAAGAGGAAATGCAATGTTAAGCAAACGAGTAAAATTTTTGACAGGGCTGATCGGAACCGGCCTATTGGTGACATTTATTGTTGGGCTCGCGCACAGCATATCCACCGGATTTGCTGGTTTCTGGGGTGGGCTGCCATTCTCGGTAATCGTCTTATTCGTACTGTCCATGGCTGTTTACGATTTCTGGGATGAATGCATACGAAAGAAATAACCGATGACTGAGCGGCCCGTTGTCTGGATTACGCGCAAACTTTCCGATGCCACACTGGCACGCGCAGCGCGGGATTATAACGTCATTATCAACCACCAGGATGGCCTCAGCAACGCTGACGATATTGTCGAGATAAGCGCGCAGGTCGATGCGATTATCCCCTGTCACTCGGAACAATTCAGTGCTGACGTCGCGGCGCGGCTTGATCCGCGGCTAAAGATTATTGCCAACCATTCAGTCGGTGTCGATCATTGCGACTTGCCAGCACTAAAGGCGCGCGGCATCGCAGTTACCAACACCCCGGACGTGCTGTCAGATGCCACGGCGGAAATCGCCATGTTGCTGATGCTGGGTGCTGCGCGCCGCGCAATCGAAGGTGACACGTTGGTGCGCAGTGGAAACTGGGATTTCTGGAGCCCCTCATTCATGGTGGGAAAACAGCTTACCGGGGCGCGGCTGGGAATCATTGGCATGGGTAGAGTTGGTCAGGCCTTCGCGCGTAAGGCGCGTGGTTTTGACATGAAAATTCACTATTTCAACCGCCATCAGTTACCCTCAGACAAGGAACACGGCGCAAAATTTCACGCCACAATCGACAGCTTGCTAAATGTCTCGGATTTCTTGTCCCTGCATTGTCCCGCTACACCCGAAACAACCGGCTTAATGAATGCAACGCGATTTGCCCAACTGCCGGATGGTGCAGTTATCGTCAATACGGCGCGTGGCCCACTGATTGACGAAACCGCTTTGATTGACGCATTGGAAAGCGGAAAGATACACGCGGCCGGTCTGGATTGCTTTGTAACAGAGCCCGGTGGAAACCCGGCCTTTTCGCGGTATCAGAACATTTTTATGATGCCCCATATTGGCAGCGCGACCCGAAAGACGCGCGATGCTATGGGCTTTCGCGCGCTTGATAACCTCGACAGCTTTTTTGCTGGAAATCGTCCCGGGGATTTATTGTAAAGCCTGCCCGCTGCACCTGCGATTTCCCGGTCACCATCAGCGATCCGGGCACCAACCCTGACGCAGGCAACCGAGCTCGAGCGCCTTGTTGTAATCAGCAACGCCGCGATCCAGATCACGAATAGTGCCGTAGGCAAGGCTGCGGTGGTAGTAAGCCGCACCGAACGTTGGATCAAGCTCAATAGCCTTTGTGAAATCGGCAATAGCGCTTTCAAAGTTGC
>CAZRHV010000008.1:0-17642 GCA_964599985.1 uncultured Marinosulfonomonas sp. | reverse complement strand
GTTGGATCAAGCTCAATAGCCTTTGTGAAATCGGCAATAGCGCTTTCAAAGTTGCGCATGTCGAAATAGGTAAAGCCGCGCGCATCGTAGGCGACGGGATCGTCCGGAACCAACCTGATGGCCGCGTCAAAATCATCGATAGCGCGGTCAAGATCGCCGATTTCCGAGTACGCAACACCACGGTTGTAATAGGCGACGGAATAGTCCGGCATAATCTGTAGCGCCTTGCCAAATTCAATGATGGCGCGCTCGACGTCATTCTTGGCGTCATAAGCGATGCCACGGTTTGTATGGGCAATTGCCAGATTGTTGCCCTTTGCCCCAGACTCGATGAAACCGGTGCAACCAAGAATTTGAAGGTCAGGATCAACTGACTGGTTGCAGTCAGCAATGACCCCCCCAAATGAAGGCGTCACCATGCCTAACGTCAGCAGTATAAAGGCCACCGCATACCACCGGATTATTGGAATATTCTGTGGCAAGACAAGGTTCTCCCGATCGATAGGACTTAGTCAGAGGTAGTGTATTGTCTGAGAATAGCAATTGCAGCAATTCCGATAAAGGCTTCAAACGCCTATATTCCTAAGGATATTACGGTAGATAGCGCCCGGACAGCATGTCGCGTACATCCCGATAAGATAGCGGATAGCGGCAGTACCAAAAAAAGCGACCACGTCATTTGATTGCCCAAAAAATGCCCCAGAAAGATGAATACTAATTCACGAACTTGCAACAATGGGGTTCGAAAAGGTGGAAATGAAAAATTTTGGCAACACGGAGGCGGTATCGATAGTGATGCCCTGCCTGAACGAAGCCGCAACCGTTGGTCGCTGTATCGAAAAGGCCAAAGAAGCGATCCAAATCCTAAAGAATGAATATAACTTAACCGGCGAGATAATAGTCGCAGACAATGGCAGTGATGATGGTAGCCAGAAAATAGCCTCGGAAGCTGGGGCTACCGTGATAAATGTTGCAGAACGAGGTTACGGTGCCGCCCTGAAAGCCGGATTTAGCGCCGCGAACGGGCGTTATTTGGTTATGGCCGACAGCGATTGTTCGTACAATTTTGTTGAAGCCGTCCCGATGGTCAAAAGGCTGATGGATGGCGCTGATCTTTGCATGGGATCAAGGTTCAAAGGCGAAATAAAACCAGGCGCCATGCCCTGGAAAAACCGCTACATCGGCAATCCCGTCTTATCCACAATCCTGAGGATGTTGTTCAAAACTAAAATCAGCGACAGTCATTGCGGCATTCGGGCGATTACAGCCGAGAAACTTGATGAATTGTGTTTGTCATCTGATGGCATGGAATATGCTTCTGAAATGGTTCTTAAATCAGCGCTTTTGAAGCTCAAGATAGACGAAGTGCCGGTAACCCTGTCCCCCGATGAACGTGGTCGTCCACCCCATCTAAACCCGGTTCGCGACGGATTGCGGCATTTATTTTATATGCTCATGTTAAGCCCAATGTGGCTCTTCGTGGTACCTTCTGTCATATTGGCAGGCGTTGGGTTGTTTATTTTCGCCATCCTGATTGCAAATCCCAACAGCGAGATGGTTCGGATCGGGAATTTTGGCATTGGTGATCACTGGGCGGTTGTCGCAAGCTCTGCCCTGGTTATTGCAACGCAAACAGTCATTCTCGGAATGGCAACGCTGGTTCTAAGTTATCGCGAAGGGTATCGGCTAATGACGTCGTCAGCACAGAAAATGCTGTCTCATTCCACGCTTGGAAAATGGCTGGCAATTGGCGCGATCACCATGTTTTCAGGTTTTGCCTGGACAATGTTCATTGCGGTCGGATGGATCAATTCGGATTTTGGGGCTCTCAACCAAATTCGGGGACTGATCGCAGCCTTTTCGCTGATCGTGATCGGTATTCAGGTATGTTTTGGCGGGTTTTTGTTGTCGGTAGCGGCAGGAAACCGGCTGCGTCACCTGAACCTATCATGACAACCGAGCCTGCATTTGTAACGAAACCACAAACCAGTAACAGCCCGAGAATGGTCTTAGCATATCTGTTTTGGACCGGGGTTGGGTTTGCTATTATTGTGGTACTTTTCAACGTCTCCGGCCTGTCGATCAGCCGTCTTATGGCGATTGTGAAATCCGTTCCCGTGTGGTTCTACTTCATTTTGGCATGCCTTCAGGCAGGCATACTTTTATTGGCCTCGGTGAAATGGCAGATTGTTCTGGGGCAGTTCCCCGTCGGCGGCAGAATTTTACCTTTAAAGGACGCTCTGGCCGGAACGACGCTTGGGGCGTTGGCGGGTCAGGTTTTACCGATACAACTTGTAACGCCGGTTACACGCGCATGGGTCGCGCGTCCGCATCAGATTTCAGCAGCGCGTGCCGTCGGTACATCTGTCTTCGAACAAGTATTCGAGGTCGTGGTATTACTGTCCATGGGGCTGATATCGGCGCTGGTACTAATCGCCAAACTTGGACCGGTATTGTCAGGTTTGTTTACCCTTGTTGCGGGGCTGGTTGTGGTAGCCCTTATTTCACCTGTATTTCTCCTCCTTCGAAAGTTCAGCAAGTGGGCTTCCGACCACCTGCCAGCAATCGCAGCGAAAGGAGCTGTCGCAATTGAAAAAGCGTTGCATCAGGCCTCTGCTTTTCCACACAGGATACTTTATCAACTTACCGCGCTCAGTTTTTTGCGCTATCTTGGCATGGTTACGTTGAATGTTTGGACAATTTCCGTGCTGCTTCCGGGTTCGAGTTTTCTTTTACTGGCTTTGGCCTACCCAACCGTTCTGTTGGTCATGAGCCTGCCGTTCATACCCGGTGGTCTTGGCGTCGTCGAAGTCACCTGGGTCGGTGTTTTGATTACGCAGGGTGCCACACCCGCAGAAGCCGTGGAAGTAGCCCTTTCGCTGCGGGTGGTTTCAACAATTGCATTCCTGGCGGTTGCCCCACTGATGATTTTGTTCCGAACACGTCTAGTGGAAGCGAAATGAGCGAACCTTCTCTGAGCGTTGTTATGCCCATTTACAATGGTGCGAAAACTTTGAATGCGACCCTGGAATCGATAGTTGGTCAAGGCGACGCTTTGATCGAAATTCTTGCGGTTGATCAGGGTTCAGACGACGGTTCACGGCAAATATTGGAAGACTTCTCAAAGCGGCTTCCGATCCAGATTATCGATGCTTTCGAAAGTACGAATTGGATGGCAAACACCAACATCGGGCTTAGGGCGGCCTCGGCACCCTTCGTCACAATGTTGCATCAGGATGACATGTGGTTACCCGGGCGGGTTGACGCATTGATCGATCTTGCAAGGAAATACCCAGACGCGGAATTATGGTTACATCCGGCCTGGTTCGTGGATTCCGAAAACTGGCTGGTTGGGACATTTGGCCCGGCCTTCGGAAATCGTAAACGATTGATTGAAGGGCATGAGGCAATGCGAGCCTTGATTGTGCAAAATTCAATTGCAATCCCCGCTGCAATGTATCGCCGCACCACCGCCCTTGAATTGGGCGGCCTGTCAGAAGACCTGTGGTACACCGCTGATTGGGATTTTTGGCTGAAACTTGTTGGAGCTGGTTCCCTGGCGTGGATGCCGCAAAAACTAGCTGCATTCCGGGTTCATGAAAATTCGCAGACTGTGCAAGGGTCGCGAGACATTCAGGACTTTGAAACACAACTGGCCATCCCGCTGGAGCGCCACATGAGCGCCCTTGCCAAAGCTGACATCCCCCGAGCCAAAGCGCTGGCCGAGGCGTCAAATTGCCTGAACCTATATTTGGCAGCGCGCTTTCACAACCAGCCAACATCAATACGACCCTTTCTGGGGAAGTTTTTTCGGCTTGGACCCTCCGGTTGGGTGGCGTTTCTGAAACACACAAGAATAATCAAAAGAATATGGCCACGGCTACGCATACTCAGAAGTAAAAGGAAAATGGCATGAGTTCATTTGGAGCAGCCGTCAGAAAAAATCTGGGGCGCTATGAACGTCCGGTTTCCGACCTCTACCGCAGTGTTTTTATCAATCTTGAAGACCTGGCATCAAACATTCGCGACTGGTCGCAGCCAAAGCGCATCCTTGAAATTGGCTGCGGTGAAGGCGCGTTGGCCGAACTGGTGGTGCGAGATTTTCCGCAAGCTGAGTATTTGGGCATTGATATAATTTCCCACCTTGGCCGGATGTATGATGGTCCGTCTGACAATGTCGAGTTCAGGCAAATCGACGCCGAAGTTCTCGCGCGTGAACTCCCCGGCCAATTTGATCTTATCCTGATCAATGACGTCATGCACCATGTGCCGGACGCGTTGCGTCTTGGGCTATTGGGAGCCGCGAAAGAGCTTCTAGCACCCGGCGGGCTGCTGATCTTTAAAGACTGGGTGCGACGGCCTTCACCAATTCACGCACTTTGTTATGTGGCTGATGTTTATGTCGGTGGCGATAATTCCGTGCGCTATATGTCCCTTGACGAACAGCGCAATATGCTGACCGAAGTGTTTGGAACGGGCTCAATAATTGCTGAAGCCAACATTCGGCCCTGGGACCACAATCAGTCATTTCTGGTCCGGGCCGATTAACGGTTACTTCTGACGCTAAGGCATCTGTCCGGGTTCATAGAGTGTACCAACGGGCAGGCCCATCTTGGACAATTCCGGCTTTCCAATTGAAAGCGTTTTTGAACCAAAGCCAGTATATAAATTTTGATTTTTTTCGATTGAAATAACCGGCCGGTTGGTAATGAATGGATCGTTTCGGACAAAATCCGCTGCGAACCACAATTCATCAGGGTTAATAAACACAACGTCTGCATCGAGTTCCGACAACGCCTGCTGTACAGCGGCCCTCGGGGCCATTTTGGCTTCAATCTGGAAGGCACGTATCGGCAAAAGGATCACGGCTGATATTACAACAACAATCGCAACAACCTGTTTGATCCGCTCACCACCACCGGCTCGAAGAACCGCAAAATATCCACCAAGAGCAAATAGTACAAAATTCCCGAGCACAGGATGGTAATAGCGCGAGCCCCACCCGTGCATCTGATTTGGCATCAGAACATACGTTGCCAGCACCATTACTACAAACCCAATACCGGCCAGAACTGGCACCAGACCAATGGATTTGATGTTTCTCAAAGCCAAAAACATCAGGATCAACAGAGCCGGCGATATCCAGAACCAGAACCGAAACAGATTTGTAGCCAAGAACAAGGTATCAAAGTTGCTTTCGATTACCGCCACTTTATCTGCGTACTGGAAGTAGTCCTTGATATAGTCAATTTCCATCACTGACGTTGGCAGAATACTGGTGTCACCTGTTTGTAGCCAAATTGAAATCTCTGGCCAGGTTATCCAGATCGGCAAAGCCAGACCGTAACTGATAAAATAGGGGATCAGCGCCGAGCGTGATCCAAACCGGCCCAAAAGAAGGGCGGTTAAAAACGGTGCCACAAATATTGGATGTACGTGAACCTGATGCAGCCCCACAGCAAAAAACCCGACCAGTGCTGCCGCGATGTGACCCCAAAGTGATCCACGTAGAAACATCGCCAACCAGATAAGATTAAAAGCGAGATGGCTGGTAAACGAAAATCCAGTTCCCGCTGTAGCCAGAAACTGCGGCGAGACGACAAGTAAAATTGCCGCCAGCAATGGCGCTTCTGAATGTTCTGGAAATACCCGTTTCGCTATATCGGCAATTGCCCAGACCGATAGAACAGCCAAGGTCGGGTTCAGCAAGTCTGCGTGCAATATTGTTGAAAACACAGCAATCAGCCCCGCGTGGACCGGGCGGTAGTAACTTGACCACAGGCCGTGTTCTGAGTTCACGTATGTGAAAAACGGCTGAAGGTTTTCGTTCACCGCAAGTGCATCTGCATTTAGTGGTGCCAGCAGCTGACCGGACTGGAAGATTTTCGCCTGGAAAGTCGGCATGAATTCGTCAAGCGACAGGTCAAACGAATAGTGTAGCACCACACGCGAAAAGGCTGCCAAAAGGAACGTCGCAACCAACAACCAGGGGATATATCTGCTGTCCCAGTTGGCGATCTTCAAGGCCAATGGGGATTTTGCAAAAAATGCAAAAATTAGAATACCCGCAGTCAGAAGTGCAACGAACCTGTCTTGGGCAACAAACAGATAAAGGCTTGAAATCGTTTCCCGGTCATTTGCAACCGCGTCAACCAAATTTGAGTTCTGCAAAAATATTGAAAACAAGAATCCAAGCAGGCAAATGACAATCGTCAAATTCATACTTCTGTTCAACATCACCATTTCCGCCGATCAAATTAAGAAATTTTCAATAGCCAACTTTCTTTCTGGCAGAAAACTTGGAATTCCATACGACAGAAATGGGATGATTTAATGGCCTGGAATTGTCAACTTGCCGGGTTTTCATCTCGATCTTAGTTGCTCAGGGCGTTGTTGCAGGGATCAGCGGGCAAGTGTTAACAGGTACTTTCCCCCTGATCCTGGAACCGCTTGATGCCGCATAAATTCAATACCAGCCGTCGCAACAAGTTCGCGAAGAAGGCACTGTTGCGTTAACCTCGCTGCGGCACAAGAATTCTGAAGAGTTTACATACTATGCGGCCAAACCGAACAACATGTGCAGATGCCCGATATCGCCTGATCCAGAAATGGATCGGGCAATTCTACAACTCCTACTAAAGTTGCAAACGCTTGTGCAAGTGTATCAGGCCCGGCAAAGTGATTCAGGCGACGGTAGCCTCGTATCCGCCTTCTTTCAGAGCGTCGATCAGTACGGCGTCGGTCACTTTGCTGTCAATGTTGACGGTGCGGTTTTCCAGGTCAACATTGACGCTGGCACCAGCATCAATGCCCGCCACGGCTTTTTCTACGGCCGCTTTGCAGTGGCTACAGCTCATCTCTGGTACATTCAGTTTTGTCATCAGGCCCGTCCTATTATTGTTCGCTATCGCCCATAAAAGGTCCAGTGCGGGAAGGTCAAGTAAGTTATTATTGAAAGTTTTTGTGATTGATCCTTGACCCTCCACTAACTGGAGGCAGTAGCCGTGTATTGGAATCGTATCGTTACTGGGTGAAATCTATGGCGACTATGCACACCACATCAATTCAAATCGAAGGTATGACCTGTGCCTCATGCGTCGGCCGGGTGGAAAAGGCATTGTCTGCCATTCCAGGTGTTGCCAGTGCCTCGGTCAACCTTGCGACTGAGGCCGCACAGGTCAGTTATGATGACACTGTCGATACTTCTGTTCTGACACAAACTCTGAGCGATGCCGGCTATCCGGCGGTGGTCGAAGAGGTGACGCTGGAAATAGAATCGATGACCTGCGCGTCCTGTGTGGGCCGGGTGGAAAAGGCTTTGAAGGCTGGCAGCGGGGTTCTGGACGCTTCGGTCAATCTGGCGACTGAAACTGCACTGGTTCGCTACGCGGCCGGGGCCATAAGCGCTTCCGAAATCGCAGCGCTGGCAAGCAATGCTGGTTACAAAGCGAAAGCCAAGTCGGCTGACCGGTCAGATAAGGCTGACCGCAAAGCTGCCGAGATCAAGTGGCTCGGACGGATGACGCTGATTGCCGTAATTTTTGCACTGCCGGTTCTGGCGCTGGAAATGGGCGGCCATTTTATTCCAGCGGTAATGACATGGGTAGCGGATGTGATCGGCATTCAAAACAGTCGCCTGATCCAGTTTGTGCTGACCACAGTGGTATTGCTTGGGCCGGGTTTACGTTTTTACACCAAGGGCTTTCCGGCGCTGTTCAAAGGTGCGCCTGACATGAATTCACTGGTGGCGCTTGGCACCTCGGCGGCCTACGGGTTTTCTCTGGTGGCGACATTTGCGCCGGCGATGTTGCCGGAGGGAACAGCGAATGTGTATTTTGAGGCCGCCGCCGTTATCGTGGTACTGATCCTGCTGGGGCGTTATCTGGAAGCCCGCGCCAAGGGCCGGACCGGCGAGGCGATCCGCAAACTTGTCGGGTTGCAGGCCAAGACTGCACGGGTTGAACGGGATGGCGAGGTTGTCGAACTGGCGATTGAAGAAATCGTGCGAGGCGACACCATTCATGTGCGTCCGGGCGAAAAGATTGCGGTGGATGGCGAGGTTCTGACCGGTGCATCCTATGTTGACGAAAGCATGATCACTGGCGAACCAATTCCGGTTGAAAAGACCGAAGGTACCGGTGTGGTTGGCAGTACGGTAAACGGCACCGGGGCGCTGACATTTCGCGCCACCAAGGTGGGCGACGACACCATGCTGGCGCAGATCATCAAGATGGTCGAGCAGGCACAGGGCGCAAAACTGCCGATCCAGGGTCTGGTCGACAAAATCACTGCCGTGTTTGTGCCGATTGTGATGGTTGTTGCCACGGTGACTATTCTGGTCTGGCTGGTATTCGGGCCTGATCCGGCACTTGGTCTGGCACTGGTGGCGGGTGTATCCGTTTTGATCATCGCCTGTCCCTGCGCGATGGGTCTGGCAACGCCGACCTCGATCATGGTGGGAACCGGGCGTGCCGCTGAAATGGGCGTGTTGTTCCGCAAGGGCGACGCGCTGCAATTGCTTCAGGAAACCACCATTGTGGCGGTGGACAAGACCGGCACCCTGACCGAAGGGCGTCCGGCGCTGACCGATCTGAGCGTGGCGGACGGCTTTGACAAGGACGATGTTCTGCGGTTGGTGGCGGCGGTAGAAGTCACATCCGAGCACCCGATTGCCGAGGCAATTGTGAAAGCCGCCAAAGCCAAAGGCATGGATTTGCCCGAGATCAGTGATTTTAATTCAATCACCGGATACGGAGTGTCTGCCACCGTTGAAAATAAGGCAATCTTGATCGGCGCTGACCGCTTTATGGAGCGCGAAGGTGTCGAGCTGGGATCGCTTGCCGATGAAGGCGACGCCCTTGGCAAAAAAGGTAAATCCCCGCTTTATGCCGCCATAGACGGCAAGGTTGCCGCCGTCATCGCTGTCGCTGACCCAATCAAGGCCAGCACCCCGGCCGCAATTGCAGCGCTGCATGAACTGGGGCTGAAAGTGGCGATGATCACCGGCGACAATCAAGGCACAGCCGACGCCATTGCGCGCGAACTCGGCATTGATCATGTGGTGGCCGAGGTTCTGCCTGAGGGCAAGGTTGCCTCTCTTGAGGCGCTGCGCACTGACGGACAGAAACTGGCCTTTGTCGGAGATGGCATCAACGACGCGCCCGCACTGGCAGTGGCCGATGTCGGCATCGCAATCGGCACCGGCACCGACATTGCTATCGAGGCGGCGGATGTCGTGCTGATGTCGGGCGATCTGCGCGGTGTGGTCAATGCCTTTGCTGTCAGCCAGCGCACCATGAGCAACATCAAGCAAAACCTGTTCTGGGCTTTTGGTTACAATGTGCTGCTGATCCCGGTCGCCGCTGGCGTGTTGTACCCATTCAGCGGGGTATTGCTGTCACCAGTGCTGGCGGCAGGTGCCATGGCCCTTTCCAGTGTGTTCGTTCTGACCAATGCACTGCGCCTGAGATGGGTGAAACCTGCCATGCAGGAAACCGATGCAATTTCAGCCGCATCTGACACCGCTTTAAAAGTCGCCGCTGCCGAATGAAAAAGGAAATCACATGAACATTGGGAATGTGTCCACCCTGTCCGGGCTTCCGGTTAAAACCATCCGCTATTACGAAGATATTGGGTTGGTCAGCCCGCTGCGCGACGCCAACGGCTATCGGGCGTTTCGAGAAAAGGAACTGCATAAACTGGCTTTCCTTGGCCGTGCCCGATCATTGGGCTTTACCATCGAAGACTGCCGCGCGCTGCTGGCACTTTATGATGATGAAACCCGTGCCAGCGCTGATGTGAAACGCATTGCCAACGAACATCTTGAACAGATCGAAACCAAGATCACCGGCCTGGAGGCCATGCGCGGCACGCTTTCGCATCTGATTGATGAATGTGCCGGTGACCACCGGCCTGACTGCCCGATCCTCAAAGATCTCGGCGCGTTTGAAAACTAGGGGGACAGATAGCGCATGTCAGAACATCTTATTCAATTCGGAGGCGCTATTTTTCAACAAATACTCGTCACCGGATACACAGAATTACCGACGTCTTGCGGGTACGGATATGTCTGAAACGCTACTCAGCCCTATCCAGACTTGCCGTCAGATTGTGGCCTTTGCCACGCAATACATCCTTGGCATTAATGATAGCAATCGCCGCCCGCGAGACGTCATCGATAGCCGGGGCAAAAAACAATTGGGAGGATATGACGTGAATATCAACAGAAGACGACCGCCGGAAGGGACGACAAGTCCGGGAAGCGGCATCCTGAATTCAGCAAAAGCACTGATGGTCGCGGCAGCGCTCACGGTATCGATGGGTGCTGGCGCAGTACTCGCTGAACAAGACGGCCGCGCGAACCTCAAAATCGCGATGCCGGGAACCTGGGCATCGCACGGTCCGACAGCGACCAACAATTTTGGCGCGCGCGTCATCTATTCGCTCTACGACAGGCTGGTATGGCGTGACTTTCTGTCCAATCCCGACGGCAGCGGGGCAGAACTTGTGCCCGGTCTGGCGGCATCCTGGGAGCAGGTATCGCCAACCGAATGGGATTTTACCATCCGTGAGGGCGTCAAATTCCACGACGGCACTACGATGACCACAGCCGACGTGGCGTTCTCGATCAACAACACTTATGGCGATGGCGAAGAGCCGTTTGCGGCGTCCGGCACAATTGCCAGTGTCGTGCCGATTGATGACAAAATCGTCCGTGTCACTACCAAGAACCCCGACCCGGCCTTGCTGGCGCGCATGGCGACAGCGATGGGCAATATCTATCCGCAGGCTTACTACGAGAGTGTTGGCAAAGAGGCCTTTGGCCGTGAGCCGATCGGCACCGGTCCCTACAAATGGGCAGGTCGGGTAACTGGCGAATCCATCACGCTTGAGGCTTTCGACGACTATTGGGGCGAAAAACCGCCGCTGAAGTCGATCACTTTCCTGGAAGTGCCGGAAACATCTTCACGGATTGCCGGGTTGCTGACCGGTGAATACGACATCGTGACATCGCTGCCGCCCAATCAGACCGGGCCGATCGACAATGATGACGCCACTGAAATCCGTGCTGTCAAAGTTGAAAACATCCATATGATCACCTTCCGTCAGTGGAAAGAGGGTAATGTGGCCGCCGACAAGCGCATCCGCAAGGCGATGGCACTGTCGCTGGACCGGGAATTGATGGCTGACAAAATCTGGAACGGCCTGACAGTAGCGGGAACCTATGATTTCCCGGGTTATGGTGAGTATTACCAGAACCGTGCTGCACTGCCATTTGATCCTGAAGGCGCAAAAGCCCTGATGGCTGATGCCGGTTACAACGGAGAAGAAATCCATCTGCGTGTTGTCAGTGGCTGGTATGTCAACATGGATCGGGCGATGGCAGTCGCCACTGAAATGTGGAAAGAAGTTGGTCTGAATGTTCGGGTCGAGTTTATCGAAAACTGGGGCCAGATGGGTCAGGAAGGCGACGGTTATGCTTCTTCTGACAACATGTGGATGACCGATCCCGCTGGTGGCTTGTGGTTTAGCTGGGGTCGTGAAGGCGGACACCGTCTGAATGACTGGCCTGAAAAGGGCGTTGTTCCGGCTAACGTCCTGGCGTTTGGTACTGCCATTGAGCAGGGCTCAGACTTTGAAACCCGCAATGCAGCTTACATTTCACTGTTGGACTTGTGGGAAGAAGAAGTGCCATCAATTATTTTGTATCGTCCGGTTGAAGCCTACGGTGTGCGTAAAGACCTGGATTGGACACCTTACACGTTCTTTTGGATGGATTTCCGCGCCAACAACGTCAGATAACGGCTAGACGTTAAAAAGATAATTGGTTGGGCCGGGGCAAGTGTCTGCGGCCCAACCGCAAGCCAAAGCAAAAGCGCGTCAGGCGCTAACAGGGAGCGCCGAAAATTGACCCGGTATATCCTCATCAAAATTCTGCGCAGCGTTTTTACCCTGTGGATCGTCGTCACAGCGGTGTTTTTTGTGCTGCGCGCCTCGGGTGATCCGCTTATGAGCGTATTTTCACTGGGCACGCCGGAAGCCACGCTGGATGTTTTCCGGGTGAAATGGGGCATCGATAAATCGATGTGGCAGCAATACCTGATTTATGTCCGCGACATCTTTTCAGGTGATTTCGGCACCTCATTTTTTGACGGCCGCGAGGCCTGGGATATCGTCATGGAACGGATCCCCAAAACGCTGTTGCTTGGCGGGACAACCTTTGCTGTCAGCGTCATTGCCGGTGTGACACTTGGTGCGCTTGCGGCGCTCAAACGCGGCACGCTCTGGGACCGAGGCATTATGACGGCAGCGGTGGCGTCGTTTTCGATGCCCAGCTATTTTCTGGCGCTACTGCTGATCCTGTTCTTTTCGCTGAAAATGCGCTGGCTGCCCACGGCGGGCGCCAGCACCTGGCAGCATCTGATATTGCCCTCAGTAACACTGGGGCTGACGCTGGCGGGCTCAATCGCGCGCTTTACCCGCTCAGCCATGCTTGAGGTTCTGCGCCAGTCCTACATGCGCACCGCGCGCGCCAAAGGCGCGCCGAAATTCCGCCAGATTGCCTGGCACGCCTTACCCAATGCCGCCATTCCGACGGTCACCGTTATCGGTTTTCAGCTGGGCTGGCTGATCGGCGGCTCGGTGGTTATCGAGACAGTATTTTCCTGGCCCGGAGCCGGGCGATTGTTCATCACCGCGGTCGGGGTGCGGGATTTTGCCGTGGTGCAGCTGTTCATTCTGATGGTCGCCTCGACCGTGATCACGGCCAACCTGCTGGTCGATATCCTGTATGGCTATCTTGATCCCCGGATCAGCGTCACCGGTGGCGACAAATGAGTACCGGGCAGACAGATCCGATTGCGCAGGCCCCTCCGGTCCGGCGGGCGTCCTGGATAAAACGCGCCGGGTTAAGCGGCGAGTGGCTGGTCACTGGCGCGATGATCTACCTCGCGTTCATCCTGTTTGTCGCGGTATTTGGTTTTCTGTTCCAGCCCTATCCGCATACCCAGACCAACCTGTTCAACCAGTTGCAGCCGCCGGTATTCATGGGCGGCACCTGGGAGCATATTTTGGGCACCGACGATCTGGGGCGCGATGTTCTCAGTCGGCTGATCAAGGGTTTACAGCTCAGCGTACTGATCGGGGTGATCGGCACCGCCATCGGTGCGGTTCTGGGCAGTGTCCTTGGCATTGTGGCCGCGCATTTCCGCGGCTGGGTGGAAGAAGTGCTGATGATGCTGGTCGACGTGCAGGTCAGCCTGCCCTTCATCATCTTCGCACTCGCGGTGCTGGCATTCGTCGGCAACAGCCTGACCATCCTGATCATTGTTGTCGGCATCGACGGCTGGGAACGCTACGCGCGTCTGTCGCGCTCAATGGTGCTGTCAGCCAATCAACAGGATTATGTGCTGGCGGTGCGCTCGCTCGGGCTTAGCAATTTCAAGATTTACCGTCGCCACGTTCTGCCCAATATCCTGGGCACACTGGTGGTGCAGGCCACGATCAACCTGCCTGGGGTTATTCTGCTGGAATCCACGCTCAGCTTTCTCGGCCTTGGGGTGCAGGAACCGATGACCAGCCTGGGCCAGATCTTGGGCGTGGGGCGTAATTATCTGATCCAGGCACCCTGGATCGCGGTGGCGCCGGGCATGGTGATATTTTTCCTGACCCTGTCGATTGCCATTGTCGGCGACTGGCTACGCGACCGATTGGATCCGACCCTGAAATGAGTACAGCAGCAACATCACCGCCATCCGGGGCACAGTTGGCGGACAAGCCGCTGTTTGAAATTTGCGACCTGTCGGTGGTTTTCGACACACCCGATGGCACGGTGCAGGTGGTCGACAACGTCAGCCTGAGCGTGCATGCCGGGCGCACACTGGGATTGGTAGGCGAAAGCGGCAGCGGTAAAAGCGTCACCTGTCTGGCCGCATTGGGTCTGCTGGCGTCGCGTGGGCGCGTGATCGGCGGGCAGGCCATGTTCAATGGCCGCGACCTGCTGACAATCGACGAAGCAGAAATGGAGAAACTTCGTGGCTGCGAGGTGGCAATGGTGTTTCAGGACCCGATGGTATCGCTGAACCCGGTGCGTACCATCGGCTGGCAGATATCAGAGTCGCTGTTTCTGCATCAGGGTCTGTCCAAGGGCGCCGCGCGAAAACGCACGATTGAGCTGCTGGATATGGTCGGCATTCCCAACGCCAAAACCCGCGCCGGCGAATATCCGCACCAGTTTTCCGGTGGCATGAGCCAGCGCGCAATGATCGCCATGGCCATCGCCTGTCAGCCCAAGATGCTGATTGCCGATGAACCGACAACTGCGCTGGATGTGACCATTCAGGCGCAGATACTGGAACTGCTGTCGGATCTGAAAAAAGAGCTCAACATGGCGCTGATCCTGATCACCCATGATCTGGGCGTGATTGCCGAGGCGGCCGATGATGTGGCGGTGATGTATGCCGGACGCGTGGTCGAAGAAGCCCCGGTGCTGGAGCTGTTTGACACACCTTTGCATCACTACACCCGCGGCCTGCTAAGCTCACTGCCGCGGGTGGATCGCAAGGTTGAGAGGCTAAGCGCAATCGACGGCGCCGCTCCGCCGCCACAGGAATTCGTATCCGGCTGCCGGTTCGAGGCCCGTTGCGGTCATTGCGACGACAGCTGTTCGGACACAAGACCACCCTTTATCGACGTCAGCGCCGCCCGCCGGGTGGCCTGTAAACATCCGGTGAGGTTGGCATGAAAGACAACGTGGAAAATCAGCCCGAGATATTGATGGAAGTGCGCGACCTGGTGCGCCATTTCACCGGGCCGCGCACCTCGTTTTTTGGCCCGCGCAAGGTGGCCCACGCGGTCAATGGTGTGTCGCTTGAACTCTATGCTGGCGAAACTCTGGGGTTGGTGGGCGAAAGCGGCTGTGGCAAATCCACCATCGGCCAGCTGATCCTGAACCTGATCCCGCCAACTTCCGGGTCGGTGACGTATCTGGGACAGGACATCACCAAAGTCGACAAAGACGAATGGCGGCGTTTGCGCAACGAAATGCAGCTGGTATTCCAGAACCCGCTCGGCGCGCTCAATCCCCGCCTGACCATTGGTGCGCAAATCCGCGAACCGCTGGATATCCATGACGTTGGCGATGAAGCCGGGCGCGACGCTCAGGTGCTGGGAATGTTCGAAGCGGTCAGCCTGCCGCCGCATCTGCTGGAGCGCTACCCGCACCAGCTGTCGGGTGGGCAGCAACAGCGCGTGGTGATCGCGCGCGCCCTGATCAACAGCCCCAAACTGGTGGTCTGCGATGAAAGCGTGTCGGCGCTTGATGTTTCGGTGCAGGCCCAGGTGGTCAATCTGCTGGCCGATCTGCAAAAGAAACTGGGCCTGACCTATCTGTTCATCACCCATGACCTTTCCGTGGTGCGCCATATTTCAACCCGCATCGCGGTGATGTATCTGGGGCGCATTGTTGAACTTGCAGATAGCGACACGTTGCTGGAAAACCCGATGCACCCCTACACCCGCGCGCTTATTTCGGCGGTGCCGGTGCCTGATCCCCGCGCCCGCGCCTCGCGTGCAACCATCCGCGGCGAACCCCCGAACCCGTTCAACCCGCCCTCGGGTTGCGCCTTTCACGCCCGTTGTGCTCACGCCGACGAAAAATGCCGCTCTGATCTGCCTGTGTTCAGGCAAATTGGCGACAAACATCAGGTCGCGTGCCATCACGCCGAGGCTCTGGCCTGACCCCTGAAAAACGACGCCGTGGCGTCCGATCGAAAGCCCCCCACCATGCCGACCAATTTCTACACAGCACCCGGTAAATTTTATCGCGGCAATCTGCACACCCATTCAACCCGCTCTGACGGGGTTCTGAAGCCGCGGGAAGTCTGCCGTCGTTACCAGGCAGAGGGCTATAATTTCATTGCCCTCACCGATCATTTTGTCGGGCTGTATGATTACCCGATCACCGATACATCCAATTATCGCAATGACGGTTTTACCACTATTTTGGGCACCGAGATGCATACCGGTGCCATGGCAAACGGCCTTATCTGGCACCTGTTGGCAATCGGGTTGCCTGCGGATTTCACCCCGCCGGATGCCCCGAATTTCGTATCACACGGTGGCTCAGAATCTGGTGCCAGCATCGCGCAACGGGCGCGCGACGCGGGCGCCTTCGTGGCCATTGCCCACCCGCACTGGTCGCGCATGACCGAGGCCGATGCCCAATCCATATCAGCCGCCCACGCGGTCGAAATTTACAACCATGGCTGCGCCGTCGACAATGATCGCGGTGAAAGCCTGATGGTTCTGGACCACCTTTTGGATCAGGGCAATCACCTGAACCTGATCGCAACCGATGACGCCCATTTCAACACACCGGACTATTTTGGCGGCTGGGTCATGGTCAAAGCACGCGAAAACTCGCCCGAGGCGCTGTTGGTGGCGCTGAAAGCCGGTGAGTTTTATTCAAGTCTTGGGCCAGAGATACACGATATTCGCATCGGCGAAGACTATGTTGAGGTTGATTGCTCTGCCTGCGTCACGATCATTGTGCAAGGCCGCGGCACCGGCACCGCGACCCTGCATGGCGCATCAATGACCACCGGGCATCTGTCGCGCGAGCGTCTGGGCAGTTCACCGTGGCTGCGCGTCACAGTTGTAGACCGCGCCGGCAAACGTGCATGGTCCAATCCGGTATGGGTTGGTGGCTGAATATTAGTACGGCGACCCGATCAATCACCGACATGTTTATGGTTTAATGTCGGACTTTCCTTAGCCGTGGCAGCTCTCGACAGATCTGGTCGAGATGGCCTGTATATCAATAATACTAAAGAGGACACGGTTACTCAAACGGACTGTACGGTGCTTTCAATCCCGCATGGTAACACTAACATACTTGTTAATAGCCAACCCACGGCCGCTCATGCTAATAAAAGTGGACATCTAAAAATAATCGAGACAATAATAGCTCTTTCAAAGGCCTCTTGCGGGCGGCACATCAAAAAAAGCGGAAATAAATATGTTGAACCGTAGGAATTTTCTAAAAACTGGGATTGCAGCAGGAACTGCTGGCTTTTCCACACGAGTCCTGTCCCATGGGAAGGGGGCACAATACATTCTGCCAGAGGAATTCATGCCACGGGAGGTTCGGTTGAAAACCAAACTGGATCCGGGTGAAATTCATGTCGATCCGAACCAGTTCGCACTTTTCTGGACCTTGCCGAAGAAAAAAGCCATTCGCTACACCGTAGGAATTGGCCGTGGCAATCTCTACCATCCAGGTACATTTATTGTAGGTGCAAGGCGCAAATGGCCGACCTGGTCGCCTACGCCTGATATGAAAAAGCGCAGCCCCGATGCCTACGCAAATTTTGCTGAAGGCATGCCGTTCGAGAATGGTCAACCCGGCGGTATCAGCAACCCGCTCGGCGCTCGGGCGCTTTATCTTTACACGCTCTCCGGCAACGATTCATATTTGCGCATTCATGGCACCAACAATCCCGGGACTATTGGCAGGGCTGTTTCCAATGGTTGCGCCCGACTGGTAAATGATCAGGTCATAGATCTATTTGACCGTGTGCCGACGGGGACCAAAGTCGTGCTTATTGAAAAGATCGGCGCGGGGCGGCCACATTCGGAAATTT
>CAZRHV010000007.1:0-74406 GCA_964599985.1 uncultured Marinosulfonomonas sp. | reverse complement strand
CCTGCTGGAGCGTTTCTGCACCAAAAGAAACAATAAATACCAAGGACGGGCGGGTTGTTGCAGTTCGCCGTGGCGACATATTGTTGTTTGTTTCCTACATCCCAAGCAAAGGCGCCAAGGGACAGATCTCATTTACCGGCGGTTACCCATTTGCACCTGGTTCTCAGGTTGCACTGGAAATCAGTGGTCAGACTTTCCAGTTGTTTACGGATGCAGACACGAACAAAGAAATGGCCTGGGCACCAAGCGAGGCGGATGATGCAAAGATAATCACAGCCATGAAGCGCGGTGCAGAGGCGATTTTGTTGGCGCAGTCTGCGCGTGGAACCAAGACGAAAGATGTGTTTTCGTTGCTGGGTTTTACGGCGGCATTGGATGAAGCGGCGAGCCGTTGCGCTAGTTAAGCCACCCGCAAGCTCTGCAAGATACTTGTTTCGCTTTTTGACGTCTGCTTGTAAGACCACTGGATTCCTATGGTTGGCGCGATAACAATGACGGACGTACCTATTACACCCGAAGTGATGGCCGTTCCCCGGATAGTGTCCGACGGGGACACTAATCTAGTGGGCAAGTCACGCGCTGAACTGGGTGAAATGCTTGTTGCGGCCGGGTTGCCCGAGAAACAGGTACGAATGCGTGTTGGGCAAATCTGGCAATGGATTTACCAAAAGGGCGTTCGCGATTTCGAGCAGATGACCAATCTTTCGAAAATTTACCGTGATGAACTAGCCGAGCATTTTACGGTTTCCATTCCGGAAGTTGTCTCAAAACAAGTGTCTACCGACGGGACACGTAAGTATTTGGTGCGGATTGAAGGTGGGCATGAGGTAGAGGTCGTCTACATTCCCGAAACCGATCGTGGCACGTTGTGTATTTCGTCTCAGGTGGGCTGTACGCTGAACTGTTCGTTCTGCCATACCGGGACGCAGACTTTGGTGCGCAATCTGACGGCGGCGGAAATTGTTGGGCAAATCATGCTCGCACGCGATGATCTGGGTGAATGGCCGGAGCCGGGGCGGACGCCTAATTTGGAAGGGCGGTTGCTGTCGAATGTTGTGCTGATGGGAATGGGTGAACCGTTATACAATTTTGACGCCGTACGTGACGCGCTAAAGATCGTGATGGACGGAGAAGGCATTTCCCTGTCGCGTCGCCGTATTACACTGTCCACCTCTGGTGTGGTGCCAGCGATCGCCAAAACCGCGGATGAGATCGGTTGCCTGCTTGCGGTGTCGTTCCATGCTACTACCGACGAAGTGCGTGATAAGCTGGTTCCGATCAACAAGAAATGGAATATCGAAACACTGTTGGACACTCTGCGGGAATACCCAAGACTGTCCAATTCTGAGCGGATCACGTTCGAGTATGTGATGCTCAAAGGCGTGAACGACAGCGATGAAGATGCGCGGCGCTTGGTGAAACTGATCAAGGGTATACCGGCGAAAATAAATCTGATCCCGTTCAACGAATGGCCCGGTTCGCCCTATGAACGATCAGATGTGAAACGCATCAAAGCGTTTTCCGAGATCGTTTTTAACGCAGGATATGCGTCTCCCATTCGCAAGCCGCGCGGCGAAGATATCATGGCAGCCTGTGGTCAGCTAAAATCGGCTACGGAAAAAGTTCGGCGTTCGCGTGTTAAGGCTGAGGACAAGGGATAATACTAGCGCCCCGGTATTTCGCTCCGCTTCTCGCCAGCGCCGCGCCAATTATCAATGTGATCAATCGCTTCCTGCGCGGTTTCAACAAACCGAAAAAGATCCAGATCTTCCGCAGAAATCGTTCCAGCATCCGCCAGCGCATCCCAGTTGATAATTTTCCGCCAGAAACTTTCGCCAAACAGCAGGATCGGAATTTGTTCCATCCGTCCGGTCTGGATCAGTGTCAGGCATTCGAATAATTCATCCAGCGTCCCAAAGCCACCCGGGAATGTCGCCAAAGCCTTGGCGCGCATCAAAAAATGCATCTTGCGGATCGCAAAATAATGGAAGTTGAAACACAGGTCCGGCGTCACATATTTATTTGGCGCCTGCTCGTGTGGCAACACGATATTTAACCCGATGGAAACACCACCCGCGTCCACTGCGCCGCGATTTCCTGCTTCCATCACACCGGGGCCGCCACCTGTAACGATCACATCTTCGCGGTGGTTATTTTTCTTGGCCCGCAGTGTCATCAGTCGGGCAAACTCACGCGCTTCGTCATAATATTTTGACAGCTCACCAAGGGTCTTGGTCTTGGCGCTATCCTTATTCGCAGGCTCTGGAATACGCGCTCCGCCAAACATAACGATTGTCGATTCAATGCCATATTCAGCCATCATCAATTCAGGCTTCAGTAATTCCAATTGCAGACGGACCGGGCGCAATTCGTCCCGGCACAAAAAATCAGCATCGTCAAATGCGAGCCGGTACGCAGGTGAGCGCGTTTGCGGTGTGTCTGGGGTTTGATGACTGGCCTCACGATCCTGATGCGAGTCGCGAAATGGATGTGCCCGAGTTTCGTCGTTCATTGCTTGCTCCTTTATTGCGCGCAGCTTTAGTAGCGATTATAGCCTGCCAGCAACAAAGGCTACATGACAATTCGGAGATCATTATGTCCAACGCTCAGCTTGAAGTCGCAATTGAGTCCGCCTGGGACCAACGCGACACGATTTCACCCGCTACGACTGGCGAGATTCGCGAGGCTATCGAAGATACCCTGAACGCGCTGGATTCGGGGGAACTCCGGGTTGCTGAAAAGCAAAGTGACGGATCATGGCATGTAAACCAGTGGGCGAAAAAGGCGGTTCTTCTTGGGTTTCGGATCAAAGACATGGAACCCCACGAGGGTGGCGCGCAGGGTGCTGGCTGGTGGGACAAGGTTGACAATAAGTTCAGGGGTTGGGGTGAAAACCAGTGGCGCGCAGCAGGTTTTCGCGCGGTTCCAAATTGCGTCGTGCGTAAATCTGCATTCATCGCACCGGGCGTTGTTTTGATGCCGTCATTTGTAAATATAGGTGCCTACGTTGATGAAGGAACAATGGTTGATACCTGGGCCACAGTTGGGTCTTGCGCGCAGATTGGCAAAAACGTGCATCTGTCGGGTGGCGTGGGCATCGGCGGCGTGCTGGAACCAATGCAGGCCGGGCCTACAATAATCGAAGACAACTGCTTTATCGGGGCGCGCTCCGAAGTGGTTGAAGGCTGCATTGTGCGCGAAGGCGCGGTGCTTGGAATGGGTGTTTTCATCGGTCAATCAACCAAGATCGTAGATCGTGAAACCGGTGAAATCATGTATGGCGAAGTGCCGCCCTATTCGGTGGTTGTTGCTGGTTCGTTGCCGTCCAAAAACGGTGTGAACCTGTACTGCGCGGTGATCGTAAAACGGGTGGACGAACGTACCCGGTCCAAAACAGCAATCAATGAGCTACTGCGTGACTGACAAGCCGAAAAAACCCAAGAAGGCATCACGCCAACAGGTATTTACCCTGCTGGTTGAAGTCGGCCGTAAGGATGGTGACGACTTGCCAAAAGGGGCAACCGGTGCTGCGCTGATGTGTTACGCCAGCGGCATTGATGAAGCCGAGGCGGTGCGCGAAACCGTGGCAATTCTGAAGCAGGCGGGTATGGCTCCGCTGGATGTGTCCGGCTACGGTACTCTGGATGACCGGTTGGCCGAGGGTCACGATATTAACGGTGAGGAACGCGGGCTAATGGGTCGCGCACTTGAAGAAAATTCCGTGATAATCGCGCAGATGACGCCGTTTTTTGATAAAGACTGAAATCAAAAATTCGGGTGCCAGAAACCAAAAACAAGCCATGGAATCAATCTGGATTGCGGCCAAACCACCTGCGATAAATGCTGTTATACGTGCCGTCTTCGCGCAGCTTCAACAGGCTTTGGTTAATCGGCTCTGCCAGTTCGCTACCCGATGGCAGCGCTATGCCATAGTTTTCACGGCGAAACACCGGACTAGCCAGTTTGGCGGCGCCGTTTGAATTTTTCACATAAAAAGCAAGAATTGGCGCGTCAAAAACTACAGCGTCCAGTTTACCGTCTTCAAAACTTTGCAGCAAATTTTCCAGATTCGGCGATTGGCGATAATTAATATCACGATCATCCATATATGCGCTGGCCGTTGAGCCCGCGATCGTGCCAATTTTTTTTCCAAATAGGTCGTTAGGGGAAGCGATATTGCTTTGTAATGCGCCAATCGTCAAGGTAGCCGTAACTTTGGCGACGAAAATTGAGACGATGAAAAGTGATGAAATTACTAAGATAACTGCAAAGAAGCGGCCAAAGGCAGTTTTAGGAACCCTTTCTTCAAATCCACCATTTACGACAAGGTTCAATGCCCACCAAAATGCGGGGAAAACTGCCTCTTTTGCAGTGGTGTCAAAATATGGCTGGGCCTTACGTTCCAGGCGCCACATTAACATTCCTGTTCCAAACAACAGAGCGATGGCCAGGACCATGGCAATCAGCATATCGCGCGAAAAAACAGCCTTAATAATTGAAACATTTCCTGACCCATCATTTGGGGTCATTATTTGCAACCCGCTTTCAAAGATTGGCTGGGAAAAATCCAAAACTGCTTCACGGCCAGCAGTTATCGAAATATTGGCAACGGCTAGGTCGGCTTGACCGGTTTGAATGAGTTCCAGCATTTCTGAGAACTCGGAAACCCGGACAAATTTGTATGTGCGGTTAAGATCTTTGGCCAGTACATCCCACAATTCGACGCTAAAACCCGTTTCCTGACCATCTTCAAGCATCGAAAAAGGTGGTCGTGTAACGGTTACAACGCTTAGTTCCTGCGTTATTGCGCTAGGCGCAAATCCAAGCAGAAATGCAATTGTTAGTAAAAGAAGCCGCATATTATTTATCCCATCCCCGAACCAGTGTCGCACGTCTCAGGATGCTGCGGCAATGGCCTATTCAGGCGGTAAGTGTCTCCAGCAGGGCTCGCGACTCATAATTTTGAAGAACGGGATGCACCATTGCATGGTGAATTGGCAGAACTGAATTCGGAACATCTGCCAAACCGGTCGTAACTGCAATTTCCGGCGACAGCGCCAATTGCCCCACATATAGGCTATCAGCCCATGTGCCCGAAAGGTGGATACATTCATGGTTATCGAAAAGTAATTGATAGTATGTCGTCGCCAGCCGATCAGTCAGGAGAGAAACTCCGGGATAGCCAACCAGGTTTTGTGCCTCTATCAGGACGGCGTCTTTGCCAAGGTTATACTCGGTCTCAATCCCGGAAATCATAACCCGCTGATTTTGGGCAACGGTGATATCGCTCGTCAGGTCAAAAAATGGGGCGTGCAATTTGACAGGGGCAGCACGACCAAGGGAAGCGAGTTCTTGTTTTATAATCCACCGAATTGGCTGTGGTCCATGATCATGCGTCACAACCATATCGCCCAGCTTCAGATTTTCGATTGGCCGCGAGCCGTCCGTGGTTTCAACCAACGCACCTGCGCAAATTGACGGGGCCGGGCCAACGGTTTCCACTTTATCTGACAGCGCAATGTTCAGAACGCGCTTGTCGATTTCCGTGGCAGTGTGATCAAGTACAATTTTTTTGGCATCGCCAATCGGAAGCGGGATAGGACGCTGGATAACAGCTTGGTTGATCGAACCAGAGTCAGAGTTTTCCAGTGACAATAGCCCTAGCCGTTTTGGTGCATCCCAAGAGTATATAAGCTTTACAATGCCCGAGATGTTAGGTGTGGCATCAGCTAAATGTACATATGACTGTGTGCATCCCTGCTGTGTTTCGACCGATAGCGAATAATCTGCATTCAGGTAAATTGTAAACCTGCGTTGCCAATCTTTTGATGTCTCGTAATGTAGCAATCGACAAGGAGCATTTCCGGCAGCAGCGAAATCTATTTCAAGCACAAGTGAGCCGGTAACTAGCAGAGTATCGTCATCTATTAGGCTTGCCGAAGCATTGAGTTTAGATGAGTTTTCGGATAAAATCGACCGGTCATTCAGAAAAATCCAGCTCATTTCTGGACTACCTGTTGGCGATGTCCCAACTTTCTTTGGATTTTTTCGTCTTGTGTGATCTGCATTGCAGATGTCCCTGTTCCCATGCACCCAATGGCAGGAACGGGCCCGTCAATTGGCATTTCGGATGCCAATTTTACTATAAAGAGCCGCTCGTTGATGCCAACATTTTGTCAGCGTTTGCCTGCCTCAGGCATTTTATTATTGGCACCACTATGGCTTACTCGTACTAATCTGTTAACTGGTTGAAATCATTCATTACGATCCAAATGGGCGAATGATGCGTTTTGGCCACAATCTGGCATTGCAATTACCGTTTCAGGCTACTGCAAAGGGAAAACTGAGGGAAATATGACGCTAAAGCCAATTGATCCGGTTGCTCTTACGGCAAATCTTGTTCGCTGCCCATCAATAACGCCGAGCGAGGGCGGTGCGTTGGTGTTGTTACAAGAGCTTTTGACCGAAGGTGGATTTGAATGCTTCCGCGTAGATCGCGGTAAGGTTTCGAACCTGTTTGCAAGGTGGGGAAAAAAAGGAGCGACGCGCTCATTTGGCTTTAATGGGCATACCGATGTCGTCCCCATTGGAGACGTTGCAGCCTGGAGCGTTGACCCGTTCGGCGGTGAGATTAAAGACGGGATGCTCTGGGGGCGTGGGGCATCTGATATGAAATCTGGTGTCGCCGCGTTTGCAGCGGCGGCGATTGATTTTGTATCCGAAACCCCGCCAGACGGTGCGGTTATACTGACAATTACTGGCGACGAAGAGGCCGACGCAGTGGATGGAACCGTCGCCCTGTTGGATTGGATGGCAGAGCAGGGCGAAGCCATGTCTGACTGTTTGGTGGGTGAACCATCTTGTCTGAATTTCATGGGTGAAGCCCTGCGGATCGGGCGGCGCGGATCGATGAATGCCTATATCACTGCATTTGGTGTGCAGGGCCACTCGGCGTATCTGGATCGCGCAAATAATCCGGTTCCCGCCATGGCGACTCTGGTACATAGAATTAACACCGAAACGCTCGACATGGGGACCGAACATTTTGATCCGTCAACTGTGGCAGTCACCAATTTCGACACCGGCAATACCGCAAGCAATGTTGTCCCTGCCGAATGCAATATTACAGTAAATATCCGGTTTAATGATACCCACACTTCGGCGAGCCTTACACAATGGTTGCAGGACGAAGCTGATAAGCTGACCAAAGAAACAGGCATCACGTTTGAGATGAGCCTGAAAGTATCAGGCGAAAGTTTTGTAACACCCCCCGGTGCGCTTTCTGAATTGGTTGCAAATGCAGTGAAAGTCGAAACCAACCGGGAACCAAAGCTGTCAACGTCCGGCGGCACTTCGGATGCGCGGTTTGTCAAAGACCATTGCCCGGTGGTGGAATTTGGGCTGGTTCCAAAAGGTATGCATGGGGTGGATGAAAGCGTCGAGGTTGCCCATATCCATCAGCTCAAAGAAGTATACAGCCGGATATTGCGTGACTATTTCGCCTGAATACCGACGACATCTTGTCATCATGGTCAAAGAACCGCGTCCGGGTCGGGTGAAAACCCGACTTGGTCGCGACATCGGAATGGTACCCGCAGCATGGTGGTTTCGCCACAATAGTCTGGGTCTGATCCGACGTATGCGCGACCCGCGCTGGCAACTGACGCTTTCTGTTTCCCCGGATGTTGAAGGGATGCAAAGCCGTATCTGGCCCCGCGATGTTGACCGGTTACCCCAGGGGCAGGGTGATATTGGCGTTCGGATGGCGCGTATTATTGACAACATGCCCAAGGGGCCGGTTTTGATAGTGGGCGGCGATATTCCGGGGATTACGAAACCCCACATAGCGCGGGCTTTTAAAGCGTTAGGGTCACATGATGCCGTTTTCGGTCCGGCGACTGATGGAGGATACTGGCTGGTTGGCATGAAGCGGATGCGCCCTAGTCCGCCGAACCTGTTTGCGAATGTGCGATGGTCAACTGAACACGCGCTTGCTGACAGCATGAAGGGTCTTGCCGGCCATCGGATTGCGTTGGTTGATACGCTGTCTGATGTGGATACTGCGACTGATCTATGAACGGCTTTTCCCCGCGACGTTTGCTCCAGTTCGTGTTAGGCGAACCGGATGAAAAGAATTCCAACGAAAGAGGAAATCCTGGACTGGATTTCCGATAACCCGACACAAACCTCCAAGCGAGACATCGCGCGCGCCTTTGGTATTAAGGGCGCCGATCGGATTGATCTGAAACGCCTGTTGAAGGAACTTGAATCCGAAGGCCACCTTCAGAAACGCCGAAAAACCTACCGTGATCCTGATCGCTTGCCTCCGGTTTCGGTTTTGCAAGTCAAAGCGCCGGATAGTGACGGCGACTTGTTTGCATTGCCAATGGAATGGCAAGGCAGTGGTGATAAACCCCGTATCCTGCTGACCCTGCGTACCTCTGACCCGGCATTGGGGCAGGGGGATCGAATTCTTGCCCGTCTGAGTGAAGTCAAAGACGAAGACTATCAATATGTTGGCCGCCTGATCCGTCGGATCGGCACCAACCCCATACGGGTGCTTGGTGTGTTTCGGGCAGGTTCGGAAGGTGGACGGATTGTGCCGGTCGAACGCGGGGCTGACAAAGAATGGCGGGTAGCGGCAAGCGATGTAAATGGTGCAAAAGATGGTGAACTGGTGGAGGCAGAAAAGGCTGGGCCAAGTAACCGTATGGGTCTGCCGTCAGCGCGGATTGTTAACCGTTTGGGTGACCCGAGTGCAGCCAAGGCTGTATCACTGATCGCAATCCACCAACACGGCATCCCTGATCATTTCCCCGACGATGTGATTGCCGAGGCTGATCGTTTAAAACCAGCGGGCCTGGGCAAGCGCGAAGACCTGCGCAATATGCCCCTGGTCACGATTGACCCGGCTGATGCGCGTGATCATGATGATGCCGTCTTTGCTCATGCTGACGACGATCCAAAAAACAAGGGTGGTCATGTGGTCTGGGTGGCAATTGCCGATGTGGCAGCAGCGGTGCAACCCGGTTCGGCGCTGGATCGCGAAGCCCGAAATCGTGGGAATTCCACTTACTTTCCAGACCGTGTTGTGCCGATGCTACCGGATCGTCTGTCGGGTGATCTGTGTTCCCTGCACGAAGGGGTGGAACGTGCCTGTCTAGCTGTACGCATGGTGCTGGATGCTGACGGCACGAAAATCAGCCACCGCTTTACCCGCGCTTTGATGAAGTCAGCGGCCAGCCTGAATTATGTTGAAGTTCAGACGGCCCGTGATGGGAAGCCGAACGAAAAAACCACGCCGTTAATGGACGACGTCATCAATCCGCTCTACGCGGCATATGAGGCAACCGTAAAATCCCGTGCCAACCGCCAACCGCTTGATCTGGACCTGCCGGAACGCAAAATTGAACTGTCCGAAGATGGTATCGTAACTTCAGTTGCCGTCCAGGATCGCTTGGATGCGCATCGGTTGATTGAAGAATTCATGGTATTGGCCAATGTCGCGGCCGCTGAAGAACTGATCGAACGACGTCAGCCACTGCTGTTTCGCGTCCATGAAGAACCTTCCCCCGAGAAACTGGATGCTTTGCGCGAAGTTGCTCAGGCCTCAGGGTTTACGCTGGCAAAGGGTCAGGTTCTGCAAACCCGACACCTCAACTCGCTGCTCGGGCAGGCTGAAGGTACAGAATTTGATGAACTGATTAACATATCCACCCTTCGTTCAATGACGCGGGCTTACTACAATGCTGAAAACTTCGGCCATTTTGGTTTGGCCCTGAAATCTTACGCCCACTTCACATCCCCTATACGGCGCTACGCCGATCTGATTGTGCATCGCGCCCTGATAACCGGACATGGCTGGGGGAAGGATGGGTTGCAGCCCGATGAGGCCGCGCAACTTGATGAAACAGCGCTGCACATATCCGAAACCGAACGCCGTTCAATGATGGCAGAGCGTGACACCACTGATCGGTATCTGGCCGCTTTCCTAAGCGAACGAGTCAACAGTGAATTTACCGGACGCATCAGCGGTGTCGCCCGGTTCGGGGCCTTTGTGAAGCTGGACGAAACCGGCGCCGACGGATTGATCCCGGTGCGCACGTTAGGGCGTGAGTATTTCGAACATAACGCGGATGCACAGACTCTTGTCGGATCAGACACAGGTTTTACTATTGCGCTTGGTCAGCGCGTTACTGTGCGTCTTGCTGAGGCAACGCCGATCACCGGTGGCCTGCTTTTGGAACTGTTAACAGTCGAAGACAAAGCCCTGCCAAAGGGGCGTAGCCGCGGACGAGGAAAGTCTTCGCCACGCCGCCCGGCCCGGTCCGCAAAAAAGGCAGCGAAAGTTAAACGCAAGGTATCGCGAAAGCGGAAATAGCGGATGGATGGGTTTGACAACTGGGTCGCGGGTTTTCGAACAAAAGCCTATCGTCAGGGGATTTCTGCTGCCGGTTTTGACCGCTCGTTTCAAGGTGTTAGCTACAATAGCGAAGTTATTGCGAAAGATCGAAATCAACCCGAATACGCGCAAACCGTTTGGGATTACCTTGATCGTGCTGTCTCGGATACCCGCATTGAAAATGCCCGATTGAAATTGTGCGAGAACGAAGAAAAATGGGCAAAGGTTGAAGACCAGTTTGGAGTTAAGCGCGAAATAATCGCAGCGATCTGGGGTCTCGAAAGTGCTTACGGCGAAGTGCGCGGTGAATTCCCGGTGATTGAAGCCCTGGCAACGCTTGCCTTTGACGGGCGGCGCAAGGGCCTGTTCGAAAATCAGCTGGTCGCGGCTTTGAAAATCATCCACAGGGGCCATATTTGCGCCACCCAAATGATTGGATCATGGGCCGGTGCGATGGGTCACACACAGTTTATGCCGTCCAGCTACCTGCAGCATGCGATTGATTTCGATGGGGATGGACGTTGCGATATTTGGGGCGATGAACCCTGGGACGCGCTGGCATCGACGGCTGCATACCTGGCTGGTTCAGGTTGGCAGTCGGGGCGACCTTGGGGTCTTGAGGTTTCAATAGACAGCGTTGATCAGTTTGACTTTGAGCAATGCGGAACAGGCATCAAAAAGAGCACCTTTGAGTGGGCAGAACTTGGCATTTCTTCGGTTGCTGGCGGTGATATTCGAAACCATGGTCCCGCCTCAGTTCTATTCCCAGCAGGTGTAAATGGCCCGGCGTTTATGGTGTTCAATAACTTTCAGACATTGCTGCAATACAATGGTGCGATCCCTTATGGTTTGGCGGTTGGTCATCTGTCGGACCGGATCGCTGGTGGCTTTGCATTCACGGCCAGCTGGCCCCGAAGCGACAAACAACTCAGCCGTAAAGAACGAAGAGAATTGCAGGAACGGCTTAGTTCGGCCGGGTTTGAAACTAAAGGGGCGGATGGGGTTTTTGGACCAAACACCTTCGCAGCGTTGCGCAGTTGGCAGAAGGAAGAGAGTTCAATTGCGGACGGGTATCCGACAATGGAAATACTTGAGCGGTTGCGCAATAAAAATTGCGCCGCAGATTAGCCATATATTTCAATAAAAGTTAACTTGATAAGGCGACTAAAACGCATTCCCACTTGGTTTTATTGAAATCCCTAATAAATTAAACGACCACGCAAGATCACGGAATTCACACACACCCGCGTGCATAGCTGCGTTTTTAATGTTTTCCGCCAGCGCGATACGCACTTTTTTCAGTACAAAACACAATTTTGTTGGAGAGAGACCGTGAAACCAGAATACTCAAAAGCAGTTTACGGCGGAATAAGCGGAACAATCGTAATGACAATGATGGCGCTGTCGCCGGCAGCGGATTAGCCGTTGAAGCCTGATCAAGACTGAAAAACCGAAAAGACCCTGTCCGACATGAAATAATTCGGGCAGAGTCTTTTTTCGTATGACGCACAGAATTCAGGATCCCCAATGGATTTCATAGCCTTTGTAATCTATCCAGTATTGAACGTGCTGTCGGTCATGCTGGTTCTGGCCATCGGCGCTGTAATTATCACAATTGCTGCCTTCTTTGTTATAGATGTACGACAAAGCAAAGATGCGGTGCGCCATAACTATCCGGTCTTGGGTCGATTCCGGTATTTGTTCAGCGCCTTGGGCGAATTCTTTCGCCAGTATTTTTTCGCAATGGACCGGGAAGAAATGCCGTTCAACCGGGCGGAACGCGATTGGGTCGAAAAGTCTTCGCAAGGGGATGATAATACAATCGCCTTTGGTTCAAGTAAGGTGTTAAGCGCGCCTGGCACTCCGATTTTTGTCAATTGCCCATTTCCGACGCTGGACGAGGACGCGGTAGATACGCCAGCCGTTACAATCGGCCCTTTCGCGCGTGAACCCTACACGACCAAGTCGATTTTCAACATCTCTGGCATGAGCTTTGGTGCTATTTCCAAACCGGCCGTGCAGGCACTTTCAGCAGGTGCCAGGATGGCTGGCTGTTGGATGAATACTGGCGAAGGCGGGCTGTCACCGTTTCATCTGGAAGGGGATTGCGACATCGTTTTTCAGATGGGCACGGCCAAATACGGGGTGCGAAATGCAAGTGGTGGTTTGGATGATGACAAATTGCGCGAAGTGGCCGCCCACGACCAAGTAAAAATGATAGAAATCAAGCTGAGCCAAGGGGCAAAACCGGGCAAAGGTGGTATTTTGCCAGCGGCCAAGGTCACCGCTGAAATTGCAGGTATTCGAGGGATAGAGGCGGGTAAAGCGTCGATCTCGCCCAACCGGCATCGTGAAGTAAACAGTGCGGCGGAACTGCTGGATTTCATTGCACATGTGCGGGATGTCACTGGTCTGCCGGTTGGCTTCAAGGCCGTGATTGGTGGCTATGGCTGGCTGGACGGATTGTGTGAAGAAATTCACACCCGTGGAATTGAAAGCGCACCCGATTTTATCACCATTGATAGCGGCGACGGTGGAACCGGTGCGGCCCCCATGCCGCTTATGGATAGTGTTGGGCTGACAGTTAAGGAATCCCTGCCGTTGGTGGTGGATGTCCTGACTAAGTTTGGTCTACGCGACCGTATCAAGGTCATAACTTCGGGCAAGCTGATTACCCCGGCCGAAGTCGCCTGGGCCTATTGCGCTGGCACGGATTTTGTTACTTCTGCACGCGGTTTCATGTTTGCAATTGGTTGCATTCAGGCGTTGAAATGTAATAAGAATACCTGCCCAACAGGTATAACAACCCATAAACCAAGCCTGCAAAATGGCCTTGATCCGTCGCTAAAATCGGTGCGGGTTAAGAATTTTGTTGGTAAGATAAATTATGGAACGAATTTGATCGCCCATTCCTGCGGCGTTGAACATCCGCGCGCGCTAAAGCGCAAACATTGTCGGATTGTGCAACAAGGGTCGGTGTCAATCCCGATGTCTGACCTGCTGCCAGTGCCAGACGTCCTAAGCCAGTATCAAGACTGACCTAGGATTGACTTAATCTCGATGTCAATTTTCAGGTGGCGGGCTTAACGCCCAGCTTCAGCAGGATATTGGTCATCAGGCAAAACCTGGTCAACCCGGACTGAAACAGGTTAGCGCCAACGAATATTGTGAACCACAACCAGCTAACTTTGCTAAGGTCGACCTGACCTTGGAAATGGGCCAGCGCGAGGCTGACAAGTATGAACAATCCGGCGATCGTAGTTGTTAAGCGTTGTGCATTCATTTTGTCTGCCCCTTAGACTAAGTTTTATTTAAATGGGGGCTTTATATACAAATATCTGAATATTTAAACTTAAAAAATAGAGGGCAAACAATTCCAGTCTCGGAGAGTGATAGGATTGTTAATCGTTTAGCCCAAATAGCTTGAAAATTCGGCGACTACTTTGGCGTAAACTTCTCGCTTGAACGGTACGATCTTAGCCACCAATTGCCGGTGATCCAGCCACTGCCATTGCGAAAACTCGGGGTGATCTGTTTCAATGTCTATCTGATTGTCGTCCCCAAGAAACCGCATCAGGTACCAGCGCTGCTTCTGCCCACGCCAGCGGCCTTTCCAAATCTTAGGCACCAGGTCATGGGGCAGATCATAGGTTATCCAACAATTGGATTCTGCCTCAATCGTCACCAATTCTGCGGGAATACCAGTTTCTTCCTCTAGTTCACGAAGTGCAGCAGTGCGCGGTTCTTCCCCCTGATCTATGCCACCTTGCGGCATTTGCCAGGCATCGAATTCACTATCTAGTCGCTGGGCAACAAACACCTGGCCAACGCGATTGGCCAGCATAATGCCGACATTAGGCCGATACGGCAGGGCAGAAATTTCATCGGGTGTCATGGCTGGTCGAGGCAGGAATTCACTCTGCCCAGTTTCCTTAGTCGCGTGCGCTGATTGCCGACAATCCTTTGAGTATGTCGATTGCGTAGGCCAACTGGAAATCATCTTCACGCAGCTTTGACGCCACTTCAGCCGCAGCACGATCTGCTTCGATTTGTAGAATTTCGTCCTCTGTCAGACTGTCATTATTCAGACTGCCCCGAAGGTCGGCCTCGGTGCGGGGTGCACGAAGCGACTCATCGGTGTCCTCTTCAGAGGGCGGCTTGCGAGGGGGCTGTTGCACAATGATGTCTGGGGAAACTCCCAGCGCCTGAATTGAGCGGCCAGAGGGTGTGTAGTAACGCGCAGTTGTCAGGCGCATCGCGCCGTCCGAGCGCAGCGGCATTACTGTCTGAACGGAACCTTTGCCAAAACTCTTAGTGCCAACAATGATTGCACGGCGGTGATCCTTTAGCGCGCCAGCAACGATCTCGGACGCTGAGGCAGAACCACCGTTGATCAAAACAACAACAGGTAACCCCTGTGCTAGGTCGCCTTCTGTCGCATTGTAACGATCCCCATCTTGCGGATCACGGCCACGGGTGGAAACAATTTCGCCGGCATCCAGAAAAGCGTCTGACACTTTAATCGCCTGATTTAGCAGGCCACCAGGATTGTTACGCAAGTCGATTACAAAACCATCAACACTATCGATGCCACCAAGCTCTTCTACGGTCTTTGCTAATCCGTCAGCAAGGTTCGGATATGTTTGGTCGTTAAACGCAGCAATCCGCATGACAACGCTGCTGCCTTCGGCGCGTACCCGCACCGCGGTAAGTTTGATGATGTCGCGCACAATTGAAATGTCAAATGGCTCATCGGCACCTTCGCGAACAACCGTCAGAATGATCTCGGACCCAACCGGTCCTTTCATTTGCTCGACAGCTTCGCCAAGGGTCAGACCCAACAGAGTTTCGCCATTAACATGGGTAATAAAGTCGCCAGACTCGATGCCAGCGTTAAATGCAGGGGTGTCGTCCATTGGGGTGACGACTTTTACGAAACCTTCTTCCTGAGTAACTTCGATACCTAATCCACCAAATTCGCCACGGGTATCTTCACGCATTTGCGCTGCATCATCCGGGGAAAGATAGCTGGAATGCGGATCAAGTGATGTCAGCATCCCGTTTATTGCGGCTTCGATCAGATCGGCCTCATCGACGTCTTCGACATATTGTGCGCGGATGCGTTCAAAGATGTCTCCGAACAAATCCAGCTGTTCATAAACGGACGTGGCACGAACGCTATCTTGTGCCAGCAGTGGTCCCGCGACCTGAGTGGTCAGGACAGCCCCAGCCAATGTTCCGCCAATTGCGGCCATAACGAACTTCTTCATCTTTCTTCATTCCTTTGTCTGGGCGAACCATTTTGCAGGGTCCACAGGCTTTCCGCCTATTCGAAGCTCTATATAGAGCGTTTCTGTCTGTTCGGAACCCGTTCCGTTAACGGCGTTCTGAAAAAATCTGTCCGGATCGGGGTTTGCACCCCCCATTAAACCAACTGGTGTACCCGGTGGAAGCACCTGTCCCACTTCACCATATACCTGATCAAGGCCTGCCAAAACAATTAGTACACCGGCATCCGGCTCAAGTATCATCACATTTCCGTAGTCTAACAATGGGCCACGATACCGCAACGTGGCAGGCCAGGGAGTGCTCACCAAGGATTGGGGGCGTGTAGCTACTAGTATGCCTGGTCGTTTTACACCGGCGGCGTCCGGTTCATTGAATATTCGCAATAGTGTACCTGACACTGGCAAGGGCAGCGTACCACGGGCGGCGCTAAAGTCACGGACTGGATCCGCAACAATGTCGCCTGTATCGATACCGGCAAGACCGCTGGCAAAACCTTCCAGTGTTTCGGAACTGTCGATCAGGCTTTGTAATTGCGCGGGGTCGGATAAGAACCGCTGCGGTAATTCGGTGCGGTTGGAAATTGCCTGGCTAAGTTCGGTTCGGGCCTTTTGCACGCCAGTTAGACCCTGTTGCAGAGTATCAGCGGCACTTTCCTGCAACGCGCGTAGCAGGGCAACCTCTTCGAGCTTTTCGCGTAATTTTTCTGCCTCGGCCTGAATGGCGGGGGTGATTTCGGAAATGATCATGCCTGAACGGGCAGTGCCAAGTGGGCCAGAGGGATGTAAAAGTGCCAGCGGACCAGTTGATGATTGGATGCTTAGCAACACCCCCAGAAATTGCGATACCTGTTCACTTTCCGCGTCAAATTCGCGTTTGATTGCGGCTTCACGCAGTGCGGCGCGACGCAGACCCTCGCGGAGGGCATCAAGCCCTTCTTCGAATGCTCGAATGGTCTGGCTAAGGGCTGCAACCCGATCACCTGCGCGTTCGGCTTCGTTTAGTGCCAAATGTGCGGTATCGAGCTTTTCCACAGCCTCGCGGGCCAAAAACGCAGGGTTGCTTTCGGCGTGGACCGGCAACGTCGCCAGCAATAAGACAAATATGTGTGCAACTATCCGGTTCATCTGTTCAATAGGCTAATGCCGGTCATTTCGGGCGGTTTTTCGATTTTCATTAAATCAAGCAATGTCGGGGCCAGATCCGCCAGTCTGCCGTTGCTTAGGGTATCACCGTCAGTTGCCCCAAAGACGACCACCGGCACGGGGTTAGTTGTGTGGGATGTGTGCGGTCCACCGGTTTCAGGATCTACCATCGTTTCGCAATTGCCGTGGTCAGCAGTTACTATCATTGCGCCGCCAGCGGCTTCCAGCGCCGAAATTACCTTTGATAGACCTTTATCAACCACTTCACAGGCCTTTATTGCTGCCGCCAGATCGCCGGTATGCCCAACCATATCGGGGTTGGCGTAGTTAACGACGATCAGATCATATCGTTCCCTAATGGCACCTATCAGATGCTCTGTGACCTCAGCCGCGGACATTTCAGGTTGCAGATCATAGGTCGCCACTTTGGGGCTTTGCGGCATGTACCGGTCCTCGCCGGTTTCGGGAGGCTCAACGCCGCCATTTAGAAAGAACGTGACATGTGGGTATTTTTCGGTTTCGGCGATGCGAAACTGTTTCAATCCATGTTCAGCAACCCAGTGACCAAGCGTGTTTTTGATAACGGGCTTGGGGTAACAGGTTGTCATGTAGGCGTTGTGGGAAATTGAATAATCCGCCATGCCAAGCATCGCAGCAAGTTTGGGCCGTTTGCCGACATCAAATGCGTCAAATTCCGGGTCACCAATGGCGGCAAGGATTTCGCGCGCCCTGTCTGCGCGAAAATTAAGGCAGAATAGCCCGTCGCCGTCGCGGATTCCATTATATTCTCCCATCACCGTGGCAGGGATAAATTCGTCCGTGATGTCAGCGGTATAGGCATCGTTGACGGTTTTGGTTGGGTCAGGGCTATTTGGGCCAACACCATGCACAATTGAATCAAATGCGGTTTTGACACGTTCCCATCTGTGATCCCGATCCAATGTGTAATATCGCCCGCTGAGCGTGGCGATCCAAGACATTCCGGGGATCAGGGTTTCGCCCAGCAGGTCCAGATAATGCAGTGCGGATTTTGGGGCAACATCACGCCCGTCGGTTATTGCATGCACTGCGACGGGAATTCCTGCATCTGCCAAAATTTCTACAGCTGCCCGCATATGATTTATATGGCCATGAACACCACCATCAGAAATAACACCCACTAAATGTGCTGTGCCGCCGGATTCTTTTAGTCTGGCAATGAAATCCAGCAAAGCGGGGTTTTTGCGAAAAGAACCATCTTCGATTGCTAAATCAATCTGGCCCAAATCCATTGCAACGACACGACCCGCACCAATATTGGTGTGGCCAACCTCAGAATTCCCCATTTGCCCCTTAGGCAGACCAACATCCGGCCCATGGGTAACAAGGGTGGCGTTTGGGCAGGTGGACAACAGATTATCAAATGCCGGTGTATTGGCCAGTGCAGGGGCGTTGGCTGTAATTTCAGCACGTAAACCCCATCCGTCTAAGATGCAAAGAACAACGGGTTTTGGTGTGCTCATCGGGCGTGCCTGTCGAGGTTGGTTCGTTAAGATCGATGGTAAGGTTTGTTCGCCAAAATACTGGCCGCGCGGTATAACTGTTCGCTAAGCATGACCCGGGCCAGCATATGTGGCCAGACCATCCGGCCAAACGAGATGCGTGCGTCTGCGCGATTCTGAAGATTTGGATCAATACCGTCAGCACCGCCGATTACGAAAGAAACTGCATTTTGACCCTGGTCACGCCAGTCTGCCAGTTGCTGGGTGAATTCTGGCGAAGTCATTACTTTGCCCCGCTCATCCATCGCGCAGATGATGGACCCTTTTGGAACTGATTGTTCAAGCAGTTCGGCCTCGGCTACCATGCCGCTAGCCCTTTTGTCTTCCACTTCGATTACTTTGGCAGGGCCTAGACCCAAACCGCGACCTGTGCGGTCAAACCGTGCCAGGTAATCATCGACCAGCGCCTTTTCCGGGCCAGCGCGAAGACGACCTACTGCGCAGATGTTAACCTGCATCATGATTTAGGTGTTGTCCGGGCGGGGTCCATCCACAACTTTTCCAGCTGATAAAACTCGCGCACTTCGGGGCGGAAAATATGGATGATAACGTCACCGGCATCGATCAGCACCCAGTCGCCTTGGGCTTTGCCTTCTAACTTACTCTGTACGCCCATTTCCTGCTTGAGCCGGTCAGACAGCTTTTCAGCAATTGACGACACCTGGCGCGTTGAGCGCCCGGAGCAAACCACCATAGCATCCGCAATTTCGGACTTGCCTTTGAGGCTGATAGTAACAACGTCCTCAGCCTTTTCCTTGTCCAGTTCGGTTAGGATAAAATTGAGCAGTTTTCCGTCGGTTTTTTTCTTTGAAACTCTGGTCATAGGTATCGCCGGAGCGGCCGTATCAGCGACCTCGGTGTTGTTCTGAGACAGGGCATTGTCCTCCTTTGCTTCGCGCCGACAATGCCCCGGCACTGGGCGTTTGATTGCAGGTAACATCGCGGCTTGCAAATCTCAATGATTGTGGGGTGGAAATTCATTTTGATGACTGGATTTCTATCCGGCTGTCTTGCAGTAATGTAACTTCGCGCTGTGGGAAAGGTATGGATATGTTATTCTCTTTGAAAATATCCCAAAGTGCCAGGTAAACATTGCCACGGATATTGGTCAGTCCGCCGGTTGGGTCTTTGATCCAGAAACGCAGCAAATAGTCGACAGAGTTGTCCCCAAATCCAACGATATGGCAGACCGGAGATTTGTGGGAAAGCACCCGGTCAACCGAGGCGGCGGCATCTATTGCCAATCTTCGCACGTCATGTGGGTCGTCGCTGTAAGCCGTGCCAAAGGGAATATCCAAGCGTACAAAATCGTTGGAATGGGACCAGTTAACAACCTGAGAGGTGATCAGATCTTCGTTCGGGATCAGGAATTCACGGCCGTCACGGGTGACAACAGAAACGTATCTTGCGCCCAAGGTGTTGATCCAGCCAAAAGTTTCACCAAGTGATATTACGTCGCCGGGTTTGATGGATTTATCCAGCAGAATGATTACGCCAGATACCAGATTAGACACTACCTTTTGTAAGCCAAAGCCGAGACCAATACCAATTGCGCCTGACAAAACTGCCAACCCGGTAAGATCGAACCCAACCGCTTTCAGCCCAATGAAAAACGCCGCACCATAAAGTACGATTTGCAGCGCCTTGATCATCAACACCTGCATAGAGGGTGAGATGTCTTTACTTTCTTGAATTTTATTTGCGGTGGTGTTTGCCCCCAAACGAGCAATTGCAAACAATATTCCGGTAACCACGAGTGCCTTTATTATAGCAAGTGCTGACAAGCGGAAATCACCGAATTCAATGGCGAGCCCTTCAAGGAATTCTGAAAATGGTTCAAGTAGACCGAGGTAGAATACAGTAATGTAAATCCAAAGCCCCCAGGTCACGATACGCCGTAGCAGTTGGTTGTGGATCAGGCGGGCGGCGAGGCTGACCAGTAATAATGCGGTAGCGATGCTGGCGACCAACACTAGTATGTTTCGCCATGACGGGAAGGTGTAAATCTGCTCCATGACGGCGTTGGCTGTCCATGCGAGAGTAACGAAAAAAATCAGTTGTAAGCGTTTGTGAATGATCACCAGCAATCGCAGTCGCCATTTTGGCCAGCCTTCGCGGTCGTGCATCCAGTCATGAAATTTAGGGCCTAGCCAGCGCCGTAAAATAAAGGCCGACGCAAGGCATCCGATCAAAATGGCAATCTGAACTTGACCACGGAACAGGAAAACAGAGCTAAGACGTGACATTACGCTGTCCCAGAGGGACGCAGATTGCTCTAGTACTGACTGGATTTCAGATTCCATTGCTGTCCTTTTTCCAGAGAATTGCACAGTGGATGCGGGAGTTACAAGAGACATCAGGGTGCAATTGGTGTTCTTGCGATCTTAACAACTTCCTAGGGATTGGGCGGCCCCTTGCGAGAGCCCGGTAGTCGCGGTATCTGGGCGAGTATGGAACCGGTTTTTGATATGGATGATCGAGCGCGCTTGCCCTGGCGGTTTTTTGGCGCGTCGAAAGCGGTCTTGGCCGGGCTATGAATTGCCCGAAACTCCAACGTTGAAACGCCCCTTTGTTTGAAAGAGAATTCCGATGACTGCCTCAAAAACACTGTATGATAAAATCTGGGATGCCCATATCGCCGACGAAGCAGACGATGGCACCTGTTTGCTATATATTGACCGCCATCTTGTTCACGAAGTGACCAGCCCACAGGCGTTTGAAGGGTTGCGTATGGCAGGGCGGGACGTACATGCGCCGGACAAAACAATCGCCGTGCCGGATCATAACGTGCCGACCACGCTGGACCGGGCCAAAGGGATCGAAAACGAAGAAAGCCGTATTCAGGTGGAAGCGCTGGACAAGAATGCGCGCGACTTTGGTATCCATTATTACCCGGTGGATGATGTGCGTCAGGGGATCGTCCATATTGTCGGACCCGAACAGGGCTGGACTCTGCCGGGGATGACCGTTGTGTGCGGTGACAGCCACACCGCGACCCATGGCGCATTTGGGGCGTTGGCCCACGGTATCGGGACGTCAGAGGTAGAGCATGTTCTGGCAACACAGACCCTAATTCAGAAAAAATCGCTGAATATGAAAGTAGAGATTACTGGCCGCCTGAGCCCCGGTGTGACGGCTAAGGACATTACTATGTCAGTGATTGGTGCCACCGGGACGGCGGGTGGTACGGGGTATGTGATTGAATATTGTGGTTCGGCCATTCGTGACCTGTCGATGGAGGGCCGGATGACGGTTTGCAACATGGCGATTGAAGGTGGCGCGCGCGCCGGGCTGATTGCGCCGGACGAAAAAACCTATGAATACGTCAAGGGACGCCCCCATGCGCCAAAGGGTGCCGATTGGGATAGGGCGCTGGCGTGGTGGAAAACGCTTTATACCGATGATGATGCACTTTTTGACAAAGTGTTGACGCTCAAAGGCGAAGATATTGCGCCAGTTGTTACATGGGGCACATCGCCCGAAGATGTACTGCCAATTACGGCGGTTGTTCCCAGCCCTGATGATTTTGAGGGCGGTAAAGTTGAGGCGGTGAAACGGGCGCTGGATTATATGGACCTGAAGCCGGGAACGAAGCTGTCAGATGTAGCAATAGACACTGTTTTCATCGGGTCCTGCACCAATGGGCGGATCGAAGATTTTCGCGCGGTGGCCGAGATTGTTAAAGGCAAAAAGATCAAGGAAGGGATGCGGGCGATGATTGTGCCGGGTTCTGGTCTGGTGCGGGCGCAGGCCGAAGAAGAAGGTCTGGCGCAGATATTTCTGGATGCCGGTTTTGAATGGCGTTTGGCAGGGTGTTCAATGTGTTTGGCGATGAACCCGGACCAACTGGCACCGGGTGAGCGCTGTGCGGCCACAAGTAATCGCAATTTTGAGGGCCGTCAGGGCAAAGGCGGGCGCACCCATCTGGTTTCGCCACAAATGGCTGCGGCTGCGGCGCTGACCGGCCATCTGACAGATATTCGTGATTTTCTGTGATTTAACGACGGTATGCTGCCGAATCCTGGTCCCAGTTCCGGCGTTTTTTACGTCGGGGCTTGGCGATGCGCTTTGAACCCAGCATTAGCACGGCGTTCAGAGAAATCAGGAACAGGCCTGACAATTCCAGTATCCAATTCATCCGAACGCCGCCAAAACGGATGTTGATAATCGCATCAATATCGTGCCAGCCAACGGCGCGGATCAGCACGAAGCCAAAAACCACCGTAAGCCCGATCAACGCGATCAGGTTGCGCCTAAGGTCACGGCGCAAAGCCCATAGAAAGAACAACCCGACTGTAAGGGCTGCGATCCCCATTCCAAGGACAACCTTATATTGAAACCCCGCGCGGTTTTCGTACCAACCCTGGATTTTTGCCACGCAGCGTGCCCCGGCAGTTGCAAAGGATTGTAAATCAAGTTGCTTGTTTGCTGCCAATAACAGCATCAGCACGCTTAGAAGCAGCCAAAAGCTGCGCTGTGCCTTTCTGGTGTAGTTGGTTTTACGAAAAACCGCCACGCAAAGCAGGCATGTGAGCAAGTAACAAACAACCGTAACCCAGCCCATTATGTTCGGATCACCGATTTTGGGTTGCCAGCGATCAAATGTACATTGTGTTAGTGCGTCGAAACTGACGCCATCAAACAATAAGGCCTCAAACATACTCTTAAACCGCTTCCTGCTCACTCTTGTTGGGCCAGAATGCAGCAATTCAAGTGATTGTCCAAGGCCAGAGGTACTTGCGGCGTACAATTGTTCCACATATTACCGCAATCAGGGAAATTCTGGAGAATTTACATGGAAAAGTTTGAAAAAATCACCGGCGTTGCCGCCCCGATGCCGCTGGTGAACATCGACACCGATATGATTATTCCCAAGCAATTTCTAAAAACCATCAAGCGTACCGGGCTGGGAGTGAACCTGTTTGATGAGATGCGGTATAATGATGATGGTACAGAAGTGCCGGAATTTGTATTGAACAAGCCTGCCTACCGGGAAACAGAAATTTTGGTGGCGGGGGATAATTTTGGTTGCGGATCGTCACGGGAACATGCGCCCTGGGCGTTATTGGATTTTGGCATACGCTGCGTGATTTCCACCAGTTTTGCAGATATTTTCCACAGTAACTGCTTCAAAAATGGAATTTTACCGGTCACCTTGCCGGAAGATCAGGTTCTATTATTGATGAAAGAAGCTGAAAAAGGCGCAAATGCCCGGATTTCTGTCGATCTGGAAGCACAAGAAATCACAACCTCAGAGGGTGATGTGTTTTCCTTCGAAGTAGACGCTTTCAAAAAGCAATGTTTGCTAGATGGGCTCGACGATATTTCATTGACCATGGAAAAATCGAATTCGATTAAAGACTTTGAGGCAAAAGCCGGTATTGAGCGTCCTTGGGTCTGATTTCGCCCGACACACCATATCTGGTGTATTTCTTTGGTGGTTACCCCTGCGTAAATTGAAAATGATGCAATGCCGCACCAGTTTCTCCACAATTTAGCCGCGAACATTCTATTTATGTGAACCCATCCTTGCTGGAAGAAATGAAAGAAGGCAAAAAGTGGGCAATAATAAGGCAGCTCGCCACAATTGGCGGGATCAAAAGGGAAAAAGGGCGCAGCTTTGTACTGCGTTTGGCCATTTTGAAGGGTACGGGCAGTGATTTCGCGAGTCTCAGGCGCACTCGTTCGCGCAATGTTGGTGGTGTTGTTGATCGCAACACCGTCTATTCTGTTGCCCGGAGTAAGTGCGGACGGCAAACAGATCGTGGCCCTTGTTGCGATTTTCGGTGCTGCGCTGACAATATTTGAATATGCGTCCGCGTATCCCGGCCTGATAGAATTTCGCGATGCGCCACCATTTAACCGAATTCGTTTCTTTTCCCTGTTTTCCACTGTTTTCCTGCTGTCACTGATCAGCAGAGGTACGGTTGAATCCACGGCTTTGACCCAGTTTGTTCAGGCTGTCGGCGCGTTGATCGCCTATGCCATTGATTTCCCCTATAGCCCGGTTCGCCTGGTTGTATTGATGTTGCCGGAAGACACTGCACCGGCCCATATCGCGCTGGTGCGTATTACAGCTGGAATGGCCTATCTGATTTCTCTGATCACACTTGCGATATTCATGATTGTTTTGCGGGTGCGTCGCTGGCCCACTGCCAGTGGTAGCTTCAATGTCTGGGTAAACCTGCCGACGTTTGATCCGACCGCCGGCAAAGATGTCGTGCAGCGACTTGAAATGGATGCGCGTTTTAACATTGCGTTAGGGTTTTTGTTACCATTCTTAACGCCCGCGGTTGTAAAATCGGCGTCGTCCTTGTTTGGGTCGGTTTCGCTTGAAAACCCGCAAACACTAATCTGGACCGTATCGGCATGGGCGTTTCTACCTGCAAGTTTGTTTATGCGTGGTATCGCCATGGGCCGCGTGGCGGAAATGATTGCAGCGAAGCGCAAGCAGACCTACGCAAAAGCCGAAGAAGGTGGCGTTTACGTTACCTGATTGTTGCGCTGGCGGTTTTCGCGGGCTCAATTGCGCAGGCGGGTGAAAACATCCGCGTGGCTACTTTTCACACAGGATTAAAACGCAAAGGTCCCGGCCTTTTGTTGCGCGATATTCTGAAAGGCGGCGATCCGCAGGTATTGGCCGCGCGGGATATGATTGTGGCTGTTGATCCGGACATAGTTTTGCTGACTCGCTTCGATTTTGATCTTGGCCTGCAAGCCCTGTCGGCATTTGCTGAAATTTTGCAGCTGGCCGGTTCGGATTACCCTTACCGTTTTGCTCTGCCCCCGAATTCTGGGCGCGCAAGTGGTGCTGACCTAAACCAGGACGGATGGCTAGGGGATGCGGATGACGCGCAGGGGTATGGTAATTTCGCTGGGCATGGAGGTATGGCGGTATTGTCGCGCTTTCCCATAGATGTCGAAAATGCCCGCGATTTTTCAGGGTTTTTATGGCGTGATCTGCCAGGCGCAATTCAGCCAGATTGGCCGGACCCGGGTGCCACAGATGATATTCAACGCCTGTCTTCTGTGGCCCACTGGGATATTCCGGTTTCGCTGCCTGATGGCTCGCAGCTTCGGCTGCTGGCCTACCATGCTTCCACCCCGGCTTTTGGTGGGCCAGAAAACAAAAACGAGTTACGCAATGCTGATGAAAACAGGTTCTGGCTTCGCTACCTTGATGGGACACTGCCATGGGCGCCCCCGGAACGATCCTTTGTAATCCTTGGCGTGGCCAACCTCGACCCTCTGGATGGGCAGGGTGATCAGGGGGTCATTCGGGCTTTGCTGGACGATCCCCGCCTGCAGGACCCGCAACCCCAAAGTGCCGGTGCTGTAGAGGCCTCTGCCGGGCAGGGGGGGGTTAATCGCGCGCATCGCGGCGACCCGGCACTTGACACCGCCGACTGGCGGGATCGCGACGGGCCGGGAAACCTGCGGGTTGACTACGTGTTACCATCCCGTGACATGGTGGTAAAAGATGCAGGCGTATTCTGGCCCGCTTCTGATGATGAAAGCGCCAAAACCCTGAGCGGGCGAGACCCTGCTATCTCATGGCACGGTTTGGTTTGGGTTGATCTCTGGCGATAGCCCGATGGTCATCACCGTTTTCAAATCAGTCTGCTTAAAGTTTGGTAACATACGCAAAAATTTCTTATCGCTCAGCCGGTGTGGCGTGCTCCATAAATAGCGCATTTCCTTAAGCTCCCGCGCCAGTTCCCAAAATGGTGAGGCAATGGTCATGATCATCCAGGGGAACCCGGTCAGCGTGATTTTGCGCATTAGCATTTTTTGCAACGCTTGTTGTAACTGGGTGGCGGTAAAGAAATGACCGGGGAATGGAATGTCCTCAAAGACCTGTAATTCATGGCGCTTTTCCGCTAAAGCTACCGCCGCCCGGGCCCAATCGGGCACGTAACAAAATGCCTGCATGGCATCGGGATCACCGGGGGTGGTCACCTTGCCTTTGGCAATTGTGCGCAGATAGACCAGCCCCATGACATCGTTTCCCCCGTCCGGCGTAACGAAACTTCCGGCCCGCAATACGACCGTGCGCACACCGGAATCGCGATAGGCCTGTTCCATTTCAATGCGAACACGACCCTTGCGGGTAGTCGCGTTTTGCGGTGTATTTTCGTCCCAAACCCCAGGGTCCGAGCCAAAATTATACACATTGCCAGGGATAATCACGGTGGCACCGCTGTCTTTCGCCGCAGAAATCACCTGTGTGGTGATTTCCGGGATGAGTTTTGTCCAGTTGTGATATGCAGGCGGGTTCAGCCCGTTGATAATCACATCCACCCCCTGGGCCGCTGCAACCATGTCGTTGCTGCTGCGGTCATAAGCTTTCACCTGCCAACCTGCATTTTTAAAGGCGTTCGTGGCATAGCGCCCAATATTGCCCGAAGCCCCAAGGATCAAAACTGTTTTTGTCATCTGGTTTCCAATCATTTGTTGGCAACAAAATAGGATATTCACAAATGAATGAAAATTGACAAAAAACGCAGATACGCTATTCATAAATGTATGGCGAACAATGATACAAATAACTTTGACTGGGCGCTTATTCAGTCCTTTGTCGCTGTCGCCGAGGCAGGGTCTTTATCAGCGGCGGCGCGTAATATCGGGCAAAGCCAGCCCACCATTGGCCGCCATATCAAAGCGATCGAAAAAACATTGGGGGTCGAGCTGTTTCACCGGGCGCCAAAGGGGCTGATCCTTACAGAGGTGGGTGTCGAGGTTCTGGACCATGCCCGGGAGATGTCAAAGGCAGCGGCACGGCTGCGGCTTGTGGCTGACGGGCGATCAGGGGATCTGCGCGGTATTGTTCGAATTACTGCAAGCGTCGTTTTCTCCCATTTTATCCTGCCTCCGGTCATTGCGCTTATCCGACAACAGCTGCCAGAAATTGAGATTGAGCTGGTTCCCTCGGATACCACGGAAAACCTGATTTTTCGCGAGGCCGACATTGCTATCCGCATGTACCGCCCAACGCAATTGGATGTAATTACCCGGCACGTTGCAGATCAGGAGATCGGGCTTTTTGCCAATCGGAGCTATCTTGATCGGGTTGGTCGCCCACAGAGTTTCGACGACTTGATGGGGTTCGACTTCGTCGGCTTTGACAAGAGTGATCTGATTATCCAGACCATGGCAGATTTGGGTATCAAGGTGGACCGCAGGTTTTTCCCGGTGCGCTGCGACGATCAAGCGGCTTACTGGCATCTGGTCCGGGCCGGCTGTGGTGTTGGCGCGACGCAGAGGGTGATTGGTGACGCAGAACCACTGGTCGAACGTATCCTGTTGGACATAAACTTGCCGGTCCTCCCTGTTTGGCTGACGGCCCCGGACGCGCTGCGAACCAACGCGCGTATCCGCCGGGTCTGGGAATTGCTGGCGAGCGCGTTGGCCGCTTGACCCTGTAGGGCCGGGCGGATACGCCGGGGCGACGCTAAAACGTACAAAGGAATTTTCATGAGCAACCCCTCCCTTTTAATTCTTGCAGGCGACGGCATTGGCGCCGAAGTCATGGTAGAAGTTGTCAAGATTGTTGATTGGTTCGGTGAAAAGCGCGGTCTGAAATTCAATGTTTCAGAAGACCTAGTTGGTGGCGTGGCATATGACGCCCATGGCACCCCGTTAACGGATGAAACAATGGCCAAGGCGCAATCAGTTGATGCGGTGTTGCTGGGCGCGGTTGGTGGGCCGAAATACGACGATCTGGATTTTTCTGTGAAACCTGAACGAGGGTTATTGCGGCTACGTAAAGAAATGGACCTGTTTGCCAACCTGCGCCCGGCGCAGTGTTTTGATGCGCTGGCAGATTTCTCATCTTTGAAACGAGAAGTTGTTTCCGGGCTCGACCTGATGATCGTGCGGGAACTGACCAGCGGAGTATATTTCGGAGAACCGCGCGGCATTACGGATGATAATGAGGGTGGCCGCATCGGCGTAAACACTCAACGCTACACCACCAACGAAATCCGGCGCGTGGCTCGGGCTGCGTTTGAACTGGCGCGCAAGCGGTCCAATCGGCTGTGTTCGATGGAAAAAGCAAACGTGATGGAAAGTGGTATCCTGTGGCGCGAAGAAGTTCAGTGGGTGGGCGACAATGAATTCCCCGATGTCGAATTGACCCATATGTACGCCGATAATGGCGGGATGCAGTTGGTGCGCGCGCCCAAGCAGTTTGACGTGATTGTTACGGATAACTTGTTCGGCGACATGCTGTCGGATGTGGCAGCGATGCTGACTGGGTCATTGGGTATGTTGCCGTCCGCTAGTCTTGGCCTGCCAATGGCCAATGGGCGACCTAAGGCAATGTATGAGCCAGTTCATGGTTCGGCTCCGGACATTGCAGGTCAGGGCAAGGCGAACCCGTCGGCCTGCATCCTGAGCTTTGCGATGGCGCTGCGGTATTCGTTTGATGAAGGGGCAGAGGCGGACCGATTGGAAACGGCGGTCGAAAATGTGCTGGCGGACGGTGTGCGGACACCTGATCTGATGCAGTCAGGTGAAGGAACGCCCGCGACAACATCTGAAATGGGCGATGCGGTAATCGCGGCGCTGGACGCGAGCCTGTAAGTAACCTGCACAGCGGTTTTGACCTGAAGCATTGCAAATTTGGAATGCCGGGAATGTGCAGGAATTTGTTGACCGGTGTGATGGAATGGGTCACGGGTAACCAAACCTATAATTGAGAACTTACCCATGCCCAACCTCAAAGGCGTTCTGAACGCGCTTGTGGCTTTTGCCATTTTTTCTGTCCACGATGTTGTCGTCAAATTTCTTGGCGGCCAGTATTCGCCGTTTCAGATCATTTTCTTCAGCACGCTTTTGTCGTTTCCGCTGATCACGATGATGCTAATGCGTGACCCGACATCGGGGCATCTGCGCCCGGTGCATCCGTGGTGGATTGCGCTTCGCACCTTTGCAGGTGTGGTTACCGGGACTTCCGCGTTTTACGCATTTTCAGTTTTGCCTTTGGCACAAACCTATGCCGTGATTTTTGCGACTCCGCTGCTTATCACCGTGCTGTCGATCCCGGTACTGGGTGAGCAAGTTCGCCTGCGCCGCTGGATGGCAGTTATCATTGGTTTGATCGGCGTGATGGTGGTTTTGCGCCCCGGATCAACCGAATTGGGCCTTGGTCATTTGGCAGCGCTGACGGCCGCGTTTGGGATAGCGCTTGCGTCGATTATCGTGCGTAAAGTTGGACGAGAAGAACGCTCGGTCGTTTTATTACTTTATCCGATGCTAGCGAACTTTATCGTCATGGCCATTGCTTTACCGTTTGTTTACAAACCGATGCCGATTGAGCACCTGGGCATGGTAGGCGTCATTTCATTGTTTGGCTTTGTGGCCGGGCTGCTGCTGATCGTGGCGTATAGAAATGCCGAAGCGGCGATAGTAGCGCCAATGCAGTATTCGCAGATCATTTGGGCAGCGATATTCGGTTACTGGCTGTTTGATGAAAGCATTGATCCGCAGACATTGCTGGGCGCGGCCATTATTATTTTGTCCGGCCTATACATTGTATTTCGCGAAAGCCGGGCGTCTGTATCGGAAAATACCCCGGTTCTGCGCACCCGTACCCGGCACGAGTTTGGTGCGACTTTTCGGATCAGTGCGTTCCTGCGCCGGGGCTCTTGGAAAAAGCCGTAACCGTTGTTTAGTCAGCCAAGGTTATAAGACCTGTTTCGGGGCGAACCCATGGGTAGTAGGGGTCATCTTCGTAGCTCAGGCAGTCGCCGGTTTCCTGATCTGATTTGGGTATCAGGCGCAGCAGAAAAAAGTACTGGTTCCCCGGCAGATAAAGCGGTTGATAGCAATAATTCTTATCAAAGTGGGTGCGCACCAGCGCCTCGGGATCATAGATCCAATAACCGCGTAACAGTAACCAGATATCACCATCTGCGGCAGCAATTGCGGCATCGGCGCTGTTTAGGCTATCGGCCGTGACCGCCGGAACACCCGGCCAGCCGGTTGGGTATGTACGGTCCGCAGAATGGGTTGGGAAAGGACCAGGTAACGATACTACATTGGCTTGCTTACCCAATTTGGTAAGGTGGTAATCCAGCGCGACACCGGGGCTGTTTGGAACGGTAATAATTGTGGGTATCTGGGTTGCGTCACCAGTAATTGTTGCAATGATTTCCGGCCACGGTTCGTTGTCATTTTCCTCGGTGTAGTAGATCGACAGGTTCCATGTGGCCAATAGAAGAATGGCAAGTAATACCGTGTTGCCCCAACGACGTCCAAGCCCAGATATGCCGCTGGCAACCAATACAAACCAAGGGGCCGTAGCAGGGGAAAGGACGCGGGGTATCAGAACCGGTCGCACCAGATAAGTTATGGCCAGCATTATCAGAATGACCCCACCAAATAGCGTAAAAATAATAACAAATTGGCTGTACGCTTTTCGTCTCAGCATTTGAATTACAGCAAATCCCGCCAGCGCGAAAAGCAGGGCTGCCAGAATCAGCTCGGTTGGGTGAAAATCCTTTGAATGAGCCGCGTCACCGAATACTTCAAACCCTGCCAGGATCACCCGGCCGAGCCCTGGCGTTCTGATCCAGAAATCCGCTGAGACACTTTTCACTTGTTCAAGAAGGACTGGTAGCTGCGGTGCCCAGCTGATTGCAATTATTACTGCTACGACAAATAGGTTCAGAAATGCCCGCCGGTCCGCCGCCAATGCACCAATCCAAACCACTACCGCACCGATGCCCGCAGCAGCGGCGTAGACCAGACCGAGGTTATGGCTCCACATCAATAACGACGTCCCGACCGCCAACCCCAAAAATGCTGGCGCGGCACTGCGCCCTTTGGCCCCCCAAAAAAACCGTTTTGCAATGTCCGGGTGGCGCATGATCCATATCAGCGAAGCCGTAACAATCGCGAAGGCCAGAAACATCAGGCTGTAGGACCGGGCATTTTGTGCGGTGCCGATTGCGTTGATTGAAACTCCTGCAAGCACCAGGGCGATCAATCCGGTCCGATGATTTTGTTTGGAATCTCCGGCGCTGCCAGCGGGTCCGAATTCCCGCGCAGCTACATAGATGAAGGGCAGTGCGGCAATTCCGGCCAGTATAGCGCCAATCCGCAAGCCAAACGCACCATCACCGAGAAAGGAAAACAGCCGGGTAAAGGCGAAAAACAGCGGCGGGTGGTTGTCATTTTCTGAAACGAATGACCATAGCTGACCCCATGGTTGCGAAGCGTATAGCCAGGTGAAAGATTCATCGATCCACACCGGTTCTGCATCAAATCTGAATAGCCTCAGACCGGCAAAGAGAACAATCAAAGCGATTACCGATAGTGGAATTTTCTTATTCATCACGTTCCTTACACAAACCTGAGTTCAGATTTGTTATTCCCTCTCAAGGGCGGTTTGTACCTGTGGAAATTTTGATAAGTTTTCCAACAACTGGTCGCTGATCAACTGATGGCCCAACGCATTCGGGTGATTGTCCCATGGTGCGATCCAAATACGATCAAGTTCATAACCATTGTAAACATCATATAGATCGATCACCAGAAACCCGGCCTGTTCGGCGAGGCGGCGAAGTTCTGTCCCTTCCGGTAGTGGTTCAGGATAACTCTGGGCCGAAGGCAGGAAAACCCAGACCGGAACGGCGCCCTGATTTCGGGCCTCATCGACAAATTGTTGGTAAACTTCGCCCACCATTTCTGAATTATAGGGTTTCAACAGTCGCTCAATCTGGCTGCGTTCCATATCGGCCGTTGCGCCAGATGCTGCGATCATATCTTTCATAAACTTGTATGGAACTTTCTCTTGCCCGACAAAGCGCGCCAATCGACGTCCAATATCCAGATCGTTGTTGTGAGCTATCTGCAAAACCACGTCGGCACCAAAATCCGGGACAGTTTGTTCAAGCACCATTTGCTTTTGGAACGCGTCATAACCCGCGACACCAAAATTCAGAACTTCGACAGGAACATTACCGCCTTGGTTCAGTGCCTCTTCCATCACTGCTTCAAAGGTTTGTCCGTCATTTACACCTTCACCCATTGTTCGGGACGAGCCAACCACGGCAATGCGACGGGTGTTGGCGGGTTTTGCAACTGTGTATTCCTGATCGCGCATGCCTAAACTGTTGGTCGACAAGATCGCGCCTTTGTGCGGGATAGCGATGGTCGGGCGCAGTACGAAATCGCGGTAGTCGTCAACAAAGGTTACAGCGGCGCTTTCTTCCAGTAGCGGCCAGTCAGGTCGCCGCGAAAAATGATCTTCCCAAAGTTCCGAGTTGATCATCCGAACATTCGTCAGGTTTTCGTAATATCCCCGTTCCAGAGTTGCCTGATCACGGGATGACAATCGCGCCGCGCCCATATCTACGATGAACAACTGAGCACCACGGGACAGGCCGCCGTAAACCGAGGGAAACTGTACCGCCACCAGTGCCAGACAAGTTACGAATATTCCCACTGTTGGCAACGCGAAGGCGATTGTTTTAGGTTTTTTGCGAAGGGCGGGTTTTCTTGGGTGCGATCCGGGGGGTGCCAGGCCAAAGGTAAAACCAAGGGCCATGCCAAATACCACAATCAGAAAGGCAATGAACCCAGCCGATTGCAGGATATTCACAATGCTCCAATCCGCAGTGCTGTTCAGCAGCGGGAACCCGGATGCGGCGAGCAGGGAAAACCACTCAGCCATGGTTTCGCTGCTCCACATTGACCACAGGATCACGATGGTCAGCATTGTGGCAACGGTGCGCAGAACAAGCAGCAAACGTGGGCCGATCAGGGCGATGGCGCCCTTGCGAACGGGCTGTTCCTCCATCGTGGTTTGTATGATCAGGAATATCCCAAGTGATGCCCAGAACATCGCGTCCGGTCCGGTCAGCAGCATTGAACCGCGCAGCCAGAACCACTGATAAGCGTGTAAGGCCCATGTCACGAAAAACACGGCAGTGATTGAGAAGATGATCCCTTGCAAGTGGCTGGCACCGCGTTTCTTTAGGGCGGAATACACCGGGATAAAGACCAGCTTTTGCATGAAGTCTTTCCAGTAGATATTTATCCGGCGCCAGAATTCTATGAAGCTGAAGGACAGGTAAAACTTGGTATGGGTATCCGGCAGGACATAGCCAAACAGGAGCAGGCACCCCAGAATGGTATGGAACAGGCCGGAAATTTTCAGGTACAGGCCAAAATTTGCGCCAGTATAGAACAGGAAGTTCCAGAAGCCCGATACATCTGTTGGATCAGCAACGAGGTAGTAGTTGACCAGCCGATACAGCAGCAGATGGATCACGCCGAAGAACAGAAACGCCATGCCGCGCTGGTACGTTTCCAGTTCGCGCCCTGAATAATATCCGCGACCCCAGGCGTTGTAGTCTACGACGGGGAAGAACGGGAATACGAAATTCGGCAGCATGAAAAAGTACGACAACCGGTGGAATATACCGCTGGGGCCCTTACCGTTTGAAATATCGTAAAGGTAAATCACCAACCGGAACATGAATATTGAGCTGAAGATTGGCAAAATGACCATTAGTGTCGCGGATTGAACCACTCCTGCGCGTACCAGTCCAAGCCCGACAGCGGCAAGTAATAACAGCAGGATGCGTAATTTCATAGACACCGGCAGATGGGCAATTCCGATCAGCAGCAGTCCCATACCAAGCATGATAGCGCCGTTTAGCGGCCCCATGATCGCGAACATTGCCACCAAAGACAGGCCCAGGAAAAATGCCGGACGCAGGCTGGCGGGCAGGAAGTGGTTCGCGACAAACCCGCTGGCAACCAGGCCAAGCAGAAAGTCGTAGAAGGCACCGCTTTCCAGCTCATACAGATTTATCACCGTGTGCAGGGCCGCGATTTGTATCAACAACCCAACAAAGCGAACACCATCGCCGGCGTTTTCGCGGGTGCCATAACGCGCAAGGGTTGCCAAAAGGATCAGTACGCCGCCAGCCCCCAGCAACAGCCATTCTTTGTAGCCGGTTCCCGGTGCGCCGCCAAAATAGTCAATCGACAGGGACACGGCGCAAACCAATGCGCCCAGAACGCCTAACAGGGTTGCTGCAATCTGGCGAACATCTGGTCCACTGGTTTGGCTGATATCCGGGTCGGTTGTCATGTCACTCGTACTCATTCAATGGTTCCGTTCAAAGGCCAAGCCACTGGGCGATGATATTGCGCTGCATTTCGGACGTACCGGAATAAATCGTCGAAGCAAAGGAATCGCGCAGGCTGCGCTCGACATCGTATTCGGTCATGAACCCATACCCGCCCAGAACCTGAACAGTTTCCATCGCGGTTTTTATCAGCGACTCGCTGACAAATACTTTGGTGATGGCTGCGTCCATTCCAACCGTTGATTTGGTGCCCAATTGTGACGCAGCGCGGTAAGTCAACAAACGGGCGGCTTCCAGCCTGATTTTCATGTCGGCAATTTTGTGGGACACGGCCTGATATTCGCTGATCTTCTTGCCAAAGGATTTCCGTGTCTTGGCGTAATCAATCGCCTGATCCAGCAGGTTTTCCATTTTCCCGACATGGGCCGCGACAAGGCAAATACGTTCCCATTCCATGGATTGCGCGAACACCGGGCCACCGCTGCCATGTTTGCCCATGATGGCACTTTTGGGAACACGCATATCGTCAAAGGCCAGTTCACCGTTTTGATTGGTGCGCAGGCCCATTTTTTCAAACCTCTGGCCGCGAATGTAACCGGGTGTGTCGGCTTCAACCAGAAAGGCGGTGACCCCGCCCAGGAAACCCTTGTTTGCATCTGTGGAAGTATAAAGAATTGCCAGATCGGCAATCGGTCCGTTGGAACAGAATGTCTTATTGCCCCGGATAATGAATTCGTCGCCGTCTTCTGTGGCGCGGGTTTTCATGTTGAACGCATCCGAACCCCCGTCGGGTTCCGTCATTGCGTTTACAGCGATTATCTTGCCTGAACACAGGTCCGGCAGATAGCGTTGTTTTTGTTCTTCGCTGGCGTGCAGCCAGATTGGAACTGCGCAGGCCAACATGTGGGCGCAGATGCTAAAGACCAAACCGCCGTCAGAACAGCCGTATCCAAGGGCTTCGATGGCGATAACGGTGGTTAACGGGTCCATCCCGGCGCCACCATATTCCTCGGGGATAGGCAAGCCTTGCAGACCCATCTCGCCGCATTTTAGCCAAAGCTCATGGGAAAACTCATGGTTGGCATCGCGTTCACGCGCACCGGGGGAAAGTTCATTTTGCGCAAACCGGATGATCTGATCCCGCAGGGAAACCTGTTCTTCAGTCAGTGAAAAGTCCACGGGCGGTCTCCTGCAATTGTTGGTAGTTGATTTTGTCAGTGGACGTGTAAGGTAGGTCTTCGACGGCTAAAAACCGATCCGGTGTCATGTAGGCCGGCAGATTTTGCGATGCATAGCGCTTCATTGCAATCATTGAAGCAGGTGTCTCTCCGGTCCAGCAATAGAATGTCACGATCTGAGTGTCGCCGGAACCGTCGCGCACTGCAACCGCTGCCCCTTGTGAAATATCCGGGTGGCGCAGAAACGCGGCTTCTATTTCGCCCAGCTCAACCCGGTAGCCGCGTCGTTTGACCATGCGGTCACGTCGGCCACGGTAATCCAGCGCGCCGTCTTTGCGCTCCTGTACGATATCGCCGGTTCGGTACCAGTTAATCCCGTCCAGTTCGATGAATACATTCGCGTCCAGATGCGATGCGTTCCAGTACCCGGACATGACCGAGCCACCTGATACCAACAGTTCACCTTCTTCGCCGGGGCGAACTATTTCGTCGTCAGCGCCGGTGATGCGTAGCATGTCGCCCGATGATGCAAACCCAATAGGAACCTGATCCGCGTCATCCATATCTATTGGGTTGCCCAGGGCGAAGTAGGTGCAGACGTTGGTTTCTGTCGGGCCGAACAGGTTAAAATAGGCCGGGTGTGGCCAGTGTTGAGCCAGAGCTTTCAGATGTTTGGCGGGAAACACTTCACCGGCAAAACAAACGATACGCAGGCTGGAATGATCAAAGGTGGCCAGATCACCGTATTCAACCATGGCTCGCAGAATTGTCGGGGTAGAATACCAACAGGTCAGTTTTTCTGTTTCGATCAGCTTTGCAAGTGTTCCGGGTTGTTTTCCTTCGTCGGCGTCGATCAATCGGATTGAAGCCCCGTGTTTGATTGGCAGGTAAATATCCAGAATGGACAGATCGAAATGCAATGGCGCGTGTGAACTGAACCGATCCAAAGGTGTTGGCGAAAATTCTTTGCTGCACCAATCCACAAATGCCAGTGCCGAGGCATGGGTATGGGTTACGCCCTTGGGTTTTCCGGTGGAACCAGATGTGTACAGGATATAGGCGGTATCGGTGCTGCCGATAACACAATCTTGCGTTGACGTTAGACAGGATAATCCAATGACAGCGTCGCTTTCCATAACTGCGTGTTGATCCTGCATAGCGGCCTGAATACCGCCAGCCAATTCCTGAGCAACAAGCACCGCCCGAACCTGGCAATCGGCGAATATTCCACCACTGCGCGCTGCGGGTGCGGTCGGGTCTACCGGCACATAGGCTGCCCCGGTGCGCAATATGCCGTATACTGCGGCAACGGTTTGAATAGATTTGGGCGCACAAATGCCAACGCGGTCGCCAGGGCCAATGCCAAACTTGCTTAGTGAATTGGCAACCATTTCGGCCTGTACAGACAGTTCACCATAGCTGACACTTTGCCCACCCTGTTCAATCAGGCAGGTTGCATCGGGTGCATTTTCAGCAGCACCCAAAAGAAGTTGATCCAAACCTTGTCCCAAATCGTCACTAGCCATGATTGCTTGTGTGGTCAAAAAATACCACTTTATGACAATATCAAGAAGAAAGCCGTTCACCAACAACTGCATGGGGTGGCAATTGATTATTTCAACAATGCCAGCAGATATGCGGGATTAACGATTTTCCTCGACCATCGCGGCGATCAGGTCAACTGTATTCAGATGATCAACATCGATCTGATGAGCGGGCACAGTGATTCCAAAAGTTTCTTCCAGAAATGCCACCAGTTTCAGGCTCGACATCGAATCGATAATTCCATCCGATATCAGGCCTACATCGCTTGTTAGCGCGTCTTCTGCTTCCCCGGGCAGGAATTCCTTCAAGATATGTGCTTTAATTATTGCTTTTGTCTCATCTGGGGACATTTTGGCTTCCTATTTTTAGAACCTTCGCGCATTCCCATATCAAAGCAGCGCGCATTTCAACAACTAATTCAGAGAAACAATCGCTTTGAGTTCCCAAAGTCCGGTTCCAAACCACATTTAAGTTACCCTGTCGCCACTATTCGGTTTTATTCATGTGCGACTAAATCGTTCGAACCACAGGCATTTATACACACTGGCTATTTCTGATACAGTATAGCGAAACCACAACGATCAAACTATCAGGCGGCCATGATTAAATCCGACATAGCTCCGGCTCTTTCAATTGTAGTTCCTTGCTACAACGAAAAGGATTCCCTAGCGGAACTGCACACCCGTGTTTTGCAAGCGGTTGAGCCGGTGGTGGGGAAATCGTATGAATTGGTATTGGTTGATGATGGTTCAACTGACGGTACCACCCGAATGATCGAAGATCTGAGCCAAACTTGCCCGCATACAGTCGGCCTGGTGTTGTCGCGCAATCATGGCCACCAGAAAGCGTTATCTGCGGGGCTGAAATATTGTCGTGGTGCCCGAATATTTATTCTGGACGCAGACCTGCAAGACCCGCCGGAATTGCTTGGTCAGATGATGCAGCTGATGGATGACGGGGCCGATGTTGTTTATGGCCAGCGCAAAAGCCGCGATGGTGAAACGATTTCTAAATCCGTTTCGGCGTCCCTGTTTTACCGGCTACTCAATCGGATGACAGACGTGGATATTCCACTGGATACCGGCGATTTCAGACTGCTTAGCCGCAAAGTTCTGGACCATCTTAATGATATGCCCGAAGAAGACCGGTTCGTACGCGGCATGGTCAGCTGGCTTGGTTTCACGCAAGTACCACTGCTTTATGACCGGGCAGAACGATTTGCCGGCGAAACTAAATACCCGCTGCGCAAAATGATGCGGCTGGCGATTGATGCAATCACCGGGTTTTCGATCGTACCGCTGCGGATTGCCACGATCCTGTCAGCCGTCGCTGCATTGCTAAGCGTGGTGATGATTGTCTATGTGTTGGCGCAGTGGGCACTTGGGCATGTTGTGGCAGGTTGGTCGTCGGTCATGGTCGTTGTCCTGACCGTTAGCAGTGTGCAGTTGCTGACCATTGGAATATTGGGTGAATACCTTGGCCGGTTGTATATGCAGTCAAAAAAGCGGCCCCTGTTTATAGTGGATCGTTTCATTACCGGGAAGACGGCGGCAAAGGCCAAGACCATAAAGTCGCCAAAGCCCCGCCAGAAACAAAAACAGACCTGATCCCGCCATGCAAATCCCGTCTCGGATTCTTCGGTTTGCAACAGTTGGGGTGATCAACACACTGACCGACATTGGCGTGTTTTTCGCTCTGGTGGCTTTAACCGGTCAGGTAATCCCCTCCAACATTTTGGCATATGGTAGCGGGGCGGCGGTTAGTTTCATTCTGAACCGAGGCTGGACTTTTGCGGATGTCGCTGGTGATCGTTCTACCAAAAACCTTGCGCTGAGATTTGTAGCGTTGAATTTGGCAGCACTAACCCTGTCGACTGTCTTAGTCGCAGGGCTGAATTCTGCCTTGCCACTTGCCGTTGCCAAATTACTTTCTGTTGGCGTGACGGCCATATTTTCTTATGTGGGAATGCGGTACTTTGTTTTCGCCGGCAAATAAGTCTGAGCGCCAACCTACCGATTGCCTTAATGGCATGTTGTCCAAAATAGTAAGCGGTGATACTGATCCGCTTGGATAATAAGAGATCAACATGGTTCAGGTTTCCATCGTCATACCAATCAAGAATGAAGCCGAAAATATCGGTGGGCTGGTGCAGCAAATACAGCAAAGTTGCGCCGAGCATGGGGATTTTGAAATCATCATAGTGGATGATGGTTCCAGTGATAGTTCAGCGGATGTTGTACGTGAAATGATGGTATCGCAGGGCAATCTGCGGCTTTTGCAGCATAAGGCCTCAGCCGGTCAAAGTGCGGCTGTTCATTCCGGTATACTGGCTGCTTACGGCGTCGTTGTGGCGACACTTGATGGAGACGGCCAAAACCCGCCGGAAGAGTTGCCAAAACTGTTTGCACCGCTGATTGATCCATCTGTTTCGCCGCAGTTGGGGCTGGTGGCGGGGCAACGGGTCGGGCGCAAGGATACGTGGTCCAAGAAACTGGCATCTAAGTTTGCCAATGGGCTACGCTCAAAGCTTCTAAAAGACGAAACACGAGACACAGGGTGCGGGCTCAAAGCGTTCCGTCGAGATGCTTTTCTAACGCTGCCGTATTTCAATCACATGCACCGATACCTGCCCGCCTTGTTTGGCCGCGCAGGATGGGAAATTGCCCATGTTGACGTCAGCCATCGTGCAAGAAACGCTGGCAGTTCAAATTATTCCAACTTACAACGCGGGTTGGTTGGGGCCGTGGATTTGTTCGGTGTTATGTGGCTACTGCGCCGCCGCAAAACCGCTGCTGCAACAGAAGTCAGTATTTTAGTGGACAAAACATGAGCGAAATATTCGCGTTCCTAAAGGTCGATAATGCCGTCGAATTCTGGTGGGTTGTTTTTGGTCTGGGCGGCCAGTTGATGTTTTCCGCCCGGTTCATCGTACAGTGGATCGCTTCGGAAAAGGCAAAGCGCTCAACCGTGCCGATTACGTTTTGGTACTTTTCGATTGGTGGCGGCGTAATCCTGTTCGCCTACGCAGTCTATCGGGCTGACCCGGTTTTCATTCTCGGCCAGTCGCTGGGGATATTCATATACTCGCGTAATCTGTGGCTGATCTTTGCTGAAAAGAAACGTAATGCCAAATCGAACGGCTAACTGGCTTGCCACAGCTTTACTGCTGGTTGGCGTTGTCACTGCATTTCGTGTCGTGGCGCTTAGCCTGTCGGAAATTGATCTGTTTGTGGACGAAGCCCAATATTGGCTTTGGGGTCAGAACCTTGATCTGGGGTATTTTTCCAAACCACCGCTTTCCGCATGGGTCATTCGCCTCACCACAGAGCTTGCCGGCAGTTCCAGCCCATTTTGGATTCGCTTACCGGCACCATTGTTTCATGGGGCTACAGCGATAATATTAGCCTTTTGGGCCAAGCGAGAATTCGGGCCACGACCGGCCATCTGGGTGGCCGTCAGCTATGTGACATTACCGATTGTTGCCGTGGGAAGTGCCCTGATTTCAACCGATACAATCTTAGCGCCGTTTTTTGCGCTTGCGTTGCTGTTTTACAGCAAACTCCGTGACACCGGCGCGCTGCGTGACGCTTTGTTGGTCGGGGCGATGGTTGGTCTGGCGATGATGGCAAAATATGCTGGGGTATATTTCCTGCTTTGCGCTGTGTTGGCGGCTGCTTTTCTGCCTTCTTACCGAATTTCTGCTGGCAACGCTCTGGCGCTGCTAGTTGCCGTTCTGGTTGTGATTTCCCCCAATATATACTGGAATATTTCCCACGATTTAACGACGCTTGAGCATACGCTGGATAATGTTGATTGGGTGCGGGCTGAATCGACCGGAGTGCAGTTGAACTTTGTTAATCTGGCCGAATTCTTTGCGAACCAGTTTATCGTGATGGGGCCGATCTTGTTCGCGGTGCTGCTTTACCTGATCTGGAAGGCCCCGGCCAAAATTCGTGGATTGTTGCTGTTCTCGGTGCCAATAATCGCTTTGGTGTGTTTTCAGGCGCTGCTGTCGCGCGCTTACGCCAACTGGGCGTTCACTGCCTATTTTGCAGCGACACTGGCGGTGGTACCGTGGCTGCTGGCCAATCACGGTCGGTGGCTTTGGACAAGTCTTGCGTTTAACGGGTTCATCACACTGCTTCTGCCGGTTCTGACAATCTTTGCCGATGACATCAGCCTGAAGGATGAACGCCCTTTGTTTATTCGCTACCTGGGCCGGGATGAGTTTAGCCAGCAAGTTTTTGATCTGGCCGAACAGAACGCTCCGGTGTCGATTGTGGCCGCAAGCCGTGATGTGCTGGCGGATCTTTATCTGACCGGGCGTGATCTGGATGTGCCGGTCTATTCCACCGCCCCAAGGGGTCGCCCACAAAACTATTATCAACAAACCTATCCGTTTGTTGCCAAACAAACTGATCGGGTGCTGTTCATCACCAATCAGAACACGCTAACGTGTAATGGCGCTTCATTGCCCGCACTGGCGACGTTTGACACCGCTGGCATGGCCTATGAACGGTCAGTGTTCCGCGCGTTTGTGTTGGAACCAGATTGCTTTGATGTAATACGCTAACTGGCCTTATTCCTCCGAAATTCCGGTGTTGAACTGGAATAATTGCTTGCCACGCCAGCGTTTGGCTATAGATTTGGCAGATAATAAAAACTTAGGGAGAAAATAATGAACGTATTAACGAAGGCCGTAACTGTTGCGGCATTCATGTCGGGTTTTGCATTTGTGGGCGCTGCATCTGCTGCAAGCCACTGCGAACGCGGCACGCTGGATGAGCGTTACTGTGATGTTGATGGCGACCTTGTGGCCGATACACCAACAGAGGCATCCGAATGGCTTGACCCGGACACACTGATATTCGCTTACACTCCGGTTGAAGATCCGGCCGTCTATAAAGAAGTCTGGTCTGACTTTCTGACCCATATGGAATCTGTGACAGGCAAGGACGTGCTGTTCTTCCCGGTTCAAAACAACGCCGCTCAGATTGAAGCGATGCGTTCGGGCCGTTTGCACGTCGCTGGTTTCAACACCGGTTCCAACCCATTGGCCGTGAACTGTGCTGGCTTCCAGCCATTCACCATCATGGCGTCGCTTGACGGCAACTTTGGCTATGAAATGGAAATCCTGACTTACCCAGGTTCCGGCATCGAAAAGGTTGAGGATATCAAAGGTGGCCAGTTGGCGTTTACTTCGCCGACTTCAAACTCGGGCTTTAAAGCACCAAGTGCCATCCTGAAAGGCGACTATGACATGATCCCCGATCGGGATTTTGAACCAGTCTTCTCGGGCAAGCACGACAACTCAATCCTCGGTGTGGCCAACAAAGACTATATGGCTGCCTCGATTGCTAACTCGGTCAAGTCACGCATGATCAGCCGTGGTGTGATCAAACCGGAAGACGTGATTACCATCTATAAATCACAGACATTCCCAACAACCGGGTTTGGTACGGTTTACAACCTGCACCCTGATCTTCAGGCCAGCGTTCGTGAAGCGTTTTTCAGCTTTGACTGGGAAGGCACAAGCCTTCAGGAAGAGTTTGAAAAGTCCAACGAAGGTCAGTTCCTGCCTATGAACTACAAGGAATTCTGGGACGTGATCCGTAAGATCGACACAGCAAACGGCGTTTCCTACTCCTGTAGCTAAGCCGACAATAAATTAGAATGGTGCGCCCCGATGATATTCGGGGCGCACCCCTTTTTTACCCTTCGAGGACCTGAAATGCTGCGTCTGAGCAAACTGACCAAAGTCTACAAAACCGGCGACAAAGCGTTGAACGCGGTTGATATGGAAGTCCCCAAGGGGCAAGTTCTGGCGCTGATCGGGCCGTCAGGTGCCGGTAAATCGACCCTGATCCGCTGCATTAACCGACTGGTAGAACCCACGTCTGGTACAGTGCACCTGGATGATGTGGAAATTTCCAGCCTTGGTTCCGGCGGTCTGCGCCGGGAACGCCGCCGCATGGGAATGATTTTTCAGGAATATGCGTTGGTTGAACGCCTGACTGTGATGGAAAATGTGTTGTCGGGGCGCTTGGGGTACGTTGGGTTTTGGCGCAGCCTGTTGCGAAAATTCCCACAATCTGATGTGGATGAAGCATTTCGCTTACTGGACCGCGTGGGTCTGGTAGAGATGGCTGACAAACGCGCCGATGAATTGTCTGGCGGGCAACGCCAAAGGGTTGGTATCTGCCGCGCTCTTATTCAGAATCCGTCTGTGCTGCTGGTTGATGAACCAACGGCATCTCTTGACCCCAAGACATCTCGCCAGATTATGCGCCTGATAGTTGAGCTGTGTGAAGAACGTGAACTGGCAGCAATTGTAAATATTCACGACGTTGCACTGGCGCAGATGTTCGTTTCGCGCATCGTTGGTCTGGAAACTGGCGCGGTGGTGTTTGATGGCTCACCTGATGATCTGACCGAAGAAGTGCTGACCCGTATTTACGGCGAAGAAGATTGGTCTGAAACCATTCAAAAAATTGATGACGACGACGACGAAGAAGAAGGCGTCGCATAATGGGCACTGCACTGGATAGCAGGCTTGGCCAACCGTGGAAAAAGCCGCCCTTTGTAACGTCGCCGGTGCTGCGATGGGTGTTGATTATTGGTTCGGTTGTATACTTTATCGCCGCTGTTAGCTCAATCGAAGTTAACTGGTCCCGTGTATATGAAGGGCTGGACCGCGGATGGCGGTTTATTTCGGCCTTCTTTCATCCCGACTTTTCGTCGCGTGCGACCGACATCCGTGAAGGTCTGATTGAAAGCGCGGTGATCACCATCGCGTCCACTGTGGTCGGTATCGCTATTTCCATTCCTATAGGGCTGGGGGCCGCGCGCAACATTTCTGCACTGCCAATTTATCTGGTGTGTCGGGCAATCGTCGCGGTATCACGTGCCCTTAACGAAATCGTCGTGGCGATCCTGTTGGTGGCTATCTTTGGCTTTGGCCCGCTGGCCGGTTTCCTTACCCTTAGCTTTGCCACCATTGGTTTCCTGTCAAAACTGCTGGCCGAAGAAATTGAAAACATGGACAAGGTTCAGGCCGAGGCCGTGCGAGCCACCGGGGCGAGTTGGATGCAGCGTTACGTATTTGGCATCCATCCGCAGGTGATCCCGCGTCTGATCGGCTTGTCGATCTACCGGCTGGACATCAATTTCCGCGAAAGCGCCGTTCTGGGGCTGGTAGGTGCGGGGGGTATTGGTGCGACGCTGAACACCGCCTTTGACCGCTACGAATTTGATACCGCAGCCGCGATCCTGCTGGTGATCATCGCCACTGTAATGGTGCTGGAATATCTGTCTGGAATTGTTCGCGGGATGGTGCAGTAATGGCTATTTCTACAAAAGACGGGCTGAAAGTCTGGCAACGGCGCGACCGCAATGCGCAACTGAAAATCTGGGCGATGTGGCTGATTGGCACGGCCATTTTCATGTATAGCTGGAAACAGATATCCGATGCGACCACCTGGCTGTTCTTCTGGGACGCGCCGCGCATTGCTGCTGACATTGGCGGGCGCGCCTTGCCACCGCGCTGGGCCTATATCGACAAGCTGTGGGAACCACTGTGGGATACGCTGAACATTGCCACCCTTGGTACGGTTCTGGCGCTGATGATGGCGGTGCCGGTGGCGTTTCTGGCGGCGCGTAATACAACGCCTTCGGCGCTGTTCATCCGCCCGATTGCCTTGTTGATCATCGTATCCACCCGCTCAATCAATTCGCTGATCTGGGCGCTGCTGCTGGTGTCGATTATCGGCCCAGGCGTATTTGCCGGTTTGATTGCTATTTCAATTCGTTCCATCGGGTTCTGCGCCAAGTTGCTTTATGAAGCGATTGAGGAAATCAATGAATCTCAGGTTGAGGCAATAACCGCCACCGGTGCCAGTCGATGGCAGGTGATGGCCTATGGGATCGTGCCGCAAGTCATGCCGGCATTTGCTGGCATTGCAGTGTTTCGCTGGGACATTAACCTGCGCGAAAGCACTGTGCTTGGGCTGGTGGGCGCGGGCGGTATTGGCCTGCAATTGCAGGGATCGCTGAACACACTGGCATGGCCGCAGGTTAGTCTGATCCTGCTGATCATTCTGTTCGCAGTGATTGTCAGCGAATGGGTTTCTGCGAAGGTGCGTGGGGCGATAATCTGATGTCATCCGACAATTCGGGCGATGCGGAATGGGCGTTTGCCGCCTATGAAAGGGTGCGACAACGCCTGCCAAATACCGATTTTCCAACAACATCAAAAAACGTCGAAAATCTGTGCGATCTGACCGACCAGATGGATGTGTTCCTGCTCGACGCGTTTGGTGTTCTGAACGTCGGTGAAGATGCAATCCCCGGCGCGCCGGAACGTATCCGCGCGCTTCAGGGCGCCGGAAAAACCGTGATAGTTGTCAGCAATGCCGCCGGTTATCCCAAACGTCTGTTGATAGAAAAATACGCCCGGCTGGGTTTTGACTTCGCACCGAAAAATATCCTGACCAGCCGCGAGGTTTTGCTGCAAGCTCTGAAAAACCGCCCGCCTGCAAAATACGGGCTGATGGCGTCACAGGTTTTCGGTCAGGAAGAACTGGATCATCTGGATAGCGAATTTCTGGCGGAAGACCCGGCAGTCTACGACCGCGCTGAAGAATTCCTGATGATTGGCGCGGCTGAATGGACGGATGAGCGGCAAACTCTGCTGGAGTCTTCCTTACGCACAAAACCCCGCCCTGTTCTTGTGGGTAACCCCGATATCGTTGCGCCGCGTGTAGACGGGCTGTCGCGCGAACCCGGGTATTTCGCGCACAGGCTAGCTGACGCCACTGGTGTCACACCGGAATTCTTTGGCAAACCCTTTGCCAATGTATTTGAAATGGCGCTGGCAAAACTCGCCCCCGGATATGATCCGGCGCGGGTGGTGATGGTGGGGGATACGCTGCAAACTGATATTCTTGGCGGGCGGGTTGCCGGTGTGAAAACCGCTTTGATCACTGAATATGGTGCACTGCGTGGGGTAAATGTGGCGGCGGCGATCAGCCGCTCTGGCATTGTTCCGGATTTCATTATGCCGCGACCCTAAACCGCCAAAATCAACCTTTTCCGCCAACAGTTCTTGTCTGAAATTGATTAACGTGGTTCCCTGAGGTCATCTGCGTCGAAGAACGCTTTTACTAATTGGGAGTATATTATGACAAATTTGAACCTGACCCGGCGGGTCATGCTGGCGGCTGCTGCGGCCACAATCGGCCTTGGTGCTCCGGCTTTCGCTGCGGGTCACCAAGTGCTTGAAAGCATCCATTTCCTGATCCCCGGCGGTGCCGGTGGTGGCTGGGATGGTACAGCGCGCGGTACTGGTGAAGCCCTGACGGCTGCGGGCCTTGTGGGCACTGCATCGTACGAAAACATGTCGGGTGGCGGTGGTGGTAAGGCCATCGGTTTTCTGATCGAAAATGCCGACAGTCAGCACGGCACGTTGATGGTGAACTCAACGCCGATCGTGATCCGTTCATTAACTGGTGTGTTTCCGTATAATTTCAGTGATCTGACACTGGTATCCGGTACTATTGGTGACTATGCGGCAATGGTTGTCGACAAGGACAGTCCGATCAATTCGATGGCTGATCTGGTAGCGGCCTATAAAGCTGACATGGGTGGTACGGCAATCGGGGGTGGTTCTGTCCCCGGTGGCATGGACCATCTGGTGGCAGCGATGATCATGCAGGCGGCGGGTGAAGACCCGACGGACGTGAAATACATCCCCTATGATGCGGGCGGTAAGGCCATGGCGGCGTTGCTGTCAGGTGAAATCAAAGCGCTTTCCACCGGCTTTTCCGAAGCGGTTGATCTGGCCAATGCGGGTGAAGTGAAAATCATCGGGGTGACGTCGGATGAGCGTGTAGACGCGTTCGGTGATGCGATGACGATGAAAGAGCAGGGCATCGATATGACCTTTGTGAACTGGCGCGGGTTCTTCGCGGCGCCGGGCCTGCCCGCGGAAGATCTGGCGGCCTATCAGGACGCGATCACCAAGATGTATGAGACCCCGGAATGGGAAGAAGTCCGCGCCCGTAACGGTTGGGTCAACATCCATAATTCCGGTGATGACTTTAAGGCGTTTCTGGAAAATCAGGAAACCATCATTGGTGATCTGATGAAAGAACTGGGCTTTCTCTAAGCGCATAACAATCGGCGTGTCCGGCTGCGGTCGGGCACGCCCACATGGGGGACTAAATGGCGCTAGATCGTTGGATCGCACTTACAATACTGTTGATCAGTATGACCTATGGCTATACGGCTTTCTTCACTATGGATGCAGGTCTGCCGCCGTTTATGCAGCGCAATCCGATCTGGCCAAGCACCTTTCCTAAGGCCCTGTCTGTCATGGCAATAGTGGCATCTCTGATTATCTTGCTTGGGTTTGAAAAAGGCGAAGATGGCCCAAAGGACGGCGAAATCAACTACCGCCGCCTTGGCGACTATAAAATTGGCCAGGCCATCGGCCTGCTGGCAATGATGGTGGCCTATGCGCTGTTTTTGCGCCCCGCCGGTTTCCTGCCCTCAACTGTCCTGTTTCTGGTCGGCGGAGCCGCCCTGCTGGGTGAACGCCGTTTCATCATTCTGATCCCGGTGGCGTTAATAGCGGCCGGGTTCATCTGGTATCTGGTGCAAGAGGTGCTGGGCATCTTCCTGCGCCCATGGCCGTTCTTTCTTGGATAGGAGCGAGACATGATTGAAGGCATCCTGATTGGCCTCACCACAGCCTTAACCCCTATCAACCTGTTGATGGTAGTTGGCGGCTGCCTGATTGGCACGTTCATCGGTATGTTGCCGGGGCTGGGGCCGATGTCAATTATTGCCATTATGATCCCCGTGGCGATCAGCATCGGTGATCCAGCCACCGCATTGATCCTGCTGGCCGGGGTTTATTACGGTGCGATATTTGGCGGCTCAACATCGTCGATCCTGATCAATGCTCCGGGCGTGGCATCCACTGTAGCCACCAGCTTTGATGGCTACCCAATGGCGCGTCAGGGCAAGGCCGGTAAGGCACTGACCGTAGCTGCGATTTCATCATTTGCGGGGGGTACGATTGGGGCGATACTACTAATGATCTTCGCGCCAATGCTGGCCACAGTCGCCCTGCTATTCCATTCGGCGGAGTATTTTGCGTTGATGGTTGTTGGCCTGTCGGCCATCGCCGCGTTCGCAGGCACCGGGCAGGTGGCCAAAGCGATCCTGATGACCATTTTGGGGCTGATCATGGCTACCGTGGGGGAAGGCGCGCTGTTCAACCTGCCGCGCTTCACCATGGGTATCATGGACCTGCAATCGGGGTTTGGCTTTATCACGCTGGCGATGGCGATGTTTGCCCTGCCGGAAGCGATGTATCTGGTGCTGGACCCCAGCCGTTCAAACAATGAAGCTGGGAGCGAGATCAAAGACCTGCGTATCACCCGGGCTGAGGCCCGAGCGATAGCCCCGGTCATTGGTCGCCAATCTATTCAGGGTTTCCTGATTGGTGTGCTGCCCGGAGCAGGCGCGACCATCGCGTCTTTCCTTGGTTACGCGGTGGAACGCAATATCGCGCCCAAACATGAACAGGATGAATTCGGCAAAGGCTCGGTCAAGGGCCTGGCCGCGCCGGAAGCTGCCAACAACGCCGCGTGCACTGGTTCGTTTGTTCCGTTGCTGACCCTGGGTATTCCCGGTTCGGGGACAACGGCGATCCTGCTTGGTGCGCTCATCGCACTAAACGTATCCCCCGGTCCGCGATTGATGATTGATCAGCCAGACATCTTTTGGGCGGTGATCATTTCGATGTATATCGGCAATGTTGTTCTGCTGATCCTGAACCTGCCACTGATTCCCTACATTGCTAAAATTCTGGCTGTTCCGCGCAACTACTTGATCCCGTTCATCTTGTTTTTCACCATGATGGGCGCTTATATCGGCCAGAATAATGCGACCGAATTGCTGATACTTGTGGGTTTTGGCGTCGCTGCCACTATCCTGCGTTTCGCCGATTACCCGCTGGCGCCGTTGCTGATCGGGTTTATCCTTGGCTCAATGCTGGAAGACAATTTTTCCCGCTCGATGCAGCTATATGATGGGATCGGATTTGTGCTGCAACGCCCGATGACGATGGGGCTGCTGACGATTGCCGCCCTATTGGTTGTCCTGCCCAGTTATCGTAAACGGCGTGCCCGATTGCGTGCCAAAGGTGTGGCTGACGGTGACTGAACCGCAAGAATTAACCACGACGTTCATTCTTTATTCTTAGTTCTGAGGTCATTTCGAACCCAACACTGTTCGAAACCCCGCAGTGGATGATCAAGGAGCAATTGAATGCGTATGGATATCCTTAAGCCAATCGCTGTTATGCTGGCGTTGTTTTGCGCCAACCCAGCCACCGCTGACATAAACTTGGTCTTTGGCACCTACACCACAGACAAACCAACCGAAGTCGTGCGCAAATTCAGCCCGATCCTAAGATTTCTAAGCCAGGAACTGGAAATTCGCCTGGGTGAGCCGGTTAAAATCAAACTTAAAATTGCGTCCGATTATGACGAAGGTATTGCCGATATTGTTGAGGGCCGCGTGGACTTTGCCCGATTTGGCCCGGCATCCTATATATTGGCCAAAGCAGAAGAGGCTGGGATCGGTATTCTGGCGATGGAAACCGTAAAGGGACAAAAGACCTTTATGGGGGTTATCGCGGTCCAAGCCCAAAGCGATATAACCAGTATCGCTGACCTACAGGGCCGCAGCTTTGCTTTTGGTAACAGGCTCTCAACCATCGGGCGGTTTCTGGCGCAGCAGCAGTTATTGGACGCCGGGATTTCAGCATCCGACCTGACCGCCTTTGAATATTTAGACCGCCATGACCGGGTTGGCGCGGCTGTAGGACAAGGCATCTATGATGCAGGCGCGTTGAAGCAAAGTACATTTGCAAAGTTAGTCGACAATGGTGTGCAAATCCGTGTTCTGATGGAATTCCAGAATGTCACCAAACCATGGCTGTCACGCGCTGGGATTGATGCACGTATTGCGGACGCTATCACTGCCACATTGCTGAACCCCGGTGTCGACAATGCGGTAACAGATTTTGCCAAAACAGGTTTTGTTGCCGGATTGGACGACGACTATCAGCCGATCCGTGAAGCAATGAAACAAAGCAACGATTTTGGCGGTTGATTACAGGATTTAGCCGATGATTTCGCGCCCTCTGCACCTGTCCACACAAGTTTCTATCACCTTTCTGGTGGCGGTAGCGGCGCTTGTGGTAATTCTGGGTGAGGCGACCCGTTATGTCGAAACCTCAAGGCTTTCTTCAAACCTGGAAGAGCGCGCAGAGCTGACGACATCACTGATGAGCGGCTTGATGATTGAGGCAATAATCGTCGAAGATATCCCCCTGCTGGAAACCGCGATATCAGAGGCATTCAGCCGTATTCCCTCAATCGTTTACGTCGAAATCCAAAACGATGGTGGTGAAACGCTGGCCGCACACCCCAATGTCGCGCCGGTGTTAACCGATGAAATTTTGACGTTCTCCAACAACATTGCATTTGAGGGTATGAATTTTGGGCTTGTTGTTGTCCATTGGTCGACCCGCAATGGTTTAACAAAAATTGAAAATGCAGTGTTTCGCACCCGGCTATATGCCGGTCTGGCGCTGGGCCTATTGGCTGCCATCCTTTTGCTTTCGACCCGGCAACTGGTGTTGGTGCCGCTGGCGCGTATACACCAGCGAATGGTTGCGGTGCTTGCGGGCAAACAAAGTGATGCAAAACCAATCTGGCAGTTTTCGGCATTGGAATTCTGGACCCTGTCAGGCTCGGTCGACACGTTGAAAACCACACTTGGCGAAAAACAGAAACGCCAGGTTGCGCTCGAAACCGCGCGCAAACAGGCCGTCGCTTCGAACCACGCAAAATCTGAATTTCTGGCAAACATGAGCCACGAAATCCGCACCCCGATGAACGGCGTCATTGGTATGGCGCAGCTAATGTTGGAGACAGAACTAGATGAAGATCAGCGGATGTATGCAAATACCATCGAAAGTTCTGGCTCGGCTTTGGTGAAAATAATTAACGATATTCTGGACTATTCAAAGATAGAAGCCGGCAAGATGGAGTTGGCGAATAGCGAATTTAACTTATCGCAGTTGCTCGATGACACGGTTGTTTTGTTATCAGCGCAGGCAAAAACCAAGGGAATTGAACTAGCGCTGCGTTACCCATCTGATCTACCCACGGTTTTTCATGGCGATGAAGGACGGTTACGACAGGTACTGATGAACATCGCCGGTAACGCTGTAAAGTTTACTGAAAACGGCCATGTGGCAATTGAGGTTTCTGGACAAGTTGACCGCGCTACGGTCAAGCTGGATATTTCGATAAAGGATACTGGCGTAGGTATTCCGAACACCAAACTTGCCAGTGTATTTCAGGCGTTTGAGCAGGCAAACAACGCCAAGACCCGGCGTTTTGAAGGCACCGGCCTGGGGTTAGCAATATCAAAACGTCTGATCAACCTGATGGGGGGCGAAATTTATGCGCGTTCCACCGAAGGCGAAGGCTCAGTTTTCACGCTTAGCCTTTCTCTGAAAATTGCCGATGTTTCGACGGCCTCAAAGCCCATTGAACAAGGCACAATTATTGCCGGGCTGAATATTTTAGTGGTGGATGACCTGGAAATTAATCGCCGCCTGTTGAATGACCGGTTGAAATTCTGGGGCTGTTTGGTTGAGACCGCGTGTTCTGCGTCCGAAGCCATGAAAATAGTAGCCACTACCAATGCACCGTTTGATATCGCTATTTTGGATTACCATATGCCAGATATCAACGGGGTTGAACTGGCGAAAATGCTGCGAAATTCGCCGCAGTTCAGCGACCTGCCGATAATTATTTGTACGTCGGTTGATTTCGTTGAAACGCCGCAATCTACTGCGGTGGCGCGAATAAACGCGATCATTCAAAAACCAATCCGCCTGTCTCAGCTTCGCGCGGAACTGGCGAAGAATTCGAACTCTTCGTTTGAGAAATCAAAAATTGCCGCAGCGACACCTTCGAAAATTGCCAGGAAACCTGCGCAACCCGTATCGGGAAAGCTGCGTGTTCTTGTGGCGGAAGACAACCGGACTAACAGGCTGGTTGTGAAAGGGATGCTAAAATCTGAACCGTTTGATTTACAGTTTGTAGTGAATGGGGATGAGGCCGTGAAAGCCTTTACTGACACCCCACCCGATCTGATCCTGATGGATATTTCTATGCCGGTATTGGATGGGCTTTCCGCGGCCCAGAAAATCAGGTCGCTCGAGAGAAGAGGCGGTATGGCCCGGTGTCCGATTGTAGCCCTAACCGCGAATGCAATGGAAAGTGACCGTGAGGCGTGTTTCGATGTTGGTATGGATGATTTCCTGACCAAGCCGATTAAAAAGCCAGAGTTGTTGAAATCGCTGGGCAGATGGACCACAGCCTGAGCGCAGCTGTTGATCCCGAACTCAGAACTGCTAATACGACAGGTGCCGTTGCCGGCACCGGCCCCGTAGCTCAGTGGATAGAGCGACCGCCTCCTAAGCGGTAGGTCATAGGTTCGACTCCTATCGGGGCCGCCAATAATAGCGCTTAACTTACACCCCAAAATCGCGGGCACCCGTCAATAGCTTCCCCGCGTTCCCGGCATCAGTTAACTGGTTTAACTATGGCGCGAACAAACAACACTTCTTCCCGATACTTTCTGTACCATGCCATTGGCATGTATCCTGGTAAAGAACGTGACCTGGCTGACGCGACGGCCGAGCTAGCGAATGTATGGGCCGCCCCGAATGATAAACAATGGGGGTATGTGTTACTACGAAGGCAGGATTTATCGATTATTGGCGCCGGATTATTAACGTACCTAAAGGTTCCACCACGACCTGCGAAAACGTAACGCAGGGCATGCACATGCTGATGCGTTCGCTGCCTGATGGGTCATTGAAAGGCAAGCGGGTTCTGGTTGCCGCTGATTGTTTTCCGTCGATCCATTTCCTGTTGGCCGGGCTTGCGCCCAAGATGGGTTTTACGCTGGACACCGTGCCAATTCGCAAAGGCAAAGCCTGGGTCGAGACTAAAGATTTCATCGCCAACTGGGGCCGCGACGTCGGGTTGGCACTGATTACATGGGTTACCTCAACGGCGTCCGCGCGCTGCGATCTGAATCCTCTGGTCGCCCATGGGCGCGAGATGAACAGTATGATCGGCGTGGACATTACTCAGGCAGCGGGGCTGATCCCGTTTGATGCTATGTCGCCCAAAGTGGATTTCGTCGTTTCCACCAGCCTGAAATGGATGTGCGGCACACCCGGTGCGGGAATGCTCTATATCGATAAAGCGCTGGTGCTGGAGTTAGAGCCCGAGGAACGCGGCTGGTTTTCGCAAAACAACCCGTTTTCATGGGGTTTCAACAAATTCGAATACGCCCCTGACATCCGCCGCTTTGACAGTGGTACACCGGGATATGTTGCGGCAATCGCATCGCTGCCAGCCCTGCGTTGGCACGCGGCGCAGGACCACAATGAACTGACGGCCCATAATCAGTGCCTTGTGGATCGGATCATCAAGCGCGCGGATGGCTTGGACCTGCCGCTATTGTCGCCGCGCGAAGCGGGTAAATGTGGCGGCTCTGTCATGCTGCGGATGCCGGATAAACCCGAAGCGGCCGCTGTGGTCGGTGCCCTCGGTGTGGAAGGGTATTCGGTTGATTTTCGCGGCCCGATCATGCGGCTTTCCCCTGGCAACGTGACGCAGGAAGACAGCATAGACGCGGTATTTGATATTGCAGGCGAAGTGCTGAAACGCCGCAAACGGCGCTTCGCCGCCAAGGGGCCGCAGGTACCTGTAACGCCCTCTGACAAAGAAGGAAAACCCATGTCATCGGATCAGGTACTCGGCTCCCTTGGTGAAATGCTTATGACAGGGCAGATCAAAATTGTTGATTGCACAGCCGTTCTTGGCCCCGACACGCCTATCCTGCGCTTGCCGAAAGATTTTGCCAAAAACACGCCAAAGGTGGAAATTCGCCCGATCAGCGAATACGCCGCCGACGGCCCATTTTTTGCGTGGAACTGGCTGAAACTGGGCGAACACTCCGGCACCCATTTTGATGCGTCGCATCACTGGATCAGTGGTAAGGATTTTCCCGATGGCTATACCGATACGCTGGATGTGCAGCGCCTTGTTGCCCCGGTAAATGTGATCAACTGTTCGAAAGAGGCTGCTAAGGATGCGGACTTTCTGCTGACGGCCGAACAGGTGAAAGCATGGGAAGCGGAACACGGCGACATAAACCCCGGCGAATGGGTGGTGATGCGCACTGACTGGGACAAACGGGCCCATGACGAAGAGCTGTTCCTGAATGAAGACCCGGCCCGCATGAAGATGGCTCGCACAGCCCCGGTCCCACCACCGAATGTATCGACTACCTATTGTCCAAAGGCATCGTCGGCTGGGGAAACCAGTGTATCGGCACAGACGCGGGAATGGCCGGTAAAATGAGCCCACCTTACCCAGCCCACAACTACCTGCACCGTGATAACAGTTTTGGCCTTGTGCGCCTTGCCAATCTTGGCCAGCTTCCGCCTAAGGGTGCAATCCTGATCGTGACACCGTTGAAAATCCAAAACGGTACCGGCTCACCGATCAGGGCGCTGGCTCTAGTCCCACAGGGCTGACTGGTCGATGGCGGAACGCTCTTTCAAAGCAGAGGTCGAATATCTTCGTTTAGGCGAAGGCGAGACCTTTACCGGCGAAGGTATTCTGGCGATCACCAAAGCGTTGCTGGAAAATGGTGTCGGCTATGTTGGTGGCTATCAGGGCGCGCCGATTTCGCACCTGATGGACGTGCTGGGTGACGCCGAAAACCTAATGGCTGAACTGGGTATCCGGTTCGAAGCAAACGCATCCGAAGCCGCCGCGACGGCAATGCTTGCGGCCAGCGTGCATTACCCGATCCGTGGCGCGGTGACGTTCAAGGGCCCGGTCGGGGTGAATGTGGTGTCGGACGCGCTGGCTAATCTTTCGTCTTCCGGGGTGGCCGGTGGTGCGCTGATCGTTGTCGGGGAAGACTATGGCGAAGGCTCTTCTATTATGCAGGAACGCAGCCATGCGTTTGCGATGAAATCACAATTCTGGCTATTGGATCCGCGCCCTAACTTGCCTTCAATCGTCAAGGCCGTGGGCGACGGGTTTGCACTGTCAGAAGCATCTAACACGCCGGTCATGCTGATGGTTCGCATCCGGGCCTGTCATGTGACCGGGCAGTTTGAAACCCGTAACAATAAACGCCCGCCACTAACTGTTACCGAGGCCCTTGCCAACCCGCGCCGTGATTTCAGCCGCGCGCTTCAGCGCTTGGGGCTGGCAGACATTAATGGTGAAACGCAGGTTCCGATCTATTGTCTGAACGTCACCTACCCGCTGGTGCAGGATGAGTTTCTGGACTTTTGCAAAGGTAAACAAGCCGTCATGGTGGTTGAAGAAGGACAGCCGGAATTTATTGAACAACAGCTTGGGGCAATACTTTATAAGGCGCGCAGTTCAGTGCAACTGCATGGCAAAGACATGCTGCCGATGGCCGGGGAATATACCGGGCAGGTCATGCTGGACGGGGTAACTGAATTTATCAATGCCCACGCCCCCGACCTGTTGCCCGACATTGCCCGCGCCCCAAATGTCCTTCCACCAACAATCCCGGATCTGTCCAAAACCGTCCCAATCCGCCCCCCCCCCGGTTTTTGCATTGGTTGCCCGGAACGCCCGATATTCGCCGCGATGAAACTGGTGCAAAATGAACTGGGCAAACACCAAATCAGCGCCGACATCGGCTGCCATCCGATTTCGGATGCACTGAAAGGTGTCGGCGTAAAATGGATCCGCCAGATCAACCACACCTACGATGTCGCCGCGATGCGTGACGTCATCCGCGAAGCGCTGACCACACCAGAAAAAGGGCCCAAAGTGATCGTGGCGTCAAGCGAATGTATGCTAAACAAGGAACGGCGGGAAAAGCCCCTGCGGCACGCTGCGATTGCAGACGGCCGCCGCGTAGAGACACCCCGTTTTGGCATCGACGAAGAGACCTGCACCGGCGATGCATGCCTGCATACGCCTGTCTGGATGCCCGTCGCTTGGCTTGAAAAAGCTCGACGATCCGTTGCGGGATGATCCTGTAGCGTTCATCGACCAAAGCTGCGTTGGGTGCGGAAATTGTGGCGAGGTAGCCGAGGCGGCAGTGCTCTGCCCGTCATTCTATGAAACGCGGGTGGTCCACAATCCGGGCACCTATGAACGCATGATTTCGGGCCTTCGCTGCCGCATTGTCGGCTGGCTACAAAGCCGGCGGGAAGCGCGAAATCTCACCTTCACCGAGCCGACAGAATGACTAAATCGCCCCCATCAGCCGGTTTGATCAAGCTCGCAATTTTAGCCGTAGGTGGTCAAGGCGGTGGTGTGCTGACAAACTGGATCGAAGCGCTGGCGCGTTCGCAAGGTTGCGCGGTTCAAGCCACCAGCGTCGCAGGTGTGGCGCAACGCACCGGGGCGACGATCCATTACATCGAAATGATGCCGGAAAGCGAAACCACCCCGGTCTTCGCGCTTGCCCCTTCGGCTGGTGATGTGGACATCCTGATCGCAGCCGAGCTGATGGAAGCGGGTCGCGCTCTCCAGCGCGGTTTTGTGACGCCGGATCGAACCGTGCCGCTTGCCTCATACCACCGCGCATTGGCGGTCAGCGAAAAAATAGTACCCGGTGACGGGATTGCTGATAGTATAGATGTATTCGCTGCTGCTGCCATTGCTGCACAGCGTTCAATCTTTATCAATGGCGAAGAAATTGCCGCACGAAACCAATCAGCAATCTCGGCTGCTCTTTTCGGCGCACTTGCTGGTTCCGGCGCATTACCATTCCCAAAGGAAGCATTTGAAGAAGCTATCCAAGCGGGTGGCATAGCGGTTGTGGCCTCGCTTCGTGCCTTTCACGATGCCGCTGAAATAGTGCAGGTCGGCGGCGAAGATCGCACGCCGAAACCGGACAACTCAGCCAAAACAATGCAACCTTATGGACCCGCTCGGCAACTGAAAGAATGGGATGCGCTCCAAGCCCGCGCTCTGAAACTACACCCACCCGCCGCCGAAATGGCAGCACATGGGTTACGCAAAGTAGTAGCGTTTCAGGATCTCGCCTATGGCGGTGAAATTGACTACGTTGGTGCTTCATCGGTTGAACTGATCGGCTCTGGTGAAAGTGCTGGCAGCTACCGTGAGGTCGAGGTCAAGGACATGCAGTTTGAAACAATCCGCTATCGTTAGGCGACGATACGGTTAAGAAACGAGAAGCAGCCCGGGTGATTGTTCGGGCTGTTTTTTTGTGGTTTGGCAAGATTCTACTTTTTTGCTCTTCGGTCACAATATCCGAATTACATCCTTATCAATCGACAACATATACCCCTTGCGGGCTATGTTTTTGATCAGCAGTTCTGACATCATCTGGTTGCCCAATACGTCGCGCAATCGTTTGATCCGGGTAGCGCCTGCGGCTTCGTCGCAATCCGCCGCCATCCGCCCCGAAATCATCGCTTCAATCTCAGCACCTGTCAGAATGTCTTCATCCATCCGTGCCTCTGCCAGAACCGACAGGGTTTCAATCGCCGCCTGTGTCAGCTTGAATTCCATATTGTTCAAATAAACCGTGCCCTCGCTGCGGCTGATCAAAAGGGATGACACCTGAATACCCGCGCGCTCAATCTCGCCCATGCGTCGGTTTAGCAGTACGATGGTCACCAGAAAAACCAGCGTTGCGATCAACAGCGCAGTTGAAAATACCAACAGCACAAATATTACTGTGCGATAACTTTGCAGCACCCCGGAAAACGCGGTGCCACTTTCGGCCAGTATTTCCAGCAGCTTAATCTCTGCGCCAGATGTCAGATCATCGTTGGCGATAAATATCTGCTCCACCCGGCCGTTGAACGCATTGGCGTCGGGCAGGTTCGAAAACAGCAAAATTGCCGCCCCCAACAGGATGACAACAATTGCAGCGATACCAATGGCTACGACCCGGATACCGGATCGCCGTGTGTCAGAAGCGTAAGAAGAATTGCCCAGCACTCTCTTTCCTATTTTCCAGACCGTTTTCACCAAACACGGACAAGATATTTAGCAGACGCCAGTTATCAACCGCAATCCGCGCCTCTATCTCGGTCCGCGCCAGTGCGGGATCATCGCAGGCCGCATCCGGTAGTTCTATGACACCGTAATGCAGGCGTAGCGGATTGTCCCGTTTGGCTTTGTAATCACCATAACATGCCGCATCAGCATGCCCAGCGGCCGCCAGGGCTGTCACGGCGAGTAGCATATATATGTAACGTTTTTTCATGTCCATATTCTGCGAGATTACAGGTTGCTATTCAATATCACCACCCCGGGCCGGCCCTGTTATCCGATAACAAAACAGCGATATTGTCTAGCCATAGGGTTTTCCCCAATCTTCCCTTGTCGCGACCGGTTCCCCCGGCTGCCCCGAAGGAAGGACGTAACCCATGACAAAGAAATTAACAGCTACGGTACTAGCCCTAAGCATTGCTCTCACTAGCATCAGCGCCCCGGCGCAGGCCGGAAAAAACGATGATCTGAACCGTATCATTGTGGGCGCAATCGCGTTGTTCATCCTTTCCAAAGCGGTCGAAAATAATAAAAATTCACGCCGCCAGACGTCGCGCTCAACCTATAACCCTGCCCCTAAACCACCCAAACGACCGCCCCAATTTAACAAGCGTCTGCCAAATGAGTGCTTTTTCCGGATGCGCACCGCAAACGGGTCGCGCGGCGTTTACGGAAAGATTTGCCTGGAAGAAACCATGCGCCACGCCAAACGTCTTCCCGCTGTTTGCCGAGACACTGTACGTGTCCGCTTTGGTCTGCGGTCTGAGATTTACGATTCAAAATGCCTGAGCGATCGCGGGTACCGAGTCGAGGCTCGGCGGCGTTAAGCCACCGAGCGAGCACCCGGCGCTAATTTCCCCAGCTTTTTGCGCCGGTTCTTGGGGCGGGTGGTTAACAGACCCCCGCCCCCTTTTTATGCTTGCAAGCCATCGAACACCTGCCTTTCATGCGGCCATGAGCAAAAGCACACCGAACTTCCATTTCGAAACGGCGGCCCTTAGTAACGGTGCCACTTATGTCGCTGGCGTCGATGAAGTAGGCCGAGGCCCCCTCGCTGGCCCGGTCGTCGCCGCAGCGGTGCGGCTGGACCCCGACAACATCCCCGACGGGTTGAACGATTCCAAAAAACTGTCAGCCAAGCGGCGCACGAAACTTGCAGCCCAGCTTTTGGACATTGCCGATGTTTCCCTTGGGCAGGCCTCGGTCGAAGAGATTGACAAGATCAACATCCTGCACGCGTCCATGCTGGCAATGGAACGTGCGGTGGCGGGCCTAACCACCCCGGCGGATCATGTGCTGGTCGATGGCAACCGCCTGCCGCCTGCGTTGATAGACAAAGCCACGGCAATTATCAAAGGTGATGCGCGTTCCCTGTCGATTGCGGCTGCTTCAATTGTGGCCAAAACATGGCGCGATCGGCTGATGGTGGATTTGGCGCAACAGCACCCCGGCTACGGTTGGGAGCATAACGCCGGGTATCCGACAAAAATGCACCAACTTGCACTGCAAAATCTGGGCATAACCCCACACCATAGACGTTCGTTCAAACCGGTACACAATATCTTGTATCAATATAAAATCATAAGTGATTGATTCGAAAAAAGAATTTGACGTCGAATCATCAATGATTCATCCTTAGCCTCAACAAGAAGGTGCCGCCAAAGGCATGAAGACAGAGGCAGCGATGACGACCAAAACTAAAACGGAGGCCCCCGTGCTTCCGCTCAATCAGATATTGTCCGGTGACTGTGTGAAGGTCATGAACAGCCTTCCCGAGGGCTCGGTTGATCTGATTTTTGCCGACCCACCCTATAATCTACAGCTAAAGGGTGATCTGCATCGCCCAGACAATTCCAAGGTAGATGCGGTCGATGATGCCTGGGATCAGTTTGCGTCGTTCAACGCCTATGACAAGTTTACAACCGCCTGGCTTACCGCCGCACGACGCCTGCTGAAACCAAATGGCGCGATTTGGGTGATCGGTTCTTACCACAATATTTTCCGGGTTGGTGCGGCTTTGCAAAATCAGGGTTTTTGGATTCTGAATGATGTGATCTGGCGCAAATCCAACCCGATGCCGAATTTCCGCGGTGCGCGTTTGACCAATGCCCACGAAACCCTGATCTGGGCATCCAAAAACGAAGCCAGCAAATTCACCTTCAACTACGAAGCCCTGAAGGCGCTGAATGAAGGCATTCAAATGCGCTCTGACTGGGTGCTGCCGATCTGTACCGGCCATGAGCGGCTGAAAAATGAAGCGGGTGACAAAGCCCACCCGACGCAAAAACCCGAAAGCCTGCTGCACCGCGCCTTGCTGGGCACCACAAATCCCGGCGACGTCGTGCTTGATCCGTTCTTTGGTACCGGCACCACCGGCGCTGTCGCCAAGATGCTGGGCCGCGAATATATCGGCATTGAGCGCGAAGCAGCCTACCGGAAAGTCGCTGAAAAACGCATCGCGAAAATTCGTAAATTCGACAAAGAGGCGTTGCAGGTTTCCACCAGCAAGCGTGCTGAACCCCGTGTTCCCTTTGGCCAACTGGTCGAACGTGGCATGTTGCGGCCGGGCGAAGAACTAATCTCAATCAACGGCCGTCACCGCGCAAAAATTCGCGCCGATGGCACGCTGGTCGCCCATGATCAACGCGGCTCTATCCATCAGGTTGGTGCCGCTCTGGAAGGTGCGCCCAGTTGCAACGGCTGGACCTATTGGAGCTTCAAACAAGACGGCAAACAGGTGCCAATTGATCTGCTGCGTCAGCAAATCCGGGCAGAGATGAACTAAAAACACTTCGGTAAAAATATGCAGTTACCGCCGGTGCCTGTGGCCAACACCACGCGCACAAACTTACCCCGCCCTGTCAAAAGGGCGGGGCTTTTTTTGTCTAAATTTCCTGCCATTCCCCATTGGACAGTCCGTCAATCGTCCACGACCCGACACGATACCTGATCAGCCGCAACGTCGGATGCCCAACAGCCGCCGTCATCCGGCGCACCTGCCGGTTTCGCCCCTCGGAGATCACAATCTCCAGCCAGCAATCTGGTACAGACTTGCGAAACCGAACCGGCGGATTTCGCGGCCAAAGCCACACAGGTTCGTCCACAGGGCGCACTTTGGCCGGGGCGGTCTTGCCGTCTTTCAACTGCACTCCATCCCGCAACGCCTGCAAGCTTTCAGCCAGTGGAATCCCTTCAACCTGCACGTAATAGCTTTTTGACATCTTATGTTTCGGATCACTGATCCTGCTCTGCAACTGTCCGTCATCGGTTAGCACCAGCAACCCCTCGCTGTCCTTATCCAGCCGCCCCGCCGCGTAAACACCGGGCACATCGATATACCCCGACAGGGTCTTTGACGGGGTCGCAGCCGTGCTCGAATCGGTAAACTGCGACAGCACGCCAAACGGTTTGTTAAACAATAATGTCCTTGCCAAAACCTACCTCGGCATCGGATTGGTGGCCGCCTTATACGCCGACCAGTCGGTGATTTCCGGGTAATACATCGCCCGCCATTTACGCACCTTTGGGTTCATCATACGCCGCCAGACCGGCGGGATCAGAGCGGCCACTACCATCACCGGATAGCCGGCAGGCAATTGCGGCGCTTCAGCCTCGGTATAATGTTGCAGCAGTGGAAAACGCCGATCAGGTTTATAGTGATGGTCGGAATGGCGTTGCAGATTGATCAGCAACCAATTCGATGCTTTTTGTGCCGCATTCCACGAATGGTGTGGCTTGGTGTGTTCGTACTTTCCGCCGCCCAGATATTTGCGCGTCAACCCATAATGCTCAACGTAATTGGTCAGCTCCAGATACCAGATCGCAATTGCCGCCTGATACAAAAACAGCCCCAGGCCAGCCCAGCCGCCAATAACCATCGCCAACAAAACAAACCCGGCCTGCAATCCCCAATAGCGCCAGAATGGATTGCCTGCGTCCCACCATGGAAGCTCTTTTCGGGCCAGCATTTTGCGTTCGGCTTTGAACGCAGAAAACCAGCACTGGTGCAGTACCCGAAACAGGAAGTGGTGGAAATTTTCGTTGTACCGGGCCGTTACCGGGTCTTTCGGGGTGGCGACATAACGATGATGCACCAGCAAATGCTCGGACCGGAAATGCCCATACATCACCAAGCCCAACAACAGATCCGCCAACCAGCGTTCAAATTTGTTTTTCTGGTGCATCAGCTCATGGGCGTAGACAATGCCTATAGCCCCGGAAATCTGGCCGACACCGAAGAACAGAAAAACTTTTTCCCATCCCGACAGATGGTTGGTAACGGTCACATACCAGATCAGCCCGTAGATCAGGATCAGTTGGATCGGGAACCACGCCAGTGTGATCAGCCGGTACCAAAACAGTTGGTCTTCGCTGGTTTCCAGATCAGCGTCGTCGGTATTCAGCCCCACAAAGGCGTCGAGAATCGAAAACAATCCGATCGTACTTAATATCGGCAGGATCAGTGCCCAACCACCCTGTGCAGCGGCAAACAGCACAACAGGGATTAGCACCAGCGACATCCAGAACGGCAGGGCGTTATGAATTCTTGCTACGGATTTGGCTGGAATCATTGATTTCCCCTGCGTTAGTGTCACTATTTGCCAGCATCGACGTGTGCCTTGGCAATATCATAAGCCTTGCGCATCACCGTGGGAAGGTCTGTGCGTTGAAACTGATCCGGTATCAGAAACATACCGGTCTTTGGTTCAACACCTTGCGAAACCAGACCAATTCGCAGTGACAGCAGCAAATGGAAATGTGTAAACGTATGTTTCACCTCCACGCCGGGATCAACCCAGTTGGCTGTTATCGGTGGTATCTCAACAGCGTCTTCCCCCCAAGTGGCCCCGGGCCAACCCAGCATTCCGCCCAGCAACCCTTTTTCTGCACGCCTTTCCAGCAACCACGCTCCGTCTGTCCGATAGGCTAAATACGCCACGCCACAGCGCGTCGGCTTTACTGCTTTCGCTTTCCTGCGTGGCAGTACGGTCACCAAATCCTGTGCATAAGCCTGACAGCCCGTCCTCCAGGGACACGCCCCGCAACGCGGGGATTTCGGTGTGCAAATCGTCGCCCCCAGATCCATCACTGCCTGCGCATAATCCCCTGCACGGCGCTTGGGCGTCAACTGCCTTGCATGTTCAACAAGCACTGGTTTCGCCACATCAACAGTGTCTAGCACAGCAAAATACCGCACCATCACCCGCTCAACATTGCCGTCTACAACCGTTTCCGGGTGATCATATGCAATCGCTGCCACCGCCGCTGCTGTGTATGGTCCAATTCCCGGCAAGGTCAGCAAATCAGAATAATTGTCAGGGAACACCCCTGCCATTTCACCGTTAACCAACCGCGCACATTTCAACAGATTTCGTGCCCGTGCGTAATATCCCAGCCCCGCCCACTTGGCCATGACATCGCCGTCTTCAGCTGCGGCTAAATCATCAACCGTCGGCCAGCGCTCCAGAAATCGCTGAAAATAGTCTTTGACGCTGGCAACAGTGGTCTGTTGCAGCATGATTTCTGACAGCCAGATATGGTATGGATCAGGGGCGACACCCTTGGCGCGTTGATGCGGCCCAATTCGCCAAGGCATTTCACGGGCATGAATGTCGTACCAATCCAACAATAAGCTGCTAAGCTGATTATCGCGCAAACTTTTAGCCTTTGATTTGCTTTTAACTGGCATGGCCGCCTTCATTGATTAAAATAGCCCTAACACGGGATTGATCAGCAATGAACAAGCAACCACAACCAAGCTCAAAACACCGTATGCGCGGCTTTGAACGGACTTCGAGCCTGCTTCAGGGCCAGATTAACCGGCTTGGCGAATCCCGTGGATTTGCCGTGTCGCGGTTGTTGACCCATTGGGCTGATATTGTTGGCGAAGAAACCGCCCGCACCGCGTTACCGGTCAAGGTCAGTTATGCGCAGGGCGGGTTCGGGGCGACCCTGACAGTCCTGACAACCGGCGCGCAGGCCCCGCTGTTGCAGGCAGAACTGCCGAAAATCCGCGAAAAGGTTAACGCCTGTTATGGCTATGCGGCAATATCGCGCATCCATATTACCCAAACAGCGCCAACCGGGTTTGCAGAGGGTCAGGTGGCGTTTACGCCCGCCCCGAAGGCCAAACCCGGCCCAACTGACCCTAAAGTTACAGCCAAAGCAAAAGACTCTACTCAGGGAATTGACAGCGAACCGTTGCGATCGGCGCTTGAAGAACTTGGGGAAAACGTTCTATCCAGAGCAAAACGCGAAAGAGGTACAAAATGAATCGTTCCCTGACACTTGCTCTTGCCGTGATTGTTGCACTTGGCGGAGGTGTGTTCTGGTATATGAACCAGTCAACAAGCGCGCAATCCACGCCCCTTGGTGCTATAAATGCGCAGAATTCTGACGTTGACACATCCGGCGTGCTGGAAATGTCGATGGGTAACCCGGACTCAAAAGTTACGATTATTGAATACGCCTCCTTCACTTGCCCGCATTGCAAAAATTTTCACAGCAGTGTTCTGAAAGATATTCAGCGGGATTACATCGACACCGGTAAAGTCAATTTCGTTTACCGCGAAGTGTATTTCGATCGCTTTGGTCTTTGGGCTGGTATAATCGCGCGTTGCGGTGGACCTGACCGGTATTTCGGCATTACCAACCTGATCTATGAACAGCAATCCGAATGGACCGCCAGCGGTGATCCTGCGGCTATCGCAGGAAATCTGCGTCAGATCGGGAAAACTGCCGGGCTGACAGATGCAGAACTGGACGTTTGCCTGGCTGACAGTGACAAAGCGCAGGCCATGGTCGCGCTCTATCAAAAAAATGCTCAGGCCGATAATATCAATTCCACGCCAAGTTTTGTAATCAACGGAGAAAATTTCGGCAACATGAACTATGCTGATTTCTCTGCCGTAATTGAAGCAAAACTGGCCGAGTAGGGCCTACTTGCCTATCAATCCCAGACTGGTCAGTTTCACTTCGATTTCTGACCAGTCTGCAATGTCTAGGCGCACCGGCAATGTCAGCACCTTTTGGCTAAACGACTTTGGCAAACGCACCGCATCCTTTTCGGTGGTGACCAGTTGCGCGCTCAGCGCGTGCGCTTCAATTTCAAGCCGTTTCATCAGGGTTTCGCTCAGCGGTTGATGATCGTCCAGCGCTTCCGCCCGGATCAGGTTGGCCCCAAGGTTGCGCAATGTCGTGAAAAACTTGGCCGGGCGTCCTATGCCTGCGAATGCCAGCACATTCAGGCCCCGCCAATCCATCCCGGTTGGTAGTGGTAGCAATTCACCGCTAATTTTGGGGCAGGGTATCACCGCACCCCAATTTTCGGTAAACGCCGCTTGCTCACCGTCATTGCCGATCACCAAAACCATATCGGCGCGTTTTAACCCAACCAGCACAGGTTCGCGCAGCGGGCCAGCAGGTACCACCCGCCCATTGCCAAACCCGTGTTTCGCTTCGACCACAATGATCGATAAGTCTTTGGCAACGCCCGGATTCTGAAACCCATCGTCCAGCAAAATCACTTCCGCCCCGGCACTTTGCGCTGCCCGAACACCAGCAGCGCGATCCTTAGACACCCAGGTATTAGCGAACGCGGCCAATAACAGCGGTTCATCCCCGACTTCAGCGGCGCTGTGCTGACGTTCATCTACCTGCACCGGCCCGGCCAATGACCCACCATAGCCCCGTGAAACCACATGTGGCTTTGTACCGCGCGCCTTTAGGCGTTCTATCAGCGCTATTACAGTCGGCGTTTTTCCGGTGCCTCCCAAATTCAGGTTGCCAACGCATATTACCGGCACATCCGCACGCAGCCCATGAACTCTGGCAATGCGCGCGGCGGTGGCCATCGCGTAAAGCGCACCCAGCGGGGTTAAAACCCTTGCTTTCCAGCCGGGATTACTAGCCGGGCGGTCCCAGAAATCGGGGCGCTTCATTCGTCTTCTCTGGGTTGCATACCCAAGGACTTCCTAAGCGTATCCAACGTTTCTTCCATAGCCTCTGCCCCGGCTGTGCTGATCTGCCAGGCGGCGTGGGCCATCATTGCAGCGCGGTCCGGCGCCAAAACCGATTCAATTGCAAGGGCCAACTCGCCCAGATGGGCAACTAAGCGCGACGCCCCGGCACGTTCCAGACGGTTATAGGCCACCTGATGTGGAGATAGTGCCGGACCGTGGATAACCACTGATCCAAGGGCGGCCGCTTCAAACGGGTCGGGTCCTGTACCAGTGCGCCCTGAATGGGTTTGGCCGATATAGGAAACCGGCGACAGTCGATACCACAGCCCCATTTCTTCGGCGGTGTCTGCCAGATACACCTGTGTCTCTGAATTTGGCTCGCCGCCCTCATCCCGTCGAACATAGTTCATGTTCTGCTCTTGCAATGCCCGCGCAAAAACGTCCGGATTCTCGCCCTCAGCCGGTACTATAATCAGCAATAGCCGGTGTGAACGGCGCATAGATTGCCCATGTGCCGCAAGCACCGAACCCAGTTCAACACTATCAATTTCAGCCGCCAGCCAGATCGGCCGCGTGGCCACCTGTTCGATCAGCATTTCCCACTCAATTTCATTGCAGGGCAGGGCGGCGATCCCCAATTCCAACGTGCCTGTGGTGTGAACTTTATTGTTGCGCGCCCCGGCGGAAATCAGCGCTAGCGTTGTTGCTTCATCACCACTTAGTAAAGTATCGAAACTGCGCAACGTATTTCGGGTCAGCCCCGGTAAATACCATTTGCTGCGGGACGCCTCAAACGCGCCACCTGTATCAACCAGTAACAGCGGTATTTTGGTATCTGCCGCTGTTTTAATAATCACCGGTGATAAGGTCCCGGACACCCAAACCATCGCATCAGGCTTCCAGTGGCTAATAAATACATTTGCTGCCGCATTGGTATCTGGGGGAAGAATTTGATGAAAACACTGGTCTGGCAAATCCTTTGGCGCCTCGCCCATGGTTGTTACTAAGAACCAAAGATCAGGATCCTGATCGTTCAGCCGGTTCACCAACTCATTCACTACACCATGATCACCTTCGCGCGGAGCATGTATCCACACCAATTTACCGGGCGGTCGGGCCACAGCATTGGCAGTATCCACGTTCGATGGGACCAGGCCTCGGGTCGGGATTAGAAACTGATAGAGTTTAAGGGAAAATCCCATAGAATTTACCCGAACTCAGCCGTCAAGCTCTTCGGTAGATGAAGCCTCTGATCCCTCATCGCGCAAGCGGTGCAGATGGGCAATGAAATAACGCATATGGGCGTTATCAACCGTGCGTTGCGCCTCGGATTTCCACGCGTTATATGCGGATTCATAGGTCGGAAAAATGCCGACGATATGAATATCATCGGGGTCTTTAAATGTATTTTTAGATGGCTCGATCAATTCTCCACCAAATACAAGATGCAGGCGTTGTGTCATGGGGCCTCCGCGGCTGTTTACTGGGTATTGCCGGTAAACTACGGTAATGCCAGCAAGGGTCAAGAAGCACACTGAATTCCGGGTGTTTCAGGCCAGTCTTTCAAGCAGCCCGGCCTGCACCGCCCTGGTGCCGGCAATAAGCCCGGGGATCGTCGGGTGCGGGTTGTTGAAAACCGGCACCTGCCCAAACCGATCCGCCACACCGGCCCCGGCTTCGCTTGCAATCAGTGCGCCAGCAGCCACATCCCACTCCCATGTATCACGCAGGGTCATCATTGCATCAAACCGCCCCTCGGCGATCAATGCCACGCGATAGGCCAGCGACGCGCGAAAATGGCTTTTCACCGGCGGTACTCCGCCCTGCCAATGCACTGGCGACAGGTTAGAACGCGCGCAAAGAACTGCCGCATCTGTAATATCTTCCCGACCCGACGGTTGTATCGGCGCACCATTCAAAAACGCGCCACCCCCTGCAAATGCGGTGTACATCTTGTCCCGCAATGGCAGATACACAACGCCGGCAATAACCCGGCCTTTTTCAGCCACCGCTAGTGAGTGCGCCCAGGTTTTTTCCCCGGCGATAAATGACCGCGTGCCGTCAATCGGATCGACGATGAACACCCGCTCTTTTTCCAGCCGGTCGGCGCTATCTTCGCTTTCTTCCGATAACCAGCCATAATCCGGGCGTGCTGTGCGCAAACGCTCAGCAAGCATATCGTTTACCGCCAGATCGGCCTCGGTCACCGGCCCGGCACCTTCGTCTTTTTCCCAGGTCTTGGGGGATTGCTGCCAATAGGGTGTGGCAATCCCGCCGGCTGCACGGGCAGCTTCAATCAATAGGGTTAGGTCACTCTCCGGCAAGTGTAAGCCCCTGAACCAACAGCGAGGGCACCACACGGGAAAGATGCGCGCGGGCATCATTTGCAGGAGTGATCGACAACAACATATCGCGCAGATTTCCCGCGATTGTACATTCGTTCACCGGATAGGTTATTTCACCGTTTTCCACCCAAAACCCTGACGCCCCGCGGGAATAGTCCCCGGTGGTGGGATTGATCGAAGACCCAATCATTGATGTCACCAGCAATCCGGTGCCCATATCACGCAGTAAATCTTGCTTGCATGCACTGCCTTGAGTCAGGGCAATATTTCCAACGGTCGGTGAAGGCGGTGCAGAGGTACCGCGCGACGCACTCGCCGTGGATTGCATCCCCAGCTTACGCGCCGTCGACAGGTCCAGCGTCCAGCCAGTCAGCACCCCGTCATCCACCAAAACCCGGTGCGCCGTTGGCAGACCTTCGCCGTCAAATGGCCGGGTACTGGAAGCGCGTGGGCGATGCGGGTCTTCGACAATTGTCAGACCATCGGGCAACACCTGTTTTTCCAGCAGATCACGCGCCCAGGAAGAGCCCCGCACAATAGAGCTGCCATTAATCGCCACCAGCAAATGCCCAATCAGTGAAGACGCAATACGTTCATCAAACAACACCGGAAACGCGCCGGTTTTAGGTTTGCGCGCACCCGCACGCTCAACCGTGCGTTCACCCGCTATCCGGCCAATTTCTTGCGGGCTGATCAGATCATCCTGATAGGCGCGGAAATCGCCGTGATAATCCCGCTCCATATCCGTGCCACTGCCGGTTATCGCAACGCAGGACAAGCCCTGACTGGTGCGGGTATAACCACCGGAAAACCCGACACTGGTGGCCAGATGAATAGTGTTGCGGCTATACCCTGCTGACGCGGCCTGCACCTGCGAAACACCGGAAACTTTCAGCGCCGCTGCCTCTGCCGCTTGTGCATCTAACTGCAATTGTTCCGGCTCTGGCTCATCGCCCGGGTCGGCCATTTCCAACGCCGCGATGTCCCATGAACTGGCAAACTGGTCGGGCGTGGCCAGCCCAATATCGGGGTCCTCCGGCGCTTCCTTGGCCATCGCAACTGCGCGTTCGGCCATTGTGGTAATAGTTCCGGGTTTGGTATCAGACGCTGACACACAGGCCTGACGTTGGCCTACCAAAACCCGCAGGCCAATATCAACACCCTCTGCCCGTTCTGCGTGTTCAAGCTTGCCGTTCAGCACATCGATTGACAGTGATGTGCCATCTACCGCGATTGCATCGGCATTATCGGCCCCGGCAACCCGGGCTGCCTTTAACAGCGACTGAGTCAGATCACTAAGAGACTGGGCCATGTATATTTGCCTAACATTCCAACACTGCCAAACAGGTAAATGGCACCGGGCAGCTTCGCAAGGCATTCCAACGAAAAAGGCCGCGCAAACACGTTGCGCGGCCCTAAGTGTTCAGAAAAGTTGTGTTTACTTCAACTGCTGACCGTTGGCAAAAACCGAACCGTCGCCGTTTACCTCGATGGTTGAGACCAGCGTATCCTCGCCATCACCGGGCCGTGCAAACAGCCCCAACATCATCCGCGCACCCATTGCCTGATCGTTTGGCAACAGGCCCATTTGGATCAAGGTGTCCAGTAAGCCGTTTATACCAACAATCTGCATATCGATTGCACCGGTTGGCGCTGGTATACCTTCGAACGTGTCCAGATCAGAATTGTCGAATGTGAATTCACCGGTACCGGTAATCTCGGCGCCAACAGCCGACACGGTAATGTCGTTGATTGACAGGTTATGAATTTCGGCCGGGGTTTCGTCGTCAAAATTTTCCGCCTGCGCAGGACCCATAATATCGAACAACCAGTTCATCTGTCCGGAAATATCGATAATAATAGTCGCCGGATCACGGGGCATCATTTCTGCCGGATCGAGCATGTTCCAAATGACATTGCTGACTTCCAGGCCAATAAAACTCATTGCAAACGTGAAATCACTTGGCTCCTCTGACTGCTGCAAGGGCATCAATAACTTAAACCCGGTTTCGGCCATAGCCATTGTCAGCTCTGGAAATGGCAATTCCGGGGACTGCAACACATAATTCAGACCAGTTGCCGACCCGCCATAGCTGATTGAACCATTCCCGATGGCAAAATCCAGAGAATTGGTTTCAGCGGTTGAAGACAGCGAAAATTCCTCTGATGCGCCTTCCATGCTCATTGAAAAACTTGATGCACCCGATGAAAATCCACCCTGAACATCAAACCCGCTTGTGAACATAGCTGCCGGGTCTTCCAACTCAAAATCAGAAGGTATCGACGCTGTGGAATTCGTGCGCAGATCCTCTATTGTGCCTTGCATGACTATGCGGCCGCCTTCTTCGGGATCGGTAAACGCAAAGTTCAACGCTGCATCAGCAGCAACCAACTGGCTTACATAAGTGTCGTTTTCGCCGTAGGTCAGGGCATATTTGCCCTCAACCTCGAACAACGCAACTTCAATATCTGCGTCCAGATCGACACCATCAATGATCATTTTATCGATGCCAATACTGACCTCAGCCGCAAGATAATCGAATGAAATGTTGTCAGCGTCGCCTGAGGCAATAATACTGATGCCCGACTGACGTATGATCATCGCCATATCGGCGGCTTCGCCACCATCGGGGTCAAATGTCATCGAAAATGGGAAATCCGGTGACATGGTCACAGCCACGGTGCCGTCACCGCGCTCGCGGAATTCCAGCAATTCCAATGTGCCAGTTGCGCTACCTTCGGGCATATCAACCGACATTGTTACGTTGCGAAGGATCAGCGCGTCACTGGTTGTTTCCTCTGATCCAACCGTAACAGTCTGGCCGAACTTTTCGCCGTAAGATTTCCAGCTTTCCCAGACCTCTGCCGCCGTTACTTCGGCAAATGCGGTGGATGGAAGTATAAAAGCGATTGCGGCACCAAGGGCCAGCGGTGTTGAAAAATGTTTTGTCATTGAGGGTCCTGCTCTGAATACACTACTCAGGTACCGTGTCGCAGCACATTGGGTCAAGTTTTAGGCAGGTCGGGAACATGATTGTGGCCTGTTAATACTTGCAAATGGGCTCTAATACGGTGCCATACGCACTGATATATCAAAGAAAGCCACTTAAAAACAATGATCAACGTAGATAAACAGGGGGCATTGCTGCGTGTCACAATAAATCGCCCACAAAAAGCCAATTCCCTGACCGGTGCAATACTGGAAAACCTGATTGGTGTCGTTCAGGACGCCCGGCAAAACACACGCGTTCTGGTCCTTACCGGCGCCGGCAATGTCTTTAGTGCCGGCGCTGATCTGGATGAAGCACGCACAGGGCTGGCCACCAGTGGCCTGTGGGAAACCCTGTCGGGCAGCATTGCTGAATTGCCTTGCCTGACCATCGCGGCGCTGAATGGCACCCTTGCCGGTGGTGCGTTTGGCATGGCGCTGGCCTGTGATTTACGCGTGGCGGTTAAGGGGGCGAAATTCTTTTATCCGGTGATGAAACTCGGCTTTCTGCCGCAACCTTCTGACCCGGTACGAATGGCGGCACTGATCGGCCCCGCACGGGCGAAAATGATCCTGATGGCGGGGCAGAAAATCACCGCTGATGATGCCCTTAGCTGGGGGTTGGTCGAACGTGTTGTTGACCCTGAATTGCTGGACCAAACCGTATCAGAACTGGCTCACGACGCCCTGAATGCAAGCGCAGATCATATGGCCGCCATCAAAGGGCTGATCCGTTGACCGACGCACTGGTAATAGGTGCTGGACCGGCGGGCCTGATGGCAGCACAGGAACTGGCGCAGGCCGGACGGCACGTAACACTGGTTGAGGCCAAACCATCCGTTGGGCGCAAATTGCTGATGGCCGGTAAGTCCGGTCTGAACCTGACCAAAGCTGAGCCGTTTGACGCCTTTCTGCCCAACTATTTCGAAAGCGCCGAACCGCTGCGCGAGATCCTGACAGGCTTTGACAACACAGCCGTACAAAACTGGGCGCGCGATCTGGGGCAGGAAGTATTCACCGGCTCCTCGGGCCGTGTTTTCCCGAAAACCATGAAATCCTCACCTCTGCTACGCGCATGGATGGTCAAACTGGCCGGGCTGAATGTGCAGCTTAATACCCGCTGGCGCTGGCAAGGCTGGGCCGACAGAGGCTTTCAATTTGCCACCCCCGAAGGCAACACAGTCCTGCACCCAAAAGTCACGGTTCTGGCCTTGGGTGGCGCAAGCTGGCCCCGCCTTGGATCAGACGGCGCTTGGGCGCCATGGCTTGCGGACCGCGGCGTTATACTAACCCCCTTCGCCCCGGCCAATGCAGGCGTCCGCGTCGACTGGTCCGACCACATGGCCCGCCACTTCGGTGCGCCGGTAAAAGGCGTGGCCCTGAGCGCCGGTAAACAAACCAGCCGCGGCGAATTTATCATTTCAAAACAAGGGCTGGAGGGCGGCGGCATCTACACCATGTCCCGCGCCGTGCGCATGGGCGAAGCCCTGACGCTCGACCTGATGCCCGACTGGTCAGAGGCGCGCATTCTGAAACGCCTGACCAGCGCCAACCGCAAAACCGCGCTCAGCAACCGCCTGCGCAAAGCCCTGCATCTGGGCGCGGCTAAACGGGCACTGCTGATGGAATTCGGCCGCCCGCTGCCAGAGGGAGCGGCGCTCGCACACCTGATCAAAAACCTGCCGATAAAACACGCCGGCCTGCGGCCAATTGACGAAGCCATATCCACCGCAGGCGGCGTGGCATGGGACGCGTTGAACCCAGACCTGATGCTAACCGCCATCCCCGGCGTATTTATCGCCGGAGAAATGCTGAACTGGGAAGCCCCAACCGGCGGCTACCTGCTCACCGCCTGCCTTGCGACGGGGAAATGGGCGGGGGGACGCGCGGCGAAGTGGGGGTGAGGGGGTGTGGTTGGTTGAGCCATTTGCAGACACTTTCAACAAGCATCAATGGACCGGGCGGAGCCCAGCTTAGCACCTTCCCAAGTTCAAGCGAGGCCCTATTGTTGGAATTCCGCTAATGTCAAGAATGAGCCCGAAGCGGATATTTCCTCGCAAGGTAATCCAAGTTTTCGAATCCCCCAAAGTGATCATTTGGGAGCGGGTAAGTGGGTCCAAACCTCAGCATTGGGTTCGTGATCAGCACGCGTACCGTCAGTCTGCGCTCCGAGACGTTTAGCGACAGCTTGCGAACGTTGGTTTTTGGCATCAATGTAGCTGACCAATTGATTGAAACCATGACTTTGACTAGCCCAGAGGTGAACTGCTTTCGCAGCTTCAGTCGCGTACCCGTTGCCCTCGGCCCCTTCAAAAAGATGCCATGCCAACTCAACTTCGGGCCAGTTCGAGTGCTTAAGCAACCCCACGCGACCAAGAGGACGGTTCTCCCCACGCTGAATCAGAGTGAAGAATCCAAACCCATGCCATTGCCAATGACCAATACCCGTCAAAAAACCAAACCAAGCTTGTTCTTTACTGACCGTTTCTCCCTGCGCCTCCATCCTCGGTGAACTTGTCATAAATCGGGTAAATTCGGATAGGTCGCTTCTAACTGGCCCGCGTATGGTCAGGCGTTCCGTTTCTAGGATTGGCGCAGAAGTCAAAGGTTCAACCATCAAACCAACCCCTCAACCATTCCGATCCATCGCCCGTGAAAACGCCGGGCGCGCACGCAGCCGATCAATGTAATCCCGAAAAACCGGCTCGGTG
>CAZRHV010000006.1:0-79002 GCA_964599985.1 uncultured Marinosulfonomonas sp. | reverse complement strand
CTGCTACAATCGCCGAATCAATCCCCCCGGAAAGCCCCAGTAACACTTTGGTAAACCTGTGTTTTCCCATATAGTCGCGCAAAGACTCGACCATGCAACGATAGTCCTGCTCCCACTCATCCGGCAGCGTGGTCAGAACCCCCGGCAGCGCGCGCCAGCCTTTTTCGGTGCGTTCAAAATCCACATGGCTGATAACTTCGTCAAACACCGGCAACTGCACTACCAGCTCACCACCCGGGTTCAGTACAAAGGAGCCACCATCAAATACCTGATCATCCTGACCACCCACCATATTCAGGTAAATCAGCGGTAACCCTGTCTCAACGGTGCGCGACACCATATGGTTGATCCGAACGTCCATTTTGTTGCGATAATAAGGCGAACCATTGGGCACCAACAGTATCTCGGCCCCACTTTCCCCCAGGGTTTCGGCAACATCCTCAAACCAGGCATCCTCACAGATCGGGCTGCCAATCCGTATACCTGACACACTGTATGGCCCTGCCAGAGGCCCCACATCATAGATCCGAACCTCATCAAACACGGTTTCATTTGGCAGGTGGTGCTTCAACACACGGCAGCTAATCTCACCGCCTTGCAAAACATAGTAAGCATTGAAAAGTTTTCCCTTTTCCCGCAGCGGCCCGCCAATAGCCAGCGCCGGGCCATCCGCGCAATCCTGCGCCAACTGCTCCAATTGCGCCATAGCCGCATCCGTAAAAGCTGGCTTGGCCACCAAATCCTGGGTGTTGTAACCCGTGATGAACATCTCGCTCAGCGCCACCAGATCGGCACCCGCATACTTGCCCTGTTGCCAGGCATCCCGCGCGCGCGTCGCGTTGCCCGCCAGGTCACCCACCGTCGGGTTCAACTGCGCCAGAGTCAGGCGAAATTTATCGGTCATCAAAGCATCCATCACTAGTTCCAGCGAAGTCTTAGCAGACCTGAGCGCAAGCGAAAGTCCTCACAAATTTCCGCGTGCCACCAAAAAGCGTTGTCAGCCGGGGGCGGCTCCTCTAACCTCAGGCAGGCATCTGATCCATTAAACGGAATCAGGCTATTGGGGGCTATCGTGCTGGATATTAAGGGTCGCGCTAAAGCGCAATTTGTAGGAATTCTTGGGGCATTGGTTTTGGCCATGCCCGTTGCGGCGCAAACAAATGACGATGTAGTCACCAAACAATATGATGATGGCGGCGTTTATGAAGGCACCTTCAAAGGCGGCAAACAGCACGGTACCGGCACTTATCAATTGCCCAATGGTTACGAATATACTGGCGAGTGGGTTGATGGCGAAATTCTGGGTCAGGGGCTGGCCCGTTTCCCCAACGGTTCAATCTATGAAGGCGCTTTTGCCAAGGGCAAACCCGAAGGTTTTGGTAAAATCACCTTTGCCGACGGCGGCACTTTCGAAGGCGACTGGGTTGACGGTAAGATCAACGGCTCTGGCGTAGCGATCTATTCCAATGGCGTTAGATACGAAGGCGGTTTCAAAGAAGCCCTGCATCACGGTCAGGGCCGAATGGAGAGCCCGAACGGCTATGTCTATGAAGGCTCCTGGATTGATGGCATCAAAGATGGTGAAGGTAAAATTACCTATCCAGATGGCGCTGTTTATGAAGGCACATTATCCCAAGATGTGCGTCAGGGTACTGGGACATTGGTCATGCCGGATGGTTTGAAATTTGTCGGCCAATGGAAAGACGGCCAGATTGATGGAGAAGGCTCACTGACTCAGCCAAATGGCGATTTGTACGAAGGCAATCTGTCAGCAGGCCAGCGCAACGGCAACGGTCAGGTGACCTATGCCAACGGTGACATTTATATCGGCACATTTCAGGGCGACAAACGCCATGGGTCCGGCACGTTTACCGGCACAGACGGGTATATATATGTAGGCGACTGGGTTGATGGCCGGATCGAAGGTGAGGGTAAAGTCACCTATCCGGATGGATCGATCTATCAGGGCCAGTTTCGTGATGATCTGGCTGACGGGGCCGGGACCATCAACTACCCCGATGGAAATTCATACGAAGGCGAATGGAAAGCCGGCGTCATCGACGGCAAAGGCACTGCACGTTATGGCAATGGTCTGGTTTATGAGGGTGAGTTTCGTAATGCCAAGAACCACGGTCAGGGCACCATGACATTCCCGGATGGCTACACCTACGTCGGAGAATGGCTGGAGGGCCAGCGCCACGGAGTTGGCCGCGCAAACTATGCTGACGGCTCTACCTATTCCGGGGCCTTTGCCAATGGTCAACGCAATGGCAAAGGCACGATCACAATGGCCGATGGTTTTACCTATACCGGCGACTGGAAAGCTGGTGAAATCGAAGGCCAAGGCGTTGCAACTTATGCCAATGGCGACGTTTATGAAGGCACGTTTAAGGCAGGAAAACGCGAGGGTGCAGGCACAATCCGCTACGCCACCGGACAGGAAACCAGCGGAGAATGGACTAATGGCGCACTGACGGATGGGGCGACCGCGTCCGAATAATCCAGCCCGGCCAATTGTTCTTTCCAAACAGAAATTGTCGATCTATAGTTGCCGCCATGACGTATGCGGTAACATTTATTTCCACTGGCGAACTTCGGTTCGCAGCTCCGCTTTGCGCACTCCTTCTACTTAGCTAACCCCTGAGCGTGTCTTTGGCGCGACCGCTCACGGGTTGAACAGCGCCAAAATCCAAAGCTAAGTTTAGAACGAAAGACACCCCGATGACCGACCAGATTGAACAGGACCATGTCCTGATATTTGACACAACTTTGCGCGACGGCGAACAAAGCCCCGGCGCTACAATGACCCATAACGAAAAGGTAGAGATCGCCGGTCTGCTTGATGAAATGGGCGTCGATATTATCGAAGCAGGCTTCCCCATTGCCAGCGAAGGTGATTTTGAAGCCGTAAGCGAAATTGCCAAACTGTCTGAAAATTCAGTAATTTGCGGCCTCGCCCGCGCCGTGCCACGCGACATTGATCGCTGTTGGGAAGCGGTAAAACATGCGCGGCGCCCACGCATACACACCTTCATTGGCACTTCGCCCCTGCACCGAGACATTCCGGGTCTCAGCATGGACGAAATGGCCGAACGCATCCACGAAACCGTAACACTGGCGCGAAATCTGTGTGACAACGTGCAATGGTCGCCTATGGATGCGACACGTACCGAAATCGACTATCTGAAACGGGTTGTGGAAATCGCCATCAAAGCCGGGGCAACCACGATCAACATCCCGGACACCGTTGGCTATACTGCGCCCCGAGAAAGCGCTGATCTGATCCGGATGCTGATCGCCGAAGTGCCGGGCGCAGATGAGGTGATATTCGCCACCCATTGTCACAACGATCTGGGCATGGCAACTGCCAATTCGCTGGCCGCCGTGGAAGGTGGTGCCCGCCAGATTGAATGTACAATCAACGGCTTAGGCGAACGCGCTGGCAACACCGCATTGGAAGAAGTGGTGATGGCCCTGAAAGTCAGGAATGACATAATGCCGTTTCACACCGGTATTGATACCACCAAGATTATGAACATCAGCCGCCGCGTGGCCACTGTATCCGGCTTTGCGGTTCAGTATAACAAGGCCATCGTCGGCAAAAACGCTTTTGCCCACGAAAGCGGTATCCATCAGGATGGCATGCTGAAAAATGCTGAGACGTTCGAAATAATGCGCCCTGAGCATGTTGGATTGTCCGAGACCAATCTGGTTATGGGCAAACATTCAGGGCGCGCCGCGCTCAGAGCCAAGCTGAAAGATTTGGGGCATGATCTGGGTGATAACCAGTTAAAAGACGTGTTCGTGCGCTTCAAAGCACTGGCCGACCGCAAGAAAGAAATCTTTGACGATGATTTGGTCGCCCTGATGCGTGACAGCTCAACCGACGCTGAACATGACCACATTCAGGTAAAGCACCTGAAGGTAGTATGTGGCACAGAAGGACCGCAAACAGCCGACCTTACATTGTCAATTGGCGGTGAAGACAGCCAGTTCAACGCCACCGGCGACGGACCCGTAGATGCAGCTTTTAACGCAATAAAACAGCTGTTTCCGCACGATGCACACTTGCAGCTTTATCAGGTACACGCTGTCACCGAAGGCACTGACGCACAGGCCACGGTTTCAGTGCGTTTAGAAGAGGACGGGCGCATCGTGACCGGGCAATCTGCGGATACCGATACGGTCGTCGCCTCCACCAAGGCCTATGTCACAGCATTGAACAAATTGCTGGTCCGGCGTCTGAAATCAGCCCCGGATGCAGACGTGAAATCGGTAGATTTCAGGGATATGTCCTGACGGCGGGCGGGCAAGTTCGCGCTGATTAGCGCGCGCAAGGGTCTTTCGCCCGCATCAATGCATGCCTATAGTAACTGAGGGCCCGTGGCTGACAGAGTCGCGGGCCTTTTGAAATTTGTGAACGGGAAGTTCGTGTTATGGCAGGAATTATGGGTATGTTTTCGTCGGATATGGCGATCGACCTTGGGACAGCGAACACGCTGGTTTATGTTAAGGGCAAGGGAATTGTCCTTAATGAACCGTCGGTTGTGGCTTATCATGTCAAAGATGGCGCTCGAAATGTACTGGCCGTTGGCGAAGATGCCAAGCTGATGCTCGGGCGTACTCCGGGATCTATTGAGGCTATCCGCCCGATGCGCGAAGGGGTGATTGCAGATTTTGACACAGCCGAAGAAATGATCAAGTTCTTCATCCGCAAGGTCCACCCGCGCACCACGTTTTCCAAACCCAAGATCATTGTTTGCGTCCCCCATGGGGCCACACCCGTAGAAAAACGTGCCATCCGTCAGTCGGTTCTATCCGCAGGCGCGCGACGCGCTGGGCTGATTGCGGAACCGATTGCAGCGGCAATTGGTGCCGGTATGCCGATCACCGACCCAACCGGTAACATGGTTGTGGACATCGGCGGTGGTACAACCGAGGTGGCGGTACTGTCCCTGGGTGACATCGTTTATGCGCGTTCTGTGCGAGTGGGTGGAGACCGGATGGACGAAGCAATCATCAGCTATCTGCGCCGCCAACAAAACCTGCTGATTGGCGAAAGCACATCAGAGCGCGTAAAAACATCTATTGGTACAGCACGAATGCCCGATGATGGGCGCGGCGCTAGTATGCAGATTCGGGGGCGTGATCTGTTGAATGGCGTGCCCAAAGAAATCGAAATCAATCAGGCGCAAATTGCCGAGGCATTAGCGGAACCGGTTCAGCAAATATGCGAAGCGGTAATGACCGCGCTGGAAGCCACGCCACCTGATCTGGCCGCAGACATCGTTGACCGCGGCGTGATGCTGACCGGGGGTGGTGCATTGCTTGGGGATCTCGATCTGGCATTACGCGAACAAACCGGGCTGGCAATATCGGTGGCGGACGATTCACTTAGCTGCGTAGCGCTTGGCACCGGCAAGGCGCTGGAATATGAAAAACAGCTGCGTCACGTAATTGATTACGACAGCTAGTCACTGGGGATGCCGTGGCAAAGGATAGAAACCAAAACGACGTCTATGTGCGCCCGATCAGACGTATTCTGGTCGGCGGCCTGGTGTTGTTTTTGTTCGCGCTTTTCCTGCTCTGGCGTATTGACAGCCCAAGGGTAGAGCGGTTTCGCACAGCGCTAATCGACAAGGTTGTTCCCTCTTTTTCATGGGCGTTGGTTCCAGTTACCAAAGTGGTCGGGATGTCGCGGGACTTTCAGGCATACAATAGAATTTATGAGCAAAACCAAGAGCTTCGCCGTGAGTTGCAGCAAATGAAAGCCTGGAAAGAAGCCGCACTACAGCTGGAACAGAAAAACGCCAAGCTGCTTGATCTGAACAACGTGCGGCTCGATCCGAAATTGACGTTTATCACTGGTGTCGTATTGGCTGACAGTGGCTCACCTTTTCGCCAATCAGTGCTATTGAATATCGGTGAGCGGGACGGGATCGTTGATGGCTGGGCCACCACCGATGGCTTGGGTCTGGTGGGGCGGATTTCTGGAGTTGGGCAAAATTCATCACGGGTGATATTATTAACCGATTCAAACAGTCGGATACCGGTTACGATCCAACCCTCTGGTCAAAAGGCAATACTGGCAGGGGATAATACCGCCGTGCCGCCAATCGAATTTTTGGAAACACCCGAGGCCGTACGCCCCGGCGACCGGGTCGTTTCCTCTGGCGACGGCGGCGTTTTTCCCCCCGGTTTATTGGTCGGCCAAGTGGCCCTTGGATCGGACAGACGATTGCGGGTAAAGCTGACCGCGGATTATGAGCGTTTAGAATTCCTGCGGGTGTTACGCAACAGCGGCACCAGCAAGGTCTCTGACACCGGGGGGCTATTGTACCAACCTGCCCTGCCCGAACCTGTTGAACCTGTTGAACCTGACACAATAGCAACTACAGAGCCTTCCGATGGTTGATCCGGCAACAACAAGACGAATGTTATACTGGGCATTGTTTTGCCTTTTGTCGGCATTCATAATCTTTGTTCGCTTACTGCCACTTGACCTAACCGCCGGGCGACTACCCGGCGCTGACTGGACAGTCGCGATTGCATTTGCATGGGTTCTGCGCCGCCCAAACTTTGTTCCGGTTTTGCTTTTTGCAGTTGTACTATTCCTGAGCGATATTTTGTTTATGCGTCCCCCGGGGCTTTGGACTGGTTTGGGCGTAATCGGCTTGGAATTTTTGCGCGGTCGCGCGCAGTTTTCCCGGGAACTGCCTTTTTTGTTTGAGTGGGCACTGGTGTCCGCCGTCATACTTGCGATGGTTCTTACAAACCGGCTGATCCTTGGCATATTCGTGATTGGACAACCCAGCTTCGCATTGGATAGCCTGTTGTTCGTAATGACCGTTGCCGCATACCCGGTGGTAGTTTTCGTTTCGTCAAGGCTCTTGGGGGTTCGCCAAGTTGTCCCCGGAGCGGTCGATCAGTATGGGCATCGCATATGATACGCACCCCAAAGGATAATGAGGCCAGCACGCGGATCATATCGCGCCGCGCCCTAATTCTGGGCGGGACGCAGCTTGCGTTCATTGGCGTATTGGGCCTGAGAATGCGGTTTATGCAGGTTGATCAGGCAGATCAGTTCCGTCTGTTGGCAGAAGAAAACCGTATAAATATTCGCCTAATTCCACCCACACGCGGGCTGATCTACGATCGTTTCGGAGAGATTCTTGCCGAAAATGAACAAAACTACCGGATTGTCATCGTGCGCGAAGACGCGGGGGACATTGATGCCACCATCGCCCATCTGGCGCGATTGGTCGAACTGGACCCCGACGATCTGGAACGTGCAACAAAGGAGCTAAAACGCCTGAGCCCGTTTGTGCCGGTAACGGTCGCGGACCGGCTGGAATGGCATGATCTGGCGAGGGTTGCGGTGAATTCCCCCGCCCTGCCCGGTGTTACGCCCGAATTTGGATTGTCCCGGCTTTATCCACAGGGGGCCGATTTTGCCCATGTGGTGGGTTATGTCGGACCAGTTAGCGATTATGATCTGGGCAAACTTGAAGACCCCGATCCATTGCTGCAAATCCCAGAATTTCAAATTGGTAAGGTGGGCATCGAAAGTAAATTGGAATTGGATTTACGCGGACGCGCCGGGACACGACGTATCGAAGTCAATGCCGTGGGTCGGGTGATGCGTGAGCTGGACCGAATTGAAGGCATCCCCGGTGACAATATCCAGCTGACCGTTGACGCGATGCTGCAAAATTTTGTACAGGCCCGACTTGGGGCGGAAAGCGCCGCGGTTGTTGTTATCAACACCCGCAGTGGTGAATTACTGGCGATTGGATCAGCACCAAGTTATGACCCCAACAAATTCGTTCGCGGAATTACGGTGGCAGATTACGCCGATTTGACGGAAAATGAATACCGCCCATTGGCAAATAAAACAGTACAGGGCACCTATCCACCCGGTTCAACTTTCAAGATGATCGTCGCTTTGGCTGCGCTGGAAGAGGGCGTGATTGACCTAGAGGAACAGATCAAATGCATCGGCTTCAAACAACTGGGGAACCGCCGTTTCCATTGCTGGAAACGTGGTGGTCACGGTAAGGTCAACCTGCACAAAAGCCTGCAACAATCCTGCGATGTGTTCTACTATGAAATCGCCGAACGTGTCGGGATCGAAAAGATCAGCGCCATGGCACGCAGGCTGGGGCTTGGTTCAAAGTTCGAGTTACCAATGTCTGCTATTGCTGGCGGGCTTACCCCTACCAAGGCATGGAAAGCCGAATGGGCGTCAAAAAGTGACGATCGCAATTCCGACTGGCTGATTGGCGACACGCTAAATTCTGGGATTGGACAGGGGTTTGTTCTGGCCTCACCTTTGCAGCTAGCCGTGATGACAGCACGACTTGCCTCGGGGAATGCAGTTGTTCCAACGCTGATAAAAACTGTAAATGGCGTCGAGGTGGAAACAACCGAGGCCACGTCATTGGGATTAAACAAAGATCATTTGCGCGCAGTACGTGAGGGCATGTTTGCGGTTTCAAACAGCGAGCGTGGAACAGCCTATCGCAGTCGTATTGAAGAAAACGAACTACGGATGGCCGGAAAAACCGGCACCAGCCAGGTTCGAAATATCACAGTGGCGGAGCGCGCCGCCGGTGTCATACGAAACGCTGACTTACCCTGGAAACGGCGCGACCACGCCCTGTACGTGGCCTATGCACCGTTCGAGGCACCCGAGATTGCTGTTTCGGTCGTGGTGGAACATGGCGGTGGTGGTTCAGTTGCCGCGGCCCCAATTGCGCGCGACATAATGTTGCAAGCCCTACATGGTGGCCTGCCACCGCTTGCGTCCTACCCTTCCAGCCAGCGCGGCACGATCCAGACCATGCGCGAAGGACTGACCCTGCGCGACCCAGCTACAGTTTCTGACGGGCGGATCAAAACATGAGCTATCTGGAATATCGCGTCCAGACAGTCCCATCTGGGTTTCGCAAAATCCTGTATCTGAACTGGCCTCTGATCCTGCTGATAACAGCTGTCGCCTGCTTCGGGTTTTTGATGCTCTATTCAGTGGCAGGTGGGTCGATGACCCCTTGGGCAGAACCGCAGATGAAACGATTTGCCTTTGGCATGTTTCTGATGATCGCCGTGGCGATGGTGCCCATATGGTTCTGGCGAAACGTGGCGGCTCTGGCTTATGGGGGTTCGATTTTTTTATTGCTAATGGTCAAGTTCTTTGGCGTTTCAGGCATGGGGGCACAGCGGTGGATCGACATTGGCTTCATGCGGTTGCAACCTTCGGAACTGACTAAAATCACATTGGTCATGATCCTTGCCGCTTATTACGACTGGCTAAGCGTTGAAAAAACCTCTCGCCCACAATGGCTGCTGATACCACTTGTACTGATCCTTGTTCCTACATTTCTGGTGGTAACCCAACCTGATCTGGGAACCGCGATACTACTAACAGCGGGGGGCGGGATTATGATGTTTCTGGCAGGAGTACACTGGCTGTATTTTGCAGTTCTCATCCTGTTGGGGTTATCGGCGCTTTTTATTGTATTTGCGTCGCGTGGCACCGAATGGCAGTTGCTGAAAGATTACCAATTTCGTCGCATCGATACATTCATCGACCCGGCTAACGACCCGTTAGGGGCTGGCTATCACATCACTCAATCCAAAATTGCGCTTGGATCTGGTGGCTGGTCGGGGCGTGGATTTATGCAGGGAACCCAAAGCCGGCTGAATTTCCTGCCCGAAAAACATACCGACTTTATCTTCACGACACTGGCAGAAGAATTCGGTTTTGTGGGGGCATTTTCTTTGCTTTCACTCTACGGTTTAATATTATTTTTCTGCATCGTGTCGGCGCTTAAGAACAAGGATCGTTTTGGGTCATTGATAACTTTGGGTGTTGCGGCGACATTTTTCCTGTTCTTTGCCATCAACATGTCCATGGTCATGGGATTGGCCCCAGTGGTCGGCGTACCCTTACCAATGGTTAGCTGGGGGGGCTCGGCCATGCTGGTTTTGTTGGTGGGATTTGGTTTGGTTCAAAGCGCGCATGTGCATCGGCCACGGGGAAAACGATGAGCGTAAATGTTTTGTTTGCGGCCAGCGAAGAGCGTTGGCTTGAATATCAAAAATCCCTTGAAAACGCGTCTTTCAAGTCAGGCATCTCGGCAAATTTCTCTACTAACTTCGATAATACCGAGGTTGACTATATTGCCTACGCACCAAACGGCCCGGTCTCGGATTTTTCTTCATACACTCGGCTAAAGGCAGTTTTAGGCCTCTGGGCTGGCGTTGAAACCGTTGTCGACAATCCAACGCTCAATGTCCCGATGACGCGGATGGTGGATAGTGGTCTGCGTGAGGGCATGGTGGAATGGGTTACCGGCCATGTACTGCGGTACCATTTGGGAATGGATGCCCATATCATGGGTCAAAATGGGATTTGGAAGCCTGAGTGCCCGCCGTTAGCACGGCACCGTAAAGTGGGTGTTCTTGGCCTTGGGGCGCTTGGAAGCGCTTGCGTTAAGGCTTTGGCCACACTTGGCTTTCAGGTGTGTGGTTGGAGCAGGACACAGAAAGAAATCGCTGGCGTAAAATGCCTTAGTGGCGAGCAGGGGCTGGAAGACACGTTGACTCAGAGCGAAATTCTGGTGCTATTGCTGCCGCTTACCCCGGCTACCGAAAACCTGATAAATACTGAACGGCTTGCCCTAATGCCAAAAGGGGCCAAGTTGTTGAACCCCGGGCGTGGGGCGTTGATTGACGATGAGGCTTTGCTTGGGGCTTTGAATGCCGGGCATATTGGCCATGCCACGTTAGACACGTTTAGGGTCGAGCCACTTCCTGCAGACCACCCTTATTGGGCGCACGAACGGATAACAATAACACCGCATCTGGCCTCAGAAACCCGAGCCGACACAGCTGCCGAAGTGATCGCTGAAAACATTCGTCGGTTTGAAGCTGGGGAAGAAATGTTGTTCATCGTGGACAGGGCCGCTGGGTATTAAGTAAGACGCGGTGGATTCTCGGGGTCCATGCCGGGGGCGGTTGGATTTCGGGTTGGCTGTTCCGGTTTGGTGAGATCTAAAAATAGGCCGGTGCGGATTAATAGAGAACTGATCGGGTCTGAAGAGTTGAAAAACGCCACGTCGATGGTTTCATTCTCCTCCCCAGAAAACGCCATTGAATCGGATACGATTTGCGTTAGTTCGTCGTGTGCTTCCGGTCGGGCATCGATATAGGCCAAGAGATTGATTGGGCTTCCATTTGGGTAGCGGACGCTTACCAAGCAGACGGAATTTGCTAATTCGGTGGCAAAGGCGAGTTTCCTTGAAAGTGACTGCAGCAATGATTGTGAGATGTTCTCAGGCGGGTGTATTTCTTTTGGCACCGCTGTTTGCTCCTGTACTTGACGGTTTAGGATGTTTGCCAGCCAATCCACAGAACTTGCTGGAAGCAGAACATTTGACGGCGCGACGCCAAGGTTCAAGCCCAGTCCAATATTCTGCCCTTGCAACATTTCGATGACCAAGCGGCCCGTCAAAGCTGCGTAGGGAGAAGTAACCTTTGCAAAATCTGCAAACCGTTCATGGCTGTCAAAGATCAGCGCGTAGTCCTGTCCATCGGACGAGAATATTTGAGGGGACAGAGTGTCGCCAGCGGGTTCATTCTCCAGCGACAGGAACAGTTCAGCGTCACACAGGTTTTCATAGAAACGAAGGTGGGTGCGTATATCGGTTTCGTCCTTTTGCATTGCCGCGAAAGTGCGATCTAATGGCGTTGAATTAGCCATTCAGCACCTCTTGGATTCGGGCTCGCAGCACAGGCAACAGTTCGGTTTCAAACCACGCGTTCTTCCTGATCCAACCTGTATTGCGCCAAGACGGGTGCGGCAAGGGGAAGACGTTCGGGGCATAGTTGCGCCAGCTGGCAACTGTCTCGGTTACGTTGCTTGCATCCGATAAATGCCATTTTTGGGCATATCCGCCAACTAGCAGCGTAAGCCGGACGTTTGAAAGGTTTGCCACAGCCAATTCATGCCAGATTTCAGCACATTTTTTGGGTGGCGGCAGGTCAGCGCCTTTGGCGTTGTAGCCGGGGAAGCAGAAAGCCATGGGCAGGATGGCTACAGTTTCCATATCATAGAATTGCTGGTCATTTAATCCCATCCACTCGCGCAAACGATCCCCTGATGGGTCGGTAAAAGGCCTGCCACTTTCATGGACGCGAGAGCCGGGGGCCTGCCCTGCAACCAAAATACAGGCGGTTTTGGACAACCAGAAAACAGGTCGCGGCACATGTGCAGTTGCGGTTTTGGCGAACTCAGCCGCGCATAGTGTGCAGGTGGTTATACCAGTTTTAAGTTGCTCAAGTTGGTCGCTCATCTACGCAGTCTGGTCTGATCACGGCGCAATCGCAAGGATGCGGGTTGACAATATTTCGATATTTCTATTATTTTAGAACTATGGAAATGAATCACACCGACGACACTTCGCTGGAAGACGCCGCATTAGCGTTTTCCGCCCTAGGATCAGAACAGCGCCTTGGCGTGATGCGGGCCTTGGTCCGCTCGGGTACTGAAGGGCTGTCGATCGGCGAGCTTGGGAAGGCTACCAGTATATCCGGTTCTACACTAACCCATCATGTTAAATTCCTAACCCATGCCGGGTTGGTAAAGCAGGTCAAAAAGGGCCGTTCAATCATCTGCGCTGCTGTGGCCTATGACATGGTGGAACGCCTTTCTGAGTTCCTGTTGTCCGAATGCTGTGCTGACGCGGGTAAGCATAGCCACCATCATCAAGGGGATGAATAATGTCTGATCTTCCCCATTCACATACCCAGCCCCACCGACCACTAACCGGGCTTTGGAAGTCGATTGATAAAGTGTGGCTAACCATTTTTGTAATATTTGCTCTGGTGGCAATTTTTGCACCTGACCAGTTCGTGCCCACGCTTAAATTCACTGCCAAATCTTTTGCCCAAACCTCTGTTTTCATTGCCTTTGCTGTGATGGTGATCGGCTATTTAAAAGCCAGCGGCGCCGAGACAATTGTTGCAAAGGCATTTCTGGGCCGCGAAGCTCGGATGATTTTTGTAGCAGCGCTGGTCGGCGGCATCGCGCCGTTTTGTTCCTGTGAGGTGATACCGTTCATCGCCGCCCTGCTTGCAATGGGCGTGCCGCTGTCGGCGGTAATGGCGTTTTGGCTGGCGTCTCCGATCATGGATCCGGCGATGTTTTTGATCACCGCAAGCGCCCTTGGCATTGATTTTGCCATCGCCAAAATGATGGCCGCCGTGGGTCTGGGGTTGCTGGGTGGCTTTGGCGTGATGGCGCTGAAACCAACCGGGTTGTTTGCCAATCCGTTGAAAGAAGTAAAGGCTGGCAGCTATGGTTGTGGCTCAAACAGTTTTGAGGGTGAACCGGTTTGGAAATTTTGGGCGGAGCGAGAACGCGTTGATGTCTTTCGCAGTGAAGCCATAAAAAACGCACTGTTTCTGACAAAGTGGCTTGTGCTTGCCTATACGCTGGAAGCGCTGATGCTGGCCTATATGCCCGCTGAACTGGTTTCAAATGTATTAGGCGGCGACGGGTTTCAGCCGATTTTTCTGGGTGCCTTGATGGGTGGACCCGCGTATCTGAATGGCTATGCGGCAGTGCCACTGATTGCCGGGCTGTTGGAGCAAGGCATGAGCCAAGGTGCCGCAATGTCGTTTGTTTTGGCCGGTGGCGTTAGTAGTATCCCGGCAGCGGTGGCGGTTTGGGCGCTGGTTAAGCCACGGATATTTATATCGTATCTTGCTTTTGCATTTGTCGGTTCGATTGTTGCCGGATCAATCTGGTCGGCGGTGGCTTAACCTAGGAAATTGATAATTAGCGTCGCGCCCAAAAGCACTGCGATCCAGATCACCATAGAACCCGTCGGCCATGTGCTGGCCATGCGACCTTCGGGTCCATAGGATTGGTAGAGGCCGGATATTGCTCTGTTGATTTGGCGTTGCCAAAAGGCCAATTTACCAGTCCAGAACACCGCAACGATGCCTGCCGCCCACCCGGCAAATCGCGGCAACAACTTGCGATAGATCCAGTCGGTATCCAGATTAATCGAGCGCATTTCCGGTGGGTATACGCCGGTACGCATCAGTATCGCGAAAGCAAGTGCCGAGAAAAACAGCAGCTGCAACTGGGTCACGACATGGGTCATCGTATAGGGCACGTAATCCACCTCATAGGGCAAAAGCGCGTAAAGCGGTGCCGGGTAGACGCCGATGGCAATGCACAAAAATGCCGTGGCACCCATGGCAAGCAACATGTGCGGTGGCGCCTCTTTCGGGCGCAGGCCACTGTCATGCGCAAAGAATGCGAAATAGGGGATCTTGATGCCCGAATGGTGGAACACCCCGGCCGAAGCGAACAAAAGAATGGCCCACACGATGTAATAGCCCTTATCCACCGAGGCGGACAGGATAAGCGACTTGGTCACAAAACCCGAAAACAGCGGAAAGGCCGAGATAGAGGCTGCGCCGATAACGCAAAAAATCATGGTAAGTGGCATGGTTTTATAGAGACCACCAAGCTCGGAACCCTTGGAGGTGCCGGTGCGAAACAGGACGGCACCGATGCTCATGAAAAGCAGCGCCTTATAGAGAATATGCGCAAATGCGTGCGCAACAGTGCCGTTAATCGCCATCTCGGTTCCGATGCCAATACCAACAACCATGAACCCCAGCTGATTGTTCAGGCTGTAGGCCAGCACCCGTCGAAGGTCATTTTCGATCACCGCGTAGAAAATCGGGAAAAGCGTCATGATCGCGCCGATATAGATCAGTAATTCCGTCCCTGGAAAGCCACGCGCCAGCGCATAGACCGCCAATTTCGTCGTAAAGGCCGACAGAATCACGGTGCCGGTGACAGTGGCAGCCGGATAGCTGTCTTGCAACCAATTGTGAAGCAATGGAAAGGCGCATTTGACGCCAAATGACAGGAAAATCAGCCATGTGCCCAGCGAATTCAACGTCATCAGCCCGAACGTGATAGAGCCGGTGTCGCGGTAATACAGCGCCACCCCAGCGATCAGAACCACACCTGATCCAACCTGCACGATCAGGTAGCGCATGCCAGTGTAAAACGCCCCTTCGGAGCGGCGCGCCCAGATCAGGAACACGGACGAAATCGCGGTGCCTTCCCAGTAAAAAAACAGCGTTATCAGATCGCCGGCAAACAGCGCCCCAATCGCCGCCCCGGCATACATCAGCGCCGCCATTTGCTGCACCGTATCGCGCAAATGCCAAGCATAAATATTGCCCAGAAACGCAGACAGGCAAAAGATGATAGCAAAAATCCGCGACAGCTTGTCGACACGCATCAGTTCCAGCTCAAAACCAAAAAAGTCTAACTGTGCATTCAGCCCCGGTTCTAGCCCCCAGACCTGCAAACCCGCGATGGCCGGAACCAGCAACAACAATACCCCACGCGCCGGACCCTTGGGCAAGGCCAGTAATAAGAAGGCGGCGCCAAAAAACAGAAACGCGGTAGGGATCTGCTCAATCAGCGTCATTGTTCAGCCTTTCCAGCCCGGACGCCGGATAATCCTCTGACTCTACATCGTAGGGTGCATAGTAGTCTTCCGGCCGTTTCAGAAACACGCGCATCGCCTTGGCGCAAATCACCAGTGCCGCACACATGAAGAACCCATACAAAGCGTAGAAACCCGGGATGTTCTCGACCGCAAGGTAGGTATATTTCTTGTAGAAGAAGTCGGCGGCAAAAAGTCCCGCACAGACTATGTAAAGCCCGTAGACGAAACGGTCGACGTTCTTCTTACTGTCCACCCAAAGCATGGCACGCCCCAACGCAGGAAATGTGCTTGTGTCTTCGTTTTGTTTCTCACTCATTCTTGCCTCACTAATTCGCTGCGACCAAAGGCGCCAGAAAATCCAGTATGGCACCGGCATAAAAGAACAGGATCAGACAGCCCAGCGCCGTGACCGCGGGGGGAAGCCAGCAAAGTAATGGGGCCTCGGACATGCGGGACGGGGCAGCGGTTGCGTCAGGGGATTGCAGGAAGAAGCCGCGCGCGACCACCGGCATTAGGTAGGCGACGTTCAGGAGCGAACTTAGCATCAGGACAGCAATCATAATTTGTTGACCGGCATCAGCGGCCCCGACAATCAGCAACCATTTGGACCATGATCCGCCCAGAGGCGGCAGTCCGATAACTGAAAGTGAGCCGATAAAAAACGCGCCAAAGGTTATCGGCATCAGGCGGCCAAGGCCGGTCATCTGGCTGATGTTGGTTTTCTTAGTGGCGACGTAGATTGAGCCTGCGCACATGAATAGTGTGATCTTTCCCATGGCGTGCATCGCGATGTGCATACCGCCGCCAATTGCGCCCATCGAAGTGGCCAGCGCCATGCCAAGGGTGATGTAACCAAGCTGCGAAATCGTTGAATAGGCCAGCCGGGCCTTTAGGTTGTCTTTGGTCATCGCCACAACCGAGGCTGCGATGATGGTGTAGGCGGCTAGCCACATCAGCCATTCGGACGCGCCGGTTTCAGCCAGAAAATCAATGCCGAAGATGTAGATGCCGACTTTGAGCATGGTGAAAACACCAGCCTTGACCACTGCAACGGCGTGCAACAAGGCGCTGACAGGCGTGGGCGCGACCATGGCGGCAGGGAGCCAGCGGTGGAACGGCATTAATGCCGCCTTGCCGATACCAAAAGCGTAGAGCGCCAGCAGGACAGCGACCAACGGACCAGCGATATGGCCCTGCAAGATGCCACCTTTAGTGAAATCCAGAGTGCCGGTGATTGTGAAGGTCCAGATCACCGCGACCAGCAGCAAGCCGATCGATGTGCCCATCAGGATGCCCAGATAGGTCCGCGCACCTTTGATTGCTTCTGGTGTGCCTTTGTGTGCAACCAGCGGGTAAGTCGACAACGTGAGCATTTCGTAGAACAGGAACAGTGTGAACATGTTGGCTGAGAACGCCAGCCCCATAACCGCAGCAATGGCCAGCGAGAAACTGGCAAAGAAACGCGGGTGGTTGTCTTCGTTGTTCCCGCGCATGTATCCGACGGCATAGATATGCGTGAGTATCCACAGGCCAGAGGCGACGATGGCAAATAGTAGGCCAAGAGGTTCGACGTTGAAGGCAATGCTGATGCCGGGAAAAACCTCGAGCAATGTTAGCGGTTCGGTAGTTCCATTGCCCACGTTGGTCAGGATGGTCATGACGGCGGCGAAGGTGGCGAATGCAGCACCCAATGTGACACCGTCGCGTAAATCCGGGTGGTTGCGCAAGATCAGGTTCAGCGCTGACGCCCCGGCAGGGATCAGCATGGAAAGGATTATAGCGGTATTGGTTTCCATCTACTGCCCCCCTAACAACCCGTCAGCGGCGACGCGCGCCGCTGTCAACGTGAGGTCGGTATCAATTCCGAACCAGAGAGTTGCAAGTGTCATTACCCAAAGCGGGATCAGCATTGTTAAGGGCGCTTCAGAGTGCACAGCGTTTTTAGCGGGTTGTTTCATATAGAGGATCTCAACCACGCGCCAAACGTAGATAACCGCGAGCAGTGAAGACCCCACAATCAGCAGGGCAATCGGCCACCAGCCCTTTTCCAGCGCCGCCTGAATCAGCACCCACTTGCTAATGAAACCGGCCGTGCCGGGGATACCAATCAGGGAAAGACCGGCAATGACGATGGCAAAACTGGTGAATGGCATGGTTTTTCCCATACCCTGGATTTTGTCATAAAAGGAACTGCCAGACCGGAAAACCAATGCGCCGACACCCATGAACAAGGCTGCTTTGGTGATGCCGTGGTTGAAAAGGTGCACAATTGCCGCCGTCAGGCCAGTGTGCGAAAGAATAGCAATGCCAAGCAAGATATAGCCAATCTGTGCAATGCTGGAATAGGCGAGCATTCGTTTCAGATCGGTCTGAAATACAGCGATAAGTGAGGCAGCAAACATCGCCAGGACCGCAAGCGGGATTAGCAAGAATTTCAGGGCGCTGACGTCAAACAGAAATTCGGGTTGGAACACGGTAAACATGAATCGCATCAGCACGTAAATTGCGACTTTGGTGGCAGTGGCGGCCAAAAAAACGGTGACGGCGGAAGGAGCGTAAGTATAGGCGTTTGGCAACCACAGGTGCAGTGGATAGACGGCAACCTTTAGCCCCATGCCGACGACGATAAACGCAAACGCTGTCTGGATGGTACGGTCAGAGCCGTTGATCGAGATGTAATTAGCAATACCGGCCAAGTTTAGCGTGCCGGTTCCGGCATAAAGAAAGCCAATGCCAATTACGAAAAACGTGGCCCCAATTGTGCCCATGATCAAGTAATCATAGGCTGCCGTCAGCGCACGTTTATCGCGGTATGACCCCATAGAAACGAGGGCGTAAGTAGAAAGCGAAGAGACTTCTAGGAAGACAAACACGTTGAACGCATCACCTGTTGCCACGACACCAAGCAGACCAGAGAGGCACAAAAGGTACATGGTGTAAAACAACGAATGGTGATGCGCGGGAATTTCGGATTTTACGCTTTGCAGCGCGTACGGTAGAACAATTGCGCCGATGGCTGAAACCAACAACAGCACAAAAGCGTTGGCTGCGTCGATGCGGTACTCAATACCAAGGGGCGGTGCCCATCCGCCGATTTCATAGGAAATCACGCCGCCATCCATAACCTTAAGCAACAATGTCAGGGCAATGAAAAATGTTGCCAAACTGGCGACAAAAGCAATTGGCCATGCCAGTTTTCTTGACCCAATTAGCACCACCAATGGCGCAGCAACGAAAGGCACCAAAACCTGAAGGATCGGCAAATGGTCGGCCAAGGTCCGCGCTACCTGGATGGTTTCAGCAGCCATCAGGCGCGCCCGCCCATGGATTGTCCGTGTTTTCGGTTTTCGTCCCGCACCAGCTTGGTTTCTATTGCAAGCAGGTCTTCTTCCTCAATTGTGCCAAACTCTTCGCGTATGCGCACGATCAGCGCCAAACCAAGCGAAGTGGTGGCTATGCCAACAACAATTGCCGTTAAGATCAACACATGCGGTAATGGGTTGGAATAAATTACCTGTGGGTCAATTTTCATGTCGGCTGGAAATATCGGTGCGGTGCCGCCGGTGACTTCGCTAAGCGAGATGTAGAACATGAAAACAGCCGTCTGAAATATGTTCAGCCCGACAATCTTTTTCACTAGATTGCCTTTGGCCACAACGATATACAGACCCGTCATCATCAAGACAGTGAACAGCCAGTAATTCAAATGGCCGACAATGTATTCCCAATCCATCACCATTCCTCATCGCTGATACGCGGTGGTCGACCGGCAAAGGCGTAATAAATCGCAACCATCACACCCGTGACAGTAATGCCGACACCAGCCTCGACCCACAGGATGCCGGTATGTTGACCTGATGATGGATGAAGCGGGTCAAAGGCCCCATAATCTAGGTAATCAAAGCCAAGAAACAGGCTGATGATACCGGTGCCAGCATAGACCAATACCCCCAGTGCCATTAATCGGTGAACCAGCCAAGGTGGGAATACAATCTGCACCTTTTGCAAGCCAAAAACAAGGCCATAGAGGATAAACGCCACCGCCATAATCACCCCGGCCTGAAAGCCGCCGCCGGGGGAATAATCACCGTGGAATTGCACATAGAGTGCAAACAATATGATGGTACCAACCAGCAACTTTGTTACAACACGAAGGATCAGGTGGTGGCGCATCAGGGACCGGCCCCCCGATCCTGTTCATCTTCAATTTCATCTTCCCGGCGGCGGCGACTTTTTAGGCCGGAGATCAGCATCAATACGCCAACGCCTGCGGTAAACACGACTGCAGTTTCACCCAACGTGTCGTATCCCCGATAGCTGGCAAGTATGGCTGTAACGACATTGGGAATATCGATATCTTCAGGGCTGCGGGCCAGGTATTCAGCGGCCACGCCAAGTTGCGCCGGACTGTCGGACGCGCCAAAGTTTGGCATGTCCAGCGTGCCATAAATGATCGCCGCACCTGTTACGGTGACTACGAACAATGGAATAACCGGGGAATGGCTGGATGGTTTTTCCGTGCGCGACGTCAGAGCCAGTGTTCCAAGTAACAAAACGGAGGAGATGCCAGCGCCAACCGCGGCCTCTGTAAAGGCGACATCTACTGCATCAAGTGTCACAAAAAGCAACGCAGAAAGCAGGCTGAACACACCTGAAAGCATTACAACCGCAAACAGCCTTTGAATGCGCACAACCGCGATAGCGGTGACCACCAGCATAATAAACAGTGTTAAATTGATGGTGGCCTCAATCATCATTCATTTCTTTCTGCTCATCTTGCGAAATGATCGGCTCAGGTTCGGCCCCTTTCAGTCCTTTTGCCTCTGCCGGGCGAAGCCCGGTTACAAGTGCTGCATTGGCAACCGCATGGGTCGCAGTCGGGCCAGTAATGAACAAAAATACGCCGATGATCAACAGCTTGACGGTGGTCAGCGTGGCTCCGGCTTGTAAGCACATGCCGGTGATTAGCAAAATCACACCTGCGGAATCTGTGATTGAAACAGCGTGTAGCCGCGACCAGAAATCGGGAAACCGCAGGGTGCCAAATGCACCAATGATTACGAAAATCGATCCACCCAAGATGAATATCCAGCTTAGGATTTCAATTAGCGTGTTCAGCATTATCATTGCCCTGCTTCCTGATCACCGGATATCTGGGAAATGTCGCCAATTGCGCGGTAGCGAAAATATTTCAGGATGGCGATGGTCCCGACAAAATTTATCAGGGCATATAGCAGGGCAATATCCAAGAAGTCGGGCCGGCCCATTAAAAAACCCAATACGCCAATAAAGAGCACTGTATGGGTGCCAAAGGAATTCACCGCCAAAACGCGATCATATAGCGTTGGACCTGCATAAAGTCGGATCAACACCAGCGCCATGCCAACGAATAGTGAAAAAGCAGCCACGACGAACATCAAATCTGCTCCGACTTTTCGGTTTCAGTGACACGGGCACACATATTTGCAAGAGAAGCCGGAACTTCAGAATTATAAGCCAGAGCGTGAACCAAAAAATGGCCCCCCTCGGTTTCCACGGTAATTGTTCCAGGGGTCAGCGTAATAGAATTGGCAAAAATGACTTGTCCGATATCGGTTTTCTGGGTGTAAGGCACCGTAAATAAGTGCTGTCTGACTGACATCTTTCGCGACAGAATAATTTTAGTTACAGCCCAATTGGAGTAGACTAATTCCATCATCAACCAGGTTAGATATTTGACAAGCCGAAAGGGTGAAAGTTGTATCTCAATCCGATCGTTGTCCAGCGCATCCATGCGTTTGGTTATGTACAGCACCAACAGGACCGAAGCAAACCCTAGCCCAATCAGCAGTGGCTTGTATATCCCGGACATAAGTAGCCACAGGGAGAACAAAATGATCAAAGTGCCTAAGGTTCGCAATTCAGTTCCCCGTATTATGCAGCACAGCCGACCAAGGGTTATTGTCAGGCAATATTTCGCCTTTATCACCCTTTAGTAATTATTTTCTAGCCTACAGACACGTACCATGTGCAATGAGCCCAACAATTGCCTGATGCGGCAATAATTGGCAAGGCACATGTGGTTAATATGTAGTGTAAAGAACGGATATTCCTACTGGGCAACTTAGGAGATATGTGGCTTAGAAACGTCAAGAGGGTTACACAACGTAAATGGTAGATATTCCATAAATTCATTGCATTCCCGGACGCAAACCAGCCATGTAGTGGAAAAGCCCCGCACGGATCAAATAATCGCGTAGCGGATAAGCAGGCGCATACTAAAATTGCACCGTGTTGAAGCAGATAGCAGGATAGAATCCCATGCTCGAGTTCGATTGCGTTAGCAAGTCTTTTTGGACTGGCAAACAGAGGAAGGTCATTCTTGACCAGGCCTCTTTTCGCGTTGAGTTGGGCAACTCCTTAGGAATACTGGCGCCAAATGGTACCGGAAAAACCACAATTATCAACATGATGGCAGGGCTGGAAAAGCCCGATGAAGGCACTATTCGAAAATCTTGCCGGGTTTCATTCCCGCTTGGGTTCATGGGTGGTGTTGTTGGCAAACATTCTGCGCGTGAAAATGCCCGCTTTGTGGCACGGCTATACGGCTTAGACCCCGACTATATGGAGGCGTTTTCACGCTGGTTGACCGGGATCGAAGAATACTTTGATATGCCGGTCGGCACCTATAGTTCTGGTATGCGCTCGCGGTTTAGTTTGTCACTGTTACTGGCGCTGGAATTTGATATTTATCTGATTGATGAAGGCATGCCCGGCAGCACAGATGCAGAATTTAATCGAAAAGCAGGAACAATTCTGCGCGAACGGCTGGAAAATGCTACAGTAATTATTGTATCGCATCAGGCGTCTACTCTGGAAAAGTTTTGCAGGTCAGCGGCGGTAATAAAAGACGGGCAGTTCCTACAGTTCGACACGTTAGAAGAAGCAAAGGCAATCTATGACTACTAAGCCTAAAGGAAAAAAGTATCGCATTCGGCGCAGCGGCTCTCTTGCGGAGCCGTTGAACAAGGCAACCCCTGAGGCAAAGGGGAAAAAACCGGGCGATGCCGGAACGGATGGCCTGTTCGACACACCCGAAGACGGATTTGGGGATGAGCCTTATCCAACGGCCAAACCACCAACCGCGAAAGAGCGGGCTGAAGTTGCTGATGAACTTAACGCTATTAAAAAAGAGGGGCTAACCGGGCGGCAGTTGCGTATGGCACGACGTGTCGCACAAAAGCACGGTCTTGATCCCAGCTCTGATTATGACGCAATCCGATTGCTTCGCAAAAAGGGAATTGATCCATTTCAGCGCGCTACAATGCTGGAATTGGTAGAGCCAGAAGTCAAAAAACCGAAACGACGCGCGAACTTGCCTGATACGGTTGAAAAGGAAACCCTTCCTTCAACTGAAGTCATGGACGAAGATGTTCGTGGCGTTGAAATTTCCCGAATTCAACGCGAAATAGCCAAACGTCGTCGCCGGAAAACTTTACTACTTTTTGCAAGGCTGGCATTTTTTGTGTTCCTTCCGACCTTTATTGTTGGATATTATTATTACGCTCTTGCAACACCGCTTTATGCAACCAAATCAGAATTCCTGATCCAGAAGGCCGACAGCACAGGGGGTAGTTCCCTTGGCGGTCTTTTTTCCGGCACGGGATTTGCTAATTCGCAAGACTCGATAGCCGTGCAAAGTTATCTGCAGTCAAGAGAAGCGATGCTTCGGCTGAACCAGGACTTAGGTTTCCGGGAACACTTTAGCCAAGATTTCGTTGATCCTTTGCAACGACTTGAAAGTGACAGTACGAATGAGGCGACATTTAGATTGTACCGGCGCATGGTTAAGATCGGTTTCGATCCAACCGAAGGCCTCATTAAAATGGAGGTTATCGCCAGTGATCCAAATGTGAGCGAAAAATTTTCCCGAGCGCTTATTGCCTATGCTGAGGAGCAAGTGGATAATTTAACCCAAAGACTGCGTGGCGACCAAATGCAGGGTGCAAGAGAGAGCTTTCAGAGTGCGGAAGATAAAATGTTAGCCTCCCAGATGCGAGTTCTGGAGCTTCAGGAAAGCTTGGGAGTCATTGATGCCGCATCCGAAACTACCGCGCTTATGGGGCAGATTTCCAACTTTGAAATCCAGATCCGGGAAAAAGGGCTTCAGCTTCAACAATTGTTGGATAACGCACGACCAAACCAAGCGCGTGTTGATGGCGTACGTGGCGATATTAGCCGCCTAGAGGCCTTAGTAGCCGAACTGCGGGGACAACTGACAGACGGCAGTTCCGATTCTACATCTCTCGCCCGCATAAGTGGTGAAATGCGTATCGCCGAAGTCGATCTTGAGACCCGCCAATTGATGATGCAACAGGCACTTCAACAGCTTGAAACCGCTCGAATTGAGGCAAACAGACAAGTTCGATACCTGTCATTGGGTGTAAGCCCTGTCGCCCCGGATGAAGCAACCTACCCCAGGAAATTTGAAAATACCGTGGTCGCGTTCTTGATTTTTAGCGGGATATATTTGATGGCATCGCTAACCGCATCTATCCTGCGCGAACAAGTGTCTGCATAAATGAAGACCGTAGATATTGGAAAACTGAAGGTCGGGAATGATCAACCGTTAACTTTGATTGCAGGGCCGTGTCAGTTGGAAAGCCTCGATCATGCAGAGATGATTGCTGGCCAATTGAAAGAGACCTGTGATGCGGTTGGCGCGCAGTATATTTTCAAAGGCTCCTTTGACAAAGCTAACCGTACATCCCTTGGCGGCAGTCGCGGTCTTGGAATTGACGGGGGCCTAAAAGTTCTGGCAAGCATCAAAGACGAATTTGATATTCCGGTGCTAACGGACATCCACAATGCCGGGCAGTGTAGTGCTGTCGCTGATGTCGTGGATGTACTTCAGATACCCGCGTTCATGTGCCGTCAAACCGATCTGTTGATCGCTGCGGGCGAAACCGGGGCAGTGGTAAATGTTAAAAAAGGTCAGTTTCTGGCGCCGTGGGAAATGCCGAATATCGTTACAAAAATTGAATCAACCGGCAACAAGAACATATTGATAACCGAGCGTGGCACATCATTTGGCTATAATACGTTAGTCGTTGATATGCGCGGACTGCCTGAGATGATGAAAACCGGCTATCCTGTTGTGATGGATGCCACCCATGCCGTTGCGCAACCTGGCGCGCAGGGCACGTCTTCTGGCGGGCAAAGGGAATTCGCTCCAGTTTTGGCTCGCTCGGCGGTTTCGCTTGGCATTGCCGCTCTTTTCATTGAGACACACCAAGACCCGGATAATGCCCCCTGTGATGGACCAAATATGATTTATTTGGACCATATGCCCGCCATACTTAAAGGTTTAATGGCGTTTGACGGGCTCGCAAAGGCGGACCCAATTCGAATATAGTGATTGGTACCAAAGGATATTCCCCGTGAAAAAACCCCAAAAAATAGTTGCCCAGAATACCTGGGAATTTTTGCGCGACCCAATGATTACCCCCACAGGGTTTCGGGAATATGACGCCCGCTGGAAGTACCCGGATGACATCAACTTGCCAGGCATCACCGCCCTAGGGCTGGGGCTTGGAACACAGATGCAAAATAGAGGGATTGAGCCGGTAATCGCCGTTGGAAACGATTACCGCGACTATTCCCTGTCGATAAAAAACGCGCTGATGCTCGGGCTTATGCAGGCCGGTATCCATGTAAAAGACATCGGTCCGGCACTATCGCCAATGGCCTATTTTGCACAGTTTCATCTGGATGCCCCGGCGGTCGCCATGGTAACTGCGTCACATAATCCAAATGGCTGGACTGGTGTGAAAATGGGGTTTGAACGCCCGTTGACACACGGACCGGATGAGATGAATGAGCTGCGTGACATTGTACTCGGCGGCCATTCTAGAACGGCCAACGGTGGTCGATACGAATACGTTGATGGAGTCATGGACGCCTATCTTGATGATCTGGTCGGCGACTTCAAAATGACCCGCAAGTTAAAGGTGGTTTGCGCCACCGGAAACGGCACTGCTTCAGCCTTTGCACCTGCACTGTTTGAGCGGATCGGCGTTGAGGTCGTTCCACTGCATAATGGGCTGGATTACACGTTCCCGCATTACAACCCGAACCCCGAGGCCCTGGAAATGCTGCACGACATGGCGTCAGCTGTGAGGGCGTCAGGGGCTGATCTGGCGCTGGGATTCGATGGTGACGGCGACCGCTGCGGAGTGGTGGATGACGAAGGCGAAGAAATTTTCGCTGACAAGGTTGGCGTGATCATGGCGCGGGAATTCGCGCGGCTTTATCCCGGCTCAACATTCGTAGCGGATGTAAAATCCACTGGGCTTTTTGCGTCCGATCCAGAGCTGAAAAAATACGGAGCCAAGGCAGATTACTGGAAAACCGGCCACTCACACATGAAACGTCGGGTTAAGGAAATTGGCGCACTTGCCGGGTTCGAAAAATCTGGCCACTACTTTTTAGCTGAACCCATTGGGCGCGGTTATGACTGTGGTATGCGCGTCGCGGTCGAGATGTGTAAACTACTGGATCGCAACTCTGACCAGTCGATGTCAGATTTGCGCCGGGCCTTGCCTGTTACCTATTCGACGCCAACAATGTCACCCTTTTGCCCTGATACTGAAAAATACGACGTGTTAGACCGGATTGTGAAACGGCTACAGGATCATTTTGCCAAAGGCGGCAATCTGGCCGGGCGCAAGATAGACAAAATTGTTGCGGTTAACGGCGCACGCGTAATCCTGAATAATGGTGCTTGGGGATTAGTACGCGCATCATCGAATACGCCCAATCTTGTCGTGGTCTGCGAGAGCCCGGAGAGCGATACAGAACTGCGCGCGATATTTGCGGATATTGATGGTTTCATCCGCAGTGAACCCTCTGTCGGCGAGTATGATCAAACAATTTAGGGTAACAACGCGGATACGGCATATTTTCAGAAAACGGGACTTGATCGCCTTGCGATGAGCACGTAAATACCCGTTCACAGTTGGGGTGTAGCCAAGTGGTAAGGCAATGCTTTTTGGTAGCATGTATCGTAGGTTCGAATCCTACCACCCCAGCCAGCACTTTCAGTGTCTGAGACACAGTTAGTATGCAGGGAAACCAGCGCGTGTTTTCGGGGATTGGGCTCTGCCAATTTTCTTAGAGTCTCTTAAAGGCGCAGCAATTGGCACCGCTCGAAACTTTAGTCTCGGTTCACCACTACGACGACACGAGATTGGGGGTCTAGCGACAGCACTGGGTCAAATATTTGATAACTTCTCGCCTGGTTCGACGCATGTTGCCGAGCAACCTAACTTTATCAGATCGTCAGTCAGAAGACTCTGGAGATGTTTACCCGCTAACTTAGCCTTCATAAAATCGAAATCAGGTAGCATCAGGTAGAGTTTCGCTGTGCCAAAGGTCCTGCTAACCAATTTGGCAATTTTTTTATTCGATTTCGCAGTCCTACTTATCTAAGCGCGCGGCTCTTGGAACCACGTTTTCTTCCGGTGTTTTTCCCATGGCCAGCAAACAAAGTCCGGCCAGCGGTTCAGATTTAGAAAGACACCAGCCCAGCTTGCTTGAATTTTTTTCCAGATAGGGAAGTATTGGGGCACCAAGACCGCCGGACAACCAAATCGAGGGCTGGTTGGGCTCATTGGATTGGTTTTTTGAGCTGGTGGCAAAGAGGGCCTTGGCAAGATCAACAATTTCCTGCGCGGCACGCTGCATAAGAAAACCGCAATATTCATCGCCATCCTGCGCGAAATCTACAATCGTAGGTGCCAGGCTTGCAAAGTCTTTTGGTCTGGCATTTTTTTGCCAGTTCAGAATGTCCAATCGTGTAAGGCCGGTCAGCGCCTGTATTTGTGACGCGAAGTCGGTGGAAATGACGTGCGCTTGGGGAATGCCATCAATATGTTTAGTCAGGTCCTGCATCACACTTAGACCTAGCCAGCTACCGCTGCCTTGATCCCCTATCGGGAAGCCCCAACCGGACCGGGCAATACATTCGCCGTTTTCAAAGAGCCGCATTCCGGTCAACCCGGTGCCGATCGAAATAAGCGTACCAGGTGCGCCTTGGGTTGCGGCGATCAAGGCACCGTATCCATCGCTTACTATGCGCAGACTGGCAAATTCGCTAAGGATTTCTGCTAGTTTAGCTGCTTCGCCGGGGATAGTGGCACCGGCAATACCAGCTACAATACCAATTTTGCTATTGGGTGGAATATTGGAGCCGATGGCCAGCCTAATCTGCTGCCAGATCTCGCGTATAACATCGGCGGTGTGCTCTGCCCCCAGTGACAATGCCGCCCCTGTAGCGGTTGCGTGCGCCAGCATATTACCGTCATGTGCAAACAGAGCGCCGCGGGTTGTGGTGCCACCAATGTCTAAGCAAAAGTGCATGTTTTATGCCTAATCGTGAATGAGTTCGCAGTTAGGTTAATGCGGATGCCTAAAAACACAATACCCGGTTTGGTTTGCCGGTAAAAAATAATTGAAATTTCTTTTTCCAGAGGCGTGAGAGATAAAATTTAGTTTGGCGGGTTGATTCATAAGTTTCTATTTGGTACGCTATTGGCATTATTTTGGGGGATATTGATCTGACACCTGACTTAGATAGCCCGAATCCAACTTCCGAGAATTCGGTGGATTGGCGCAATACGGAAAAGCGCAGCCCGCGTTATCAGGAACTGGCAAGCTGGCCGCGTGCTGACGTGTTGTCTGCATTGCTGGATGGCCAGCAGCGGGCAATTCACAGTGTGCATATGGCACTACCAGAGATTGAACGGGCAGTGGATGCAGCCGTAGCGCGGCTAGAAAGCGGTAACGGTCGTATTATCTATACCGGCGCCGGGACATCCGGGCGTCTTGGGGTGCTGGATGGTATAGAACTGGGACCGACATTCAACTGGCCCGATACACGGATACTGAACCTGTTCGCCGGTGGCGATGCGGGCATGAAGCACGCCATGGAGGGTGCAGAGGATGATATAGAACTGGCGGGTCGCAATTCTGACGATGCAGGTTTTACAGTTGATGACGTTGTGATCGGTATCGCAGCCAGCGGGACCACGCCCTATACGCGGGCAGTTATTCAAAGGGCGCGTGCACATGGGGCGTTGACAATTTCATTGGCAAATAATCCGGGCAGCCCACTGCTGAAAGACGCGGATATTGGAGTGTTACTGGATACCGGGGCCGAAGTTCTGGCCGGGTCCACACGGCTGAGCGCTGGCACCAGCCAAAAGGCAGCGCTGAATCTGCTTTCCACATGCGTGATGGTCGGGCTGAACAAGGTCTATGGTGGCTATATGGTGGATATGGTCGTGAGCAACGATAAGTTGGGTGAACGAGCGGCAAAGATCGTGGCCTCGGTCACTGGCTGCAGTGACGACACGGCTCGGGATGCGCTGGCGGTTGCCGGAATGGATATCAAGGCAGCAATTTTACAGGTTAGCGGCCACAGCCCTCAAGAGGCTGCAAAGATGTTGGACGTGGATAACGGTAATCTGGGGGCTGCGCTGAAAAGGAGCGAATAGAACTGAGCGATCGAAGTTAAGTGAAAATAACCAAAAACCAACTGGAGGAAGACCATGAATAAAATCTTATTAAGCGGGATCACTGCGTCATTGTTGGCCGGTACCGCGTCTGTTGCCTATGCACAGGCACTGACAATTGAGAGCTGGCGTAATGATGATCTGACCATCTGGCAGGAACAAATCATTCCGGCTTTTGAAGCGGCTAATCCGGGCATCACTGTTACCTTTGCCCCAACAGCACCAACCCAATATGACGCCGCCCTGAACGCCAAGCTGGAAGGTGGAACCGCTGGTGATCTGATCACTTGCCGCCCGTTTGACCGGGCTTTGACGCTGTATAATCAAGGCTACCTGGCTGATCTCAAAGGCTTTTCGGCGCTTGATAGTTTTTCCGATGTGGCCAAATCAGCATGGACCACGGATGATGGTAGCGCCACGTTCTGTGTGCCAATCGCGGCTGTGATCCACGGCTTTATCTATAACAAAGACGCATTTGCCGAAGTTGGTGTTGAAGTACCAACAACGCAGGCCGAGTTCATGTCGGTTCTGGAAGCAATTAAGGCCGATGGCAACTATGTGCCGCTGGCTATGGGGACACAGGATCAGTGGGAATCTGCTGCCATGGGTCTACAAAATATCGGGCCAATGTATTGGAAAGGTGAAGAAGGTCGCCAAGCCATTATTGATGGTTCCGGTAAGCTGACGGACGAAGGTTGGGTCGAACCACTACGTGTTCTGGCAAGCTGGGCTCCTTTTATGGGCGACGGTTTCAGCGCGCAGTCATATCCTGACAGCCAGACACTGTTCACGCTTGGTCGCGCTGCGATCTATCCGGCTGGTTCCTGGGAAATTGCCGGCTTCAACAACGACGCCGAGTTTGAGCTGGGTGTGTTCAAGCCACCGCTTCCTGCCGCAGGGGATGATTGTTACATCTCGGATCACACCGATATTGCACTGGGTCTGAATCCAGCTTCGCCGAATGCCGATGCGGCTAAGGTGTTCCTGGATTGGATGGGTAGTGCGGAATTCGCGACACTGTATTCAAATGCAGTTCCTGGGTTCTTCTCACTCTCAGACCACGCGATCACGTTGGATGATCCGATTGCCAATGAATTCATTTCTTGGCGCGGTGAATGTAACTCAACCATTCGCTCTGCTGCGCAAATTTTGGCGCGCGGTACACCAAATCTCTGGAGCGAAATGTGGGTTGTATCGGCAAACGTGATCAACGGCTCAACCACACCGGAAGATGCGGCGGCTCAGCTGCAAGCCGGACTTGAAGCCTGGTATGCGCCGCAGCAAAACTAAGCCTTGCTGAAATTGGCCGGGCGCGTGGATGCGCGCCCGGCACTTCATAAAATTCCTGAATGTGCTGTCGGTGGCAAACCGGCAACCGAATTTTGACGCCCACCCCCGACCAATCGGAGAGCGTGATGCAAGAGCAAAATATCCGCAGAAAACGGCCGTTTCGCTGGCATATTGTGATATTCTTGATGCCCGCTGTTCTGGTCTATACCGCGATCATGATCATACCGCTTGGTGAAACTTTGCGGCTGTCGTTTTTCACAAAAGACATCGTCACGCAAGAGGTCACCTATGTGGGGGTCAGCAACTATGTTCGCCTGTTCACCGATTTTTATTGGGTGGGGCCGTTCTTTAATGCGCTATGGAACAACCTGTATTTCTTTATGATCAACATGCTGGTGCAAAACCCAATCGGTATTTTGATTGCTGCGCTTTTGTCGATGTTTCATTTGCCAGGGAAAGCTTTCTACCGCACGGCAATTTTCATGCCGACTTTGCTGTCGTTTGTGGTGGTTGGATTTATCTGGAAGCTGATGTTGTCACCGCTGTGGGGTGTCTCGAAAGAGTTGCTGTCGAGCGTTGGATTGGGCAGCCTGTACGGCCCGTTTCTAGGGGACGAAAGTACGGCCCTGACCACGCTGGCATTGATTTCAGTCTGGCAGTTTGTTGGCATCCCGATGATGCTGATTTACGCCGCATTGCTCTCAATTCCAGAAGAGGTGATTGAGGCGGCTGAAACCGACGGCGTTACCGGGATTTCGCAGTTTTTCAAAATTAAGCTGATGCTGATCCTGCCCACCATCGGCATCATTTCGATCCTGACATTCGTGGGAAATTTCAACGCTTTTGATCTGATCTACACCACGCAGGGCGCACTTGCCGGGCCGAATTTCAGCACTGATCTGCTGGGCACCTATATGCACCGGACGTTCTTTGGTCAGCAAACGCAACCGGGTGACATCAACATGGGGGCGGCCATCGCGACGATGATGTTCTTTATCATTCTGACTGGCGTGGCGATTTACCTGTTTGTTATTCAACGCCGCATGACCCGGTACGAGATGTGAGGAGGTAGAAAAATGGCAATTTCCAAGGCACGCAGAAACCGGGTGGCCGAGCTTGGGGCGCACGCAATTTTGCTGACGTTTACCCTGATCGCGCTGTACCCGGTGTTTTTAATCATCATCAATTCGTTCAAGTCAAAAAAGGCAATTTTTCGTGATCCGATGGCGCTGCCCACGACCGAGACTTTTGATTTGATTGGCTATTCCACTGTTTTGACACAGGGGAATTTTCCGCTGTATTTCTGGAACTCTTTTTTCGTGACCAGTATTAGCCTATTCTTTGTGCTGCTGTTTGGTGCGATGGCCGCTTTTGCGCTTAGTGAATACCGCTTCAAAGGCAACCGTTTTATGGCGCTGTATCTGGCGCTTGGCATCATGATCCCGATCCGGTTGGGTACGGTTGGCATTATTAAGCTGATGGTGTCGGCGGGCATCGTTGGCACCCATTGGGCGCTGATCCTAGTCTACACGGCGCAAGGTTTGCCGCTGGCGATATTCATTCTGTCGGAATTTATGGCAAGCGTGTCAAAAGATCTGAAATCTGCCGGGCGCATTGACGGGCTGTCCGAATACCAGATTTTTCTGCGGCTAGTGTTGCCGCTGGTGCGCCCCGCGCTTGCGACAGTTGGCGTATTCACCATGATCCCGATCTGGAACGATTTGTGGTTCCCGCTGGTGCTGGCCCCCGCGGAAAGCACCAAGACCCTGACCCTTGGCGCACAGGTCTTCATTGGCCAATTCTTTAGTAACTGGAACGCCATATTGGCTGCGATGACGCTGGCAGTGATCCCGGTACTGGTGCTTTACCTGATATTTTCGCGCCAATTGATCAGCGGCATTACAGCTGGGGCAGTCAAGTGAGCCATGCGCCGATAAAAGTGATGGTGGCCGGGCTTGGAAATATGGGGCGCAGCCATGCGCTGGCCTATGAAACCAATCCGGGATTTACCATCACCGGATTGGTGAACCGATCAAAGCCGCAGTTGGATGCAGCGCTGGCAAATTATCCGATCCTGCCAGAATATAATGTAGCGTTGAAAGAATTACGCCCCGATCTGGTGTCCATTTCCACCTACGCGGAAAGCCACGCCGATTACGCAATAGCTGCGATGGAAGCGGGTTCGCATGTTTTTCTGGAAAAACCGATTGCGACCAACCTGACAGACGCCAAAATGGTGGTTGCGGCGGCGCGCGCAAATGGGCGCAAATTGGTGGTTGGATATATCCTGCGCCATCACCCGGCATGGGTGCGGTTGATCAAAGAAGCCCGCGCGTTGGGCGGCCCATATGTGTTTCGGATGAACCTGAACCAGCAATCCAGTGGCGCAACTTGGCAGACCCATAAAAACCTAATGAAAAGCACATCCCCGATTGTGGATTGCGGTGTGCATTATCTGGATGTGATGTGCCAGATTACTGACGCCAACCCGGTAGAGGTCCGCGCCATGGGGCTGCGTCTAAGCGATGAAATTGCACCTGATATGTATAACTACGGCCACCTTCAGGTACTTTTCGATGATGGCTCACTTGGCTGGTACGAGGCCGGCTGGGGACCAATGATGTCGGAAACGGCGTTCTTTGTGAAAGACGTAATATCCCCCAAAGGCAGTGTTTCAATTGTGCTCGAGGGTGAAGCAAAGTCGGATGATCATGAAGTTCACACGCGGACATCAAACATCCGCATTCACCACGCCGATCTGGATGATCAGGGGCGATTTGCCCGCCCGGATACGATGCTGAAAATTGACGAAGATCCCGGACATCAAGGCTTGTGTGATCTGGAGCAGGACTTTGTCCAGCGGGCGATCAACGATGATTTGGACCTGAGCGACCACATGGATGACGCGGTTAAATCGCTGGCAATCGCGCTTGCGGCGGACACGGCAGTTAAAAGCGGCGTAGCCCAAAAACTGGAAGTATGAAAAATGACCGAACTTAACATTTCATCGCTCTATAAATCCTACGGCTCGGTTGAGGTGCTTGAAGGGTTAAACCTTGATATTAAGTCGGGTGAATTTCTGGTGCTTTTGGGGCCGTCGGGTTGTGGAAAATCCACCCTGTTGCGGATCATCGCCGGGCTAGAAGATGAAACCGCGGGGGACATCAAACTTGATGGTAAATCCGTCACCCATCTGCCGCCTGCCAAACGCGGCATTGCAATGGTTTTCCAATCTTACGCGCTTTATCCGCATCTAAGCGTGCGGGGCAACATGGCGCTGGTGCTGAAACAGGCGAGGTTGGGGAAACAGGAAATCGAAAAACGGGTTGCCGAAAGCTCTCGCGCTTTGGAACTGGATCCGCTGTTGGATCGAAAACCTGCCGAATTGTCCGGCGGGCAGCGTCAGCGGGTGGCCATTGGACGCGCGATTGTGCGTGACCCAAAGGTGTTCCTGTTTGATGAGCCACTTTCCAATCTGGACGCCGCCCTGCGTGGGCAGGTCCGCATGGAAATTGCGCGGCTTCATATGCGCCTGAAAGACGCCACCATGGTTTATGTCACCCACGATCAGATTGAGGCGATGACGCTGGCGGATCGGATCGTGGTTATGCACGACGGTAAAATCCAGCAAGTGGGTGCCCCTCGTGATCTGTATGAACGCCCGGAAAACCTGTTTGTCGCAGGCTTTATCGGATCACCGAAAATGAATCTGTTACCACTGGATCAGATTAAGGGTGGCCGTGCTTATGTTGATGCGGATACATCGTTTGAATTGCCGGAAGGCGCGCGCCATGATCATGCTAATGCAGTTATGGGTATCCGGCCAAGTGGTTGTAAGTTGCTGGATGTGGATAGCAAAGGCGACGGGCTAATCGGTGAGGTGATGATCTCGGAGTATCTGGGGGAAGTATCCTATGTCCATGTCACATTGGAAAACGGCACCGATATGGTGGTGCAGGAAGACCCTTCGCGCGATTACGAGAGCGGCAGCAAGGTGAAAGTCACTGTGGACAGAGATTCGATCCATTTGTTCGACGGCGACACCACGAGCAGAATTTAAGGCGGGCGCAAAATCTTTATGGGTCAGCTCTGGAAATATTGGTTTAAACATGACGTTTGTTGAGTTTCTTGAAACGAAGAACTGGCAGTCCCGTGATGACGGGCCGCGCTATTTGCTGCTTCGCAAACGCATTGAGCTGGGGATAAAGTCTGGCGATCTGGTACCGGATGCTCCGCTGCCGCCTGAGCGCAAGATTGCGACCATGACCGGGTTGTCGCGAGTAACGGTGCGCAAGGCGTTTGAAACACTGGTGCAGGACGGGCTGATCGTGCAGCGTCGGGGCTCGGGTTCATTTGTGGCGCCAAGCGATAACCGGGTTGAGCAATCACTGTCTCGGCTTACGTCATTCACCGAAGATATGGCGCGCCGGGGAATGGAAGTTAAATCCAGTTGGCTGGAACGTGGATTGTTCATGCCCTCACCCAAAGAGGTCGTTGCCCTGGGCCTTGGTGCGGATCATTCGGTGGCGCGGCTGGCGCGATTGCGGCTGGCCGATGGTATACCGCTGGCAATTGAACGCGCTTCTTTGTCGGTGGAAATCCTGCCCAATCCGCTGGTGGTTGAATCGTCACTTTATGCGGTGTTGGAAATGGATGGCAATCGCCCGGTTCGTGCTATCCAGCATATTTCGGCTGCCAATCTTGGGGCAAAAGATGCGGATCTGCTGGGCGTCGAAAAAGGTGCCGCCAGTCTGAAGATAGAGCGCACATCCTACCTGCCATCCGGGCGCGTGGTTGAGTTTACCCAATCCATTTATCGCGGCGACAAATATGATTTTGTGGCTGAGTTGCAAATTTCAGGCTGAGCGGACCCATGCAAACCACCTATATGCGCAAAGAAATACACGATATTCCGGGCGCGACCCGGAAATTGCTGGGTGAAGGGCGTGGGGCTATAGAAGCGACAGCCGATGCGTTGCGCGCCAGTGATCCGCGCTTTGTAACTACCGTCGCGCGGGGGTCGTCGGACAATGCGGCGACGTTCTTGAAATACGCCTGTGAGCTGACCCTTGGCCTGCCGGTAGCGTCAATCGGGCCGTCGATTGCATCGATATTTGAAGCAGAATTGCAGCTGAAAAACAGCGCCTGCATTTCAATTTCACAATCCGGACAAAGCCCTGACATCGTGAGCATGGCGGCCTCTGCAACCCGGCAGGGGGCACTGTCAATCGCGCTTACGAATGAGCCAGCTTCACCGCTGGCGCTGGCCTGCACGCATACAATCGAAATAAACGCGGGCGTTGAAACCAGCGTCGCGGCGACTAAAACTTTTGTTCTGTCCGCCGTTGCCGGGCTGGCCCTGTTGGCCCACTGGAAACGAGACGCGGACCTGATTGCCGCATTGGACGCATTGCCGGATCAGTTCGAAAAGGCCGTAACCTGTGACTGGCCAGAGCTGCGTCACACCATAAAGGGCAGCAATTCGTTGTTTGTGTTGGGCCGGGGGCCATCAATTGCGATGTCTGATGAAGCGGCGTTGAAATTTAAGGAAACCAGCCAGATCCATGCGGAATCCTATTCGTCCGCCGAGGTACTGCACGGGCCGGTTTCAATTATTGACCCCGGATTTGTGATCATTGCGCTGGCGGCGCGGGATGCGGCAGAAGGAGCAATCGTTTCGGTGTCAGAGGATCTGGCGGAAAAAGGTGCGTCTGTCTTTATCACATCGAACAAAGCGACCCGCGCCAAGCAGCTTGAGTTTTCTTCGACCAATCATCCGCTTACCGACCCGCTGACATTGATCGTGTCGTTTTACGCATTCATAGAAAAGCTATCGCTAGAACGCGGGATCAACCCGGATACGCCACGAAACCTGAAGAAGGTGACGGAAACGGTATGAGCGATAGCAAACAGGCATATGTTGGTTGTGATATTTTCGATGGTGAAATTCGCCATAAAAATAGTGCGCTTTTGGTCGATGAGGGCAAAGTTACCGACATTGTCGGGCAGGATGACATCCCGGATGCTTACGCAGTGCATACCCTAGCCAGCGGATTGATCACGGCGGGGTTTGTTGACCTGCAAGTGAACGGCGGTGGCGGTGTGATGCTGAATGACGCGCCCGGCATTGACGCCATGAAAACCATCTGCAACGCACATTTGCCGTTTGGGACGACATCATTGCTACCCACGCTTATTACTGATCAACCCGAAAAGACCGCCCTTGCTATAGCGGCGGCTGAGGAAGCAATTGCCGCGAAAATTCCCGGTGTGATCGGGCTGCATCTTGAAGGGCCGCACCTGTCTCGGGCGCGCAAAGGGGCGCATGATCCTGAGCTAATCCGGCCCATGGATCAGGGCGATCTGGATTTGTTGATCAGAGCCGGTAAATCCCTGCCTAGCCTGATGCTAACGGTTGCGCCTGAATCGGTGAGTTTTGCTCAGATTGCTGAACTGTCCGGCAGTGGTGCAATCGTTTCAATCGGCCACACCGATGTGAATTTTGAGGCTGCTAAATTAGCCGCCGAAAATGGTGTAAGCTGCGTGACCCATCTGTTCAACGCGATGAGCCAACTAGGCAATCGCGAACCGGGCGTTGTTGGTGCGGTACTGGAGCTGGGTGGGCTTTCTGCCGGATTGATTGCTGATGGATTTCACGTTGATCCGAAAACGATCGGCATTGCGCTTCGGGCAAAACAAGGGCCGGGTAAAATTTTTCTGGTCACAGACTCGATGTCTACCATTGGCACGGATCAAAAAGAGGTATTGTTGAACGGGCGCTTGATCAGGCGTGAATGTGGTCGGTTGCTGTTGGAAGATGGCACGCTGGCGGGGGCTGATTTGGATATGATTTCAGCGGTTCGGTTTATGGTGGAAGTTATAGGGTTAGACTTGGAAGAGGCACTGCGCATGGCGTCGCTTTACCCGGCGATGGTGCTGGGGCGAGACCAGGAAATTGGGCGCCTACGCGCCGGTTCGAATGCTGATTTTTTGTACCTGAGTAATGATCTGGGTATCAAAGGGGTCTGGCAGGCAGGCGTATTGAAAACCTAAGTCCCAAGATGGGCCGTCAACCCGCCATCAATCTGGTAATCACTGCCGGTGCAAAACCCGGAACGCTCGCTTACCAAAAAAGCGATTAGTTCACTGGTTTCCTCTATCGTCCCTACTCGGCCAATGGGATGGGCGGCACCGGTTTTCTTTATCTCGTCTTCGATTGAATTACCCGCACCCACTGCTTCGCGTGCAGCGAATTCCAGCAAGGGTGTACGTATCGCGCCGGGGCTAAGTGAATTTACCCGGATTTTGTCCTTCGCGCAGTCCACCGCCATGGCCCGGGTCATAGCATGAATGGCGCCCTTCGTTGTAGCATAAGCCAACACGTTGTTTTGATTGGATGATCCCTGAACTGACGATACGTGCAGGATTGCCCCCGCGCCTTGGCTCTTCATGTAAGGGTAAGCCGCGCGCGCGGTCAGGAAGCAGGAGCGCAGGTTGATCGCCATAACCTTGTCCCAGTGCTCCGCGTCGGTGGTTTCAATATTGCCGTAGGTCTGGATGGCAGCCGCATTAACAAGAATATCAATGCCACCTGTATTTTGCCCGATACCGATGATCCAGTCATTGACAGCAGCTTCATCAGACACGTCCACCTTCGCCACACTAAATGGCAGTCCCTGACCTGCGGCCTTGGCAGTTTCATTGTGAGCTTCATCAATCCCGCAAATGTAAACATCCGCTCCTTCGCGGGCCAGCTTTAGCGCCGCCCCCAGACCGATGCCGCTGGAGCCGGTGACAAGCGCAGTTTTTCCTTCAAATTCCTTGCTCATCTCACGCTCTCCAATGCTTTGATCACGCCGCGCAGTTCGGCCAGACCTTTCAGGCGACCAATGGTGGAATAGCCGGGGTTGGTTTGTTTACGAATATCGTCAATCAGCAGATGTCCGTGGTCCGGGCGCATTGGGATTTCCCAGTCGTGTTGCCCGGTATTTTGACGGCGTTTCTCTTCATCCAGCAAGACTGACAGAATTTTAATCATGTCGACATCACCATCCAAATGATCAGATTCGAAAAATGAACCTTTTCCTTGTCGACGCACATTTCGCAGGTGGGTGAAGTGAATGCGTTCCGCAAACTCGCGCGCCATACCCGCCAGATCATTGTCAGGGCGTGATCCAAGCGAGCCGGCGCAAAAGGTGATGCCGTTTGCCAGCGACGGAACAGAATTGAAAAGCGCACGGAAATCGTCGGCGGTGCTGACAACTCGGGGCATTCCGAATAGCGGGATCGGTGGATCGTCCGGATGCAGGCACATATTCACGCCGACACTTTGTGCGACAGGGATGATTTTACGCAGGAAAGTAATCAGGTTGGCCTGTAGTTGCGCCGCGTCGAGCCCGTCGAATTGTGCAATTTGCCGGCGAATGCTTTCCCGGTCGTGTGATAGCTCCGAGCCAGGCAGGCCGGCGATGATGGTTTGTTCCAGTCGCGTAATTTCGCTATTGGTCATTTTTTTGAAACGCGCATTTGCGGTGGTGATTACAGTTTCGGAATAATCCTGGTTTGCGTTTTCACGTTTCAGGATAAACAGGTCATATGCCGCAAAATCGGTGAAATCAAAGCGCAGGGCAAGACCGCCATTTGGGGCTGGGTAACGCAGATCGGTGCGGGTCCAGTCAACTACCGGCATGAAATTGTAGCAGATCGTTTTCAGTCCAGCCGCTGCCAGATTTTGGATCGTCGCCTTATAGGCAGCGATATACTGCGCCGCGTCCGTCGCGCCCAGTTTGATCGAAGGATGCACAGGGATGCTTTCAACCACATTCCAGACCAGCCCGGCGTCTGCAATTTCATCCCGGCGTTGTTCAATGTCGCGGGGCGTCCATTCCTGACCTTCATAGGTTTCGTGCAATGCGCTAACCACATGGGTTGCACCGGCTTGCCTGATGTGTTCCAGCAGAACCGGGTCTTTGGGACCGTACCATCGCCAGGATTGTTGCATGATCCGCTACCCCTTTTGCGCCAATAAAATATTCAGTACCGCTCGCGGGTTTTCCCAGTGTGGCATATGCCCGGTATCTGCGAACCTGTGAACCGCGATTTCGGGGGCAAGCCCCACAAGATCGGCGGTGCCGACGATACGATCACTGTCGCCTAGCAATAGCCGGACCGGTATTTTTTGCGCCAGTTTTTCGAGGGCCGGTTTGATGGAGTTTTGCCTTGATACCAGCGCTGCGGCCAAGTCTACTAACCGGTTGCGGGACTGTTCGGCAAAGATTTCCGAAATCGCGGTTTCAGAAAGGGCCGTTGGGGATTGGGTCAGGACATCCAGTTGGATTTTCAGCGCGTCCATCGATGCAGGCGCTGCCATTGTGGTCAGGAAACTGGTGTTCCCCACCTTTGCCAACCCAACCGGCGCGAGCAGGGTCAGCGAGGTAATGTCAAACGCTTCGGTCAGCGCCAGAGCCGGAACCGCGCCAAGGGAATGGGCGACCAGATGAAGCGGTTTTGTGCCCATCACCTGTCGGGTGAAGTCAATGAGGTTGGTGCTCAGATCAGCTGCCGACCTTACGTCGATTTCTGTGCCGCCGTGGCCCGGCAAATCGCAAGCCACAACACGGTTTCCAGCTTTTTTAAGGCCATTGGTTAGCAGCGCAAATGTGGTGTGATCCCCCGCAAAGCCGTGGATCAGAAGGAACGGCGAACCGTTTTTGGGGCCAGCCTCAACATAGGCAATATCGCGGGCAATACGGACCCCGCCTTCTGCCGTCGTGTCCAGCATTGCGTCTACATCTCGGACCTCAATACGCCCTCGCCGCCCGGTGCCGGTTACCGAACCCAGATCAAGATAAGCGCGCCGAGCAAGCATGCGCGCCTTTGGTGTTGCACGCAGACGTTCACCCGTTGTTTGTTGGCTGGCCGTAGGTTCACAAGTTGGTGCTGAGGGGGGTGCAGGTTCGGACGTGACAGTTTCATTTTTTGCATCCGTCCAGTCCGCCGCATCCCCCAATTCTATCCGGGCAATGGGATCACCAACAATTACCATGTCGCCCTCAGTTGCCAATATTTCCGCCAGTTTACCTGCTCCCAAAGCCGGGTATTCGACCACTGTTTTGTCGGTTTCAACTTCCAGAATTGCCTCACCTCGTGCAAAACTCTGGCCAACTTCAACCAGCCACGTAGTGATTTCCCCCTGTTCCATGGTCTCGCCGAGGCGCGGCATTTTCAGGGTTGCAAGGCTCATTCCATTAACCGGGCGGCGGTCTGAGCGATCAGGTCAATCGACGGTACAGTGCCGGCTTCCAGTTCTGCCGAGACCGAGATCGGGATGTCTTCAGCTCCGAGGCGCACGACAGGTTGTTCCAGAAAATCAAAGCATTCTTCGGATATCCGCGCGGCCAGTTCTGCCGTCACACCGCAAGTCAGCGGGGCTTCCGATACCACCATCGCGCGGCCGGTTTTTTCGACCTCGGCGCGGATGGTGTCAAAATCCAGCGGGTTCAATGTACGCAGGTCAATCACCGTTGCTTCGATCCCTTGCCCGGCCAAAACCTCCGCCGCTGATAGTGCGTAATGCACATGGCGCGAATAGGTGACGATCACGATGTCACTGCCCTGCCTGCGTATCGCCGACCTGCCCCATGGCAGGGTTTTAGCGCTCAGATCAACATCGGCCTTCATCGTGTAAAGCGCCTTGTGTTCGATAAATACCACCGGATCTGGTTGCACCAGCGCCTGTCGCAGCAGGTGGTAAGCATCATCAACTGTTGCGGGCATCGCCAGTCGCAGGCCGGGCATGTGCATGACCCATGCTTCCAGACTTTGGCTGTGCTGAGCGCCACCGGAACGACCGGTGCCACCCTGAGTGCGCAGCACCATCGGCACACCGATCTGACCGCCAAACATATAGCGTATTTTGGCCGCTTGATTGCACAGCTGATCCATGGTCATACCCATGAAATCCACGTACATCAGTTCGGCCACGGGCCTTAGCCCGCTCATCGCTGCACCAACGGCGGTGCCGACGATAGCCGGTTCGGAAATGGGCGTATCCATCAGGCGTTCCGGCCCGAATTCATCAATCAGCCCGCGGGTAACGCCATATGCGCCACCGTATGCGCCGACGTCTTCGCCCAACACAACTATGTCGGGGTCTTCGTTCATTGCATCAAACAGCGCCTGTCTCAGGGCTTCGCGGTATGTCATTTCGGCCATTTACTCAGCCCCTCGCCAGTATGCGGTCAAGCCGGGTACGCAGCGGTTCTGGTTCAGGCTGGTCCGGCGCGAACACATCGCGGAACATCGAATTTTGCGGTGGCGGTGAAGACGCGATAGCAAAATCAATGGTGGCGTCCATTTCGGCGGCAGCATCGGTGTCGACCTTGTCCAGTACGGCACTGTCCTGACCCAGTTCCTGCAATGCTGCGCGGGTATGTTCCATCGGGTCGCGGGCGCGACCTGCCTGTTCTTCCGCGTCGTCGCGGTAGGGGCTTTTGTCTTTTCGGGCATGGCCATAAAACCGGTAACATTTCACCGCCAAAAACCCCGGTTTACCGCCGCGCGCCGCATCAATCAGCTCCTGTGCTGCCGATTGAACCTCGGTCACATCCAGCCCGTCGACGCTAATGCCGTTCAGCCCGAAAGCCTGCGCGCGTTCGTGCAGATTGGTGTTTTTGGTGGCGCGATCAATCCGCGTTCCCATGCCGTATTGGTTGTTAATGCAGACGAACAGCACCGGCAGACCCCATAGCGCCGCCATGTTCATACTTTCATAAAGGATGCCCTGCTGCATCGCTCCGTCACCGAAAAACGCGATTGAAACCGCTCCGGTCTTCTTGCGTTTTGCCGCCAGCGCCGCTCCGACTACCGACGGAATTCCGCCCCCCACAATGGCGTTCGCTCCCAGATGCCCAAGCCCCATATCGGCGATGTGCATTGAGCCGCCCTTGCCGTGACAATAGCCGCTGTCCTTGCCGGCAATCTCGGCCATCATCCGTTTTGGGTCAGCTCCGCGCGCCAGAAATATCCCGTGGCCGCGGTGGTGGGTGGTGAAGGTGTCGCCGTCTTTCATGGCTGAACTGACGCCCACAGCAGCGGATTCCTCACCGATGGAAAGATGCAGCATTGAACCGGCGGTCTGGCCACGTACGAATAGTTCACCCACCCGGTCCTCGAACGTGCGGATACGGCGCATGTCGCGGTAGAGATCAAGCAGGCCGGTGTTGGAAGTTGGCGTCATTTTTCGGCCTTTGCTGTTTGTAGTGCACTGTCCAGTTCACTCAAATCAGGCGGATTACATCCCGATTTTTCGCAGTTCAGTGCTGCGGCTTTTGCGGCGCGATTAAGCAATGCGGTCACATTGGTTCCGTCCATGCTTTTCAGTGCGTCTGAGCTAAGGTTTCCGGTTTGATCCAGTCTGGCCAGCAGGGTTGCGGTGAATGTGTCCCCTGCGCCGACGGTGTCTTTCATTTCAGTCACGGGTGCGGCTTTGATAGTGATCTTTCTTCCACCCGCTAACGCTAACGCTCCTTCACCTCCGAGTGTCACCACAAGCAATGCAGCGCTTGAGCGTTCTAACAACCGTTTTGCGGCGGTTTCCAAATCCTCATCGGGGGCCAACCAAGCGAGATCTTCATCGCTGAGTTTCAGCAGGTCTGTGGCAGCGAGCAGTCGCTCAAACCGCGCCATATAGGCTGCGCGGTCGGTGATAAAAGCGGCCCGGATGTTGGGGTCGAGTGAGGTAAAAATACCCCGCTCCTTCATAGCCACATAAATGTCTGTCCAGACCTCGGCGTCTTCACCATGGGTGAGCGAGAGTGACCCGAGGTGGAAGGCTGTTGTGTCTGCCGGAATGCCTGCGTTCAGGCCAGTAAGTGTAACCATGCGTTCGGCCGTATTCTGGCGGTAAAACTGATAGCTGGCGACACCTTTTTGTAGCGATACAACTGCAAGCGAACTTGGTTCGCTTCGCCGGGTTCCACACAGGTTTACCCCGGAATCCGTCAGGCCCTTGGCCAGCAATTCACCGAGTGAATCAGTGGAAATTGGCGTCAGATAACTGACCGGTACTTGCTGGCGTCCTATGGCCTTGGCGCAATTATATGGTGAACCACCGGGGTTGGCCTGATAGAACGGATTTCCCTCGGCGCTTTCGATTTGGATGAAATCGATCAGGTTTTCGCCGCCTACCAAAATCATGTAATCACTCCGTTAGATATTGCATTTTGAAACGGATAGCCGAGCCGATTGTCAGGCACCAGTCTTCAACAAACAGCTACGGATGCGTTCACCCGATGACTGGTCAAAAATGTATCCGGCGCTGTCGGCAAATCGCACACCGACCAAACTTTTGGTCTTTGCTTCAAAATCTTTTGGCATTTTAACGGCCAGAGATTTCCCGGCAACCTGAATAGTAACGAGCGTCTGCTCACCGGTGTGCTCCACCGTGTAAATCGACGCATCAAAGTGGCCCTGACCGGAGGCGACCAGTTCGGTATCTTCCGGGCGGAAACCTAGAACCGCTTGACCAAGGTCTTTATCACTCGCTACTGCCACCAGAATATCGCCTGCCGCGAAGTGACCGTTTTCAATCACACCCTCAACGAAATTCATCGGTGGCGCGCCCATGAAACCCGCTACAAACAAGTTGGCAGGGTCTGAATATACCTCATTTGGGGTACCAACCTGCTGTAAGCGGCCATCGTTGATGATGGCCACACGGTGCGCCAGTGTCATGGCTTCTATCTGGTCGTGGGTCACGTAGATTGTCGTGACGCCGAGTTCCTGCTGCATATGTTTCAGCTCGGCGCGCATATGACCGCGAAGCTGGGCGTCAAGATTGGACAGCGGTTCATCCATCAGAAATACCGACGGACGGCGCACGATAGCGCGGGCAAGGGCGACGCGCTGACGCTGGCCACCGGACAGTTGGCGGGGGTAGCGTTCCAGCAGTTCTTCCATCTGTACCTGCTCGGCCGCATCGCGAACGGCGGCGGCGCGTTCAGTTGGTTCTACGCCACGCATTTTCAGCGGGAAGCCGATGTTTTCGGCGACTGTTTTATGCGGATAGAGCGCGTAGGACTGGAAAACCATCGCTACATCTCGGTATTTCGGCAGCATGTTTGTTACATCATTGTCGCCTAGTGCGATTGTGCCGCTGTCGATTTCCTCTAACCCTGCGATCATCCGCAAGGCGGTGGTTTTACCACAACCAGATGGCCCCAACAGTACCAGAAATTCCCCCGGCGCGACGGACAGGCTCAAATCCTTGACCACATGCACATCGCCGTAGCTTTTGTTCAGGTCCTTGATGACCAGACTGCTTGCGTTATTCACCCTTTAACCGCCCCCAGCAACACGCCTTTTGAGATAAATTTTTGTAAAAGCAGCGCCATGGTAATCACTGGGATGATCATCACCACGATCACCACGGACATGCTCCACCATAAAATTCCACGCTCACCCGCGTTCATTGCTGCCACCAGAATTGGCATGGTCTGGGCGTTTGAGGTGGAAAGGAACAGGGCCAGTAAATATTCGTTCCAGGACAGGATCATCACCAGCAGCGTCGTCGCCGCCAGACCGGGGCGCGACAGAGGTAACACGATTTCCCAGAATGTCATCAAGTGGGTGGCGCCATCCAGTTGCGCACTTTCTTCCAGATCCTTTGGAATGGAAACGAAAAAATCATACATCAGCCAGACGGCGATTGGCAGGTTTACAACCGAATAGGTCAGGATGATTGCGATTTTTGTATCCAGCAAATGCACGCTTTGGAACATCATGTAGATCGGGACCACCACCACAATAGGCGGCAGAATGCGCTGTGAAATCATCCAAAACAGGATGTCACCATTGCCCAGCGAGCGCTTGAAATGTTTGCTAAGCGCCTTGACCAGAAAAAAGAAAACCGCCAGCGCCACGGCCAGTGACAGCCGCCAATCCATGCCAAGATATCCGACGCCCAGAAACGCGCCGATCATCGACAATACGAATATCATGATAGAACCGAATTTCGGTTTATATTCGACACGCGCCAGCGCATAGGCGGCCATTGAACCAATCCCGACGCAAAGAATCGTCGCCGAAAGTGAAATTACAATTGAATTGTAGTAGGCGTGCAGCGTGTCTTTCCAGTCAAATACAAACAGCTCTTTCCAAGCGTGCAGGCTGGGGGTGAAATCGTACCACGGTATGTAAAACGGGCCGCGGTTCACGGCGACGGCGGTTTTGAATGAGGTGATAAATATCCAGTATATCGGGAACAGCACAAAGGCTGACCATGCGATTAGCAGGGAATAGACGATAATCTTGGTGGCCGGGGCCATACGGCCTATGGCAGGTGGCTCAAACAGTTGCGTCATAAGCGAGCGTTTTTGCATCATGTTTTCCGCACCCTGTCCAATACCACGAGGTTAAAGAAAGACACGCACATCACAACCGTCACGAATAGCAGCAAATAGGCGATTGCGGCTGACTGGCCCAAGTCCAGTGATCGCCAAGCGAATAATGACTGCAGTGACATAGATTCGGTCGCGATACCGGGTCCGCCGGACGTCATGATGTTGGGTAGGTCGACAATCTTGAACGCTTCAATCACCCGGATCAGCATAACCGTGGCCGCGACCGGTGCGATTTGCGGCCACGTAATTTCGCGGAAAATCTGCCAGCGCCCGGCCCCGTCTACTTCGGCGGCCTCTACGTGGTCCCGCGGCACGTTTTCCAGCCCAGCCAAAAGCACAACGAATATGAAAGGTATCCACTGCCAACTATCACCAATGACGATGAATATTCGCGCGGTCCAGGCGTCTGATGCCCAGGCAAAATCCCCCAGGCCCGCCCATTGCCACATCGGCGCAAAAGGACCCTTGGTGGTGTCGGCCATCATCCGGAAGGCGTAGCCGATGCCAATTGGCGTTATCATCAGCGGTATAAAGAACACGACCCGGAAAAAGGCTTTGCCTTTGATCGGCTGCGAACACAGGAACGCCAGCCCAAGGCCTATCACAAATTGCAGCGAACAGCCTGCAACTACATAGAACAATGTGGTCCCCAATGTGCCAAACCGGGTACCACTTAGCACCGTGCCCGCGATCATCAGGGTCAGGCCGATTGCAACGGCCACCAAAAACAGCCGTCCAACAAAACCAAACACGTTAAACCGAACCCGCATCCAGCGGATGAACAACCACAGGATCAGCAAAATCACGACGATAGAGAAACCCCAACCCAGCACGCTCATGCCTTTTAGCGTGCCCAGAAAGTGAAACTGTTCGGTGCCGAATATTTGCTTTTCAAAGTTTTTGAACCCGACAAAGCGCACGCTATAGCCGCCGCCACGCAGGCGAATGCGGGAAAATGCGATGATCAGCGATGCGACCAGCGGAAATATTGAAAAAATCAGGATCATGACCACTGCGGGCAGAATGAATATTGTGCCATAGCGATGGTCTAACCATTCACTGAACCGTACCCGCAGGGACCGTTCCGAGGTAAATCCGGCCGAGGGATTTCCCCCCGGCCGGATCGCGAAATTATTGTCGCCAGTTGGCGCCATATTCAAATCCTGTCAGTTGGATCAGTTGGTAACACCAAGCGACAGTCTGTACATGGTCCCCTGAGATTCACGACCAAAGTCTTCGGTCACTTCTTCCCATGCTTCTTCAATATTAGCGACTGCTTCAGCTGCGGTGATGTCGCCTGCCAGGAAACGGGCCAGCTCGCGATCCAGGATCACGCCGGTGTACTGCGCAGCCCCCGGAATACGAATGTCTGAGGCCATATTCGGGCTGTTCAGACTGTCCTTGATCGCGCCCAGATAGTTTTCAGCAAACTTCTGGCTAAACCCTGCGGTTAACCAATTGTCGTAGTTTTCCAGCTGAGAGTTGCGATACGGATTGAACCCGGTCCAGCCGATTGTCACGTCAACATTCGATTGTGCCGCCTGGTTCATGTAAGACAGGAAGTCGTAGGACGCCTGTTTCACATCTGCATCCGCCTTGGCGTTGATCATACCTGACCAGCCCCCAAAAGCTGCAAACGGCGCATAGTTGATGCCATCAATCGCATGTGGGCAGGTTGTTGCATCGCAATCAACTAGTTTGCCGGATGCCGGGTCAAGTACACGTGACGAGCCTGGCATGATGATTGCGCCGACCTTGTCTTTGATTGCTGCACCATCAGGGTCGATTGAAAGCGGGCCAATATCGCCCCAGTCAATCATCAACGCACAACGACCACCTGTAACCAGTGCCCGTGTATCGCCGATATCGTGGTTCAGTTCATCCGTTGGACCGAATTCACCGGTTGCTTTGTATACGTTGAACGCTTCGATCCATGCCTCGTTATTGATCTTGGGTTTCATGGTGTCGGGATCAAAGAAAATACCTTCACCAGTGCCCTTGGTCTGAACAAAGCCTGCAGCAATTGACATCACCGCAAAATAGGACTGCGCGTTACGTTTCTTGAATATACAGGAACCAAAATCAGGCTCACCATCGCCATTCATATCGCGGCCATTGGCTGCTTTTGCGACTGCCAGATACTCTTCCCAGTTTTTGGGTGGGTCCATGCCGATTTCTTCCAGAACATCCGTGCGATAGTACAACATCTGAAAATCACCATCGACGGTGATCAGATATGTGCTGCCGCCGATTTTCTGATTATATTCACGAAAATAGGGCGCGATGTCGGCAATGTCGATTTTGTCGTCTGCTGCGACATATGGATCGAGGTTTTCCAGCAATCCGCCATCAGCCAGTTCAACCGCCCAGCCAGAAGCAATTACGGCTACGTCAATTGAATTGGTTCCCGTTGCCCAGTCCGTCAAAGTTTTTGGAAATAGTTCTGCGAACGGAATTTCGTTAACCTTGATCTCGGCACCAGTGGCAGCCGAGAATTCTTCACCACGCTCAACAATTCGCTGCGCGATTACCGGTCCGGGCCGGGTAAGGATATTGATGGTTATCCCACTGTAATCCTGCGCGGTTGCCGGTAATGCAGCAATTAAGCCTGCCGCCAGCGCCCCCGCAGCTACTGTGTTTCGTTTATTCACAATTGATCTAAGCATTCTAATATTCCTCCCAATTATTTTTTGTGGGTAGCGATCTGAACAGGCAAGCAAAAGACGGCCCCCAGCTGGTAAGATACCAGTCACAATCAAAACCGTACTTGCGGAACAACCTCGCGTCAAACTAATATGTTAGCTAGGTGCTTAATAATGTTAGCGATCACAGGCCAAGTAAATAACTGTTAAATTGCAATGTGTGAATGACTGCCAATTCCGAATCCAGCGAACGAGGTATCCAGATGACATCACTCAGAACCCGAAAAATTGGCCATACCGACGTTAGCGTAAGCGTGCTTGGCATTGGCGGAGCGCCCTTTGGCGGGAACTTTTCTAAGGGAGATCGAAACGATGCAGTCGGCGTGGTGAACACAGGATTTGACGCCGGTCTGAACTTTGTCGATACCGCCCCGTTCTATGGTTTCGGACGATCAGAGCGCGCAGTTGGCGACGCCATCCGGGGGCGCAACTACATCCTGTCTACCAAGGTTGGCCGCCTGCTCACCCCCGGTGCAGACCCTGATCCGAACCTTGGTGGAATGGTCAATCCGTTACCCTTCACGCCGGTCTATGATTACACATATGACGGTATCATGCGATCCTTTGAGGACAGCTTACAAAGGCTGGGACTGAACAGGATCGACATTTTACTGGCCCATGACATTGGCGAATTTCAACATGGCCCCGAAGATAACAAACGGTATTTTTCTGATCTGGCCAATAGCGGCTACAAGGCGATGGATGAATTGCGTTCTTCCGGCCAGGTGAAGGCAATTGGGCTTGGCGTTAACGAAAACAAGATTTGCATGGACGCTTTGGAAATCGGCAATTGGGACACATTCCTGCTGGCGGGGCGGTACACGTTGCTGGAGCAAACCCCGATGGATGAATTGATCCCGTCCTGTTTGGCGAGTGGCACCACTTTGATCGTCGGCGGGCCATTTAATGCAGGTGTTATGCTGGGCGGTGAACTGTGGGACTACGCGAAAGCGCCGCAGCATATTCTGGAGCAGGTCAAGAAAATCTACGCGGTTTGTGCAGACAATAACGTCAGCCCACCAGTGGCAGCGTTACAGTTTCCGCTGGCGAATCCGGTGGTGTCCAGCGTTATTCCGGGCGCGAAAACTGTCGAGGAATTCCGGGGAATATTAGATTGGGCTTCACAATCCACACCGCCGCAGTTCTGGGTCGACATGAAATCGGCCGGGTTAATCCACGCGGATGCACCTTTGCCTGATGGCACCCCGATACTGGGATGACTTTAGGGCGTCTGCACTCCGCTAGCCGCTACATAGACCGCATAAAGCGAAGATGTGGCGGTGATAAACAAGCGGTTCCGGCGGGGACCGCCAAAGGTCAGGTTAGCAACTGCTTCGGGGATTTTTATCTTACCTAAAATGGTGCCGTCAGGTGCGTAACAATGGATACCATCTCCGGCACTGGTCCAGAGATTGCCGTCAGTATCAAGGCGAAACCCATCCGGCAGACCGGGGTTAACTTCGGCAAACACACGGTTGTTCGAAAGCGTTCCATCTGCCGAAACGTCAAACGCCCGGATATGGTGCGGGCCGTCGGGATCGTGCGAAACACCTGAATCAGCGATATACAATATTTGCTCATCCGGCGAAAATGCCAGCCCGTTTGGTTTGACAAAATCATCTGCAACAATCGTGATTTCCGTCAGGTCCGCCGACACCCGGTAGACGTAGCACCCGGCCTGCTCCATGTCGGCTTTGTAGCCTTCATAATTGCTCAGGATGCCATAGTTAGGATCGGTGAACCAGATTGAGCCGTCCGATTTGACCACCACGTCGTTCGGCGAATTCAGCCGTTTGCCTTGGTATGCATCGGCGATCACCGTGGTAGAGCCGTCTGGCTCGGTGCGCACCACGCGGCGTCTTCCATGCTGGCAGGACACCAGCCGCCCCTGCCGGTCGCGGGTATTGCCATTACTGTAATCAGAATCTGTGCGAAACACATCAACGCCCACCTCAGGTGTCCAGCGTAGCAAACGGCTGTTTGGAATATCGCTCCAGACCAGATAACCGCCATCAGAAAACCAAACCGGTCCCTCTGCCCAAAGACACCCAGTGTAAAGCATTTCCACTTCGGCAATCGGAACCGTCAAGTCGCGAAATCGCTTATCGATAAAATCGTAATCGTTACCCAACATGGTATTTCCCTTTTCTGACAACACTGGAATACTTTTTTCAGGCGGTTCCAAATAATTCCGGGCGCTCCTGTTCCATCGGTTCCAGATATTTGATCAACTGACCAAGGTGCGCGCGCGTAACGCTTCTGGCCATTTCCGGATCTTGCGCCGCAATCGCATCAACAATTGCATAATGTTCAATCAGCGTTTCCTGAATTCGGCCAGGGGATGGTAAGTGCAAATGGCGGACACGATCCACCTGAACCCAGGAATATTCAGCCATGCGTGTAAGGTTTTCGTATCCTGTGAATGAAAGAATCAACCCGTGCATTTCGCCGTCAGCCTGAAAGAACCCCGCTGTGTCCTGTTCGTCGACGAGGGTTTTCTGAACTTCCAGATTCGCGCGCAGCAGGTCCAATTGTTCAGCCGTTATCGTCTGGGCAACTTGCTCTACCGCAGCGAGTTCCAGCGCCTCTCGCATGAAAGCGCCTTCACGAATTTCCGCCATCGAGAATCGCGAAATAAAGGTGCCTGCTTGCGGTACAACGTTCACCAACCCTTCGTTTGCCAGCTTGGCTACAGCCTCTGATACCGGCGATCTGGAAACGCCCAAAATCTCACAAACTTCACCTTTACGGAGAATTTCTCCGGGTTGGTAAATTAGGGTAAAAATGGCGTTTCTAATCGACAAATATGCCCGGTTTGAAAGGGAGCCACCAAAGGAAGCAAGCGGCATAAGGGGGCGATGGATAGTCTTTTGCATTAGTATATCTCAAACATTTTCCGGTGAATTTCAATTTATTTCAACCAATGCACCGTCTGGTCGGGCGTTACCACACCCTGTATCAATCCGTACTTAACCGTGTAAATGTATCATAGAAACGACTTGAGTCACCTGCGAAACCTGTAAACAATTCAAACGAATGGACCGCCTGAGCAATTGCCATTTCAGACCCGGTCATCACCCGACATCCAAGCGCGCGAGCATAGGCTAATAATCTTGTTTCAAGCGGAAAATATACGATGTCAGAAACCCACATTTCCGGCAATAGTAATTCCAACGGAAATGCCGAGCCCGGAAATTCGACCATGCCCATGGGCGTGGCGTTAACGACGCCACTTAGGCCGCGTGTAACCGAGCGGTCCAATGCTTCGGCGCATCTGACATCTGCTAGGGGGTAATGGCTCAACAGTAGTTGTCGCAACGCCTTCGCTTTGGACACTTCTGTGTCGTGGATTTGTAACCGGTGAACACCACATCCCAACAAGGCAAGTCCGACAGCTGCTCCTGCCCCACCAGCACCCAATAGCAAGACATTTTCTATTGGCGCAGCATCAAACTCTTTGAGAAACGCGGTAGAGAAACCAGTGTAATCAGTGTTGTATCCAACGGCTTTTTCGCCTTGGAATACGATGGTGTTTACCGCCCGCAGCTTGCGCGCATTTTCTGATAACTCATCAAGATACTGAATTACATCGACTTTGTATGGGTGCGTAATATTCAGCCCCAGTAAGCCGTCGGTTCGCGCATTTTCGATAATTTCGAAAAGAGAATACTTGCGGTAGGCATTGGTCTCGGTGTCGATAAAATCGTATTTGTAGTTCAACCTATATACGCGCCCTTCAGCTTCGTGCATTGCTGGCGTTAGTGAGCGAGAAATGCCCTTTCCTACCAGCGCGGCACGCATTTCAGGATCGCAAGACTTACCCGCCATACCCAAGCAACCGTGGCAACCAAAGTACGAGCCCGGGAAGTAGTGTTATGGTCAACAGCGCCACAATCAGCGCGAGTAAAAACGGCAAGATCTCAACAATCATTTCCCGCATCGGCGCGCCTGTTGTGGCGTTAATTACGAACAGTAAAATACCATAGGGCGGCGTGATAAGTCCGATCATGGTATTCACCACCACGACCACGCCAAAATGTACCAGATCAATTTCCAACTCTCTCGCGGCCGGCAGGAAAAGCGGGATGATCACCAGAAGTATTGTCGTCGCATCTAGGAATGCGCCAAGCAGTAAAAGTACCAGGTTTACCATCAGCAAGAAGGCGATCGGTGATAAGTCAATGGTGCGCAAAAACCCGGCAACTGTGTTGGGTATATTTTCGCTGGCAACAACGTAGTTGAAGATTAACGCACCGCCGATTACCAAGCCGACTGCCGCCGAAGAACGGGCAGAGTTGGACAGGATTTCATAAGTACCTCGTATCGTGATTGCCCGGTAAAATATTGCCGCAAGAAAGAAAGCATAAGTGGCCGCCACTGCAGCCGCTTCGGTTGGGGTTGTGGCGCCGCCGTAAATGCCAAACAACAGGATGACAGGCATCATCAGGGCGGGAAACGCGTTCAGGGTAATACGCGGCATTTCACGCAAAGGTGTCGGAGTTTCCAGGGCGAAATTACGTTTTTTGGAAATCCGCGCGACCATTATCATCAGCACGGCGCCCATCAACAGACCGGGCGTTATACCTCCCAGGAACAGAAAGCCCACAGATGTGTCAGAAACCAGAGCGTACATTACCATCGGGATCGAGGGTGGGATAACCGGCCCGATAGTGGCTGACGCAGCGGTGATGGCGGCGGCGAACCCTATTGGATAGCGCGCATCTTTTGTCATCATCTGGATGATAATTTTCCCGATCCCGGCGGCATCGGCAATGGCTGAACCCGACATGCCGGAGAAAATCAAACTGGCGACTACGTTGACATGCCCGAGCCCACCGCGAAACCGCCCGACGGCGGCGACGCAGAAGTTCAATAATCGATCACTGATGGTACCGGCATTCATGATGTTGGCCGCAACGATAAACAGCGGCACTGCGAGCAGGATAAAGCTGTTAAACAGCCCCTGCATGATCTGCTCGGAAGCCAGTGCCAGATCCTGCCCGTCCATTGCCAAATAGGAAACGGCAGCGACGATCATCGCCAAAGCAATCGGCGCACCAAATGCGGACAGACCAAACAGAATCGCGAGGCAAATCAGAAACGCAGCGCTCATTCGACAGTTCCCAAGTCTCGGCCGCGGATGATCTCTATTATCCGCCAGACGTAGCGCGTGATCATTGCCACAGCGAATATCAGGTAGATACTGAACACGTAGTCAAATCTGACTTTCAAAAGTGAAGTTTTTTCGATTTTCATGAAGGCCACAAAGTCGAGGGTTGCCGGCAGCGACACCACCAAAGCGCCGATCACGCAAAATGCCGTGATAAGCATGTAAAAACGCCTGAGGCGCGGACCTGCGTGATCCACCAGCACGGTGAAGCGAACGTGATCTTCTTCCTTCAGGGTGAAGGCCGTGGACCAGAAAACCAGCCAAAGCCATGCCAACAAACACGCTTCCAGCGTCCAGCCCAAGGGTTGGCGAACTATGTACCGACTGACAATCTGCAATATGAACGACAGGAAAATGGCGGTGAGCAATGCCACCGCCACGTTATCAGCGCGTCTCTGAAGCCATATCAGGACGCGAAGTATCATGCGCGATTACTCAACCGCGTTGATCCGCTCCAACAGGCCATCGGGCCAGTCCTTCGAGAAATCAGATTCAAGATACATATTCTGCGCACGTTCACGGAAGGACGCGACATCAGGTGTATAAACCTTAAGCCCCTCACCCTCAAAGAACGCAACCAGTTCCGCTTCATTGGCAACAATCGACGCTGTGATCGAGGCAGACGCATCGGCAGCCGCTTGCATTACAGTTGCCTGTTGATCAGCCGTCAGCCCATCCCAAACCGATTTTGAGAATGCAAGGAAGTTCATATCAACAAGGTGACCCGTCAGTACAATCTGATCTGTAACCTCGTAAAACTTCTTGTCCTTATCGGTCGGCAACGGGTTGTCCTGACCGTCAATCGCACCGGTCTGCAGTCCTGTGTAGACTTCAGTAAATGCCATCGGTGTAGGGTTCGCGCCAAGGGCCTTACCTAGAAACTGCCAGGCATCTGTGCCTGGCATGCGCAGGTTGATACCGGCCATGTCTTCGGGCGTGTTAATCACCATATCACCACGAAGGTTTAGCTGGCGGGTACCGAAATACATCACCGACAACAGCTTTACGCCCAGCTTGTCTTCAACCAGTTGATACATCTCAGCACCAATGTCTCCTTCGAAAACTTTGCGCTGATGCTCTGGGTCGCGCATCAGATAACCGGCGGTAAAGATTGACCATTCGGGGATCAGTTTTGCCAGCTCCTGCGCCGAGGTGATCGACATATCCAGATTGCCACGGGCAATCGCCACCAGTTCGGTGCCTTGCTTGAACAGCGTGTCGTTATAGTGCGGCTCATAGGTGGCAAAACCACTAACGCCATCGGCAAAAACAGTCGCCAGACCTTGCGAACGGAAATCCGTTTCCGTGGCCGGTGTCGACATGCGCAGGGTGATTTTATCCTGACTGATTGCGGTAGTCGCCGCACCTGTCAGTGCCGTAGCGGCAATGGCTGTCAGTACGATCCGACGCGAAAAATTATTTAGCATTTGTTCCTCCTATTTGAACTAATTAAGCCGCCACATCAGGTCGGCTATCTATGTTTTCTCTATAGAATATTCGCACCCACCCGCGTGGAGACCGGTGACAAAAATTGCGCGGCGAGGTCTGTAATTGAATTCAAGCAAACCCCACAATCCCGTCGCATTTCTTCTTTTACATGTCTTATGAAAGCATATTGAATTTTCAATTGCAAGGTCTAACATGTTAGTGTTAGAGTCTCCAAGCTGTTTAGATTGAGACCTTTGGTTTTGAATTTTCTTATCTGCAGGAGTCAGAGATGTTTGGTGTCTCCGCCGCCCTTACAACGCCGTTTAAAAATGATGGCTCAGTCGATTTTTCGCGGCTTAACCAACATATCAAAAATGTTCTGTCAGCGGGATGTTCTTCGGTCACTTTCTTTGGCACGACCGGCGAAGGCCCTTCCGTTGCAACAAGTGCACGGCTAGCGAGCGTACAGGCTGCGGTAAATACCGGGATCGACCCCGGCAGAATGGTTTTGTCTCTGCATGGTGCAGCAGCGCAAGACGTTGTTATGCAGGCAAATTCTGCGCTGAAGATGGGTGTGAAGCAGTTTTTGTTACCGCCGCCCTGTTATTTCAACGGACCAACAGATCAGGGTGTATATGATTGGTTCGGCGACGTGCTTTCAAAGTTCGGCGGAACCGGTGCGCAGTTCATCCTTTACCATATCCCACAGGTGATCGGTGTCGCGTTACCGGTCAGCGTGGTGCGTCAGCTTAAGACCGCATTTCCAGACCTCGTATACGGGGTGAAAGACTCATCCGGTTCATTCGAAAATACCAAGAAATTGTTGCAGCTACCGGGATTGGAAATTCTGGTCGGGGATGAGCGTTTGCTGGCGGATGGCGTCAGGCTTGGTGCCTCTGGCACGATCAGTGGTGTTGCCAATATTTTTCCCGGCCAGCTCAGTCAGGTTATCGCCAAAAGGGTAAGAAATCCGCAGATCAACCACCTTGTAGATGTCGTTGTTTCAATGCCGGTCACCCCCGCCGTCAAGGCGCTGGTTGCCTATAAGTATGGTGCACCTGATTGGCGCAAACCTATACCACCCTTGGTGGCGCTGCGCGACGAAGACTATGCCACTCTGGCAACTGCTTTTGATCTGGTGGGCAATCCAACATGAAACTACGCGATCAAGCCTATGACAGTTTCACCGAGAACTTGCTATCGCGTCGTATCTTGCCCGGGCAGTTTACAACGCAGCGCGAATTAAGTGCGCTGACCGGGATGCCCCTTGGCGCTATCCGTGAGTTGATACCGCGACTGGAAGCCGACGGGTTGCTGAAAACCGTACCGCAACGGGGGATGCAGATTACTCATATTGATCTGGATCTGGTCAGGAATGCTTTTCAGTTGCGGCTGATATTAGAGGCCGAGGCGGCGGCGCAATTTGCGTTGACTGCTACAGTTCAAGAACGTGCCGAGATGGAAAAGAGCCATCAAGACATTCTGGATGAAGCGGCGATAGATATAACGGATGAACTGGTTGAGCGGGCGCAGAATGTCGACTGGGCATTTCACGACATGCTGATCGACCATATGAAAAATCGCATTTTATCCGATATTTACCGGGTCAATTCGATAAAAATTCGCCTGATCCGACAAGAGCTGTCACGTATTCAACCCGAAATCGTGTTGTCGGTGATTGGCGATCACATGAAGATCATAGCAGCGCTGAATACCCGAGACCCTGAAAAGGCCAAGGCAGCAATTTGTGAGCATCTGGAGAAATCCAGAAACCGGGCGTTGCAGATTTAGGTCCCGGAACTTGGCTGCATCAGGCCGCGATAGTTTGCAAAATCATCCTGCATTTGATGGAAAACCCGGTATTTCCGGTCATGGTAATCAGCCGTTTCTGGCGCAGGAGACAGGCGGGTTCCTGCCCCGCTCATCCCCAACATGGCGCTGATCAGGTCCGGGTATTCCCCAGCCCCGACAGCCGCCAACATTGCACTTCCTGCAAGAACCGGTTCGGGTTGATCCGGCACCAAAACGGTGCAACCGGTCACGTCGGCATGGGCTTTTAGGTATTGTCCGTTTCGCGCCAGACCGCCGCTGACTACAATCGTATCGACCTCGATACCTTGTTCGCCCATCACTTCAATTATATGGCGTGTGCCATAGGCCAGACTTTGCAGGCAAGCCAGATAATCCAGCGCAAGGTCTGCTATATCTGCAATAGCCCCCTGCCCCCAAGTTACGCCGCGCCGCGTAGGGTCAGCCAGCGGCGCACGATTGCCATGAAAATCGGGTAGAATATGGCGTTCGGCAGTAAGCAAGGTGAAGTCTTCGCCGCCTGCCAGTTCGTATAATACCCGATCTAACACCTGGTAAATTGTGCGTTCGGTGGTCTTGGCTTGGGTGTTCACTACGCTCGCAGCGGAGTGGCGCTTGATTACCGTCTCAACCGCACTGCCTGCCATCGACTGGCCTGCTTCATTCACCCAGATGTCCGGCAGAAGCGCGCCAAAATATGGACCCCAGACTCCGGGAACATAGGGGGGCTCTGGTGCTAGGCTGATGTGGCATGCAGAAGTTCCGGCAATAAGGGCAAGGCGGTTCATGATATTGCCGCCTTCCAGCGAAACACCGTAAGTGCCCAGCGCACCTGCATGGGCGTCAATCATGCTTGTGGCGACTGTTGTTTTGACGCTCAGACCCAGTTCATCTGCTGCCTGTTTTGTTAGTGGGCCAAGGGTGGCACCGGGGGCTGCCATTTGTAAACCTATACGCGAAAATTCATTATTTTGCAGCTCATCCAGGCCGATTTCGTTCAGGAAATCGATATCCCAACCGGCACCATCGCCACCCTTTTCACCCTGATATGTCCACTTACAAACCGTGCTGCACAGGGATCGGGTATTCAGGCCCGTCGCCCGGTAGGTTAGCCAGTCCGGCAGGTCAAAAAACTGAGCGGCCTTTGCCCAGCTTTGCCGCAGATTTTGTTTGATCCAGAGCAGTTTTGGCATCTGCATTTCAGGTGAGATTGTACCACCAGAGGCTTGCAGACGAGCGTGTCCGGTGGCGTCTATTTCCAGTGCCTGATTTAACGCTCGGTGGTCGGCCCAGAGGATGACGTTTCGCGCGTTATCCCCCGAATTCGACAGGGTGACCGGTTGATCAGAGCTATCAATTGCCACCAGAGAACAGGTTGCATCAAATCCGATCCCCGCAACATCGGACGGCTTAACTTTTGCAATCGCAATAGCTTCACGAACAGCGGAGCAGACCATGCGCCAGATATTGTTACTGGACTGTTCGGCGAAGTCAGTTTCGGGTTGCCAGGTTTGAATATCGCGGCTGGCGGTGGCGAGCAAATTGCCTTGCCTGTCGAACAAACCAGCACGGGCGCTGTCGGTGCCAACGTCAACCCCAAGAAATGTTTTCATTTACTGATCCTAACTCCTAGGCCTTTGATTGTGGCAAGTTTACGGTCTCACCCGATCTGGCAGAGCTTTTCACCGCCTCGATCACCCGCAATGTATTCAGGCCATCCTGAGCAGAAACAAGCGGGTTTTCATCGCCACGGATGACGGCAGAAAACTGTTGGATTTGCGAAATCAACGGGTCGTTGTTTTCAAACGGTATTGCCGTTTGATCGATTGGATTTGTCCAACTGCTTTGGCCGCGATGGCGCCAGATTTTCAGGTCTGGCAGGGATAGGGAAGCATCGGTACCACCGATCAGATAACATGCCTGGGAAGTCATTGGGAAAGCGGGGTTTTCGCCTGATGTCAGCTCCCAGCTCCAGGGTGCGGAGATTGTGTCAGACACATTGATAGTTGCCAATGTACCGCTGTGAAAACGTATCAGTATTACGGCGGTGTCTTCGACGGTATGGTTACGGATACTACTGGATTGCATCGCCTGTACGCTGGCCACATCGCCCATTAAATACAACATTGTATTGATGTCGTGGATAAGGTTGATGAATATTGGACCGCCACCTTGTTGGCTGCGCCAGGGTACGTCGAAATAGTCATCGGGCTTGCTTAACCAGCAGTTGGCGTGAAACGAAACGATGTCGCCAAGTTCATTATTTTCAATGATTGATTTTGTTTTTTTCAGCAAATCACCATGGCGACGGTGATGGCCGGTTAAAACTGGAATATTGGCGAAATTGGCAGCGGTTACAAGAGCTTGAGCATCAGCAACTGTGACGCAAAGCGGCTTTTCTACAAGGGTTGGACAGTGGCTTTCAATACAAGTCAACGCGCCTGACAAGTGGTGCTGGTTTGGCGTGGCGAGGATCACGCCGTCGGGTTTTGACTGCACGAACATTTCTTCAACGGATGGATGCCAGTTTACTCCAATATGTTCGGCATAACACCGCCCTTCGTCGGACGGGTCGACGATACTGGCGAGAGTAGAGCCCTTTGATAATTCGATGGAATTTACGTGACTTCTACCGATTAAACCAACGCCGACAACAGCTATTTTCACATCCTCTACCATATAAGGAAGCTACCCGGTTTTGGCGAAAAAGCACATGGTTTCTGTGTGTCAATGCGACCCTAATCCAACAGCACCCTAGGCAGCCACATGGCAATCTCGGAGAAAGCCATGATAACCAGCATGATCGAAGCTGGGATCAGGATACCAAGGGTGCCAGAGGCAGCAATGGCGCCGGTGCTCATGCGTGGGTCATAGCCGCGTTCAGTCATTAGGGACAGGGCAAGCAAGGACATCATAACAGACCGTTTTTTACCAGCAGCAGGCCAGTCCATTTTGCCATGCCTGCACATGAAAGTCAGAAATCCATCGAGCCCGGCACTTAGTTTCAACAATGATTGCATGACGCTGCCCACCTCTGTTGTCTGTTAGAAAAATTCCGCCCGGCGAGTTTTTGGCCAAGTAGATATTTGCGGATTTCTGGATCCTGAAAAAATTACCCACATCTCTTAGGGGTGGTTGCAGGGGTGACGGTGTCTTGCGAAAGCGCGAAAATTGGGGATGCCGGATCAGCGCTGGTAACCGGCGTAAAATCACAGGCAAATCTACAGGCATTTGCACTGGGCGCCCGGCAAGGGCAGGCATAGTCAGAGCGGCTTTCGCTGATCAAAAGCTGAAAGTTGCTAAACCCTAACCTGAATATGCAAGCTAATTATTTCGGCAAGCTAAAAAAGTTTGTTTGCAGGCGAACAGAGTTAATGCCACATTGTCGCAGGGGGATTCAAAAAAACCCAAATCCATTCAAAGATGCCAACGGCGTCTGGAAAAGCCCGGTAAAACGGGTCAGACCAATCCGGTCACACAATAGGAGAGTGTAATATGAAAGTTAGTAAGTATCTATTTGGCGCAGTTTCTGCCGCTGCAATCGCCAGTATGGCCACATCTGCGATGGCGCAGACTGAAATTCAGTGGTGGCACGCCATGGGCGGGGCCAACGGTGAGCGGGTTGACCGCATTGCGGCTGGCTTTAATGAATCGCAGTCCGAATTTGTTGTCACGCCAAGTTACAAAGGCAACTATACCGAAACTATGACAGCGGCCGTTGCAGCGTTTCGCGCTAAGGAACAACCGCATATCGTGCAGGTGTTTGAGGTTGGTACAGCCACAATGATGGCAGCTAAGGGTGCTGTTTATCCGATTTCAGAAGTGATGTCCGATTCTGGCGTTGACTTTGACCAGTCTGTCTATCTGCCTGCTGTGGTTAGTTATTACCAGACATCGGATGGTGATCTGTTGTCGATGCCGTTCAATTCATCAACCCCTGTGCTTTGGTACAACAAGGACGCGTTTGCAAAAGCAGGTATTGAATCACCCCCTGAAACCTGGGACGAAGTGAATGACGCAGCGCAAAAGCTGCTCGATAGCGGGATGACCTGTGGTTATTCATTTGGCTGGCAATCCTGGGTCATGATCGAGAATTACAGCGCTTGGCATGACCTTCCAATGGGCACCGAAGAAAACGGCTTTGCCGGGCTGGGTACGCGCTTTACGTTTAACAACGAAGCCGTCGCCAACCGTTTGCAAACCATCGCTGACAGTCAGGAAAGCGGTATCTTCAAATATGGTGGCCGTCGCGGTGACAGCCTGTCGTTGTTTACCTCGGGTGAATGCGGCATGTGGATGAACTCCTCTGCTTATTACGGCTCGATGGTTGATCAGGCTGAGTTTGAATTTGGCCAGACCATGTTGCCGCTGGATACAGAGGTGGCTGATACGGCGCAAAACTCGATTATTGGGGGCGCAACCCTTTGGGTACTGCGCGGACATGATCAGGGCGACTACAAGGGTGTTGCTGAATTCATGAACTACCTGTCTTCGTCAGAAGTGCAGGCATGGTGGCATCAGGAAACCGGTTACGTGCCGATTACAACGGCGGCTTCCGTGTTGTCAAAGGAACAGGGTTTCTATGACGAAAACCCTGGCACGGATACAGCGATCGAACAGCTAAGCCTGAACACACCAACACCAAATTCGCGTGGTGTTCGTTTCGGGAGCTTTGTGCAAATCCGCGACATCATCAACGAAGAGATGGAAGCACTGTGGTCGGGTAACGCCACTGCACAGGAAGCACTGGACGTCGCCGTTAAACGCGGGAACGATCTGCTTGAGAAGTTCGAAAAAGCGAACAACTAAGCGATAACACTTTTTCGGCCCGCACAGGCGCGGGCCGAAATTCTGTTTATGGATACCCTCATATGTTAAAACGCGTTCATTTTGGCCCTTCAATATTACCGTTTTTGCTGGTTGCCCCACAAATTGCTGTAACTTTGATATTTTTCATGTGGCCCGCCGGACAGGCGCTTTATCAGTCATTTCTGGTTGAAGACATTTTTGGCACCAGTACAGAATTTGTCTGGTTCGATAATTTTAAGGACCTACAGGGTGACAGCTATTATTTGGGCGCTTTCCAGCGCACTGCCTTGTTTTCGTTCATGGTGGCCGGTTTAGCGATGAGCATCGGACTGGTACTTGCAGCAATGGTTGATCGGATCGTCAAAGGCGTGTTCACCTATCGCACACTGCTGATTTGGCCCTATGCCGTGGCCCCGGTGATTGCCGGCGCTCTCTGGGTATTTATGTTTGACCCGACGCTCGGGATTTTTGCCTTTGCCCTGAACGCTGTTGGCTATGATTGGAACCATAAGCTAAATGGCGGCGAGGCCATGACGCTGGTTATTATGGCGGCCACTTGGAAACAGGTCGCTTACAACTTTTTGTTTTTTGTCGCGGCGATTCAGTCAATCCCGAAGTCGCTAATCGAAGCGGCTGCCATAGATGGCGCCGGTCCAATGAAGCGTTTCTGGACCATTATTTTCCCACTAATCACGCCGACGATGTTCTTTTTGCTAGTGGTTAATATTGTTTACGCCTTTTTTGATACGTTTGGCATTGTCCACGCGATTACCCAGGGCGGGCCCTACAGGGCAACGGAAATACTGGTTTACAAGGTTTGGTATGATGGTGCGGTTGCGATCGATCTGGGCAGCTCTGCAGCGCAGTCGGTTATTCTGATGGCGATCGTGATAACGATGACCGTTGTGCAGTTCCGCTACATTGAAAGAAAGGTCGAATACTGATGATAGAGAACCGACCATTCGTAACATTGCTGGCACATATGACGCTGATCCTTGGCGTGATTTTGGTGGCCTTTCCAATCTGGATTACCTTTGTTGCATCCACCCATGAAGCGGTGCGAATGACACAGGTTCCCCTGCCCCTGATGCCGGGCAACCAGTTTTTCATCAATATGAAAACTGTGCTGCTGGAAGGCGTTGGTGGGGCAAACGCTACGCCGGTCTGGGTGATGATGGGTAACAGTCTGGTTATGGCGATGATGATTGCTGTTGGTAAAATCTCGATCTCGCTGCTGTCGGCCTTTGCGATTGTTTACTTTCGCTTCCCTTTTCGCATGGGGTTTTTCTGGATGATATTCATTACCCTGATGCTACCTGTTGAAGTGCGTATTTTCCCGACCTTTAAGGTGGTGGCGGATTTGGGAATGCTGAATTCATATTGGGGCATGACCATCCCACTGATTGCATCGGCCACTGCGACGTTCATGTTCCGCCAGGTATTCCTGACCATCCCCGACGAAATGCTGGAAGCTGCCCGTGTTGATGGCGCAGGCCCGATGCGATTTTTCTGGGATATTTTGCTGCCACTGTCGCGCACGAATATTGCAGCCCTGTTTGTTATTTTATTCATTTATGGCTGGAACCAATACCTGTGGCCGCTGTTGATCACCACCGATTCAGGTTATTTCACAGTTGTCATGGGTATCAAGCAACTGCTTGAATCGGCAGAGCTTTCACCCGAATGGCACCTGATCATGATGACGTCCCTGCTTGCTATGATACCGCCAATAATCGTCGTGTTGAGTATGCAAAAGATGTTTGTCAAAGGCCTGACCGAAACCGATAAATAATGAAAACAGGAAGCTGAAAATGGCGGAAATTCTGCTAGATAACGTCCAGAAATCCTATGGCAAAGTTGAGGTCATTCACGATGTCAGCTTTAAGATAGACGATGGTGAGTTTGTGGTTATCGTCGGACCAAGTGGCTGTGGTAAATCGACTTTGCTGCGAATGATCGCGGGACTTGAAAGCATAACCGAGGGCGAAATTTCCATCGGCGGCCGGGTGGTAAATGATCTGGAACCGGCAGAACGTGACATCGCGATGGTATTTCAGAACTACGCGCTTTACCCGCATATGACCGTGTACAACAACATGGCTTACGGTCTGAAGATCAAGAAAATTCCCAAAGACGAAATTGAAAAGCGGGTGAACCGTGTAGCGGAAATTCTGGAGATTGAAGAATACCTGCAACGCTCGCCCCGCCAGCTGAGCGGTGGTCAGCGCCAGCGTGTTGCCATGGGGCGCGCAATTGTGCGTGAACCCAGCGTGTTCCTGTTCGATGAGCCACTGTCCAACCTGGATGCAAAGCTGCGGGTTCAGATGCGGTTGCAGATTAAAACGCTACAGGAAAATCTGGGCATCACCAGCGTGTACGTGACCCATGATCAGGTGGAAGCAATGACACTGGGGCATCGTCTGGCGGTGCTGAATGGTGGATATGTCGAACAGCTTGGCACGCCGATTGAGATCTATGAAAAACCGGCGTCGGTGTTTGTTGCAGGTTTTATTGGCTCACCTTCAATGAACCTGATGGCAGCCGAGATTGATAAAACCGGAAGTTCTGTGGTTCTTGCCAGCGGCGGCACGGTGAAACTGGACCGGGCGGTAACGGACCGCGCCGGGCAAAAAATCACCTTTGGGATCAGGCCCGAACATATGGAAGTTACTTCAGCTGCGAAAGCAAATCTGGAGCTTACGGTCGGGATTGTGGAACAGCTTGGTGCGGATACCCTGGTTCATGGCACATTACAAAAAGGCCAGGACTTTGTTGTCCGGCTGGAAGGGGTGCAGAGTTTCGCGTCGGGTGAAAAAATGCATCTGGCAACCTCACCGGGTTCGATCCATTTGTTTGACGGGCAGAATGAAAAGCGGATTGAAAACTAGCCCGTTCGGGTGGGTTCCAGCAAACGCACGAACAATTCAAAGCCACGCACGCCAATTTCTTCTTTTTCCGCGTCTGACAATTCTTCCCAGTGGCTTAACATCCAGCGATCCATACTCATGCCCATTGCCATGATCATATCTATCAACAGGCTCTCCGGCAGGTCATTGCGAAACACCCCTAACCCCTGCCCCCGTTGGATAAGCCGCAATACCCAATCGCTGAAGTCGCCAATGATACCCTTGGTCAGCTCCCGTTCGTCCGGGTTTTCCATGACGCGGTAAAACATCCGCCCGGCTGTAACCATATCTGGCGACTGGTTCACGCTCTGCATCATTTCACCGGCAAACTGCATGATCGTCGGCCACAGGGTTTCGGCTGTCATCGCCTCCAAATCAATAGCCTGATGAGTGGCCAAAAGCGGTGCCATACCGTGTTCCAACGTTTGCTGGAACAAATCAGTTTTGTTTTCAAAGTAGTGGTAAAACGATGATTTGCTCATCCCGAGTTCAGAGATAATTCGATTTAGCGAAGCTTGTTTGAACCCATTTGCCGCGAACTCGGCACTTGATACCCGAAACAACATACGACGTTTGTCGTCTGCTAGCCGCATTGAAGGGTGTTCGTCCATGATCTTGACAGATCCGTTCACAAAGATTACCTAACTGTTGGACCGGGTGGTCCAATACCTGTTTACTCAGCCCCGCCCGGCAAATCAAGTGGGCGAATTCTGACGAAAGGGAACCCTATGACCCAAGCCGATAACGTCATGAAATTAGACCGGCGCAAATTCGTTGTTGGGGTGATCAGCGTCACATTCCTTGGCATAAGCGCCCCCGCCGTTATCGCGCAGGACGCGCGCGCAATTCTTCAGTCGGCTTTTGATAACTGGCGGGCGAACAGTTCTTATGCGGTGGTGAAAATGACTGTGCAGCGCAGCAGCGATACCCGCAATATGACAATGGAAAGCTGGACACTTGGCGACGACAAGGCGCTGGTACGTTTTACAGAACCGGCGCGGGATGCAGGCAATGCAACTTTGCAATTGGGTACCTCGACCTATGTATTTAACCCCAAACTAAATCAGGTGATCAAGCTGCCCGCCAGCGCTATGTCACAATCATGGATGGGGTCAGATTTTTCCTACAACGACCTGTCACGCTCACAGCAGGTTGTTGACGACTACACCCACAAAATGCTCGGCACCAAAACATCGGCCGGGAAAACTGTGTATGTGATCGAAGCCGTCCCCAAACGTGGTGTTCCAATTGTCTGGGGTAAACAGGTTATTTCCGTGCGAAGCGATGGTGTGCTGGTCGAGGTCGAATATTACGATCAGTTAGGCAAGCGCGTGCGTGTGATGACAGCTGACAAAATCCAGACCCTCAGCGGGCGCCCCTATCCCACGGTTATGACAATGCGGACCGATGCCAAACCCGGTCAGTTCACCCGTGTCACGACAACTTCCGCGCAATTTAACATCGAAATCCCATCCTACGTTTTCACCAAATCCAACCTACAAAATCCAAGGAACTAAGTTAATGATCGCGTCGCTTGCCTGGCGAAATCTCTGGCGTCAACCGATCCGCACGGCGCTGTCGATGCTGGGCATGGGTTTTGCGTCGATGTTGCTGGTGTTCATGCTGTCATTTCAGTTTGGTTCCTACGACATCATGAAATCTTCTATGCTGAAAATCAGCGAAGGCTTTGGCCAATTTCAGCCCGTGGGATACAAAGATGACCCTGAGATTTCCAAGGTGATCAAAAACCCTGTGGCGTTAATTGCTGACCTGCAAAGCATAGATGCCATCACGGCCACCACCGCCCGAACCACCGGGTTTGTTCTGATGGCCAACGGAGAGCGCAGTTTTGCAGCGGCAGTCGTGGGGGTTGATCCAGTGAACGAGCCGAAAGTTTCCACCCTTTCGACGCTGATCAAACAGGGCCGCGCCTTAACTGTCGAAGACACTAATGCAATCACCCTTGGCGATGGGTTGGCGCGCAATTTGCGGCTGGAGCTTGGTGATCCGGTTACAATGATTGGCACTGGTATGGATGGCTCGGTTGCGGCGGATGTGCTGACGTTGGTTGGCATATTCAACACCGGTGTGCCAGAGATTGACCGCCAGATTGCGCAAATGCCGCTGGACCGGTTTGGTGAAGCGTTCCTGATGGGAGGCGCCGTAAACATCGTCGCCATCACCGGTGCACAGCTATACGATATCGAACAGATTGAAGCAGAGTTGCGGGACATAGCCGCTAAACATGACACGGTCTATCTGGACTGGGGCGAAATTCAACCTGCCGTAAAGCAGGCCATCGCGCTTGATATGAGCACGGCGATGTTGATGTATGGCACGCTGGTTATCGTTGTGGTCTTCATCATCCTGAACACGCTTTACATGTCGGTTCTCGAACGCACCCGTGAATTTGGCATGTTGTTGGCTTTGGGTATGAAACCCAGCCAAATCGGGCGGATGGTCTGGTTGGAAATGATATTTCTTTCGTTTGTCGGTACAGGGATCGGCATCGTTCTGGGTATCGCCCTAACCGCGTATTTTGAAAGCGTCGGCATTGCTTTTGAAGGGTTGGATGAGATTTATGCGCAGTGGGGATTACCCTCACGGTTTTACCCAAACATGACGCCATTTCGTGTTCTGCTTGGCCCGGGCGCTATTGTGGCTGCGATAGCAATATTGGGGATTATTCCCTACCGCCGTGTCATGGGCCTGGAACCAGTATCGGCGATGTCCGCATGAAGGGAAATCTGAAAACCCTGACGCCACTGGCCTGGCGCAATCTGTGGCGCAATCCAAGGCGCACCGCGATAACCCTGATTGTTGTTTCGGTTGGCCTGTGGTCGATCTTGTTCTTCAATTCGTTCCTGAACGCCTGGGGTCAGGCCAGTAAGGACGCGACCCTGAACCTGCTGATCGGGCAAGGGCAAATCCATGCGCTCGGCTATCTGAACGACCCAAATATCGACACCCTGATGCCACCCCCCGATGCGGCACTGACCGCCGCCCTGAACGTGGACGCGGTTGCAGCGTGGACCACGCGCCTGCAAGTGCCCGGTGTTGTGCAGTCGGAATACAAAACCCTGCCGGTAAACATTCTTGGCGTTGACCCCCAGGCCGAACAGCGCATTTCATCCATCCCCGGCAAGGTGGTTGCGGGGCGGTATCTGAACGGCCCCGATGATGACGGCGTTGTGCTGGGGCTGAACCTGGTTGATCGGTTGAATACCGGGCTTGGACGGCGGGTTATTTTGATGTCGCAGAGCGTGGACGGCACATTGTCTGAGCGGAGCTTTGATGTAGTTGGTCTGTTTGACGCGGATAAAGCGACCGAAGACTTTTACGCCTTTACTGGTCTTACGGCGGGGCAAAAGTTCCTTGGTCTGGGGGATGAGATTGCGCAGGTGGTGTTCACGATCCCAGATCCGGAAATGCTCGACCCAACCGTTGAAAACCTAACAGCGGCGGCGCCCGATCTGGATGTGAAATCATGGAAAAAACTATCACTGTTTCTGGCGACCACTGACAGCTTCATGCAGAACTTTATCTACATCTGGCTGACGGTCGTATTTTCGCTAATGGCCATCGGCATCGTCAACACACAACTGATGGCGGTGTTTGAACGCACCCACGAATTCGGCTTGTTGCGCGCCCTGGGCATGAAACCCCGACAAGTCATGTTACTGGTGGCATTGGAATCCGCGTTCCTGATTGGCTTTGGCGTATTGCTCGGGATGATCATCGCCGCGCTGACCATCTGGACGCTTAGCGACGGTGTGGACCTGAGCGCATTTGCCGCCGGGCTGGAAATGTTTCAGGGCGGGCAGGTTTTGTTCCCGGAATATGACGTTCAGGGTTTCATCACATTCTCGCTGATCATCTGGTTGCTGGGCATTTTTGTTGCCTTGTGGCCAGCGCGGCGCGCCTCAAAACTCAGCCCGGTAGAAGCAATGCGGCACGCGGCATGACAGGAGCAATATAATGACTAATGAAATCGTGACCTGTCGCGGTGTTGGCAAAAGTTTCGGTAAAGGTGAATTGCTGGTTCATGCGCTGCGCGACGTTGATCTGGACATCATGCAGGGTGATTTTGCGACTTTGGCCGGACCGTCCGGGTCGGGCAAAACCACGCTATTGAACATGATCGGCGCGCTGGACCGGCCCACCTCCGGTGAGGTGGTGATTGACGGCCAGTCACTGGCGGGGATGAACAAGGCCGAACTGTCTGAACTGCGGCTGAACAAAATCGGTTTTGTCTTTCAGGCCTACAACCTGATCCCGGTTCTGTCAGCGCAGGAGAACATTCAGTTCGTGCTGGAGCTGCAAGGTCGCCCCCCGACTGAGCGTAATAGCCGCGCCCGAGAGGTCCTGAAAGAAGTCGGGCTGGAAGGTATGGAGCATCGCCGCCCCTCAGCCCTTTCAGGTGGTCAGCAACAGCGCGTCGCGATTGCGCGCGCACTGGTTTCACGCCCCAGCATTGTGCTGGCGGATGAACCAACCGCGAACCTGGACAGCACCACCACCGGAGAACTTATGGACCTGATGTCAAAACTCAACCGGGAACAAGGTATAACCTTTGTGATCGGCACCCATGACCCGCGGGTGATGGAGCATTCAAAACGCCATATCGAACTGCTGGATGGAAGGATTTCAAGTGATACGCTTCGTTAGTATTGCCGTGCTTATCGCCGCCCTCGCAAGCCCGGCTTTTGCCGAAGGGCTAAGATTTCGCACCGAACTAACGGCCACCGGGGCGTGGAACGACCCCGGCTCACTGGACGCAGCGTTTGGATTTAAGAACCGCACCACCACCGGCGCAAGCGCCCGGCTGATGTGGGACAAAAGCGTTGGTTCGTTTCGGTTTGAGGTTCATTCTCATTTGTCGTTTTCGCAGGGAGATAACGTAGCCTATGCGGCCGCAGTTGCTCCGTTTTTCCCAACACCGGCCCCGGCGACACTGTTTGACCTCAGCACCACTTGGCTAAGCGACACGAATACCCTGGTCACCAATACAATTGACCGCCTATCGGTCACCTATACAACGCCCAGTCTGGTACTGAAACTTGGGCGTCAGTCGATTACCTGGGGTAGCGGCATGTTTTTCCACCCCAGTGACATCGTGGCGCCGTTTGCCCCCAATGCAATCGACACCAGCTATAAACCCGGCGCCGATATGATCTATGCGCAGTACCTGTTCGATAGTGGCGCGGATATTCAGGCAATCCTTGTACCCCGTGCGCCAACTGCCGGCGGGGCAATTGATCTGGATTCCAGCACCTATGCAATGCGGGCACAGTTTCAGATTGCCAGTCTGGACGCCGGTGTAATGCTGGCGCGTGATCGCGGTGATACGGTTGCCAGTGTCGGGCTTAGCGGGCCACTTTCGGGGGCGTCGTGGAACGCAGAATATGTGAACTGGACGTTGGCGAATGGTGAAACGCATCCATCGTGGCTGTTCAACATCTCGAATTTCGGAACAATTGGCGAAATGAACATCGCGTATTTCGCGGAATATTTTCATAACGGGATTGGTGTGGACTCTAGCGTGCCGCTAGATGGCCTGCCCGTCAGCCTGAGCAAACGGATGTCCACCGGGCAGGTGTTTTTACCGGGTGTGAATTTTCTGGCTCTCGGCGCGAATGTGCAGATGACACCCGACCTGTCAGTCACTCCAAATGCGCTGATCAGTCTGGATGATCGCAGCGCGCTGGCCAGTCTGTCGGTGAACTACACCCTAAGCGACCGCACCAATCTGGTGTTCAATTATTCACAACCAATCGGTGCAACCGGTACGGAATTTGGCGGGCGCGAAACCTCGACCGGGTCCGGAATTTACGCCACGCCCGCACGCTCAGCCACATTGCAACTCGTACAATTCTTCTAAAAAACCAGCGTGGTCAGCCTATTCGCCGCGCACCACAAACACCGACTGCGGCGCATGGCGAACCACCCGAGCGGCATTGGGGCCTAGCAGGTAGTCCTTCATTTCAGTGCGGTTGGATGCCATGACAATCAGGTCACAGCCATGGCTATCAGCGGTCGCCAGGATGGATTTATAGATCGAGCCGTGTAGCGCATGGGCAGTTGCATTCACGTCATCGGGCACGTTGTCAGCCATAAATTTGTTCAGAGTGGCCTGTGTGCTTTCCAGGGCTTTTTCCGAAAAATCTGCAGGAAAAAACGACCCGACCATGGCCGAACCATAATCCGGGATCACAGTCAGCACATGTAGATGCGCCCTTGCTGCGCGTGCCAGATCGAGGGCCTGAGGCAGGGCTTTGCTCCACGAACTGCCGTGGTTCAGGTCAACCGGCAAAAGGATTGCTTTTGTCATCTGTTTTCTCCTTCAAGCTACCATTTTGGCTTTGCGCGCGCGCCCCAGCTGTAACCAGCAGATCAGCCCCAGCAGCGCCAGCGCCGGAAGATAGAACAGCTCTTTTGGCAAACGTTCGGCTTCAACTTCGATGCGCGTCACTTCCCAGTCATAGTCAATGCCCTTTTCATGGGCAAAGCCACCATAGGCCACGATATCAGTCAGTACTGAACCGTCATCTTCCGTGCGAAAGCTGAGGCCTGCATGTTTATTCATGCGCGCCGCGCCATCGCCATCTGACATCAGCCCAAGGGGTATGGCGATGGTGGTTTCGATCTCTTTGTCGTCCAGGGTTATGCCTGAAAGCCGCACGCGAAGTTCTTCATTGTCGCCAGCGGCGTCGCTTAGCGCAGTGAGTTCGGACGCGTCTTTAAAGACATACGGGTCTTCGATTTTGTTCAGCCAATAACCCGGATTGAACAGGGTGAAGGCGATCAGCAACAGTGCAAGGCTTTCCCATCTTCGGCTTTTATAGAGGAACCAGCTTTGGGTGGCTGCGGCGAACAGCATCATCGCCACCACCGCGACAATGAAGACGAATATCGCCTTTCCAAAACTCACGTCAATCAGCAACAATTCGGTGTTGAAGATGAACAGGAATGGCAGGATCGCGGTGCGGATATCATAGGAAAACCCGATGATCCCGGTCTTGATCGGGTCGCCCTTGGAAATGGCCGCCGCGGCAAAGGCCGCAAGCCCCACAGGCGGAGTGTCATCCGCCAGAATACCAAAGTAAAACACGAACATATGCACCGCAATCAAAGGCACGATCAGGCCTGATTTGGCACCAACCGCAATGATCACCGGGGCCATCAACGAGGTGATGACGATATAGGTTGCCGTTGTTGGCAGGCCCATGCCCAGCACAAGGCTGAAGATGGCCACGAAGAACAGCATCAGCAACAGATTGCCGCCTGAGATGAATTCGATCAGTTCACCGATCACCTGATGCGCACCGGTCAGCGATACCGTACCCACGATAATACCGGCGGTACCGGTGGCCACGGCGATGCCGATCATGTTGCGCGAACCGGCGATCATGCCGTCGATAAATTCGCCCCAGCCCTGTGCCCAGTTTTGCAGCCCTTCACCACGGAAGAACGCTTTGACCGGATGTTGGGTCAGCATCACGAAAATCATCGCCAGCGTCGCCCAGAAAGCCGACAGACCCGGCGACAGGCGCTCAATCATCAGGTTCCAGATCAGCACCACAACCGGCAGGATGTAATAGGCACCGGTTTTCGCAACCGGGCCCGGCATGGGCAGTTCGGCAAACGGTTCGTCCGGGTCATCGATTTCCAGATCCGGATAACCCGCGGCCCATTTGGCCAGTAGCAGGTAGGCGATGACAAACAGAACAAACATGCCGATCAGAGAATTGTCGCCCAATGCAGGCTTTAGCCAGCCAAGGCCGTAATAAACCGCCAGGCTAAGCCCACAGAACACGGCCACACCCAGGGTGAACCCCATGATGCGTTGGCTGACTGTCTTTTTGGGGCCCGGACGTTCCATGCCTTCCAGACCCATTTTGCAGGCCTCCAGATGCACGATATAGACCAGTGCGATGTAGGAAATGACCGCCGGCAGGAAGGCGTGTTTGACCACCTCCAGATAGGTGATGCCGACAAATTCCACCATCAGGAAGGCGGCGGCCCCCATGACGGGTGGGGTCAACTGGCCGTTGGTTGAGGAGGCAACTTCCACCGCGCCGGCCTTTTCGGCCGAGAACCCGACCTTTTTCATCAGCGGAATGGTGAAGGTACCGGTGGTCACCGTGTTGGCAATAGAGGAACCCGAGATCAGGCCAGTGGCAGCCGATGCTACCACGGCGGCCTTGGCTGGTCCGCCTTTCAGGTGGCCCATGAGGGCAAAAGCCAGTTGGATGAAATAGTTACCCGCCCCGGCTTTTTCCAGCAAGGAACCAAACAGAACGAACAGGAACACCATACCGGCGGACACGCCAAGGGCGAGGCCAAAGACACCTTCGGTCTGCATCCAGAAGTGCCACATGGCTTTGCCAAAGCTGGCGCCTTTCCATTGCATGGCATCGGGCCAGAACGCGGCGTCGCCGTAAAATACATAAAGCAGGAATACCGTGGCCACGATCACCATCGGCAGGCCAAGGGCGCGGAACGTGGCGATCAGCACAACGGTGATACCAACAGCTGATGCGATCAGGTCGCCGGTAGTGGGCAGGCCGGAACGATCAGCAATCGCGCTTTTGTCAACTATCAGCCACATCGTCGCACCGATACCGGCAGCAACAAGGGCCCAGTCATACCAGGGAATAGTGGTGCGAGAGGAGGATTTGAACAGTGGGAAGGCCAGGGTGGCCATTGTCAGACCGAACATCAGGTGAATTACCCGTGACACATCCGAGGGGACGTATAGCGCGTTGATCCCGGTTTTAACGGCCAGAATTCCCGGCAGGGGTGATGCGTTGTAAACCTGTAGGAATGCCCAGACCAGCGCAACGGCTGTAAGCAACGTACCTTGCCAGTTTTCAGGCTGTCGGGCACCGACATCCAGATCAGCAAAAGAATCGATATCTGCGGTTTGATTGTCCCCTTGGGGTGCGGTCTCAGACATTCTTCCCTCCCAGCCCGGGTGATCCCCAGGTCAATATGGTTGTGAGTTTTCACATTTGAGAAAGGCGGGGACAAATGCCCCCGCCTGTTTTTTTGTGGTCGTATCAGTCCATCAGACCCAGTTCTTTATAGGCCCGGATCGCACCCGGATGTAGCGGCGCCGAAAGTGAGTCCTTAATCATTTCTTCGGCTTTCAGATTGGCAAATGCAGGGTGCAATTTGCGGAAATCATCCAGATTGCCAAGAACAGCGATAGCGACGCGGTACACGGCTTCTTCGGAAACATCAGCGCGGGTAACGAAGGTTGCACCAACACCAAATGTCTGGATGTCGTCCGGGTTGCCGGGATACATGCCGCCCGGAATGATGGCGGTACGGTAGTAAGGCTTATCCGCCACCAGCGCGTCAATTTCCGGGGAAACTGCCGGGACGATTTTTGCGTCACATGAGGCAACGGTTTCCGCCGTCAGACCAGATGGGTGACCCACCAGCCAGAAATAACCGTCAATGGAATTGTCGCAAAGCGCGCCCGCAGTTTCAGATGATTTCATCTGTGCTGCCAGTGCCAGATCGCCACGTTCCCAGCCCATGATGCCTTCGATGACTTCCCAGGTGCCCAAAGTACCGGAACCGGGGTTGCCGACATTGAAACGCTTGCCGGGGATGTCCGTGATATTGTCGATGCCACTGTCACGGCGTGCCAGAATGGTTACCGGTTCAGCGTGAACTGAAAATACCGAACGCAATTCTTTGAACGGACCCGCTTCTTCGAACTTGGATGTGCCGTTATAGGCGTGGAACTGCCAGTCTGACTGGGCAACGCCAAATTCCAGCTCGCCGGAACGGATGGTGTTGATGTTATAAATCGAACCACCGGTAGATTCCACCGAGCAGCGAATGCCGTGGTCTTTACGATCTTTATTGACCAAACGACAGATGGCGCCACCGGTTGGGTAATAAACCCCGGTAACACCGCCAGTGCCGATTGAGACAAAGTCCTGAGCCGCCCCCGCAGAAGCTGAGATGGCCAGCGCTGCCGTCACGGCAGCTATTCTAAAAAACTTCATTTTTCTCTCCCTATTTGAAGTCAGTTTTTAATTATTAAGATTACTCGTAACGCTAGCTATACTATTGGGCTTGTGAACCGAAAAAATCTGAACTCGCCTAAAAGGCAGCATTATAACAGTTTTTTTCAATTTTACAGGCCAGAATTGTGAATGTCTCGCGGGTCTCAGCCTCCTTTAGTGCACCGATTAGGCGCTGCGAATCGGATATCTCTTCACCATAGCCACCATAGGCCTGTGCAAGCACGGGGAAATTTGTGCTGCTAAAACCCACACCGATTTCTGGCAATTGCATCGCCGCTTGTTTGCGCGCGATCAGCGTCAGCGCATCGTCCACCAGCACAACAATCGTAAGCGGCAACTGCATATCTCGAAGCGTTGCTAAATCGCCTGCCGCCATGTCCAGTCCGGCGTCGCCTACCACCGCTACAACCGGCGTATCGGGTGAGGCATGTTTGTAGCCAATCGCCAAAGGCACCGCGACACCCATGGTGCAAAACGCCGCTGATTGCAGTAGTTGGCCGGGGCGACTGCAGTGGAACATCTGAGTTAGCAAAATGCGATGCGCTCCGCTGTCGACTGTGACAACCACATCGTCCGGTAGTTCCTGATCGAGGGTGGCAAACACGGCGTGCGGTCCCCATTCGGCGCGCGGGGCAAATGCGCTTGCCAGTTCAGCGCGGGTATTTCGGGGTTCCTGATTGGGCCAGAGATCTGTTAGCGCTTCACCCAACCCCGCGTTAATTGTACGGGTCGCAGCCGCTACATCACCAATGAAACGCATCGCCGAACCAAACATCCCGTGATCAATCTGCGCATGGCAAAACTCCATCGCCACGTCGGCGGGCCATGGCCTGATCCAGTCAGATCGCATTTCAATCGGGTCATACCCTAGCAGCAATATGCAGTCGGACTTTCTTAGCAAAGGCAGGATCGATTTGTCCGACAGCGGCGATAAACCGTGACCACCCAGACAATTCGGATTGTCCTCGGGGATGATGCCCTTTGCCTTGTAGGTGGTCACTATCGGGATCGAATGCCTTTCAATGAGCGTCAGAATATCCGCCCCGGCATCATGCAGAACTGCGCCAATACCGGCTAAAATGATCGGGCGCTCGGCTGATCTTAGGCGTTCTATTGCCGCTGTAAGTGTTGGCCCCGGCGCTAAACCTGCACGCTCAGAAATTGGCGCCTGGGTATCCAGTATCGCCACTTCGCATTGTGCCAAACTATCCGGCAGGTCGATATGCACCGGTCCTGGCGGGTCCGTACGCGCAATCGCCAATGCCTTTTCAACCACCAGAGCCGCCGTCCCCGGCGCGATCTGAAACTGCGCCTTGGTCACCGGTGCCAAAAGGGCGGACTGATCAATCACCTGATGGGTGAACTCCGCCGCCTGTGCCGGCGCAATGCAGCCCGACAGCACAATCAACGGCACCTGTTCCTGATACGCGTTGGCAATCGAATTCACTGCGTTGGCCAGACCGGGGCCGATGGTGGTCAGCAATATCCCCGGCGCGCCGGTTGCCTGCCAACTGCCCTCAGCCATATAACCGGCGGCATTTTCATGTTTGCATAGCGTGAATTCAATACCAGCCTGATCCAGAGCATCCAGCAGCAGCAGAACTTCACCGCCGGGCATACCAAAGGCATGTTTGCACCCGGCATTGGCCAACCCGGCGGCAATCGCTTTGGCCGCAGTTGTATTCATTGCGCTCATTGCCCGGCCAAGCGTGAATAGCCATCACGGGTTTGCGGCATCTTCATATCCAGCACCTTTCCGGCGATAAGATTTCGCAACATTTGTGCGGTGCCGCCGCCGATGGTAAACATCCGAGCATCACGCACCATGCGTTCCAGCGGTAGGTTGCGCGAATAGCCAACGGCCCCGTGCATTTGCAGGGCATCGTTCGTGACCTTCACGGCCGTTTCCGAGGCGATAAGTTTCGCCTGCGCTGCCATCAACGGATCAGGGAAACCACTGGCGGTCGTTTCAGCACTCGTCGCCGCCCGCCACAACATCATCCGCGCCGCTTCCAATGATACGTTCATATCGGCAGCCATCCATTGCAGCCCCTGAAATTCGGCAATTGGGCGGCCAAACTGTTCGCGCACCTTAATGTAATCACAGGCCGCTGCGTATGCCCCGGCAGCGACACCCAGCGCCACGGTCCCTGCCCCAACACGTTGCCCGTTATAGGCGTTCATCAATCCCGCAAAGCCGCGTTTCAATCCTTCGGGTGGGATCACAGCCATACCCGCGTCAATTTCCAGATCGTTGAAATGGATTTCGGTTTCCGGGATGCCGCGCAGACCCATTGCAGGTTCACGGGTGCCAATTACCAAACCTTCGTCTTCACCGCGCACCGCAATAAATCCACCGATGCCAAGCCGTTCACCGTTTTCTTCAACTTGGGCAAAAATCAGATGCGCCTTGGATACGCCGCCACCAGTGATCCAGTGCTTGGTGCCGTTCAGGATATACTTGTCGCCCTTTTTGACAGCCGTCGTTGTCATCTGCGTCGCAGCCGAACCTGACCCCGGCTCAGTAATGCAAATCGCCGGTTTATCCCCCGCCAGAACCAGCGGCGCGACACGTTCTATTTGAGCTTTGGAGCCATAGGCGGTGATCGCGCCAATCGCACCCATATTACCCTCAACCACGATCCGCCCGGTAACACCGCAAGCCTTGGCGAATTCTTCGACCACCAGAACCACGTCGAGATAATTCAGCCCCAGCCCGCCATGTTCTTTCGGGATCGCCATGCCCATGAACCCGGCCTCGGTCAGCAGTTTGACGTTGTCCCACGGGTATTCTTCCGAGCGGTCAACTTCCGCCGCCCGCTCCCTGATCGGCCCTTGCGCCAGCTTACGCGCGCTATCCTGAATTTGGCGCTGGTCTTGCGTCAGGCTGAACATCACGTATCACCTTTGCCGGTTGCAGGTTCCCCCAGCCAATCCTGTAAAATCTCATCGGTATCTGCACCGCATACAGGCGGTGCCAGACGGTACTCGACCGGAGTCGTTGAAAACTTCACCGGGTTGCCGATCAGATCAATCGTGCCCGAAGCCGACAGCGGATGCTCCATGGTGACCTTCATTTCACGGGCAATCACCTGATCGCTTGCAAAAACCTCATCCAGATTTTGGATCGCGCCACAGGGAACACTGACCGCTTTCAGCCCGTCCAGCACGGCCGATTTTGTAAAACCCCTGATGATGTCGACTAATGTCGTGATCAGTGCATCGCGATTGATAATCCGCGCTTCGTTGGTCTGATAATCGGTATTTTCAGCCAAATCAGGATGGCCCAGCATCCCGCAAAAACGGGCAAACTGCGCGTCGTTGCCGACGGCTACAATCACAAAGCCATCCGACACTTCAAACACCTGATAAGGCACAATATTGGCGTGCTGGTTGCCACGCCTTTTGGGCACCTCGCCGGATGTCAGATAATTCACGCCTTCATTCACCAGCCAAGCAACCTGAGTATCCACCAGCGCCACATCGATATGCTGCCCTTCACCGGTCAAGTCACGGTGTCTAAGGGCCGCCAAAATTGCGGTGCTGGCGTACATACCGCACATAATATCCGCCACCCCAACAGCGACTTTCATCGGCTCACCGTCTGGCTCGCCTGTCAGGCTCATCATGCCACCATAGCCCTGTGCCATCAGATCATACCCAGGGCGCGAAGCGTTCGGGCCAGTCTGGCCAAACCCGGTGATCGAACAATAGATCAGCCCCGGCTTAATCGCCTGCATGGCAGCGTAATCCAGCCCATATTTGGCCAGCCCGCCGACCTTGAAATTCTCTACCAGAATATCGCATTTCGCCGCCAGCCTGCGAATAACATCCGCGCCTTCCCCTGTGGCTATATCCACAGCGATTGAACGCTTATTGCGGTTGGACGACAGGTAATACGCGCTTTCACGCGTCGCCTGCCCATCCTTGCCCTGCACATAGGGCGGCCCCCAGCCGCGGGTATCATCCCCGGCGCCGGGTTTTTCGACCTTGATCACGTCCGCGCCGTAATCACCCAGCAACTGAGTACAGGTTGGCCCCGCCAGAATTCTTGTCAGATCAAGGACGCGCAACCCCGCCAGCGGGCCAAGCCCTTTGCCTTGCGAATTAGCCATAGTCAGATGCCCCCGGAATCCATTTATTGACGCGAGCCTATCCTGTTCAAAAGATAAAAGACAACGAAAGGAATTCACAATTAGTGTTAAATATTCTAACAAAAACTATGCAAACTGCTCATCTGCGTACAATTTTGGCAATTCACCGTGCTGGCAGCTTTACCGCCGCCGCGGCGATCGTTCACCTTAGCCATTCCGCTATTAGCATCCAGATGAAACAGCTTG